>CAZSUC010000002.1:0-165429 GCA_964610055.1 uncultured Candidatus Saccharibacteria bacterium | reverse complement strand
GCCGGGAATTGAACCCGGGCTACATGCACCCCATGCATGCGTACTACCGTTATACGACACCCCGCGCGGTGCTTTTCAGCACCCAATCCTACTTACTTTTCTGCGTCCCAACTCGGATCATGCAGCACTTTATCCATCACTGTTTGGTACTGATAAATCTCCTGATCCGTAAACCATAGTTTTATTTCCCGCTCCGCTTCCGAAACATCACCAGAGGCATGCATCAAATTACGCACGCTTCTGCTTTCCTTATCAGCTTGCACAAAATCATCAATCGTCAAATCTCCGCGGATAGTTCCAATATCAGCAGTCAACGGATTTGTTCCACCGATAATATTTCGTACTGTTTGCACCGCCGTATTGCCTTCCAAAATGAAAGCCACCACTGGTCCAGTAGCAATGTAACGCATGTTAGACTCACGTACTCGAGTTCCAATTTCAAGAGCTGTTTCTGACAACTCTTGACCTCTATCTCGAGCTGCGCCTAACGCTTTTTCTCCTACGCTTTTTAAATATTCTTCATCTGCCGTATAGTGCTGTCCAACCAATTCCGGTTTTGCCCACACCATTTTCATTGCCACAATCTTTAAGCCGGCCCGTTCAAAACGATGCACTATTTCCCCCACCAAACCGCGCTGTACGCCGTCCGGTTTTACAATCGCCAAAGTTCGTTCAATCGCCATAAAAAATGATTATCAATAAATTTGTCTTTCATTTAACACGATCAGCCGCTTTTCGTAAAGCACCCCTCTTCACACGCTAATTGCCATTGTTCATCCGCCCACAACCATCGCACTGTCCCGTTTTCATCCGTCCGTAACAACCCAATCCCATCTAATCGACGCAAAGTCTCACTAGCTGGATGCCCGTATCTATTATCTTTACCCACTGAAATTACAGCTGCTCCCGGAGTAACTGCTTGTACTAAATCCGCACTCGTTGATGATTTACTGCCATGATGTCCGACCTTCAACACTTCAACATTAAGTTTGTTTTTCTCCATCGCTAACATCTTCTTTTCTGCTGTGACAGTCGCATCACCAGTTAGCAACCATCCGGTACCATGATAATCCGCCCGTATCACAACCGAATTATCATTATTATCTCCGCTTAATTGTCCGGCTTCTGGATATAAAATCTCCAAACTCATTTCTCCTGCCTTAATCGTCTGACCAACTGCCGCAAATCGAAATGGTACTTCTTTTGCAACCAACATCTCCAACCATGTTCGCTGCAATCCCGAATCATGCGCCTGCCATGGCAATATTACTAAATCAACCTGATACTTATTCAAAACATGCACCAAGCCAGCCAAATGATCCTGATCCGGATGTGTTGCTACCATCACCTCAATCCTTTGGTCAAACCACGGCATTTCTTCTGCCAACCTTTGTAAAACAGTGGCGTCCGGACCTCCGTCTATTAACACTTGTACTGTTTGATTCTGCAACAAAATTGCATCACCCTGCCCGACATTTAAAAAAGCAACTTTATCATTCGGTGACGGCATCACTATCGTCAACACTGTCACCCCTGCTGCTAATGCAGCTGCTCTAAGCACTGGCCTTCACTTCGTTCTCTGGTTGTCCTTTGATAAACGCTGCAACATTTCCCATGGTCGTATCAAAAATTCGACGCACCGCTTCAATACTATTAAAAGCATTATGCGGCGTAATAATCACATCCTCCCGCGCAATCAAAACATGGTTACGCAACAATGTCGCCAAATCCATGTTGCCCTTAAAACCACGCGACATCACTGCAACATCTTCAAACGTCTCATCTTCGCCCTCTAAAACATCTAAGCCCGCACCAGATAAAATCTTTTCTTCTAATGCTAACAGCAATGCTTCTGTATCAATCAAAGCACCTCTCGCCGTATTCACTAAAATTGCGCCTCGCTTAATCTTTTGAATATTATCTTTGTTGATCATATGATGTGTCTCTGGCATATACGGCACGTGCAAGGTAATCACATCAGACTGACCCAACAATTCATTCAAATCTTTCACATATGTAAATCCCATTTCTTTAGCTAACTCTTCATTCGGGAATGCATCGTACGCTAACACGTTCATACCAAACGCTGAACCAATTCGAATACTATGTCGTCCAATTCTGCCAGTACCAGCTACACCTAAATTCTTTCCTTTTAAATCAAATCCTTGTAATCCCTCTCGGTCAAAACTTAATCTTTCCGTTCGTTCATAAGATTGGAAAATTTTTCGCGCCAACGCCAAGATCAAAGCGAAGGCATGTTCAGCAACTGTATTCTCACCATAAGACGGCACGTTTGCGACCACAATTCCTCGCTGCTGACATTCATTTAAATCAATGTGATCAAATCCCGTACTACGCGTCGCTATCATTTTTAAATTTGGAAATTTACTGATTACCTCCTTATCAACTTTCGAAGTTACAAAAACTGAAATAACATCCGCATCTAATTTGTCCCCATATCCATCTACTGTGTCTGCTGCTAATGCCCCTGTCTCAATTACTTTATCTAATTCCGGTAACGATTCCCCTAGCCATTCCTGATCATGGTCCTGGGCATCAAAAAAAGCTATTTTCATATCCTAACAAAAAATAATAAAGATAACTCCTTTAGTATGCACCGCCTCCTTGTTATACTCAAACTTAATGCCGGAATCCTTCATTCAAAATTATCGCTCCCTAGCAAATACCGATCAGCGTCGCCATGCCCTGGATATTCTTAATGCCGGCTTAAATGCTGCTGCCACCGATCCAGCCTTGCGTCAAAAAATAAAACTAACCGATTCTACCCTCACGATTGATACTGACTCATATAATCTGGATAATTTTGATCGCGTCTTATTTGTTGGCATCGGTAAAGCCGCTATCGCCGCCGCTCATACTATTACTGACTTGCTTGGTTCGCGTTTAACTGATGGTGTCGTTATTGATACTCGCACTGATACTTTTCCTCGCTTGCGTAGTTTTAAAGGTTCGCATCCATACCCATCTCATGACAACCAAGCTGCGACTGAAGCAGTTTGGGAATTATTATCTCAATGCACCACTCGCGATCTTGTTATCACCGTTATTTCTGGCGGCGGTTCTGCTTTATTGTTTCGCCCTCAACAACTTTCCTGCGATCAAGTCGTCTCTCTTACTCAAGCCCTCATGCATCACGCTGCCAATATTTACGAAATGAACACTGTACGTAAACACATTTCTACTATCAAAGGAGGTCAGCTAGCCATCCACGCCCAGCCAGCCACTATGATCAATCTAATTTTCTCTGATATTTTAGATGATGATTTAAGCATGGTTGCTTCCGGTCCTACTTATTTAGATCAGACTACCGTTACTGACGCCTGGCAGATTGTTCAAAAATATAATCTCGACCAACAATTAAATTTATCTCTTGATTGTTTCACTGAAACCCCTAAAAACCCAAGCCTTTTTGATCATGTACATAATTACTTAATTGTTAATAATCAAGTCGCCGTCCAAGCAATGTCAGCCATGGCAAATTCACTCGGCTACAACACACGCATACACTCCGTTAATCTTTCCGGCGAAGCCCGCGTTGTTAGTACTCAACTAATTTCTCTTATGTCTCAACCCCGCACCGCCCTCATTGCTGCCGGCGAAACCACTGTTACGATTACCGGTCCAGGCGGAACTGGCGGACGTAATCTTGAATTTGCTCTCGGAGCTTTACTTGACTTACCCAACAATATCTTAGCCACCTCTTGCGCATCTGACGGTATTGATAATGCCATGCCAGCTGCCGGCGCTTTAGCTGATCACATTACCTTAGACACTGCCCGCTCCGCTCACCTTAATCTCAATCACTACCTCTCACATAACGACTCGTACTCTTTTTTTGAACAAACCGACAACTTAATTATCACTGGTCCGACCGGTATTAATATCGCGGATTTAATCTTGGTTTTACGAGACTAAATCCAAATCTCACGCCAACTTCTTTTTTGATATTTCATTATTCCGATCGCTACCGCCAATAAACAGCAATAATACGCGCCTATTTGTCGCGAAGTAATCGTGACATCCCAAACTGCTCCCGGTAACTGTTGTAACAACATTGCCATACCTACTATCCACTTATACATCACATGAACACCAAAAGATAACAACATTCCAAACGGTGAATATATCTGGTGTCCAATTAAAGTTAAAAGAACTGAAATCAAAAAAATTGGCACAGCTGGAACTATTACTACATTCGCTATCAAGCTCACCCAAGCAAATACACCAAAATGATAAGCCATTATCGGCCAAGTGGTTATCCAAGCTCCTACTGCCACCAAGAACCCACGTCCTCTTTTTTGAATTTTACTTGTCCGTGTTAAAAATATGGTCCCAAAAATACCTGTCACAGCTGCAAATGATAATTGCATACCGACTGATTTAATCATCAATGGATTTACTGATAAAATTATCACTCCGGCAATGACAAAAATTGTCATCCACCCCAACAGTCTTTGACTAATCAATCCTAATATTGATAACGACCAAAAAGCCGCTGCCCGCACAGCTGATATTGGTGCACCCACAAATATTATATACGTCCATAACAAGAGAATTGCGCTTATTGCTTGCGCTGATCTTCGCCACGGAAACAACTGTATGCTAACTAAAATTATTCCCGCTACAATTCCCACATGCAAACCGGAAATCGCCATAATGTGACCCACTCCTGTCGTCTGCAAAACATCTTTTACTCCTGTCGGAACCTCACCCTTTTCCGCCAACCACATTGCTTTAGCTAAACTAGCATCTGGTTCTGGCAATCGCAAACTAATTTGAGTTGCTGCCCACCATCGCATTTCTTTCCAATAAGATTTATTTTGTTCTCTCAAAACAATCTTTGGATAATAAATAACTCGATCAATACCCTCTCCAACCAAATAGTCTGCGTAGCCTGGATTATCCTCGCGAATCATATTCACATCTTCAAAATTACTCGATGACTCCCAACTAATTTCTGAACCGATGTTATATATCGGAAATCTATCCGCATACACATATACCTTGCATCCCTCTTTATTCATCACAACATAACGCACATTCTTTACCCGCACCTCGCGATTAATCACCGCCCCACTCACCATTACATCATTACTCCGACATCCCGTTGCTTTTACTAATTCGTTACTTCGATAACCATAAACATAACCCATCGCCGCCAATAGTATTACTGCCGTTATCATCGGCACCATTTTTTTATTTAAATTCTTACTTAAACACATCCCTACCAAAATTATTACCAACCCCACAACCCATGCACCCGGAACCACTCCGTAAACAATTCCACCTATCCACGCCAAAACTAAAATAGCTATCTCAGTTTTCATCTTCATTTATCATACCTAAAAACCGCGGCTATTTTGCCACGGTTTTCTCTTTTTTATTCACTCTTATTCTTCTCCGCCGTTTGATAAACGCGATTCTCGCTGCTCTCGCATCTTACGACGAATAAATGTTGGCACGTCCAAATCTTCATCGCTGTTTTCTTTGCTCGCCTGATTGTTAAGATGACCTAAAGTTTTACCGGCATAACTAACTCTGCGTGCTTCTCCCGGCGCTTTCACTGGTTCTGCTGGATAAGCTTGCTGTTCTGTTTGTGACTGATAAATCGGTCGCACTGGCGCTGCCGGCGGTTGATACAAAGTTTGTGGCGGGATTACTGGCGACATTCCTGTTTGCGGCATTCCATACGGCATCCCAGTATTACGTGTTGGCTGCGGCTTTCTCACTACTTCCTCTTTATCAAATCCTGTTGCCACCACTGTAATACGAATCTCACCTTCTTCCACTTGCTCTGGATCAATAACTGTTCCAAAAATAACTTTTGCATTTGGATCAGCATGTTCAGTGATTATGCGCGCTGCTTCTTCAACTTCAAACATCTTCAAATCAGGACCACAAGTCACGTTAAAGATAATGCCCCGAGCACCATCAATCGTTACATCCAACAAAGGACTTTCAATCGCTGCCCTCGCCGCCTCCACTGCACGATTCTCTCCAGTCGCTCTTCCAATTCCCATTAATGCCGAACCAGCGTTTGCTGTAATTGCACGAATGTCAGCAAAATCAACATTCACCATGCCATGATGAACAATCAAATCAGAAATACCTTGCACACCCTGACGCAATACATCATCCACTACTTTAAAAGCATCCATCATGCTTGTTTTCTTATCTATGATCTGCAGCAGTCTATCATTCGGAACTACCACAGCAGCATCAACTCGATCCTGTAATTCTGTTAATGCCTCTTCAGCCAAAGTTGTTCGTTGCTGTCCTTCAAATGAAAATGGTTTTGTAACAACTGCAACTGTTAATGCTCCCGCTTCCTTAGCTATCTCTGATATAACTGGCAAAGCTCCTGATCCCGTTCCTCCACCAAAACCAGCCGTTGTAAAAATCATGTCTGCACCTTTTATCACTTCGTACAATTCTTCTCTGCTCTCTTCGGCCGCTTGTTGTCCCACAGACGGATCCATTCCCGCTCCTAACCCACGGGTTAGATTCTGTCCGATGTGTATCTTTGTCTGTGCTCCTGAATAATGTAACGCCTGGGCATCTGTATTAACTGCAATAAATTCAACCCCCTTAATTCTAGCCTCAATCATTCGATTCAAAGCCGCATTCCCAGATCCTCCGATTCCAATTACTCGGATATTCGCTACGTTTTCAATTGTTGGCTTTACAATAGGCACACCCACAGCGTAAGTACACTCCCTAGTTCATGTCAATAAAAAAGTGTGTCCAACTTGGACACACTTTGTGTTCGCTTTCCTTTTGGATTACGGCATGAACGACTTAAACCAACCTCTAATTTTCTGCACAGTATTGCCAATATCTGGCATATTTAGATGAGCACGATTGATACTTTGAGTCTCCTGTTCAAAAGCTTTGATCGTTAATCCTAAGACCACTCCAAAAGATGGGTCATCAATTTGTTCGCTAAAACCTTCCACATTTTTAGTTCTTCCTAAACGAGCCGGCAAACGCAATTTCTTTTTAGCCACATCAGTAACTCCCGGCAATTTCGCTCCTCCGCCAGTAAAAATAACTCCTGCTGGTAACAACCCTGAGCGATTAATACTCTTTAACTCTCGATCAACAAACGCAAAAATTTCATCTAATCGCGCCCGAATAATCCCCGCCACATCCTGTCGTGAGACTATTTCTTGTTCTTCTTCCCCTTCGCCTTCCACAATTATTTCTTCATTCTCCAAGACCTCATCAACCAAAGCTGTTCCATGCTCACGCTTCACTGCTTCCGCCACCTCTATTGATGTCCTCAAACCAATCGCCAAATCGTTCGTAATATGACTTGATCCTAAAGGTAAAACGGCTGTATGTAACAACACATTGTCTTCGTAAACTACCATGCTGGTAGTTCCTGCTCCTAAGTCCACCAACACCACTCCGAGTTCACGCTGCCGCTTATCCAAAGCCGAAGCTGCCGAAGCTAGAGGTGCGAACACAAAATCTTCCACATGAACACCAGCCTGGTTCACTGCCTTGGTAATGTTCTTTATAAACGGCGCTGAACCTTCAATGATATGAGTTTCTACTTCCAATCTTACCCCCGTCATTCCGACAGGATCCTGAATATGCTCTTGCCCATCCACAATAAAATTCTGAGGCAAAACATGTAAAATTTCTCTATTACTCGGCAAAGAAATTGCCTGAGCTGCATTTATCACTCGGGTCACATCATCTGGTGTTATCTCTCCATCTGCTCGACTAACCGCAATCACACCTCTCGAATTTTGCGACATGATATGCGAGCCATTAATACTAACATAGGCATGCTCAATTGGAACGCCAGCTACCCGCTCAGCTATATCCAATGCCTTACTAATCGACTGCGCTGCTGCTTCAACATCATTAATAACCCCCTTCTGCATCCCCTCCATCGGCATTTCTGCTGTCCCTAAAATAGTTGGAACTTTCGTCTCATCGTGTCCAGCCGTTTGCGCCACCGCCACCCTAACTGCCGACGATCCGACATCAATACCCGTCACGTATGTCTCCCGCGCCATAAACACAGATTAATAATGAAATCACTAATGCCTATTGTACTCTGGCAAGTAACTTTTTGCACGACTTCAGAAATCATGATAACCAAGACATAAATTTTATTACCAGCGGACCACTTAGCACAGTTATTCCTATCACAACCGCCGCTACACTCGCAACTAAAACCGCTCCTGCTGCCATATCTTTAGCTCTTTCAACTCCAGTATGATAATCCGGATGCAAAGCATCTAATGCAGTTTCTAAGGCACTATTAACCATCTCCAAAGCTAAAACATTCATCGCCACAATTAACATTAGCACAGCCTGTATCACTGATATTCTAAGCCACCAGCTTAATCCTGCTACCCCAACCGCCATTAATAATTGCCGCCGAAAATTAGGCTCACTGACCATAATTTTCACAATCCCTTGACTAGCACATCCTAAGGATTCACAAAAAGTTTTATTCCGCAAATAATGATCTCCCATGCCGACTATTCTAACATATTTCTTTATACCGCTAGACCGTTATCCCCAGACTACTTCCTGAAATCCATTTTGTCTTAAAATTTGATGCTCTAATTCATGTGTCCGGACTGCTTCTTTTTCTGATCTCTCATGATCTAAGCCAGCAGCATGTAATAATCCATGCCCTAACAGCAACGCCATGTAATCTCGCCATGGCACCTGTCGTTCTCGTGCTTCCCGTTTTCCCACTTCAGCACAAATAAAAATTTCATGTTCCGGACCACTATCACTCTGTGGCCAATCAGCTTCTAGCCCATACGAAAAAGTCAGCACATTTGTTGCTCGATCCTTATGTCGATATTGACGATTTAACCGGTGCATCTCATCCGGAGACACCGCTCGCACCTGCACTATTTCATCCTTACCTAATCCAGCTAGTTCACACACTTTCTGCCACATTCGCACCGCTTCTTCTGTGGTAATCGGCCAACTATTTTGTTCTATCTGTATCACTTTGTTGTTCTATAACTTGTCACCCGGAGAAGATATCAAAGGATTGAATCCATTGTCAATTTCCGCACCGTCTTCATATCCATCACCATCAGTGTCCGGATCATAGGGATCAGTTCCGAATGCTCGTTCATCCGGATCGGGAAAACCATCATTATCAGAATCTAATTTACCCGGACCTAACGGATCATATCCCGCTTTTACTTCTTCTCCGTCTGTATAACCATCCCCATCTGTATCGGCCTCGTTTGGATCCGTATTATAATGCTCTTCTTCTGCTGCCGTTAATCCATCTTCATCCGCATCCGAGACCGCTTCCTCGGCTGTCATTGTTGTTTGAGGATTAATCGTGCTAAGTGGCGACACAGTTGGTAATTCCTCTGTCATCGTTACACTGGGACTCAAAACAGTCGTTGGCATAACACTGACAGTTGGCGAAGTTACTACAACCGTCGAAGTCACGGACTCATCTTTAAACAGTACATTCATTACTACCATACCTAACGCTGCCATTAATAACACCACCACCAAACCGCCACCTAGCAGTACAATCACTCTTTTATTTCTTCGTGGCGTTACTGGTTTCTGAAAAGCTGTTGGCGGCAACACAGTTTCCGCACTTTTTCCTACTACTGCTGGTTTTAAAGGATCGTTCGCAACTGGTGCAGCTGGGACTGCAGATGATCCGGATGTTGCCGGAACTGGATTCCATGGTTTTGGTGACACCGATCCTTTTCCACTAGTATCAGATATAAAAGGATCTGGAGCATCTACCCCACCACCTGGACGTTGCACCAAAGGATTTTCGTCATTTGTCACTGCGGATTGATTTAGTCCTTGCGTATCTTTATTTGGCTCACTACCAGCTAGAGGTAAATCGGCCGGCGGCATTAGTTGATCATCCATGCTGTCATTATAACCAACAACTTTCATTCCGGCTATTTACACCTCCCCATAACTAAAACCGGTGCATCATATAATGAGCACCGGCTTTATTTTATTTAAACGCAATCTTAGCGATTACCACCATAACCGCCTCGAGATCTTGTCCGGGTAAATTCGTCTACTTCTCCCATCTTAAACTTTTTCTCCCATTCAGCCTGCAACTCTGCTCGTCTTTGTGCTTGCTCGCGCACTTGGCGACGATTCTTTTTTCGCACGTGATAACGAATCTTACGAGCTTGCAACAAAACTCCGCTTTGTTGAACCTTACGACTAAAGCGCCGGACAACACTTTCCGATCCCTCATTCTCTCTTCTATTTACCTCCACCATTTTAAAAACACCTCCTAATCAAGCTTTAATATTTCACCAACATCCTGCCACAACCCCGAATCATCGTCAATAGTTCACCTTCACGAACCATTTAAAATATTCATAAAAGTGCTAATTCCTACCGAACCACCACTAACTATTGTAATAACCGTATTCACAATCACCCAAGCAGCCGCCACAATTACAAAACCGACAATTGCACGAGTCAAAGTACGCTTTGCTGATACTAATTCTGCCTCTGCATCTTCTAAAAAACTCCAATACAACATTCTTGCCGCTGCCCATACGATAAATCCCATTGCTACCAAGCCAGCTAGACCAATCAACCAATTAAATATATTAGCAAACAGCTCCATGATTGATTCAAAAGTACAATCTAAACCAGTACATGGCACTAAACCATCAGCACGTGCTCTTAACGGCCAACTTAGTCCATAAACAGTTAATATCTGTAATAAACGTTTTATTTGCATACCATTTTACCTAGCGGCTCTCCGCCTAAAATATGAAAATGTAAATGTTTAACTTCTTGACCACCATGATAACCAATATTTGTAATTACCCTATATCCCTCACTAACAAGACCTTCCTTTTTCGCTACCTCCTGTATTCCTTGCATCAATTCACTTAACACTTGCGCTTCGTCACTTGGCACAGCATCTAAAGATACCCAGTGTTGCTTAGGAATCCCCAACACATGTACCCGTGCTTTAGGCTGATGATCGCGAAAAAAGAATGTGTTTTGCGTTTCATATACCGGCTCCACTCCTAGCTCCCCTGCTGCAATCCGACAAAAAATACAATTATCGTCTTTCACTTCCATATCCTTATTATACCGCTTCTCAGTTTTCACTACCAAACTAATCGTCAGATGGAATACTTAAACGCCGCTTAATCTCTGAAATCATTCTTTCTTGCGGAATAACCTCTTGCATACCACTCTCCATATTGCGCAAAATTACCGTCTTATCAATTACTTCTTTATGACCGATAATCACCGCCCAGTCCGCTCCTACTCGATCAGCAGCTTTTAACTGCGCCTGCATTCCGTCTCGATCTAAGCTCTCCGCAAAAGGAATTCCCGCTTGTTGCAATTCACGCAGCACTCGCAACGCTTGTCGCTTAGCTTGTTCGCCTAAATGTGCAATAAAAATATTTGGAGCATCTGTTACAGTTAACTCCACTCCTTCTTCTTTTAATTGATCAATGACTCGTTCTAAACCGATTGCACCGCCAACTGCTGCTGTATCTTTACCACCTAATTGCTTAACCAATCCATTATATCTTCCACCAGAAGCCACTGCATTTTGTGCCTTGTCTTCTTGACGCGTCACCACAAACTCAAACACCGTATGCGTATAATAATCCAATCCTCTCACCAAAGACGGCGTTACTTCATAATGAATATCCAAAGTATCCAGTGCTTTCAAAACATTCTCAAAATATTGTCGAGAGCTATCCGATAAATAATCTAATAACCGCGGAGCTTGCGCCGCTAAAACGCTACACTTCTCTTCCTTACAATCTAATAAGCGTAATGGATTAGTTTGTAGTCTTTCCTTACAGACTCGACATAATTTAGTGCGATTATGACGATAATAATCTTTTAATTGTTTGATATATTCCTTTCTCTCACCCAATTCCCCGATACTGTTAATCTTCAATTTATAATCCTCTACCCCCAGATCATCTAACACACACTTGATCACATAAATAATCTGGGCATCAGAAATAAACGAACTGGAGCCATAAATCTCAACACCTAACTGATTGTGTTGGCGCCATCGTCCTGCTTGCGGTCTTTCGTATCGGAAAAAAGAACCTAAATAAAATAACTTGACCGGCTTTGGCCAACTTCGCATTCCATGTTCAATAAAAGCCCGTGCTACCGCTGCCGTCCCTTCTGGGCGTAACGCATATGAAACGCCTCCGCGGCTTTTTATCTCAAATAACTCTTTATTTACTACATCTGTTTCTTCGCCTACACCTCTTCGAAATAAAGCTGTCTCTTCAAATATAGGCGTATCAATACGTTGAAACCCAAAACCTCTCACTACACTTTTTGCCGTTTCCGTCACGTATTCCCAATATTTTTGCTCTTGAGGCAAAGCATCATAAGTGCCTCTCGGCGCCCGGATTGGCTCCGTTGCTTCTTTTTTTGCCTTTGCATTAGCTGTAACCATAGTTCTGTAATCTACCATTAATTGCTTCACAAAGCAAACTTACTCACTCGCCCCTCTTAACACCTTTTATTTATGCATTCATGAACCCTGGAGATTGAATCGAAAAAATACTAAAACTCCCGAAAGGATAAGCTCTAATCCAGGCTCGCCCCACAATCATATCCTGATCCAAAACCCCCCAAATTCGCGAATCAGAACTAGCTGCTCGATTATCTCCTAACACATAATATTCACCTTCACCTAATTGCACTGTTTCATTCCCGCCAGTTCGCACTGATTCTGATAAATACTCCGATTCATCTAACACCACCCCTTGCTGAAATTCTGAGTTTTGAATTTGTACTCGCCCATTTCCAATAGTTACCGTGTCTCCCGGAATACCAATAATTCGTTTTATGAAAAATTGAGACGGGTTATCTGGATATCGAAAAACAATCACTTCGCCACGCTCCGGATCACGAAAACGATAAGACAATTCATCCACAACTAAATACTCACCATCTTCAAAATTAGGCTCCATGCTTGCCCCTCGCACGAAGAAAGGCTGCACCAGAAAATATCTAATTGGAATAATAATAACTACCGCAATTAAAAACACTTTTACTAACTCCCAAAAGAATTGACCGATCACGCCAAAGAAACTAGATTTTTTCTGGGATGTTGTTGCTTCTGTGCTCTTCGCTTCTTCTTGCCAATCTGTTTGGTTATCCATACAACTATTGTACGTACATTCAGGTCTCGAGCAAGTGCCACATTACCACATTGTGATGTATAATCCCTCTATACATATTTCCTACTGAGATATATTATCCGACTAATATTCGACATTCCTAAGTAACCATTTATACTAAAACCTTGAACGACATGTCATCTCAATCACCAAGGTCAAGTGCCGAAAAACGACTTCTTTGGGAAGTAAGGCAGCGTTACGATATTAATAACGCCCCTAATCGTGCCGTACGTCCTAAACCTAAAAAACTTCCCAGTATCCCTAAACCACCTTCTGCTCCGCCTCCCGTTAATCGTCCCAAATCTTCTCGCCCCTCAAAACCATTTAAATGGGTTCGCCGTTTCGCCGTTGTCGCCATTTTACTATTCCTGTCTCTTGGCGGCGTATTTGGTTACAAGATTATTGCTGCTAGTAACAAAATCACCGTGGCTGAAAAATCAATCTTGGGTCAAATCAAAGATTTGTTATTTAGTTCTGATCGTATGTTACAAGGAGAAGCCGATGACCGTATTAACGTCATGCTTCTTGCCATTGGGGGCGAAGGCCATAGTGGCGAAAATTTAGCCGATACTATTATGATTGCCAGTTTTCGTCCTTCTGACAAAAGTGTTGCTTTACTTTCAATTCCCCGTGACCTTTACGTCCAAGTCCCTGGTGAAAATTATTATTCAAAAATTAATGCTGTTCATGCTCACGGCGAAGCACTTGGCACGGGCCAAGGTCCGATCGTTTTAGGTGGGCTTGTAACTGAAATTACTGGCCTTCCTATTCATTATTACGCTCGTGTTGATTTTACTGCCTTTAAACAAATTGTTGATGAGGTCGGCGGTATTGATATCACAATCGACAATAGTTTTTATGATTATTGGCATAAAATTGATTTTTATGCCGGCACCGAACACATGGATGGAGAACGCTCCTTGGCTTATGTCCGAGCTCGTTACGTTGAAGGGCCAGAAGGGGGCGATTTCAAACGCGCCGCTCGCCAACAACAAGTTTTACTTGCTCTTCAAGAAAAAATATTCTCCATTTACACCGCATTTGACCTCTCTACTATCAATGGCATTCTTAATTCTCTTAGTGATAACATCCAAACCAACATGGAGTTATGGGAAATGAAACGATTTTACGAACTTGCGCGCGATATCAATCGAGACAATGTTAAATCAGTTGTTCTTACCACTGGCACTAATGGCGTTCTGGTTGGCGGCACTGAAGTCCTAGGCGGTGTTCCTGCTTCAATTCTCAAAACACGCACT
Source organism: uncultured Candidatus Saccharibacteria bacterium (assembly GCA_964610055.1). GTDB lineage: Bacteria > Patescibacteriota > Andersenbacteria > UBA10190 > UBA10190 > CAZSUC01. Next base: position 150,977 of record CAZSUC010000002.1, on the reverse strand, counting down.
GGCGATTACAGCGAAATCCAACAAATTGCTGCCACCATCTTTGATTCCACTAAAACCGTTGAACATACTCCTACTAGTGCTTCTACTGCGACCCCTTCACCATCCACTTCGGCTTCAGCCACTCCAATCAGTCTGCCAACTGTTGAAATCAGAAATGGTACCAATATTACTGGTCTCGCTAAACAAACCAGTGAAACTTTAAAAAGCAAAGACTATACAATTACCAGTATAGGAAATGCTGCTACTCGTGATTATACGAAAACCACAGTTTATCCTATAAGCGGTACTGCTGCTGAAGCCGAAGCGCTGTCTGAATTAATCAACGCTACTACTGACACTAATCTACCCGACGGTGAAACTAAGTCATCCGCTGAAATCCTTATTATTCTTGGCACCGACGCCAGCAATTAATTTAATTGTTCTAAAGTTTTTGTAATTTCTCGGCTCGCCTCTTCTAAAATTGGTTGTATATCTTCCGTAAATCTAGCTAAAACAAAATCTTTAGGCGCAATCCCATTTTCTGGACGACCAATCCCAATCTTAATGCGACAAAACAAGTCTGTCCCCAACTCCTGCACTAATGACCTAATCCCGTTATGTCCTTTTGCACTTCCACTCATTACAGTCACAACTTCACCTAACAACGTTTCCATATCATCATGCACACCCACTAATCTTTCGATTGGAACATCATAATAATCCCTGATTTGTTTCACCGCTTTCCCAGAATCATTCATAAAAGTTAACGGAAATATCGCCACAATCTTTTTATCCTTCCACACCACTTCTGCAACTTCTGCTTGCCATGCCGACTTTATAACCCACGCCTTTTTCGATTCAGCATCTATTTTTTCCACCCATCTTCGTACTGCCATTATGCCAACATTATGTCGTGTCCTTTCAAACTCATTTCCCGGGTTTCCTAAACCAACTAATAATATTTTTTCCATAAATTAAGCTTAACAAAAATCTCCTCACGATCCCACTTCGGAGCAGCTTACCTTTAAGAAGCGTTGGAGGGGTTGCCTCTCAAAAGCTTGCGTACTCTTTAGCGGGATCCTGAAGAGATCCAATCAAACTATCATAGGAATAAAAAATAGCGCAAGAGCTATATCGTTCGGAAACGATACATGGCCAGTGGCTCTTGCGCTTCTCCTTACGGAGAATTCATGAAGAAAAAACAATGATGATAACTTTTGCCTGCTTGGACACTACCAACGCTCACGCGTTTTTTTATTTAGCAGCTCCAAGCAGGCGGGAGAACGAAAGAGTGAAGGCGGCCATCCTTCAACCTTTCCGTTTAGGGTACCTCCTCCTTGAGGAAGGAAGTACCAAGAACACTTACTTGGTCATTCACGAGTCCTCCCTCTTACAGGATTCCGTCTTTAGTCATTCAGAGACCAAGTATCTCTGAGCACACTCACCATGAGCATGCGCCCCTAATATAAGTTTAGTTTTCTTTTTTGTCAAGAAAAGCCGCCCCCTCCCATGCCAACTCAAACAATTTCCGAAACATATGGGACATTTGCTTATTTTCAATAATAACTCCGCCTAATTTACCCGTAAACGACCCAATTGCGATCCGATCTCGAAAGATAGTCATACCATTCGTAAAAACAAACTGCTCATACGGAATATATCTTCGTTCCATCCCATCCTCAACGTTGCTTAACAGTTCCCGCTTCAGTGTCTCTGACTTAGTTGTAAATATCACTCGATTCTTAATTTTTTTTGATAAAAGTTGTCGGTGATACCCAGGTTCATCAGACGCCAACACCGCATCCAAGTGATCAGACGGCGTAAACGTATACCATAAATCATTTGATTGACTATACATCATCATTTCACGACGCATTGCGCGCAATCCCTCTAATCCGGAAAAATAACGAACCGTCGGCACTCCTTCTGCACCTTTCATCAAAACTTGTAATTCCGGCAACAAAGATCGAATCCGTACTTCTCGCTCTTGAATATCCTCTTTTTGCTTCTCCAACAATCGCATTAATTGACGCGGAGGCTCAGCAACAAACAATGTCTTCTTTTCCTCTTTAAATTGTGTTACCAATCCTTTATTGGCCAGTGCATCTAATACAACATATGTCGTCGCTCGTACCACTTTTGCCTTCCGCGCGATCGCTTGGACAGTCGAAGGCCCTAACTCTAATAAAGCTAAGTACACCGCGACCTCTTTGTCCCGCAAACCTAATTTTTTGAGTTCTGTTGAAAAAGTCATAGAATGGCCAATGACGATACCTCTATTCTTACTATAAGTCAATGATTAGTCCAACAAATTCTTGCGCCAATGAAATTAAGACCCTCCACGCCTCACTGTCACAATCAGTCAATGATATAATCGCGCTTGCTCATTCATCCTCTCATCCAATCCAAACGCATTGGTCAAACCCTGTTATTCCAATATATTCGGCTTTAATTAGCCAAAAAACAAACATGGTTTTCCTCGTCCTAGACTCATCTTTACGCACCGCCACCCAAATTCAAGCTGCCATTCATTCCTGGTCTCAAGTCTTCAACATTCCTTCTGATGTTCATCTCCTCTTTAACACTCTTTCCGAGCAAGAAAAAACCGGCCTAGTTAATTCTGCCTTGTCTCAAGCCTACCATCATCTACTCTCTGCAGCTCCCGGCATTTTCATTCTCCCCTCTCATCTCCTAAATTCTCTCGCCCCCAGTCTTGTTTCGTACCAAAAACACACTCTCGAGCTTCATACCGGGGAAGCCTATCGACCACATGACATTGTGGTTACTCTCACTCAAAATGGATACACGCGCTATTCTGATTCCTTAGAACCAGGTGGTTTTCGTTTACGTGGCGATGAACTTGATGTTTGGCACCCTCTACATCAACACCCTTACACTATATCCTTTTACGGTAACATTATTGATCGTCTCGTTTCTCATCAAGACCAACGCCGCACTAATCTAACCCGTCTTATACTTCCTCCTGTCATCATTCCTGAAGATGACCAACCGTTTACTTCCTTCTTCACTCAAGGAATTACTCTTCACCCGGCTAGCACCAACTTACATCTGTCATCTCCTACCATTATTTACAACGCCTTACATCCTGACCTTATCTCGCCTCTTCAAATCATTTCAAAATTAACGACTACGCATTCCTCAAAACCAATAGTTATCTGGTATGAGAATCATGATCGTATTCATGCCTATATCACCGATCACAATCTCACAACCTGTTTAATCCCTGGTAATCTAAGCCAACAAAAATTTTTACTCACAACCGATAAATGCATTTTCACTTCGGAAGCCCAACTTTTACCTGAACCCACTGTCGCAGCTCCGATCTCATATCACGAAGGACTTGCCTTACTCGCCCAATTACAACCCGGTCAACCAGCTGTTCACTGTGATCATGGCATTGGCATTTATGAAGGTTTACAAAGCCGCACTATTGACTCCATTACTAAAGATTACCTGGTCTTACGTTACGCCGGCCACGATACTGTCTCTGTCCCTGTTGAATATGCTCATAAAATCACCGCTTACTTAGGAGACACCCAACCAACTATTCATCGTCTAGGCGGAATTGGATGGCGCAAATCTCGCCGTCAAGCCGAAATTGATGCTGCTGCTTTTGCGCAAGAGCTTCTTGAAACTGCTGGCCACCGACAAGGACGCGCTCGTCCGCCTTATTATCTCGACCCCTCTTTAGACCATCAACTATCCACTTCTTTTTCCTATGATCTTACTCCCGATCAAGCTCAGGCCTGGTCAGAAATAAAACATGACCTCGAGCAATCAATTCCTATGGATCGTTTGGTCGTCGGCGATGTTGGTTTTGGTAAAACTGAAATTGCAATTCGCGCGGCTCGTCATGCTGTTGCCAACGGATATCAAGTCGCCATCCTTGCTCCAACCACGCTTCTGGTCCAACAACACGCCGACACTCTTTTAAATCGATTACCAGAGCTAGCTCCCAATATTGGCACACTGTCTCGCTTCACCTCTCCTCAGCAGCAAAACAAGACTCGCGCTGCAATCACCGACGGTACTATTAAAATCGCGGTTGGTACTCATGCCCTACTCAGCAAAACAACTAAATGGCACAAACTAGGACTGGTCATTATTGATGAAGAGCAACGCTTTGGTGTTAAACACAAAGAGCACTTTAAAAAAATTCGCGCTAATTTAGACATCCTCTCGTTATCCGCCACTCCGATCCCACGCACTTTATCCATGTCTCTAACTGGTCTCAAAAGCCTCTCTCTTATTAACACCGCCCCTCCTGGACGTAAAAGCGTCATTACTAATGTGCACTCCTACCAAGACCACATTATTCAAGAAGCCGTTACTCGCGAACTTAAACGCGGCGGACAAGTTTATGTAGTCGCTCCTCGTATTCAAGAACTCGGGCATCTCGCACACACTATCCAAAAATTAGTTCCGACTGCATCTGTCAGCATCGCGCACGGACAGTTACCACCAGTCGAACTAGCTCGCATCATGCAAAAATTCGACACCGGCAAACTTGATGTCCTAGTTAGCTCAACCATTATTGAAAACGGCATTGATCTGCCTAATGCCAATACTTTAATTGTTACCAAGGCAACTCATTACGGTCTTTCTGATCTTTATCAATTACGCGGTCGCGTAGGACGTCGTCAACGACAAGGCTACGCCTACTTTCTCTATCACCAAACCAATCTTACCAGCGAGCAACGCCAACGTCTCACTGCTTTAACAGAAGCCTCGCGTCTTGGCTCAGGCTGGTCGTTAGCTCAACGCGACCTTGAAATCCGCGGTGCTGGCAATTTACTTGGCGCCGAGCAATCCGGCAGTGTTAACGCTGTCGGCATTCAGTTCTACCTTGATTTAGTTCAAGATTTTGTTCACCACCAAATCACCGGACCTTCTCGACGCGATATTGAAATCAGTGTTCCTTTTAGTACCGCTATTCCTGAACATTACATTGCCGACTCAACTCTGCGAGTTCATACTTATCAACGTTTAGCTCGTGCCCGCGATCTCGCTTCCTTAAATCAAGAAACTAATCAACTTATTCAAAAATACGGCCCCCTTCCGCCTGAAACCATTCAGCTTATTTTAATCCTTACATTGCAGCACCACGCTGTCACTCACGGCATTACTCGCCTCACGTATCAAGAAATTACTCCTTCGGATGAAGATCCATATTATCGACTTATTCTAACCGTAAAAAATCCCGTCGCACTCTTACAAACAATTGGCTCTCTCGGTAATTGGCAGGCCTCTAATCAAACCCTCTCTTTAGGAGTAGACCAAATTACCCCTAACTTAATTAACCGGCTGGTTGATTGTTTAAAATAGTGGTTCAATTAACCACATGGATTCCGACATCCACATCCTTTCCGCCGATAACCCCGGCTTTCCTTCTTTACTACGTCACATTCCCCAACCCCCGACTCAATTATATTGCCGTGGCAATCTCGACCTTCTCACTCATCCGTTTCTTCTGGCCGTTGTTGGCAGCCGCAAAGCTAACGCTTATGGCAAACAAAGTTTACAACATGTTCTCCCTCCCGCTATCCGTCGCGGACTTATAACCGTCTCTGGTCTAGCTTTTGGAATTGATGCTTTAGCTCATCGCTTTAGCCTCGCCGCCGGTCAACCTACTATTGCTGTTTTAGGTTCCGGTATTGATGACGCGTCTATCTATCCTCGTAATCACCTCAAGCTTGCCCAGGAAATCCTTGGTAATCACGGCCTCCTTATCACCGAACATTCTCCAGGTACTATTGCTCGTCCTCACTTTTTTCCGGAACGCAATCGGATCATCTCCGGACTCTGTCCTGTTACTCTAGTTGTCCAAGCCGCCGCTAAATCCGGCTCTTTAATCACTGCCCGCCTCGCCTTAGAACAAGGTCGTGATGTTGCTATTATTCCCGGCCCCATCACCGATCCTCTTAGCTACGGTCCTAACCATCTTTTACATGACGGCGCCTACCCTATCATTGAACCGGCTGATATTTACGAACTTTTTCATCTTGAACAAGACGAAACCGCGCCACTACCAGTCACCGATCTTTCTCCTGTTCAAACAAAAATCATGGCGGCTCTTACCGCCGAACCTCAACACATTGATGATATTATTCAAGCCACAAATCTATCCGCTGCCGACTTATCTGCTGCCTTAATCGAGTTAGAATTACTCGAACTCGTTCGTCATCTCGGCAACCTCAAATATGTCCACACTTGACTCAATCTTTAAATAACGTTTTACTCCAAAACATATGCAACTTGTTATCGTCGAATCCCCAGCCAAAGCCAAGACCATTCAAAAATACTTGGGCAAAGGTTTTAAAGTCCAAAGCAGTTACGGTCACGTCCGCGATTTACCAAAAAGTAAATTAGGCGTTGACGTTGAAAATAACTTTGAACCTAGTTATCTCATTCCCACAAAAGCTCGCCCGCGCGTTAAAGACCTTAAAGCCGCTGCCGCTAAAGCTGATACTATTTACTTCGCTACTGATGAAGACCGCGAAGGTGAAGCCATTGCTTGGCACCTGGCACACATTCTCGGTACTAAACCTGACCAGATGCAGCGCATCACTTTTGCCGAGATTACTAAATCAGCCATCACAAACGCTATCAAACATCCACGCGCCTTAGACCAAAATCTAGTTGACGCCCAACAAGCACGCCGCGTCCTAGATCGTTTAGTTGGATATGAATTATCACCTTTACTATGGCGCAAAGTTCGACGTGGTTTATCCGCCGGTCGCGTTCAGTCTGTTGCAACTCGTCTCATCGTTGAACGCGAAGAAGAAATTAATGCTTTCAAACCTGAAGAATATTGGACACTTACTGCTCACCTTCTTAAAAATGCCGAAGAATTTACTGCGCAGCTCTTCTCTGTTCGCGGGAAAAAACTTTCCAAACTTAGTCTAAAATCTAAAACTGATATTGATCAAATTGTCGCTGATACCGCTAAAGCAACTTATACCGTTACAAATCTTGAAGCTAAAGATCGCAAACGCACCCCTCCTCCACCTTTTACTACCAGCACCTTACAGCAAACTGCCTTTAATTCTCTTGGCTTCTCTTCCAAGAAAACTATGATGTTGGCCCAACAACTTTACGAGGGTATCAATATTGGCGATGAAGGCCCGACTGGATTAATCACTTACATGCGTACCGACTCAACTAATTTAGCCGCCGAAGCTGTTGCTCTTGCTACGCGCACCATTGAATACCAGTTTGGTCCTGAATACACCTTGCCTAAACCGCGTTTTTATAAGACCAAATCTCGCGGCGCTCAAGAAGCTCATGAAGCTATTCGCCCCACGGATCCTTCCCGTTCTCCTGAAAAAATTAAAGATTATTTAGATCCTGGTCAGTACAAACTTTATCGTCTGATCTGGCAACGCATGTTGGCCTGCCAAATGGCAGAGGTACAACTCAAACAAGTTAGCGTCGATGTCACCGCCGCTGATCATATCTTTCGCGCCAATGGTAGCACCGTTGCTTTTGATGGTTACCTTAAAATTTACGGATCTAACGCGAACCTTAAAGAAACAATTTTGCCTGAACTAACCGTCGGCGACAAAATTGATTTATCTAAACTTCTCCCCGAACAACACTTTACCCAACCGCCTGCTCGCTACTCTGAAGCCACCCTTGTCAAAGCTTTAGAAGAACACGGTATTGGTCGTCCAAGTACTTATGCCCCCACCATTGACACTATTCAACGCCGCGAATATGTGACTAAAGACGAAGATAAACGGTTTACCCCTACAGAAATAGGAACCATTGTCACAAACTTACTCAAAGAGCATTTTCCTAATATTGTCGATATTAATTTCACCGCCAGCATGGAAACATCTCTCGATGATATTGCTGCGGGCGACAAACAATGGCAACCAGTTATTAAGGCTTTTTACACTCCTTTTCACGCCACTATTCAAACTAAAGACAAAGAAATTAAAAAGTCTGATTTAGTCGAAGAAAAAACCGGCGAAGCCTGCCCAGATTGCGGCAGCGAAATGGTGATCAAACTCGGTCGCTTCGGCAAATTCAAAGCCTGCTCTAATTATCCCACCTGTAAACATACCGAAGCCATCGGCGAAGAAAAAAAGATGGAGGAAGAGGCTTCCAAAGAAACTTGCCCTAATTGCGGCCGCCCTATGGCTCTCAAACGAGGCCGCTTCGGACCATTCTTAGGCTGTACGGGATACCCTGAATGCAAAACAATCAAAAAGATCGAGAAAAGTACTGGCGTTAAATGCCCCTCCTGTGGCCAAGGAGAAATTATCGAGAAAAAATCCCGCCATGGTAAGACTTTCTACGCTTGTAACCGTTATCCAGACTGTAAAACTGCTTTTTGGAGCAAACCCACAGGCGACAAATGCCCACAGTGCAACTCTCTCTTAGTTCTTGGTGCCAAAAACACTATTAGATGCTCCAACAAAGAATGCGGCTATAAAACCACCTCGGAAAATTAGCACAAAACTTACCCTTCAATCACGTCTTCGTCTAATTCTTCCGGCAGTCCTTGTCCTGATAACAATTTACTAATCAAGTCTTCCGCTTCGTTTTCACTAAACGCATGAAAAACAATTTCATAACGATTTTTCGTGGTATCAAACTTAATCCGTGCGTTATAACCAAACTTATCCTGTAACGGCCCGTCATACTTAACCGCTAATGGCGCTCGCCCTCGAGTCTTTTGCCTTAACGGATCATTCAATTTCATTGTTCGCTGAATACGACGCGCCCGATTCTCCGCTTTGCGCACAGTCAATCCTTCATCAACAACATGATGATAAAATCTAATTTGCTTTTCCTCGTCCGGAATCATTAAAATCGCCCGAGCATGCCCAATTGAAATTTTTCCCTCAATCAATCCACGCTGAATCTCAGCCGGTAACTGCAATACCCGAATAATATTTGTTATACCCACTCGACTGCGTCCTACTCTTTCTCCAATCTCTTCGTGGGTCATGCCATACTCTTCATTCAAGCGCTGGTATCCCATTGCCTCTTCAATCGGATTCAAATTAGAACGCTGCACATTTTCAATTAATGCCAATTCCAAACGATTCCGATCACCCGCAATATCACTTCGTATCACACAAGGAACTTCTCTCCATCCCAACTGTTTAACCGCGCGCAACCGCCGCTCACCTGCTACTAATTGATACGACCCATCATCACGCACATTAACTACTAATGGTTGCAATAATCCGTGCTGATCAATCGATCGTTTCAAATCTTCTAATTCATGATCATCAAATCGATATCGAGGTTGCAAAGGATTTACAGCAATATTGCCGACTGGAATATATTCCACCTTCTCACCTAACAAATGCTTGACTCCATCTTCTGGTTCAGATGTGAACGCGCCTTCTTTCATTTCTGCCACCATTTCTTCTCGTACATTCTCCTTTTCTTCTTCAACGTCTTCACTCTCATCATTATTCCAATCAGAATCATCTTCGTCTTCTTCGTCACTCTCATCTTCTTCAACTTCTTCACTTGATTCCTCTTCTGGTTCTTCTTCGTCTTCATCCTCTTCGTCTATAACTTCAAATTCCAATACATCATCATCCACATGACTAAGTTCATCATCTTCTTTCAGTTCTTCTTGCTCTTCTTCATCAATCTCGTCCTGTTCAATCTCAGCAAAAATATCGTCGCCTTCCTCTTCATTCTCATTCTCTGTTTCTGCTTCCATCACATCTGCTTCCTCTTCTTCAACCACATCTAACCGCTTCGGTCGCGCCGCTCGCACGGTCGCTTCAACTTCTACTTTATTAACTTCTGCTTTTTCTTCTGTTCGCGCTGCCTCTCTTTCTTTTAGCTCTGTCACAATCTTGGGCTCTTGCCCTTCAAATTCCTCCACTGAATCAATTTGCGCCAGCATATCATCCGCCTCCTGCGGCTCCCGCCGCGGAATCAATGACGCTAGCCCCCTTCCTAATGGTGTCATAGATATAAGTTTAAGATTTCTTCTGATAAATATTCATACGCTCTCGCCCCGCGTGAATGCCGAGCATATTCCAAAATAGTTTTGCCGCTCGCCGGCGCTTCCGCTAATTCTGTATTTCGCGGAATCACACTATCAAAGACATATCCTGGAAAAGTTCGTCGCACTTCCTTAACAATTTTTCGAGAAAAAGCCGTTCTGCGATCATACATTGTCAATACTGCCCCCAACACCTGGATTTGCGGATTTAAATGCTGTCGCACCATTTCAATTGTATTGAGCAGCTGATGCAATCCTTCTAAGGCATAATATTCACACTGCACAGGAATCAACACTTTGTGCGCCGCTGCTAACGCGTTTACAGTCAACAATCCTAAACTCGGAGGACAATCAATTAAAACAAAATCAAAATGCGGCAAAATTGTTTTCACCGCTCGTCGTAAACGATATTCGCGATAAGTTTGATCCATCAATTCAATCCCAGCCCCAACTAAATCCGGCACAGCTGGAATAATATACAGATTTTTTTGATTAGTTTCATAAATAGCATCAGCTGCCGTCTTCTGGCCAATCAACACCTCATACACCGACGGATCATTTTCGCCTAACTTAGCCCCTAAGCTAGAAGAAGCATTTCCTTGCGGATCCATATCAATGACCACCACTTGCTTACCTGCTTCTGCTAAATAACTGCCCAAATTAACACTCGTCGTAGTTTTACCTACGCCCCCTTTTTGATTAACGATTGCTAAAACTTCAGGCATATTGCTTTATTTAGTTCTAGTGTACGTGAAACCTTCATATTTTTACAACCCTTGGCAGGAATCCAGACTTCATTTACCCTGATGCTACGGGTCAAATTGAGCCGAAGTGGCGGAACTGGCAGACGCGCACGACTCAAAATCGTGTGAGTTTACACTCATGTGGGTTCAAGTCCCACCTTCGGCACTAATTAAGTATTAAGGCTCTGCTAAACATAGTTCAGCAGAGCCTTTTGGGTTCACTCCGATTCTTCTGCATAAGCAGTAATTCCGGGCACAAAGACCGTATACCGCCTATTCCCTTCGGAGCTGCAATCCGTGACCAGCACCCATCCCTCCCTAAATGTAAAATCTGGCAAGTCATATCCATAGTCATCATGGCCATCATCATCAGCCCTCGTAGCGCAGTTCCATTCCCATGGCACTCCATGCACAATCAGCCGTACTGCCCCCTCTTCCTGCACGATTTCCATTGCCCCACCTGCATCCAAACGCAAGCCCGTTAACGCTTGCAACTCGCCTTCTTCGTACCCCGCATCCCCCACTACCATGGCATACGGGTCAGTTCCCAACACTAACTGTAACAACTCTGCCACACGCCCAACATTCGTCTTAGTCAATAACACGTGTTACCTCCTTTCTTGTTAAAGAACTACAACCAATACCACCGAACTTCCTTTTATTATAAAGCGCGATAAAACAACGCAGCTACCCCAGCTAAAGCAAATGCCATCACAAATGCTGTCGACGACGGCAACCACCAAAACATTACTAACAATATAATCGCCATCGCCGCTTTCGCCACTGCCAGCAACGTTTCGAACGTTAAGGCATATTTCAAAGCTCCTTTTTGTTTGCCCAACTTATATAATCTGGCTAACAACGGCACTTCCATCGACGTGTTCCCGACACGAGCCAGCACGTCGGCACCAATGACACTAATTGGAGTTCCTGACACAGCTCTGATTATATAAGTCCCGGCCAAGCCAACCGCTCCCCATTGCAAAACCTGTCTCGGCGTCCGCCGGTCCGCTAATTCTCCTACCACAAACCCCCACACCGTCATAATAGCCACGCTAATCGAAACTACCAAACCTAACATATCTGCACTCTCTAACACCATAAATAACCAAATCGGCCATATCACGGTATGCACTAAATGTTCTGCCCATCCAATGGTTGACCAACGTAATCGGCGTTCACTTGGACGTTTTGCTATTTCCCACGCAGCATTATAAGACAACGTCCGACCACTTTGCTTTTCTCGTGTTCTTAATAAAGGTATACCAGCCAACGCCAACGTTCCTGCCACAATCACAAATAACACCGGAAATCCAAACCAAGTAATTACAACTCCACCAGCTAACGGACCAATTATTCCGATCCCATAAATAATTAATCTTTGCCATCCCTGCTCTGTTCCTCGATTTCCGTCTACCGAATATGCCATGAAAGTTGCATGATATGCCGGCCAATAAAATGACTTATGTGCTGCTAACAATACAAACGCCACCCAAAATAATTCGGGTCTTGCTGGCAAACTTGCTAAGACTAAAAAATAAATTGCCAAAATTGGCGTGGAAACAACTAATGATTTTTCATAACCAAACCGTGCCGCAAACTTTGCTCCCCACGGCATCAATAAAACATATGCACTATAGTGCAAAGCATAATATCCTAAAATTTTGCTAACTGAGAATCCAAGTTGATAGAAAAAAATCGGCTCAAAAACTGTAATCATCGCCAAAGCCAACGAAAAAATCGCCAAAAAGGCATATAATTCCCTAATTTGACGCTTGGCCGTTAAACTAAACGCGCACCCCCAAAATCGCGGTGCCGGTTGGATGTGCATATGCATCCTCTTTAGTATACTGTATTTAGAAAACCATTTTGACTTTTATACATTCATCAACTATTTTTCTCTTATGTCAAACCAAACACATCGCACTCACAAATTAGCCTTCATTGGCGCCGGTTATGTTGGTCTCGTATCCGGTACTTGTTTAGCCGAAATCGGCCACACTGTCATTTTAGTTGATAATAACAAACAAAAAATTGACCGTCTTAAAGAAGGCACTATTCCAATTTACGAGCCTGGACTCAAAGAATTGGTTCTAAAAAATGTCAAAGCCAAACGCCTTTCATTCACTACCAGTCTTAAAGATGCTGTTGCAGCTTCTGATGTGATTTTCATTGCTGTTAATACTCCGCCTCAGGCCAACGGCCGAGCTGACCTTTCTTACGTTGCTGGAGCCGCACGTGAAATCGCTGAAGTCGCTGATAGCTATAAAGTTGTTGTCGACAAAAGCACTGTTCCAGTCCAAACCGGCGAACGTGTTAGCGAAACTATTGCTCGATACAACAAGCGTGGCATTGATTTTGACGTTGTTAGCAACCCTGAATTCTTACGCGAAGGTTCGGCTATTGAAGATTTTCTCAAGCCAGATCGCGTCGTAGTTGGCGTCGACAATCCTCGCGCCGAAAAAATTATGCGCGAAATCTATGCTCCCATTAACGCACCCTTCATTGTCACTGACGTTAAAAGCGCCGAGATAATCAAACATGCCAGCAACTCATTTCTAGCCACCAAGATCTCTTTTGCTAATGCTTTGGCTCGAATCTGTGAATTATCTGGCGCTAACATTGATCAAGTTGTTGCCGGTATGGGCTCCGACAAACGTATTGGCTCTCATTTCTTAAAAGCCGGAGTTGGTTATGGCGGTTCCTGCTTTCCGAAAGACGTTTCTGCTTTTATTACCATTTCCGAAGAACTAGGTTATGGCTTTGGCCTTTTAAAAGAAGTTGCTCAAATCAATGAACAAGCTAAACAGCTCTTTCTGCAAAAAATCGAGCAAGCGCTTTGGGTCACTAAAGGCAAAACCATTGCCATCTGGGGACTAGCTTTCAAAGCCAACACCGATGACATGCGCAATGCTCCCTCCATTGATATTGTTAAACAACTCCACCACGACGGCGCCTTGCTGCAAGCTTACGATCCTGAAGCACGTGTTACTGCCCAAGAGGTTATTGGTGATCAAGTCACGTACGTTACTGATAAATATGATGCCCTTAAAGGCGCAGACGCTCTTGTTATTCTCACTGACTGGGATGAATTCAAAGAACCAGACTGGGATAAAGTTAGCCAAATGTTAACCAGCCCTATTATTGTTGATGGCCGCAATATGTTTGATCCGACCGACATGGAAAAGCGCGGCTTTGTTTATCACTCTGTTGGCCGCGCTTAATCCCTAGCGTTACAACCTATTTCTCCGCCAAAATTCTTTCTGCTTCTTCTAGCTGGTCTTTATCATTGATTGGCAACCAAAAATCAGCCTCCACCACTTTAATCTGCGCTTTTCTATCAGTAATCATCTTCATCCAGACATCTGGCGTTTCGTACTCACCTCGCGCTGACGGCGCTACCTCTAATTCAAAAAACGATTCATCCATCACCATCGCCCCATTCCAAGCTAAATCAGAAATAAACTCTTGGGGCTTTTCAACTGACTTCACTAAATAACCATTTTCATCCGTTACTAATACACCAAAATTCTGTGGATTCGGTACTCGTGACGCTAACACTGACAAAGGTTCTTTTACCAAACTCTTCATCCCCTCTGGTCCAAAAATATCATCACCAACCATTCCCAACCAACGTCCTTCCAATAAATGAGCAGCTGTCTTAAACGCATGCGCTAACCCTAATTGTTCTTTTTGCTGTACAAATTCAATTGGACGACCACCATACTCACCAGCTTTAAAATACTCTCGAATCGTTTGTTCATGTGGTCCTCCCACCACAAACACAAGACTCTCAATTTCTGCTGGCAACATATCTAAGGCGTGCTCAACTACCGGCTTACCTTGCACAGGCAAAAGTTGCTTTGGACCTTCATAATATTTAGCCATTCTCGTGCCTTTCCCGGCCATTAAAACAACTGCTTTCATATATCGTATGATTATTAATCTTGTTATTACGTTAAACTAACTCTCCCCCTAAAGTCCAGACCATTACAACACTGCTGCTCGCGCGCCTACCAATCCTCGCGTCGTTTGCGGAGCAATCGGCATTAAATCAGCTGTCATTTGCAATGTTGTATCATGCTCCGATTTAATTTCAACATCATCTCGACTAAAACTCGCATATCCCGGCTTTGTTACTGTTACTCGATATACTCCTGCGGGCGGTAAGGCAAAAAACTTTCCCTGACTATTTGTTACTCGCGTCATCACTAATCGATTTGTTTTTTGTTCTAATAATCGTACCACTGCTAAATCTAATGACACATGCGTAATCGCGTCTCTAACTAACCCATACGCTGGACGCATCCTCACTTCTAACGCAATCTTCGCAATAATCAAACCTATATACAACCCTTCTAATGCCAAATATGAAAGCGATGGCACAATAAAAATTAAGGCTGTATTTAGCAATGAACCAGCTAAGAATAACGGCCAAGACAACATTCTTCCCCATCGCTGCACCGATTGCCATGCATGCAAAACTTGTACTCGCATTGACGATACTTCTCCCGCCGTTGGCTTCATAGGAATCACAATCGAAAGCGGTTGATTCGGATCTTGCACTGTTAACTTACCGCCACTATAAACAATACTATTTTCTGGCACAACGGCTTTTGCCGCCGGCGCAAATGTAAATCCAGTCATCTTAACACCTAAAGTATATTGTCCAGCCGGGAAAAATGTTGGGAACGTACCTTGATCAGTTGTTACTTCTGTTGCTCGCAATTTACCCTCTCCGTCATAAATCATTATGCGTGCCCCTACAATTGGCTCTCCCGTTTTATAATGAATCACTTTCCCTTGTAAACTGTCCCGACCTCCCCCTAGCACCGCACGCGGAACTCGATTAGTTCGACTATTCCAAGATCGCAAAATACGCTCAATTACTAACACTAAAGTTGATAATACTGACAGAATAAACAACACAATATCCGCCGGCTTAAGCACGTGGCGTACAAAAGCCGGTTCAGTTTCTTCTGGCTCTGGTAATTGCGTTGGTACAGGCGACGTTTCACCACCCACTGCAATCGGCACTGTGCTTTCAGTTGCTAAAGCTCTTACCGCCACTGTTACCGTATCAGTCGCTGAAGCCCCCATCGTATCGCTAACCGTCAAAGCGAATACATACGAATCATTTTCACTCCCCGCCACCAAAGAGGCTTGCGAAGTTGATGCTGATTGTAATTTAACCGCCGATCCACTTAATTGACGCCAACGATAACTTAATGAACCAGTATCGCCAACATCCGGGTCATAAGATGCTGACCCATCTAATACAACTAACGCTTTCGGATTCACCACTTGATCCGTTCCCGCGTCCGCCACCGGTGCTCGATTATCTTCCAAAGTGCTTGGTAATTTTACCGATGTTGGCACTGGGGTTGACGTTGGCGTTGCTTCTACCGCCGGTGTCGCGCTCTGTACTGTCGTTTCTTTTGGTGTTGGTGTTGGCGTTCCAGTTGCAGTTGTACTGGTCGGTGTTGGTGTAACACTACCTGTCACCGTTTGCGAAGTTCCTCGTACACTTGAAGCAGCTGTTTCATTCCCATAGATATCCGTTACATAGAGCTTAAACGTATACGCGGTATTTGATTTCAATCCCGTAATCACCGTATCCAACGTATCAGTCTTATCCATTCTTTCATCGTCTTCTCCATCCCACACATCCGATTCCTTATCTAAAACTGCCGCACTATCCGTCCCGTAATAAATTGTATAAGTATACTTACTACTGTCAGCCGGTTTATTCCAACTCATACTTGCCGAGCCATTCGTGAAAGATACTATCTTTAATCCCCCCACTCCGGTGGGAGCCTGGTTATCCACCACGAAAACATCGCTCACTGCATGCGTTCCCGTACTGTAATCATCTCGGGGCAAAGCCCGTAACCACACCTTAGTGTATTCCCCGGTTAAAGCGCCTCCTGTATTCAGAATAGATTTTGTATCCCATGTAAACGTTACCGTTACGTCATCATTTGTATCTGTATCAATCCCATCACTTGTTCCAACTTGAAATCCATTTCGATTAATGATATCGGCTTCGCCATTATCAGTACTAATCTTTGTAATCCAAGGCTTATCCCAACTAACCCCATCAGTTGAATATTGTACCCGTAAGCGCGTCTCATCATAATCTTCATCCGACACTTTTACGTCAAATGTCACTAAACCGGATCCATTCGTGCTTTGCTGAATACTGCTGGGCTTTTCTGCCACTGGCTCCGTTCGTGTTCGCTCATAAACTTGAATATCCCCCTCATACAAATCTCCTGTCACAAAATCCAAATCGTCATCACCATCAATATCCCCCACGGCCACTCCATATACGCTCTGCAGCCCAGCAGCTAAGGTCTCTCGCTCATACTCTCCATCCCCCGTATTTCGATACCAATAAACTTCATTATCATCTTGTGCTGCCACCACTGCATCTAAATAAGTGTCATTATTCATATCCACCAACACTACAGTTTTCCCGTCTACGTCTTCACTTATTGTCTGCGTATTATATTGATTTGAACGAAATAATTTAACCGCACTTCCGTCCACTCCTCCAATCACTACATCTTCTTGCGACTCATCTTTTGCAATATCTAAACTAATCTGATCTTCTTGATCATCCTGAATATCCTTACGTGTCCAGCTATACCCATCTTCTGTGTCCCAGCGCTGCAAACCCTGAGAGCCACCAGTCACAATATCGTTATATCCATCATCATCTAAATCTCCGATCGCGACCGCCTTAACTCCACTGTCGGCACTTAATTGTGTCTTTGTAAACGAGCCTGATCCGTCATTGATCCATCGTATTAATATTCGTTTATCTCCCGACGAACCAGCTGTAACCATATCCTTACTTCCATCTCCATCAATATCTCCTATGGCTGCCACTGCCTGTTTTCCGCAACCAGTTAAAGGATGATCAGTAAATTCCATCTCACCCAAATTTTCAAACCATTCCGCTCCGGTTGTACTACTCGCATATGTAATCAATAAATCAACATCACCATCTTCATCCAAATCATCAGCATAGACTCGTTCTGAATCCTTGTCCGTTACTAGCGTCCACTCAAATTTCCAAGCCTCCGTCTGACGCCAAACTTTAACTCCGTACTGGCTTGCCGTCACAATATCTGTCTGTTCATCACCATCAACATCTTTAATCAAAACTCCTCTCAATCCCGGCATGCTCCCAATCGTATGTGGTGTAAACTGTAACGCTACTACCCCAGCCGGCTGAGTAATCCATCGCCACGCCCCTACAACTAACGACACAACTAAAATAATCGTTGCTAAACCACGCACACTTGGCAACACTTCGCGCCACCCACTACTTCGATATCGTAGTCGCAACGAAGCTTGCCGATTATAGGTAGGCATACCTATATCTTACCAGGTCTTATTAACCAACAAAATTGATCAGCCTGTCCGGTACAAAAATCTCTTTCTTTACTTTCCCCCCCGTTAAATATTTAGCTACATTTGGTAAGGCTTGTGCTGCTTTCACTACGTCTGCTTGTTTGACACCACGCTCTAACTCTAATTTGCCACGCAATTTACCATTCACCTGAATTGCTAGCGTTACTAAACCGCTTTTTAAAATTTCCTCCTCATATTTTGGCCAAGCTTGCGTTGCAACTAAATCTTTATGCCCCAAAAACTCCCACAGTTCTTCCGCAATATGAGGCGCCAATGGTGCTAATAAAATAACATATGTCTCTAATTCTACTCGGCTCTGGCCTTCTTGTTTTTCTAAAGCATTCAACCATTCCATCAAAGCCGATACTATCGTGTTAAATTTAAACTGATCAATTGCCTCCGTAACTCGTTTTATACTTTCATGCATCCGCAACTGCCACGATTCGTTCATTTCAGTTCCAATCTCACTTGTTGTTATTAAATCCCAAACTCGTCGTAACCATCGCGACGCTCCTGCAATCCCGTCCGTACTCCACGCATTAGCCCCATCAAATGGACCCATAAACATTTCATATGTTCTTAATGTATCAGCTCCGTACTCTGCCACCACATCATCCGGATTAATTACATTACCACGCGATTTTGACATCTTAATCCCACCTTCGCCTAAAACCATACCGTGCGAAGTTCTTTTAGCATACGGCTCACTGACCGGCACTATACCCTGATCGTATAAAAATTGATTCCAAAAACGAGAATACAGTAAATGCAAAGTAGTATGCTCCATCCCTCCGTTATAGACATCAACCGGTAACCAATACTTTAATTTCTGTGGATCCGCTAACATCTCATCATTTTTCGGATCAATGTATCGTAAAAAATACCAACTTGACCCTGCCCAGTTCGGCATAGTGTCTGTTTCTCGTTTCGCCTCGCCACCACACTTTGGACACGACGTCTTGACCCAGTCATCTATGCTCGCTAACGGCGATTCTCCTGTATCTGTTGGCTCATATCTCTCCACTTCTGGTAAAGTTACCGGTAATTCAGCTGCCGGAACTGGCACAATTCCGCATTGCTCACAATAAACTACTGGTATCGGCTCGCCCCAATAATGTTGCCGAGAAAACACCCAGTCACGCAAATGATACTGTATGCGTTTCCGACCACACCCATTTTGCTCAACCCAGTTTATCATATTGTCTCGAGCAGTTTGGCTTTTTTGCCCTGAGAACTCTCCGGAATTAACTAACACCCCATCCGCCGTAAAAGCCGCATCCATCACTTCATTATCTAAATGTTTTTCTGATTTCACTACCATTTTAATCGGCACATTATATTGGCGCGCAAATGCAAAGTCCCGCTCATCATGCGCCGGCACCATCATTACTGCTCCCGATCCATAACTTGCTATCACGTAATCACCTATCCAAACCGGCACTTCATCTTGCGTAAACGGATTAATTGCCCGAATCCCTTTCAACTCCACTCCTGTTTTCTCTTGTATTGTTTCTTTGCGCTCAAATTCTGATTTCTTGCGTGTCTGGTTAATATATTCCTCCACTTCCTTACGATTCTCAATTTTATCCAACCATTGTTTGACCAATGCATGTTCCGGCGCTAAAACCAACGCTGTCACCCCAAATATCGTATCAATTCGAGTTGTATATACGCTTACTTTTTCACTCCCCACCACAAAATCAATCTCCGCTCCTTCTGATCTCCCAATCCAATTGCGCTGTTGCTCCTTTACCCGATCCAAGAAATCCACCTGTTCCAGACCTTCCAGTAATTTATCCGCATACGCTGTAATTTTAAGCATCCATTGCTCAATCTCGCGCTGTTCCACTTCTGCCCCACATCGCTCACACGCACCATTAACTACTTCTTCGTTTGCCAAACCAATTTTACACGACGGACACCAATTAATCGGCATTTTCTCCTTATATGCTAACCCCGCCGCTAATAACTTTAAGAAAATCCACTGTGTCCATTTGTAATACTGCGGATCAGTCGTATTAATTTCTCGTGACCAATCAAACGAAAATCCTAATGATTTCATTTGCCGTCTAAAATTATCCGTGTTCTTTCGGGTCGCCACTGCTGGGTGCACTCCGGTTTTAATGGCATAGTTTTCTGTCGGCAAGCCAAACGCATCCCATCCCATCGGATACATCACATTAAATCCAGACATTCGCGCCTTGCGGGCAACTATGTCTAACGCGGTATAACTTCGACAATGCCCCACATGTAAACCGTCTCCAGAAGGATACGGAAACTCTACCAAAACATATTTCTTTGGTTTATCCGTAAAATCATGCGCTTGAAAAATACTCGCTTCCTCCCACTTTGCCTGCCATTTCGGCTCTATTTTCTTAAAATCGTATATTTCTGTCATAAATACACATTACTGTCACTTCCCTTTACACACAAGCCAACTTACTTTCCTCTTAATATCTTTCGCGCTTCATCTACTCTCCGTTTTACTTCCTTCTCAAACCCGTCCGATCCCGGTTCGTAATATATATTATTCTGGATAGCTCTAGGCCGATATTCTTGCTGAACAATATGTCCGACAAAATCATGCGGATATTTGTACCCTACCCCTTTACCGTGAGACTTCAGCGCAGCCACCGGCGCATTAACTACATTACCTGGCGGGACATCATTTCCATGTAAACGCACGTCCTCTTTTGCCCGCTCCTTGGCGATGTATACACTGTTACTTTTCGGCGCTGCCGCTAAATACGTTGCCGCATGAGCTAACGCAAATTCTCCTTCTGGCATCCCTACTCGCTCAATCACTTGTGCTGTCGATACTGCCACCATCAAAGCATGCGGATCAGCATTGCCAATATCTTCCGATGCAAAAATCATCATCCGCCGCACAATAAATTTCGGGTCTTCTCCGGCCAATACCATGCGAAACAAATAAAATAGGGCCGCATCCGGATCTGAACCGCGCATACTTTTTATAAACGCCGATATTGTATCGTAATGAGCATCTCCTGCTTTGTCGTACTGAATCACTGCTTTGTGCGCCGCTTCTTCCACCATTTTAATTGTCACGCCGTTTCTCTTAGCACGTTGCGCAACTTGTTCTAATATATTTAGCGCCCGACGCCCATCTCCGTTAGATAATTTTGCCACTGCCTCTTTCGTCCCTTTTAGCATTTTCACCTGAACGCCCCGCTCTGAATCGCTGAGAGCTTGCTCTAAAATTTTGATAATATCCTCATCGGCGTGGCCTTTCAATTGCACTACTTGTGCTCGAGAAACTAACGCTGCTACCACCTCAAAATACGGATTTTCGGTTGTCGCCCCAATCAATGTTACTAATCCTTCTTCCACCACCGGCAAAAGCACATCTTGCTGTGCCTTATTAAACCGGTGAATTTCATCCACAATTAACACTGTTCGTTTTTTAATTTTTCGCCATTCTTGTGCTCTGCCAATTACTTCTCGCAAATCCTTCACGCCTGCCGTTACTGCGCTCACCCGCTCTACGGCTGCATCTAACTGAGCTGCGATCAAATGTGCTAAAGTTGTCTTTCCCGCACCGGGAGGACCCCATAAAAGCAACGATCCTATCTCACCTTTTTCAATCGCTTGTCGCAAAGACGTCTGCTTACCTACTATTTCTTCTTGACCAACAAATTCATCTAAATTACGAGGACGCATGCGCGCTGCTAATGGCACGTACATATCAGTCATGTTCTATCTTGATTCCAAAAACTTTTTCCGTATTCGCTTCCGTTGCAGACACTACTTCTACGAAATCAATTCCTTTTAAATCAGCTATCTTTTCCGCCACTAACCTCACATACGCCGGCTCATTACGCTGACCTCGATATGGATGAGGTGCCAAAAATGGTGAATCCGTCTCAATTAATAAATGGTCTAATGCAATTTCGCGCCCTACCTGTAACAATTCCCCGGCATTCTTAAACGTCACTATCCCCGAAATCCCTAAATAGAAACCAAGTTTCACTAACTGTTTTGCCTGCATCAACGACCCGCTATACGAATGCAATATCGCTTGTGGACGCGCTGACTCTGGCAATGACAACCACAACGCTATCATATCCGCATTTGCATCTTGCGTTTCACTACTACGCATATGTAAAACTACGGGTTTATGCACTTGCACGGCTAGCTCCAAAAATCTTCGCAAGACTGGTTCTTGTACGCTCCTCTTACCTCCTCGAAAATAATCAAAACCAACTTCCCCAATACCTACCACTTTTTCATCTCGCGCTAATTCCGCTAATTCTTCCCAATTAGTTTCTGATAATTCCTCAATATCATCCGGATGAACCCCCACTGTCGCCCATGCTTGTTGATATTGATGAACCATCTGTGCTGCTTGCCGACTGCTCGACATATCCGCTCCAATCTCAATCCAAGCCCCAACTCCCGCTGCCTGCGCGCGTTTTATTACTTCCGCTCGATCTTCATCAAATTGGCTACTTCCTAAATGGGCGTGCGCATCTATCATATGATATGTATATTAACAATATGCTCTCAACCACTCACACTCTCACTAGTTTGCCTTTTGCTTTTTTGTTTGACAATCCCATCCTTATTTTCATTAGCACTATTATCTGGCACTTTACTGCCGATACTATTTATCACTGGAACTTTGACCCTGCCGACTATGCCAGCTTCCCTTATCTTCAAGTTGCCTTAGATGTCAGTCTTGGACCCGCTATTGCTTTGCTTTTACTGGGATCACAATTCTTCACTTGGCCCATTTTACTTGCCATTCTTGGTGGCAACTTACCTGACATCATCCATAGTCTTTGGCATCTCTCTTCTGAACGCATTAAAGCTAAATTAACCTGGCTAAAACCATTTATTAACTTTCATAACCAAATTCAATGGGAAACAAAAAATGTTTTCCTTGGCCTTATTCCTCAAAGCCTCTGTATCACTATCGCCTTGATTTTCCTAGCTCGTTAAACTGATTGCTCACGCCCTTCTCCAAAAACATCACTTAGGAAAATTCCCATAATTGTCGCAATCGGCACTGCTAAAATAACCCCCATAAATCCAGCTAAGCGCGCTCCAAATAGAATTGCAATAATTGTTACTAACGGATGCAAACCAATTGCCCGTCTCATAATCCCTGGCACCAACACGTTATTCTCTAATTGCTGCACAATAATATACAGCGCCAAAGCTAGTAATCCAATTAACCATGACTGCGCAAAGCCTACAATTACCCCCGGCACTGCTGCAATCACCGGCCCAATTACTGGCAGCAATTCCAAAATCCCCGCTAGCACCGCTAAAGGCAAAGCATACGGCATACGCAGTACCCACAATCCTAATCCCACTACAATCCCTACAATTACCCCTAGGGTAATTTGAGCCACAATCCAACGTCCTACTTTCTTTTGCGCTTGATCCACACTCTGTTCAACAAAAGCCACATGTGCTTTTGGTGTCACTAACCGCACAAATTTTTTCATCGCATCTTGTTCAATGACTAAATAAAACGCGATCACAAACACAAAAATCGCCGCCGTAATTCCTGACAACACCATTCTAGTCTGCACAAAAATATTAGCGCTTAAATTACCGAGCTCACTCCCTAATTTTGCTACCGCTCCTTGCAAATTCGCAGCAATAGTTTCCTGATCATAATGCAAAATGTTAGGCAACCACTCCTCAACGCTATTAGCCAAACGTGGAATCGCGACCGCTAATTGTTGTGTTTGCTCAGCTAACGGTTCAATCATTAAAGTTACTGCACCTGATACCACCGCCAAAATAGCCACATAAACCACCAGTACCGAAACTGCCCGTGGGATACGATACTTTTGCAAATAATTTGCTACTGGTTCAATCGCCGCCGCCAACACCACGGCCGCCAACAACATCATGACAATATCAGCAATGTAATATAACAACGCAAATCCCAGAATAATAAAGACTATTCGAAAAACAGTCCCGCTTGAGATATCCACTTTAATTCGATTTTCCCGATCCATACTTTTATTATACCCCAAGTTGCTTCTCAAACGCTCGCGCTGATCTTTGCGGCCCTAAGACTGCTACCATTCTCAACTTAGGCTGCAATGCTTTCTGCGCCCACGCCTGTACGTCACCTACTGTCACTGCCTCTACTTTTTCCAACATTTCATCCGGAGTCATAATCTTGCCCTGTAAAACTTCTTGCGCCCCGGCAAACAAAGCCAACGCACTTGTTTCCTCTAATTCCATCAAAAGATTACCTCTGATCATCTGTTTTGCTTTATCTAGCTCTGCATCTGCTACCGGTTCTTTTATCAGCAAATCATATTGCTCTAAAATGGCTCGTACCGCTTCTTCAGCCGCCGACGTTCTCACCCCGGCTTGGGTCACAAAGGCACCTGTATCCGTCATCATATCGACATAGGTTTTAATTGAATACGCCAACCCTCGTTTTTCCCGCACCTCTTCAAACAGACGACTACTCATCCCTTGACCTAAAATTGTTGCTAACACTTCCGCTGTCCATCGCTCCTTATCGTTTAAGCCACACCCTGGCACCCCGACCATAATATGGGTCTGATCTAAAGATGGACGTGACTGAAACACCACTCTCTGTGCTGGTCGTTTTTTGGGAGCTGGTTTTGGCTGAGTTGCTTCACCTTGCGGCAATACCCCTAACATATCTTCCAAATATTTCATGACTGACTTTTCCTGAAACCGACCCGCCACAGTAATCACAGCATTACCAGATAAATAATGCTTTCGGGCATACCCCGCAATATCCTTCCGTTTAAAGGCATCAACTGTTTCCGGCGTTCCGTCAATGCGCCGGCCTAAGGCATGTGATCCGTATAGCCCTTGATTCCATAAATGCCAAATATGCCGCATGGGTGTATCGGTATACATTTTTATCTCTTCCTGAATCACGCCTCGTTCTTTCTCAATCTCTGCCTCTTCAAATAACGGGTCTAATAAGATATCACTCACTACCTCTGCTCCTTGCTGCAAATACTTCGCCGCAATTTTTACGTAATATCCCGTGTATTCTTCCCCTGTAAAAGCATTAAAATCTGCCCCTAACGCTTCTAACTCTTCGGCAATCTGTTTGGAACTCGGACGCTTATTCGTTCCTTTAAAAAACATATGTTCCAGAAAATGTGACAACCCCGCCTGTTTCGGCGTCTCGTATCGTGAACCCACTCCTAATAGCACTTGAAAAGTCACCGTTTGACTCTCCCGTCGTGGCATCAAAACCACATCAATTCCATTAGATAATTTTGTTTTGGTTATAGAAAATTTTGACATAGCCTCTTAGCCTATCGTAAATTCGCCTTACGCACAACACCTATATAACTGCGTCAAACCACCTTAAAAAGATTTTGTCAATTCTTCCCTTATTCTCTCTTCTAATTTATCTAGGGGTATTCGTTCCTGCTCCATACTATCTCGATGCCGAATTGTCACCGCTTCATCTTTTAAGGTATCAAAATCAACTGTTATACATATTGGCGTTCCGATTTCATCTTGTCGCCGGTATCGCTTTCCAATTGACTGAGTTACATCGTAATCGCATCGCCAATTTTCTCTTAGTCGTTCCGCTAATGGCTCTGCAACTTCCATCAATTCTTGCTTCTTTGATAATGGCAAAACAGCCACCTGATACGGCGCCAAACTCGGCTTAATGCGTAAAACAGTTCTCTTTTCTCCTCGCACTTCTTCTTCAGCAAATGCGTCCAGTAAAACAAACAGCACTAAACGCGTCAGACCAAAGGTTGGCTCAATAGTTTGCGGGAAAAACTTTTCTCCCGTCTGCGGATTAGTAAAACGCAAATCCTCTCCACTTTGCTCCGCATGATTTTGTAAATCGCGCGGCCGATATGCAATCCCAAACATTTCTTTCCACCCAAAAGAAGTTAAATATTCCAAATCCGCTGTCTTTTTCGAATAATGTGACAGTTCTTCCGGTGAATGTTCACGTACTCGAATTCGCTCCGGTGTTATCCCGATTACTTTTGTCACCCACGCTTGCATATCTTCCAACCAGTAATTGAACCACTGTTCCCATTCTTCCTCTCTAACAAAATATTCAAACTCCATCAAATCAAATTCCAACGTCCTAAACGTAAAATTGCCCGGCGTAATTTCATTACGGAATACACGTCCAATCTGCGCGATGCCAAACGGCACTTGCGCCCGCGTCGTCTCTAAAATCCGCTTAAAATCCACAAACATTGATTGTGCCAACTCTCCTCGCAAGTAAATTGCTGATTTCTCCCCTTCCACTGTCCCTAAAGATGTTTCAAATAATAAATTAAATTTCCGCGGCTCAGACAGTTCATTTCCATCCGGACTTTTAATTCCTTTTTCTTTAATCAGCTGCGCTAATTCTTCTAAGCTTAACCCATCCACTTCTGTGCCTGTCACTTCCGCCACCAACTGATCGGCTCGGTACCTCTTATGTGTCACCTTATCTTCTACCAACGGATCAGTAAAACCAGCGACGTGTCCCGACGCTTCCCATACTCTCGGATTCATTAAAATCGCCGCATCCAAACCAACTATATCCGCCCGTTTCTCCACATAATGCCGCCACCATTCATCCCGTAAATTATTTTTTAATTGCACCCCCAACGGTCCATAATCCCAACTATTCCGTAAACCGCCATAAATTTCCGACCCCGGAAAAATAAATCCTCGTCGCTTGCACAAATCAACTATCTTATCTAACTCTGTATTGGCTTTTACTTCACTCATAACGTTTCACCTTACATGAATCTAACATCTCGACGCAACTCTGTCCTTCCTCGACTAATATTCTCATCTCTTTGTCTGCCTAATGACCGTATGCTTTTACTGTTCTGTCGTTCTAAATGCCGATACGCTAAATTTTTATCTTTCATGTGCTCTTGCCATACAATCCGATCTGCTTTCTCGGGATCTAACCTATGCTCTCGAGACTGAGATACTCCGGCTGCCCGTAATAACTTTCGTCTTTTCTCTCCGCCCTGCTTTAACGCCTGCTTAATCTCATCTTCTCGTTTCTTCCAATCTCGCCGAAAATCCACCTTCTCCCTTCGATGTTCTCGAGACAATTGCTCTCTGTCCACCTTATATTTCCCTTTTACCTCTTGTCTCATCTTCCTAATTTCATCAGCCATATCCGGCTGTTTCACTATCGGTTCGTCGCCGCCTTCTAGACCACGATTTAACGAATCATTATGACTTGCCACCTGTAATCCAGACGTATCATTCTCCCTCCGCTCGGCTTGCTCACGATTTAATAATCCATGAATATCCATACTTCTATTATATCACGCTAAACTTGTTCGCCACGTTTTTCGATTGCTGCTCGGATAGATCGCATCAAGTCTAAATAAAAATGCATATTATGCAGCACCGCTAATCGAAAACCACTCGGCGCTTCTGCTCGAAATAAATGATGCACATAAGCAACCGTATATGGTTTTTTTATCGCTGGATTTCCAGGCGAAAACTCTGACCAGTCCCGAGCAAACTCTGCTCTTTTGACATTAACTGCCTGGTACAACCTATCAGCTTCAACCGGCTGCTCCGGATCCATCAGAACCTCTTCTAAATAATTAACATTTAAGTTGCGATACACTCGACCATGACGCGCATTCCGCACCGGAAAAACTGTATCAAATTGATCTAAACCGGACCGCACCGCTCGTACAATATCTTCCGGAGCTCCCGCTCCCATAACATATCTCGGTCCATCTGATGGTAACAAATCAGCAATATAGTCTAGCTGCATTCCCATGGCTGATTCTTCTCCGTCTCGTAACTCACCTCCAACCGCATGCCCAAAAAATCCTAGCTCCGCCAAACCTTCCGCGGCTTTTTCTCGTAAATCTGGATACACTCCGCCCTGCAAGATACCGTATAATGCTTGCTGATTAGAACGCTCTGCTTGCAAACGCGCGTGTTCATCGCAACAACGTTTAGCCCATAACTGCGTTACTCGCACTGCTGCCGCCACTTCTTCGCGCTCCGCTCGATATGGCGTGCACACATCAAGCGGCATAATCATATCAGCCCCTAACTTTTCCTCGATTTTCATCACGCTTTCAGGCGTTAACCGATATTCTTTTCCATCCAATGGCGACCTAAACGTTACCCCCTCTTCATCTCGTGTTACATTTTTACCTAAGCTAAACACTTGATATCCTCCTGAATCAGTTGTCATGACTCCGGGCCATTGCATCAATCCGTGTAATCCGCCTGCCTCCGCCACCAAATCCTCACCTGGCCGCAAATGTAAATGATAGGTGTTAGATAATACCACCTGCACACCTAATGCCTCCAAATCTTCCGTAAACACTTGCCCTCTAATCGCCGCCTGAGTTGCAACAAATTGAAAAAAAGGCGTTTCAACTCGACCATGTGGCGTTGTTATCTGCCCGCGTCGAGCTCGACCCAATTTTCTTTCTATCTCAAATTTAAAACCATTCTTTTTTGCCATATGCGCGCATCCTACCTAAAATTGCATCCTTTGGCTACTGCACAACGCCTTGCTGAGACGAAGCTGTCGCTGTCGTTGGCAATTTATCCAACTGAGCGCTTAAATTACTTTCCGTAAAGATATCCTGACCGGACGCCTCAACTTTATTCACTAATTGAATTGTATTACCTCGCTGATACTCCGCCGGCACCACCGCTACCTGAATATATAATTCCTCCGCCGGATCAATTCTGCCCGCTCCCGCTCCCACCTGCGCAATATTCCAAACCATCTCACCTGTTCTATCATTAAACGAGATCTCACCCGCAGTTTTAACTGATTGCCCAGTATATTTCACTCCATCAGCTAATATAATCGTTGCTCGCACATCCCCCAAAGTATTCAACACCGATCCTACCCTCACTCGCACTGTATATGTCGTCTCCTGCCCAACCTCCGGCGGTAATGGACCACTACTCACCAACCCTAACCGACCGTCATCGTAAAATGCCGTTATATCCAAAGTCATATCTGATCGAATCGAAATTAATTTCCGGTCACTTCCACTTGCTTCCTGACCCGTATTGGTAATCGTCGGACTATCAACGTTCGCCGTCACTACCACCACATTATTTTCCGATGATTCATCAGTCGCAAAATTATCAATCTCCTTAATTTTGAATGAATATTCTAATTGCCCTTCCGCTTGCGGTTGCAATACTGCCAATTGCGACACTGACGCCGCTGTCCAAGTAATTTTCTTAGTCTCAATATCATAAGCCCCACTGGTTAACTTTAATGTCTCCGGATCAAAAGCATCACCTTCAATCTGCGCTGTCACCACCACGTCTTGCAAAGCGATTTGCCCGACATTGCGATAAGTAATTACTCCGCTCACCGTCTCTCCTGCTGCTGCCACAATCGAATCACTACTTCCATTATATTGTTGTTCAATTTGTAATTCCGGCGATGTTAAGACCGCAATCACTGATTGCGTTTGTTGTACAAACGAATTTTCATCATTCAAAATCCCTAGTGACACTTCTAAAATTCGTTTATCTCCGGACTGACCCTCAACCAACATTACAGCTTGTCGAGTCACTGTTTCATACGGCTCTAAAGCTGGTAACATCCAACGACTATCCACTACTGAAAAATCATCCGTAAACTGCGGATCTTCAGTCACAGCTTGCATACCCGCCGGAATACTTAGTTTTAAATAGCTATTATCAATCGCATCTTCACTCGTATTTGTTACCGAAATTTTAACCAGCATCTGTTCTCCTGGCACTATGCGACTAGGAGCCTCTAAAGCTAAATCTAAGGGCACCGCAATAAAGGTCGTTGAGACAATTGCTGATTTTTCAAACTGAACCTTTTGATAGTTTTCTGGTGAAGCATATAGCGTCGCTTGTGCTTTCGCTGAAGAACTTAATTCCCCCACTAACCGGCCAGATAACTCAACTTCCCCGCTTTCTCCTTTATTTAACTGCCCAATCGCTACCACGTATGTCCGCCCACTTAATTCTGCTCCTTCCGGAACACTGGTCACCTGAAAACCTAAAGGCACCTCAATAACTAGCTCTACATCTAACCAATCTACATAACTATCGTTGCCATACTTCACTGTATACGTCACTAGATCACCCGATGTAATTGCTTCAGCGGCCAGCACTTCAACTTGCAATTGTTCTGCATTCACACTCACGCGCAAACGATACCAAACAAACCCACCAATTGCGGCCGCTAATAATCCTGCGACCCCTACCCCTAATCCCGCAATTAATAACACCTTGCGCCATTTCCGCGCTCTTTCTTTCTGAATATCTCGATACACTCGTGGAGCTGTTTGGGCATTTTGGTACTCTTCTGCTATCTGATTTTCTCGCGCCCCTAAACGACTAATTTCTTCGGCTCTTTGCTTAATCACGTCAGACTCTTGTCGCGCATATAATTGCTTTTCTAGCTTTGGCAATTCTCGCCGAATCATTCGCGGCTCATCCTCCTGTTTCGATCCTGAATTGTTGTTAGTCTGTTCCATAGTTCTCTTAACGATACACACTCATTCGTTTCTCTGGCACCATGTTTTCTGCCACTGCTTGCACATAACCTCGCACCACTCGGACTAATTGCTCACTCTCTGCCTCTGTAATCATAACTTTTAGAGCTCGTTCCGGGTATACACTTAACCACCGCACCACTTTCAACAATCGAGGCGTGATTGACCAGGTTGCTTCAGCTAAAGAATGGCAACAAGATAAACACAACCAACCGCCTTCTTGCGGTTGCAAAACAACTGTGTCCACCGGACTCCGTCCGCATCTTTGACACGTTTCTAAAGTCGGCATTAACCCGGCTTCTTTCAATAAATACAATAATAAAGCCGCCTCTAACATATCCTGTTTTCCGGACGACAACTTTGGCATTAAGCCACACGCCTGATGCACCGCATCAAAAATACTTTCTTCCTCTCTTCCTTCCTCAATCACACTTCTCATTACCCGTAACACTCCTTGTATGCGTGCTAAAGCAATGGGATCATGATGCAAAGAAGCGTAATAATCCAGCGTTTCAACTCCAGACAAATAATAATGTCCGCGAGAACCATTAACGACACACAATACATGCGTCAACGGTTCTAAATGACCTCCTCGTCTTGAAGGCACCATCCTTACTCCCTTGGCCACCACCTTAATTATACCCTTTTCTCGCGCTAATAAAGTCACTATCCTATCAGCTTCCCCCACGTCACGTCGAGAAAGAACTAACGCGTGGATTTTATCCATCCTTGGCATATCCCCTTATTATACCACGCCACTCTTATTTTTTGCGGCAAACAGCTAGCTTAATTTTGACGCCCGATTCTAATTGCACCTCTCGATCAACATCATTAACATCTAACAATTCGCGTTCAAGCACATCTGCCTGTAAAGCGTTAGCAATATAATCACCAAAATTATCTAATACTCCCGTTACCATTTCATTGTCACTTACAATTGCCACTCTGATCCGCTCATTCAACGCATATCCTGCTTGCCGTCGTAATTGCTGACCATGCCGCACTAATTCCCGTGCCCAGCCTTCCTGTTTTAGCTCTGAAGTAATATCAATATCTAAGGCAACTTTTACACGTGCCTCTTCTATACTTACAACAAAACTTTTGTCATCCGGTAAAACTGCTTGTGTTACAACATCCTTAACGTTCACTTCTTCTTTAATAATCTCTCGTAATTCATCTGAACTAATCTCTTCCTGAACATACATTCGAGCCAGAGGTTGCCTCACTTTAATTCCCGCCCGCGCACGTAATGCTAATCCTTCCGAAACTGCTGTCCTAACTTTACGCATTTCATCCAACAAATGCTTTTCTTCTTCGTTTAACTCTAAATTCTGGTCACTAATCTCTACCATGTGCACCGACTCTGCCCCAGTTAAATTGCGATATACTTCTTCAGTTACAAACGGCATAAACGGAGCCATAATTTCGACTAATTCAGTTAGAATTTGATACAACGTTCCAAAAGCCTCCTCGCGCATAGTCGCATCTTTAGGACGCTGGAATCTATTACGAGAACGTCGCACATACCAATTACTTAGATCATCAATAAATTCCGGTAACATTCTTGCCGCACTGTCTAACTGATATTTATCCATCTTCTCTAACAATCCTGCCTTAAGCTGCTTAAACCGCGCTTTCAACCACACATCTAGCATCGCTTGGCTTACTTGATCTTGCCCCGGTTGCCACTTATGCGTGTTAGCATATCTCACAAAAAAACTATACACATTCCAAAAAGTTGCAAACGTACCGCGCTTTAATTGTTGTAATTCCTTTTCCGAAAATCGATACGGCTCTCCTAAGCTCGTGCTCGTCAACAAATACAGTCGTAATGTATCCGCTCCGTACTTCGCAATTGTCGGCTCCGGCTCCGGGTAATTTTTCAATTTCTTGGATAATTTTTGTCCATCTTCCGCAAAAATCAATCCGGAAGCGATTACATTTTTATAAGCCGCATGGTCCTTGCCTAGCCCAAGATCTTTTCTTGTTAAAGCAGTCGCAATCACATGCAGAACGTAAAACCACGCTCGCGTTTGATCAATTGCCTCGCCAATAAAATCAGCCGGAAAAGTTTTCTTTACTACCTCTTGATTATCAAATGGATAATGCCATTGCGCATACGGCATACAAGCTGAATCAAACCAAACATCTAATACTTCACTGACACGCTTCATCATCCCACCGCACTTATCACACGTCCATGTATACGCATCTACTCCTGGACGGTGCAGATCATCTATCTCATTTAATCCGGTTTTTACTTTCAGCTCATCAATGCTCCCTGTACATTCCGTTGCCTGACATTTATCACACTTCCAAACCGGCAACGGTACGCTCCAAAATCTATTCCGCGACACTGCCCAATCCGGCGCCATCTCCATTCCTTTGCCAAAACGTCCGTGTTTAATATGTTCTGGAATCCAAGTAATTCCTTCGTTCAAAGCAATCATCTTATCTTTCAATTCCTGTACTCGCACAAACCAACTATCCAAAGCGTAATAAATCAAAGGCTGATCACATCGCCAACAGTGCGGATAACTATGTTTATGCGGTTCTGATTTCCATAACCAATTACGCTCTTGTAAATTCGATACAATCGCTCCGTTCGCTTTAAAAATAAATTGGCCACCCCATTGAGGAACTGCGGAGTAAAACTTACCTGCTCCATCCACCGTCTTCACGACTGGTAAACCTTCCTTTTCTCCCACTAAAGCATCTTCTTCTCCAAATGCCGGTGCGGTATGCACTAAACCAGTTCCATCTTGAGCAGTCACATGTTCACCCGGCACAACTCGGAATGCCTTACTCGCATCAATTCCTAACTTTTCTAACGTTTCTCCGTATGGCGCCTGATACCGCATCTCTGACCATTCTTCATTTTTAAGCTCTCGCTCAATCTCACCCTCCTCACCAAACAAGACCCCGACCCGATCAGCTGCTACCACAAACCGCCGCTCTCCTTGTTTCACGATCACATATTTGATCTCCGGGTTATACGCCACTCCCGCATTGCCGGGCAAAGTCCATGGCGTTGTTGTCCAAACTAATAGGTGTAAATCATTTGTTCCAACTACTGGAAAAGCCACATAAACCGCCACGTCCGTCTTATCTTTATACGCCATGCTAACTTCAAAATTTGATAGCGGAGTCGCGCAGCGCACACAATACGGCGTAGTTCGAAACGCTTCATAAATCAGTCCTTGTTCCCACAACTGCTTAAACACCCACCATTCTGTTTCCATGTATTTCTGATCCAAAGTGGCGTAAGCCTGGTCATACTGCGACCATCGTCCTACTCGCTGCAATGTTTGCGTAAAATCATCAATATACCGGAATACAGTCTCACGACAGCGACGATTAAATTCCCCCACACCATACTGCTCAATATCCTTCTTGCTCTTAAATTCCAATTCTTTTTCTACCAAAGTCTCAACCGGTAAACCATGACAATCCCAACCTACTCTCCGCGGAACATAATATCCTCTCATCGTCTTATAACGTAAGACCGTATCCTTAATCGCTGACTGCAAAATATGCCCATAATGAGGCTTGCCAGTTGCATAAGGTGGGCCATCGTAAAAAGAGAATAATTCTTTCTCAGCAGTCGCCTGCAAAATTTTGGCAAAAATTTGCTCTTTATCCCAATAGTCCAATATGCCCTGCTCTAATTGCTCACTCTCCACCCAAGCTGGCACGTCTCGAAAATTAAATTGTGAATCTTTTTTAGACATAAAAAAATAACCTCGTAAACCTACTGTAGGTCAACCTGACTCCTTATTCAAACACCCCTTTATTTCCGCCGTTTTTTACTCTTTGACTGTGATTTTTTTGCTCGTCCTGACTTACGTGCTTTTTTCTTAGCCGGCTTAGGTTCTTTTTGAGGCTTAGTCTTAGTTTTTCGCACTTCCTTCTTTAACGCCTCCTTATAAACCTTCATTAAAATCTTAACTCTTCGCGGCCAATCAATTCTCTCCATGTCCTCTTCTTCAATTAAAACCACCTGATCCTTAGGGTAGTGATGTCGCTCCACCAACAACTTTTTATCATTTCTCGTATTCACCACAATGCGCCATGCTCTTCGACACAACTGCGCAAACGCCACTCGCGCCCCCATCATAAATGTCCGAGCAAACAAGCTGCTTTCCATCGCTCCTCGCGGCACATAATGGAAGCTCGCGACAATGTGCCCTGAATACAGAAAAGGAATTAAACCCTCTGGAGAATGAAAAACATCCAGATGCGCCGACCGCAAAAATGCCGAAATCAACATGTGAGAATAAACAACCGGCAAATAGCGACGATATTGCACAAACGGAAACCGTCTAATCTCAACATTCGGTTGTTTAAACTTATCTAAATACTGCTGGTCATCCATTCTCTCGTCAAAAAACAGAACCCAGGTATGTTCGTGTTTTGTATCAGAGTCTATCAGATTCCGTATTAAATTTTCCGTATACCGCGCAATTTTAGGATTATACCGCTTATGCTTCGGCAAAATAATATGCGCGTCAATTCCAATCCTCATATCTCCAGCGTAGTCTAATTCAGCCAACCCGTAAACCAGGTCGTCCTCATAGTTGCTTCATAATTTTTCCCCCTTACATCACTTCTGGTTTGCTAATTCCTAGTAAATCTAGTGTTTGCCCTAAGACCTTGCGTGCTCCTAGCACCAATTGTAACCGGCCTCGCCGCACTTCTTCATTCTCTTCCGCCAATACCGGCACATTCCGATAAAAAGCATGCACTGAACGCGCTAACTCTACGGCGTAATAAGGTAATCGATGCACTTCTAACGTCTCCGCAATATCGTCAACCACTTCTCTAAATTCATACATCCGCCGCAACACTTCTAATTCATGTTCATAGGTTAATTTACTATGACTTGAAAGCCGCACTCCTTCTCCTATTCCTTCCACCAACCCGCCTTCTTTGGCTCGCCGTAAAATTGACTGTATCCTTACATACGCATACTGAACATAATAAACCGGGTTACGCTCACTCCGCTCTTTCGCTAAATCCAAATCGAACTCCATATGCGTTGTTAAAGCATGCTGAACCATGAAAAATCGCGCCGCATCATAACCAACTTCATCAATTAGTTCAGCCGGTGTGTACAACACTCCCTTACGTTTTGATAACTTTACCGATTTGCCGCCTTGAACCATCTGCATCCACTGCGCCGCTACTACATGTAATTTATTAGTATCAAACCCGGCCATCTTCAGAGCTGCTGCTAACTTCGGTCCATGCCCTTGATGATCCGCTCCTACAAAAGTAAAGATTTCGTCAAAACCACGTTCATATTTATCAACATGATAAGCCACATCCGGCGCAATATACGCATACGCTCCGTTACTTTTTACAAATATCCGATCTTCGCTATCACCCTGGGTCGTGGTCTTTAAGTACACCGCCCCTTCTTTTTCATACAAAGCACCTTTTTCCTCCAATAATTTACGCACGGCATCTACCTTACCCGATGCCCGTAAAGTCTTCTCACTTGTCCATACATCAAACTTAATCCGTAACGCATCCGTAATCATTTGTTTAATCTTATTCATAAGCATCGCCGCCGCCTTGTCACCGACTGAACCAATCACCTCGGCATTATCTAAATCACCTGGCTCATATTCTTTTCCTTCATCCTCGCGCAGTTGCTCCGCCAACACCGCTCCCACATCTTTTATATATTCCCCTTGATACATCTCTTCTGGATACTCAACTTTTTCCCCCTGCGCTTGCAAAATTCGCCGCAACACTGATTCACCCAGCTTTCGTACCTGCTCCCCGCCATCATTGATATAATATTCACGCACTACTACATCCCCTGCACACTCTAAGACTCTGCCTAAAGTGTCTACGCTAAACGCCGTTCGTGCATTGCCTAATGTAATGGGACCAGTCGGATTTGCTGAGATAAATTCTAAATTATATCTCTTCGCCTGCCTTTCACCCGTCAATCCACACATATTCTGTTCAATCATGTCGTCTAAGCGCGCCGTCATCCAGCCTGGATTAATCCAAATATTCAAAAACCCTGGCGCCGCTGCTTCTAACTTCCCAACATATTCTTTCTTCAACATCTGCTCCGCAATCTTCTCCACCACCTCCATTGGATTTAATCCCGTTTTCTTTGCTAAAGACAACGCCACTGGCGAAGCATAATCACCACGTCCCGCCCCTTGTGAATGAGTCACAATTACTGTCGGCAAATCCGTCTTATCAATTTTCCATCCATACTTTTCATTCGCTGCCTTCAGTCCCAGCGTCACATCCTCTGTTAAAGCTTTTTTCAGGTTAATAATCATGCTTTTATCCTACACTAATCAAACATCCTGTGGAAAATTATATACTTTGTCAAAATTTTTTATAAACAAACATCATCTTAATTTTGCCCAACAAGCCCTTAAATATCAAGATTTTGCTATTTTATATCAACATGTCATAAAATGTTATAATCTTCTGACAATTATCTATACACATCTTATGTCTAATAATTACGTTCTCGTCTTTGGCGCCGGATCTTTAGGTCGAGCTATTACTTATGAATTATGTGCGCAAGGCTACCGCACCATTGTCGCCGCTAACTCCGAAAATGATCTTCTCCAGCTACGCCAAAATCTTACTAATACTCGCCCTGAACTAAATCGTCGTCTCACCACTTATACAGTTGATGTTCTTAATCAACACTCCCTCACTCAGCTCGAAAAAGAAATTCGTCTTCGACACGCCTACACTGGCGCTCGCCTTCAAGCTGTCATTTACGCTGTTGGCGCCTGTCCACCTGGCGGATTTACACACGAGGTCTCAACTCCACTTTATGAAATCAGTAATGAAAAAATGGAACATGATTTTCGTCTTTACGTCACTGGTTTTATGAATGTTGGCCGCAATTTTCTGCGGCACATTCAAGATCATGGCCATGTTGTTGCATTAAGCTCCGCTGTTACTCGACTAACACCTGAGACTTGCCCGCCTTGGTTGCACGCTTGGCACTATATCGCCACTAAAGCCGCCCTCGATAAAATTATTATGGGTTACCGCCACAGTCCTTTAGTGCGCCAAAAGAAATTATTAATTCATCGCATTGCCCCTTCCGCCGTTGACACTCCTTTCCATTCCCAAGCAGTTACACCTCAGGTCTTAAACGTTCTGCCTGTTCATGCTGTTGTCACCGAAATCATGCAAGCCTTATCCAGTCAAGTAGCTATCGACAAAGATTTATTACCGACTCAATCACCCGAACCTAACGCCAATTGTGCCGCTCCCACTATACCTGCTTGATTTCCTAACGCCGCCTTCTGCACCATTTCCGGCTTAATGACCATACGCATAAAATCATTATCAACTCGATCCAACGCCGCGCGTACTTCCTCAACAATCCAATCATCTGCCACGAAAGCTCCTCCTAACCGCACCATATCTGGACAAGCGATCACCGACCACACTTGAATCCCCCACGCTAGCCATTCCGCTGCCCGATAAATTTCTTCACGACAAACCAGATCACCTTTTATCGCTGCCTGTAATATCTGTTTAGGCGCTTCGTTCATATCGTTTGTTATTTTCATCCTGTCTGCCACTCGCTTTATAATCGCTGGTACTGCCACTTTTTTCTCTAAAACATCTCCTTTACTACTCTCAATCGGAATATGACCACCCTCCCATCCTGACTGATTACATCCATTTGATATTAACGCCGTACCAATTCCAGTTCCCCAAGTGACTAATAACATTTTTTCGTTCGTATTGCTTCCAGCTTTTTTCCATTCCGCCCACGCCGCTGCCCCAGCGTCATTCTCCACTATCTTCACCCGTTCTGCCCACTCACTTCCAGCTAATAGTTCACGTACGCTCACAGGCGCCTCCAAACTTTCTAACCCTTTCACATTTGCCATTGCCCTGATCGCTCGTCGATCCGTTGTTAACAAAGCCGGTATAGCCAATCCAATCGGCATGTTTTTTGATTTTGCTTCCACATACTGATCAGTAAGTTCTTGTATTGCCCGATCAATACTCTTAATATATTCAATTCTTCCCTGCGCCGCCCCGCTTTCAACCTTCACCATGCCTAATACTTCTCCAGCAACTGACACTACTCCCGCTTTTATCCATGTTCCCCCCGCATCTATACCTACACCAATTTCTTGCATACTATTATCTAACCATTTCACTAAATTATTTCAAGTAACTTCTCTTTACTTGTTTTACCCAACTTAATATGCACCCGACTCGGCGCAACTCTTAAATATTTTGCAACTAATTTACACACCGCTTCGTTTGCTTGTCCTGCCTGTGGCGCTGCTTTTACCGCTAAGCGATAATGCCCGTCATCTATTTTCTCAATCTTCTCCGCTCGTGCTCTCGTTTTTACCGTAACTACAATTCTCATATATTAATTATATCAAAAAGAGCGGATGAAACCGCTCTATCAAGGATTCTGATTATCATGTAATCGTATTACACATCAAAATCACTCAAAACTCACAAATCTGACCACGAGATAAATACAGTATTCGCAGGTCTACCCCAACTGGCAAAAATCCACTCAGATACTTCCGAGACGCAAGCAAAATATCCTGAGCCACTTCAGTAGCTTCTTCTGCAGTAGCTGCATGTCCCAAACAATGATTCACCATGCCACAATTCGGACCATGCATCACTAAAAAAACCCTCGTTGCCTTTTTAGCACCAACCATAAACAATACCATATCCATAATAATTGCCCTGGACTCCTCCAAACACAACTGCACAGGACCACCTGGCACACAAATATAGTGCGGCACCCCTCCAAACAACTGCTCTTCCATCTGCTCTCGAACACTCGCGATTGCATTGTCACCACAAATCACAACAACCGACGAACCTTGCTTCCTCATTGTTAACCCTTTTATTTCTTGTCAAAGAACCACACCCTTACACACCCTTACATAGAACTACCCTTCGTCTGCCACTCCTTCAGTCTCTAAGACTGGTTTCAAATCACGCATTGGATTCTGTTTCATTAACCATTTATTTAATACGTAATACAACACCGTAAACACCCCAACTGCCGTATTTAAATCAAACAAAACTGTCACTAGTGTTGTTCCAATAATCATTAACATTTCTCGATTAGTTACAAATATTGGATTACTATCATGCCGCGCTAAAAAATTACGCCACATCTCACTTTTACCTTTTAATAATTCTTTTAAATACAGTTTCACTGGCACCCAATCAAATACATCATAACCAACTTTTATTAACACTCCTGCAAACACTGCCTGAGGAATTAAATTAATTAGATTCTGAAATGCCAACATTTCAACTAAAGCAAAGACTCCTACCATAATCCCAGCTAAACGCATATCCGCCTTTTCTTTTACTATCAATACTGACCGGATTGTTGCCTGCGCCCCAGGAATTCCTCCTACTAACCCTACTAATGCCGCTCCAAATCCTTGCGCGATCAATTCTTTATTTTGTCTAGTCCGTTCGCTAGTCATTTTATCAATTACTAACGACGTTAACAAAGTGTCTAAATATGCCAACACTGCCAATTGTAAAGCAAATGGCAAAGCGGCCATCAACACACCTTTAGACCAATCTCGTGGCCATTGGGACAATATTAATTGCCCTGCATCATTCCAAGATTTAATGGAAGAAGTTAAAGACACATGTTCAATTGGCAAATGCAACCACACACTTATAGCCGTCATTATCAAAATCGCCAATAATGTCCCAGATAACAGACTAGCCATTTTTGACCAGTATCGTCGTACTAACACCGGCAAACCAAACACTAACACTGTAGTTATGATCGTCACGCAGACATTCACTGTCACTGATCCTGTAAAAGCAACCTTTCCTCCCCACCCAAAAAGCTTTTTTATCTGATCCATCCAAATAATAATAGCTATCCCATTCATAAACCCAGATATAACTACATTTGGTACATAGGTAATAAATTTACCTAGTCGTAACACACCCATTATCAATAAACACACCCCGGTCAATATCACAACTATATTAATAAAATGTTCTGGGTTACTTGTACCGACAGCAGTAATTCCATCATGTGCCGCCGCTACTGCCACCGCCGTTACTGCCGTCATTGGCCCTGTTGGCCCTGAGGTTTGAATACGCGTTCCACCAAAAGCTGCCGTTACGCTAGCAATAATTGCCGCTGACATCATGCCCGCAAATGCCCCTCTTCCTGACAATAATCCAAATGCCGCACCTAAACTTAAGGCCACAAAACTCACCGTCAAACCGGCCATTACATTATGAAAAATCCGATTCACATTCATTTCTTGCTGCATAACTTTATAAAGAATCAATAAAAAAAAAGCGGTTTGTTTCACCGCAGCGCCCATCTTATGTTTTCTATCTAAATTGTCAATAGCCCTATCATTGACTAAAAGTAATAATTATTCGCCAATATAAAAGCGCCATCAGATCAACCTGATAGCGCTTCTTGCCCCGAACAATTACTGTATTACGGTGTCGGACTTAAACTCGGATCCGGAGTTGGAGTTGGTTTCAGATATAGTAAAAGAAAAACCGCTGACATTTCCGAAGAAACGCAGCGGTTATAGCAAACCGATTCTCACTTGCAGGTCATGAGCTGCTAAGACGATACACAAAGTCATTGCACGGATTAGGTTGAGGGCATTGAACAAAACCATTATTGCGCCAGAATGATTCTGCTCCGCTCACTTGAGTAGCCCTAACTTCATTGAACCGGCACTCTCTAGCCCACGCTATTACCCGATGTACGGCTTGACCCCCAAAACCTAGTCGGCGCTTTTCTCTAGGCAAAGTGGTCATGTTGGTAATGACTACGTCCGACTCTGTTTGGTGATCTTTCAGCGTGACGCCGATAGTGGTAATTGCCCTCTCTCGTGACCATCTGAACGTCACCGTGTAAGGTAAGCTACCTACTTCTCTAGTTTTTTTAGCCGCCACAACAGCGCCATACGATTCCAACTGTTTGATTAAGGCATCCATCACTGGCCGCACAGTTTCTACATGATTAATCCAGTCTTTCATGTTGGTTTTCACGACATATTCTCCTTATGAAAAGAGCAGGTTAGAACCAGTAATCTTATTATTTCTAGTCACACTGTCAACAGTGGCGTAATGTTTAATAGCTTGGCAATTTTGAAACACAACTAATAGCCATTGACAACATGTTCTTAAACAAAAAACCACCTCAAGAGAACAACTCAAGAGGTGGTGCGGAAAGAGACAACGCGGATTATTCTGCCTACCTGCGTAAGAAGAAATCTCCCAACCAAGTTTGCCCCGTTGTAATGTAGTAAGTCATCCACATTACAACATTAATGATCGTCGCAATCCCAACAAACAGCATTGATACCAGCTGTTCCGCCTCCTTACACGTAACACACAGCCAGATTCCGATCACGAAACAAAGGATCGAAATCCCAACAAGCACGGGAAATGCGAAAAATACCCCGCCACAAAGCCCAGCAACCAAACAAACAACACAAACAACAAAGGCATCGGTCTCTCCTTTTTCAAAATTCTCAATTTTCAAAAAACCATCCTTAATTTCAAACTATATGATAGCTCCTTATTTCATAATTGTCAAGTAGAAAGAGTCATCTATGCACCTTGCGCGCCGTAAATCACTTCTTTGTAA
The DNA here is from genome assembly GCA_964610055.1 of uncultured Candidatus Saccharibacteria bacterium. Lineage (GTDB taxonomy): Bacteria > Patescibacteriota > Andersenbacteria > UBA10190 > UBA10190 > CAZSUC01. The sequence goes on along the minus strand of CAZSUC010000002.1, from coordinate 108,683 downwards.
AGAAAAACACCCCGCACATCACGCACAGGGTGTTACTAAAACTAACCATCCTCGATTAAGTAGAGAGAGCCTCGTCTACAGTTCGTAGTTTTGTTTGACGGCGGCGACCGTCTGTACCCAGGCATCGGCTTCGTTTGGGGTGCCATTCAGGTCGTTATAGCACACCATCGAGAGCTCCTTAGCCGTGTACTCGATTTCGCCATCGGCCGTAGCGAGCTTCTTGACCTCACCAACTTGAAGAAGGTACTCATCATCAACCCAGATCGGCAATTTGTTAAAGAGGCCGGGAGCAGATCCAGGCATCCAGCCGATAGGTGCCGTCTTGTCGGCGTTAGGCTGTACCAGATGGCTGATTTCCGTCGGCGATGACGTTTTCAGAAACGCGCCGTTCGGTGCCTGCTGAAGATTGTCGGCGCTATCACCCCACTCCGCTCGCTTGTCGATCGTGACCGGGCTCGCACAGAACAAGAAATGAACACCTATCTGTTTGCTTAGCAGTTTCCTCATTTCACTTTCTCCGCTGAGAGGTTTTGGCTGCTTAATACAGCCAGGTTAAAAGGACACTCATGCTACAATCTCAACAAACGATAGTAGAACATGATAGTAATAATGCCAAGGTATTCCAAATGTCTCACCTTGTTTTGGTATATTTTTGCTTTGTTTACAACAGTGGACATGGGCGGAATTGAACCGCCGTGTAAAATGTGATTCGACAATAATCTACGTGCGTATCTGTCTTAAAAAGTTTTAGGTACCTAGCCAGCTACAAAACAGAAAAGCCTGTTAGCCACCTATCAGTTGGTGCTTTTCCAAGTGTTAGCACTAATAAAACTCACACTTGAGAGCCGTTTGAAATGACACCGCTTATTAACCCAACGGCTGATTAGAAGCGATGGCTGTCGAGATTAAGCGACAACAGGCGCAAAAGAAGGGGTAGCAAATGCGTTAGCAAATGCTGTCTTCACGCGCTGAAATACGTTTGCACTTGAACGTTGGACTATGGGATTTACGTGAGCTAATCCCCTCACGACACGCATATTGTCAAAGCTACATCTTATCGAGGCCTAGCATGCCCTTCCGATTACCGATTATATCCGTAATCCGAAGCGCTCGCCAGCTATTCCTTTCCTCTTAACATTCGGTCAATATCCCGCTTAATATCATGCTCTTTCTTTTGTTCTTTCTTCTCGTATTGCCGCTTTCCCCGTGCCAAAGCCAATTCTAACTTAATCCGTGAACGTTTATTATACATCTTAATAGGCACTATTGTCAATCCCTTTGCTTCCTTGGCTCCAATCAATTTCTTAATCTCGGCTCGGCTCAAAAGCACCTTCCGGGGCTGAGTTGGGTCATAATCAGTCGGTGCATTGGCTGGCTGCCAAGGCGAAATCGTCGCATTTGTCAGCCACACTTCTCCGTCTTTCAATGTCACAAACGCGCCTTTAAGGCTCACATTCCCTGCTCGCACCGATTTTACCTCTGTTCCCATCAATTTTAACCCGCCTTCAAACTTTTCCAGCAAGTCATAATCAAACACTGCCCGCTTATTGTACGCCAAATCTTTCATACCTTGAGTATTGCTCAAATCCCCTTTTTAAGCTAATTTTAGACCAGGATGCCTGGCATCCTATGTTTTAGTTTTTCTTACTTGACCTCATGCCTAGTCGCCGTCGACGGTACCGTACCCGTCCCAAACCACAAATTAAAAAACCATCGGCTAACGAAGAAATTCTCGCTCCCGAAATCCGCCTTATTGGCCTTGATGGCGCTCAATTAGGCGTCGTGCCTCTCGCCGAAGCCAAGAGTATGGCCCAAGAATCAGAAACTGATCTTGTTATGGTCTCGGCCAGCGCGAATCCTCCCGTTGTTCGTCTAATGGATTTAGGCAAGCATCTTTATGACAAACGTAAAAAGTTAGCCAAACAAAAAGCCAAAACTAAAGGTGGCGAGATTAAAGGTGTTCGCGTCGGTTTTAAGATTGGAGAACATGACCTACAAATGCGCTTAAAACAAACTGACGGCTTCTTAGCCGAAGGTCATAAAGTCAAAGTTGAAATGCGTTTACGCGGCCGAGAAAAAAGCCGCCGCGAACAGGCTGTTCAAAAAATTCGTGATTTTGCCCAGCAAGTACCCAACGGCGCTCTGATTGAAGGCAATGTCGCCCAAGCGGCTAATAACATTTCCGCTCTTCTTGTCCGCCCTTCGCATTAAGTTAATATTGACAGTTTTATCCCGTTAATTTACCGTATACCTCTAGTTATATGAAACAACGTTCTAAAAAAGCCGCTCAAAAGCGCTTCCATATTTCCGCCAAAGGTAAAGTCCAGCATCTCGCAATCGGCCAAGCTCATTTTAATTCCCGTGCCGATGGCAACACAACTCGTCAAAAGCATGTCCGCGGCGGCTTATCTGGCAGTGATCGCGGTCGTCTTGATCAGCTTATTCCCTATAATCTGCAGTAATTTGACCTATGCCTAAAGCATCCCGCAGCGTTCCTAAACGCAAACGACACCGTAAGTGGCTTGACCGAGCCAAGGGTTATCGCGGCCGCCGCAAAACCAACTTCAAGTTAGCCAAAGAAGCTGTCTTGAAAGCCGGCCAGTATGCTTACGCGCACCGTCGCCAAAAGAAATCAGATTTTCGCGCCCTTTGGCAAACCCGCATCAATGCCGCTGTTCGTCCCTTTGATTTGTCTTACTCTCAATTTATGAGCCTCATTAAAGGCAAAGGTATAATTTTAGATCGCAAAGCTTTAGCTGAACTTGCCATCAAACAGCCTGAATCTTTCGCCGCTGTCGTCAAAGAAGTTTCAAAATAGGGTTACGGTTAAATTTACGCGCCCATTTTATCAAACCGGTCATTATTACTGCACCGGTACTATCAATCACAACATCTAATGCGCTTCCGTGCCGCCCAACTACGAAAGATTGGTGTATTTCATCGCTCACAGCGTAAGCTATCACTCCCCATATCACCCACCACAGTCCTCTCCGGCCTGCAGCTTGCCACCACAACCATGTTAAAATTGCATACTCTGTTATGTGCGCGCCTTTTCTTAACCACCAATCCGCCTCTAATCCAGATGACAAATTTGGTTGATCGGATAGATACCAAATCATTCCCATCCAAACCAGCACTAATCCCCACCACCACAGTTGTTTCATATCTTTTACTATACTAGGCTTAAGCGTATGAGTACCATCTTAGTTACCGGTGGCGCTGGATTTCTCGGCAGCCACCTTTGCGATCGCCTTATCAACGAGGGTCATACTATTATCTGCGCTGATAACTTTTTTACTGGCCGCAAAAAAAACATTGAACACTTACTCAGCCATCCTAAATTTGAACTCCTACGCCACGATATTACCGAGCCTTTAGTCGTCGAAGTCAATCAGATTTATAACCTTGCTTGCCCCGCTTCTCCGATTCATTACCAACACAATCCGATTAAAACCATTAAAACTTCTACTGTTGGCATGGTTAACATGCTTGGCCTTGCCAAACGTGTTCACGCTCGTCTTTTACAGGCATCAACCTCTGAAATTTACGGCGACCCCGAAATCCATCCTCAAACTGAAGAATACTGGGGCAATGTTAATCCAATCGGCCCTCGTTCTTGTTACGACGAAGGCAAACGTGTCGCCGAAACTTTATGTATGGACTATCATCGCCAAAACGATGTCGACATTCGCATTATTCGTATTTTCAATACTTACGGACCACGCATGCATCCTCAAGATGGTCGTGTCGTTAGTAATTTTATCGTTCAGGCGCTCCGTAATGAGCCTATCACTATTTACGGCGATGGCTCGCAAACCCGTTCATTCTGTTATGTTGACGATTTAATTGACGGCATGATTAAAATGATGAATCAAGACGAGACTATCGGCCCACTTAATCTTGGTAATCCTCAAGAACTAACTATTAAAGAAATGGCCGAGCAAATTATTGCCGCCACCAAATCTCAGTCAAAAATCGAATTTCGGGATTTACCACAAGATGACCCCCATCAACGCCAGCCCAACATTTCTCGCGCTCGCCAATACCTAAACTGGGAACCATCTATTTCCCTAGCCGACGGCCTCACTTCCACAATCGAGTATTTCCGCTCCGAACTTAGTTAAGGTAAACACTCTGGTCCAGCCGCCTGCACCGTAATCTCTTGGTAACCAAATACCTGCCCCGATTCCGCATCTGCAATCTCCAGCGTGCCTTGTTGCGCTTGATTATCACACGGCCATACTGCCTGAGCAGAATTATTTTCTAAATTCCCGGTACCTATTTGTTCTTCTTGCTTAGTTGTGCGCCACCATAATTTCACCTCCGCTGCTGGCATACTGTCTATTTTCTCCCACCGCACTGTTACGGGAACACCCGGCACAACTGGTTCTAATACTCCTAACTCTAAATACTCTCCCCGCACCACATTATTGCGCATCATTACGCCACCTACTTGAGCCGACAACACCAACACCGCCAACAGTCCTACAATGACAAACAACATTGTAACTGCTAAAGCAAAACGTGTCATACTTTAATTATCTAACGAATTAGGTCTTTTTGTTAAGCGCCGATAACGTAACCATTGCGCTTCTTTATTCCACGTACCAGTTGGCTGCCATTTTGTTGTCTTGAGCTGCAAGTCTTCATATCCATGCGGTGGTTTTGGTGTAATCAAGTTTTGCGCCCCTTCCCGATTAACTGCAAAAAATTCTCTTCTATTACTCCAAGTCACCAACAAAACTAGGGGCACTGACAACATTACGATTGCATATGCTGTTTGATTAACACCCAACATCCAATCGTATGCCCCATGCATTAACCACGGCACTATAAACGCTTGCGCTAAATAATACCGACGTCGATACCAGGTAAAATATCCTCGCACTAATAACACGCCCATGATACCGCCAAAACTTACATGCGCCATCGTCGACACTATAAAGCGCAAGAAAAACACAAATACTAAAGTATCAAAATTACCCTGCCAAAACAGTTGGAAAAAATATAACGTATTTTCTAACGTGGCAAATCCTAAACCAACTGCTAACCCCACAACTAATCCGTCAAACACTTGATCAATCACGGGACTTTTACGAAACCACCAACTCAAACTTAAAAATCGCAATCCTTCTTCAATTAAAGCCACTATTCCAAAAGTACCGACTGCTGGCCAAAATATATCGCCAAAAGTTTCTAACGGTAACACGGCACTGTCAAAATAATGAACTGTGCCCGGCGATAAAGCCGTCCAGAGTTTTGGCGCCCATGATTCCAGCACAAACGCTGGCCCAACTAACAACATCCCAATTATCATGCCTCGTACTACTACTGATACCGGGACTGGTCGATCATGACGTCGCAAATACCACACCCACAAAAATAAACCCGCCGGTAACAAGCTCAGCAAAAACGCTAAAATTCCAATCGACACTCCGGGTGGCAATGTAACTACTTCATTCATACTTCTTCTAAAACCTGCGCTAAAATTTCTTGTAGCTGCGCGAAGGTCGTTACATTTTCATAAACCTGTCCATTGATTTCTATAGCCGGCACCGACGTCACCCCCACTTCTAAAGCCTGCTGCGATGCTTGCCCCAACATCATTCTTCCTATACCTGACTGCTGACAATTATCTAACGCCACTTTATCAACATAAGTATTAATTATTTCTTTAATTTGCTCGGTCGGCATATATTTCTCCCCTTCAAAAACCGCGTTCATAATTTCAAAAAATTCACCCTGTTGATAGGCACAATACGCTAATTCCGCCACATCATTCTCCTGATTATACAGTTTTCCCAACGGAAAAACTCGCACAACAGCTTGCACTTTTCCGGTTTCAAAATACTGATCCCGAGCCGGCTGCCACACCGATTGATAAAAATGACGACAAAAATCACAATCCAAATCGGTATACAGCACTATTTTTACCGGCGCCGTCACTGAACCTTCTTGCGGTTCAGTCTGATCTTCATTTGAGAATACTTCACCCGCCACCTGCCCTTGCTCCCCGACACTATTCTGCACTTCCGCGCGCGGTGCCTTTAAAATATATAACCCACCCGCCACTACGCTTCCGATCATCAAAATCGCTACCGCTAACCCCCATCCGTTTTGCGAAGGATATTTACTCACTCTTTCATCCTATCGCTTGTTCGGCTGCTTATGCAATTAACTCAACCCTCGTATTAAACTTGATTTATATTTTTCTGGTTCAAAAGCAGTTAACCGCACTACCTGTACCATTGAATGATCACATTCCATTAACAAAGATTTTGCTTCTTTTAGAGACACTGGCTGATCATAACCTAACGCCAAAACATCATACTCCAATTCACGCAAAAGTTGGTACTTTTCTGGCTGTTGATCTCCGACTACCACCTCATCTGCTCCATTTTCTCGCACGACCGCACATCGTTCTGCTTCTGGTTGATATGGTTCGTGTTTCTTTTGTCGCTTCACTACTTCATCCGCCGTTACCACCACTATTATCCAGTCACCGTATTTACGCGCCTCTTGCAACATCTGCCTATGTCCTTCGTGTATTGGATCAAATGTCCCAAACAACAACACTCGTTTTCCCCCTTGTGTGTTCATTACGGTAATATATTTTCTACTCTAAAAGCCGGCACAATGTAGTCTTCTCTCGCCTCACGTTGCTCATGAATCTGTTGCAAAATGTCTGCATCCACACTTAACTGAGTCGGAACCACGCCTGCTGGCAATGTTAAATCTCCAGTTAATATACGCCACACCTGCATATACGCTAAATATATCACTACCATCACAACTATTCCCCATACTAATATAGTCGTTACGCGCGCAGTCACCACTATCGTCACCCAGGCCTGCGCCTGATCCGCAACCATTTGCCAGGATAAACCCTTCCAGCTAATTTTTGCTTTATTCGCCATTATTTTGCATATAAAACTTAACTCGTACTGATAAAATATAAGCCTGTCGTCCATCTTCAGTCACTTGCGCTTCGCTCGTCCATTGTCGCAATGAAATTTCTGTTACTTCAGTTAACTCTTGTAAATGCTCTAATTGGCCGAGAAAAACCAACAGCTGCTCTGGATCACCCACCAAGTCCAATGTCACATTCGCCACTTTTAACAAACTCCCCGCTTGCGATCCCACCAAATCCTCTTCCTTAATTTCATTAGTATTTAGCACAATCCCAGCCTCATCCGCTAAACGTTCCATGCGCTCAATCTCTTGTGCCAACGTACTAATATTCGGCACCACCATATCTAATTGAGATAAATAATTCGTCTGTGCTGTTAACTGCTCCCATGCACTCTCATTTCTTTGCCTGACTACCCATAGCTGCTGTTCTATCATTCGATTGTCAAATAATTTTTGAGCAAATACACCGACCCCATACCAAATTGGCACCTGCACCACTACTAAACCAAACATTACCGCTAGCGCTAACCAAAAAACCTGTTTTTCTGACGTTACTTTTTTCATACTTCATTATCCTCCGTTGTTGCTGGTTGGATCAGTAGTTTTAATTCAAAAGTCGGATTCTCCCGATCAAGTAAATTACTGGTCGGAGATTCAATGCCTGTCACTAGAACAATATTTTGTAAACGACTTTCAAATGCCTTCAGCACATTACGTGTTACTGCTTGACCCCGTATCACTAAGCTCGCCATAGTTTCATCATCACTAATTTCTGACTGACCAGTGAATGCCGTCATTTGCACTCCGCTCGGCACTGTTTTTAATAACTGCTCAAAAACATCCGCCCACACCACCCGGTTTTCTGCTACTCCATATACTTGTTCTAGCAACGCTCGCTGCTGCGCCACTTCCTTCCTAATGCTTTTATAATTTGCCACCTCAGCCTGCAATTCAATTGTCGTCGTGCTTTCCGCTGCCACTGATAATATCCATAACGATACCAATAAAATAATGCCTACAAACATCATAAACCACAGTGCTAATCCCGTTTTATTCAACGACTGAGCCAACTGTTTCCAAAGCTCCAATCTCTTTAATCTCGTTCTTCTATCTGGTGGTAATAAATTAACCTGGCGCATATAACATCAACTTCCCTCCTCGCATGCTTCGCGCAAAGCCAACCCAATTGCCGTTGCAAAATGCACAGCATCATTACCCGACAAAACCGCTCCTCGTTCGCTTGTTAAATTAATCAGAGGATTACTTAATTGCGTTGGTACCCCCACAAACACTTCATTAAAAACCGATACTAATCCCGGCATATTAGCTGACCCTCCAGATAAAATTATCGCCCTCACTCCACTGTCGCTTGCTCCCGGCACTGCCACTTCTCGTACAACCTGCTCAATTTGTTGCACAATTTCCAATGACGCTCCTCGCAATACTGCCGCCACCTGTGCATCATCCGCACTCGCGCTAGTAATTCCTACTAATGCTTTTTTCTCAGCCGCCGAACCGGGTTGAATACGCAAGTTTTGAGCCAACTGTTCTGTTAGATATTCTCCGCCTTTGCGGATACTAGTAGTAAAACGCATTGCGCCCTGATCAAAATAAATTACGTTAGTCGCTTCCGCTCCTAAATCTACAATTAAAACTCCTTGCACATCCTGAGCCTGAAAAGGCAATAGACTCCGCACAATCGCTTGCGCCTCTAACTCCAAGGCTTCAACTTGCAACTTTAAACTATCCAGCACCTCTAACAACGGATCCACAACGATTCTTTGTGCTGCCCCCACTAAAATCTGTCGTCGATTATTATCCGCACCACCTATGCCAACTGGCTGCCAATCTATATACACTCTTTCTAAATCAAACGGAATATGATGTCGCACAGCCCACTGTACCGCTTCGTCAGTTTCTTCATCTGACATCTGTGGTAAATCAAGAACTCGCACAAACGACTGTGATTCCGGAATCGAAACTACAACCCTTTTCCCTGTCACCGGTACAGGCGTGCACTTGCCTAATGCCAAAGACAAAGCCTGTGCCATTTCTTCTTTATCTTGCACTACTCCATTTTTGATCATGTCATTACTAATGGCCGACCAACATACGGTATGTAAAGATGGGTTTTGGCCATCCGAAACCTCAACTACTTTTATTGATTTTTCCGATACATCAATCCCTACCATAATGTCATCTTACATCATGATCCAATAAAATATTTCCCCCGCACCAATCCCGCCCCTGCTTCTCTTTGTTCAGCTTTTACCTCGCTCCAATCCTGTACAGCTTTTAAGTCATCTTGATCAACATTCGTAACAGATTGCGAAGTTTCCGTGTTAACTTGCGGTAATAGCACAAACATCTTGATATACAACCAACCACCTAACATCAAAAAGATTATTAAAACCACTATCTCAAACCATGTCATTTGTTTGGTTAAGAGCCAAGCCCAACCTTGATACGATGTTAGGCTCATAATCTTCTTTTTATTCCATTTTAGTTTTTTGGACTTGGACATATATTTATTCCTCTTCAAACAACACCATAATTTTCCCAGACAAGACACTGGTTTGCTGGACCGTCTCTTTATCATCCCCATCTAACGCTTCCGGTGCCGCGCGTACCGTGCCACGTGCTGCATTAGTTCCTGTTTGCAACTGCCATTCTCGAACCGCCAAAGCATACGGCAAAGCTTCTAAATCATGTAAATACAACATTAAATCATCTGGATTGCCCACTGCGCTAAACGAAATCTCCACTTCCTGCATACCAGTATATTGATTAAGCTGATGTTTATTCTCATCAGTCTCAATATATTCTTGGATTTCAGGAACTTGAACTTGAATTTGCTGTTTTGCTCCTAAATTCTGTAAGTCCTTCACAATTTCCCCCGCTTTATCAATCGGAATCAGCATAGCCTCCAACTTCTCCCAATCACTATCGTACTGATGCAACTCAGCATTTGCTTTCGACCATGCTTGTAAATCATTGGGCAAATTCTCCAACTTATACCGCCCTAGGGCGTATGCTTGTCGATTCGTTTGCACCTGGCTATACCCCCACCAAATTCCTCCTCCCAGCACCAGTATCAACAGCACTTCTAATCCCAGTGTTATCCCGGCCCAACTATTTAATTGCTGCTTATTTTTCGTTTTCATATTGCGACACCACAATTAACTTAAACTGCTGATTGCTGCCTGTTGAGTAATTACTTAGTGGCGCTTCTACTCTTGCCACCCCTGATATCTGCTCTAGTTTACGCTGATAGCTCACAATTTGTTCTGCGTTTTCAAACTCGCCTTGAACCGTAATTTGTCCCGTTTCTCCCGCTGCTAAACTATTAATTTGCACTCCTTCCGGCAATGCATTCAGAATTTCTTTGATCATCGGCGACCATGCGGAGTACTTTGAGCGCCACTTATTTACATCTCGTATCAACGCATTAAATTGTTTCACCTCAGTTTGCAACTCTGATTGTTTCGAACTGCTTTCAGAAAACTGCTGCGCTACAATCTTTCCTAAAGTCTGATTTGCATTTAAGCCAATAATAATCATGACTGCCAAAACAGCTTCTCCCATCAACACTCGTCGCATTAATTTTGCCAATCTTCTCGTAACTACTAATTTTCGACGAGTAACAACTGCTCGTGGCGGTAATAAATTAATCTCGTCTTTCATAGCACCTGCGGCTTTAAAAAACAACGTCCCGCAGCGCCAATCCCAACGCTGTGGAATAATGTACTGACTCTGACAAACTCATCAGCGGAGCTGCATTTTGCTGAGCAGAACGAATATTGATCCATGGATTTGCACGACTCAAATGAACATCAGAAAAAAATCTTTGAAAAATCCGATCCAAGCCCGGTAAATTTGCTCCACCACCAGTCAACAAGATTTCATTCACTCGATGCTCGGTCGATAACCCAGTGTAATATTCCAAAATACCATGCACCTCAGCCACTATTTCCTCTAACGGAAAACGTAATTTCTCTTCTAACTGAGCACTAATTTGCTCACTTGTTTTCGCTGATGGATCTTTAACCAAACCCTCTTCTTCTGGATTTAAATTTGCCATCGCTGCTTGCACTCCCCGCTTCAACGTCGCTGAAAATCGAATCGCTCCTCTGTCATGCACCACGACATTAGTAACAGTTGCGCCTAAATCAACCATCAATAGCCCTTGTTTATCCAATAAATCCTCTGATATCAATGCTCGCACAATCGCTTGACTTTCCAACTCCAAAGCCGCCACGTCATACCCTAACCGATTCAACAACCCCACCAAAGGATCGACTACTTTTTTCTCAGCTGCTCCCACCAGCACTTCTTGACGATCCTTTTTTACGGATCCTTTTGGACTGACCCATTGCCAATCTAAATACACATTCTCTAATCCAAACGGCATATGCTGGGCTACTTCCCATTGCACCGCCTCCGACACTTCCTGTTCATCCATCGCTGGAATTTCTACTACACTTAAAAAAGATTCTGATTCTGGTATAGACGCCACCACTACATCTTGATGCGTTGATCTCACTCCACACTTTTCTATTGTTTGACGCAGAGCCTTACCCACTACATCTGGCTCGGTTATCACTCCATGCTGAATTGCTTCCGCCGGTATTTCACACCACGCTCGTGCCAACAGCTTGTGTCGTTTGCTGTTACTCAAACGTACAACTTTAATCGAACGCTCAGATATGTCTACGCCCAACATACTTCTTTAGCATACTGTATTTCCGCTCTTTTTACATTTCTTCCCAAGAAATAAACTCGTATTCTCCACTCGTCGGAAAATAAGGAGGTGGAGCATACAATAAATTAGGATCATATTCAGCCGAACCTTCTCGAAAACCACTTAACAAAGTCTCTCCGCTCACCCAAGCCGTTGCCGGAACGCCATTACTCGCGATCATGCCATAACGCGTTAAACTATTTTTAATTCGATGTGCATCTGCTCCACATGACCCAGGGCAATAATATCTCCGATAAAATGCTCCATTCTGCGCCACGAATGCGCCTTCTAACACCATATCATCTGGAGCACCTGACCAAGGAATCAATATATCTTTTTGAGCCACTGCCGCGAATACACGCGACCCATCATGCACATCGCCATATGTAATATTTCCATTCAAGATAATACTAGCATTCGTACTAGATCGATCTGGAAACACTCCCGCTGCTATAGTCACCCGACTTCGAATCTCACCATACACCCACACATCATCTTCAAAAAAATAAATACTCCCACTTTCTACTTCTTTTGTTTCGATTACTTGAGTTTGCCCAACATCATATGAACTATATTCATAATTTTCCCCCGGTGCTTTCGACCACACATTCTGCCCTTTTCGCGTCACCTTGCTAATCGTCATCGTATTATTACTATTAAAAACTACTTGATACCCATATTTAGACGATGATCCATAATAAGTATCCGCTTCTACCGCCGCTTCCTTCATTGCCAGCAAATCCATTGTTAATGAGTTATAATCCACCGCTACAACTGGAAACTCCCACAATTCCGACCGCTCGCCTTCTCCCCAAATACCCGGTTTAGTCTCATAAGGAGAAGAACATCCGTGATAGGTTTGACATGCATAAGTCTCTTTCGCACTAGTCATTAATCCATCCGAATAACCATCCATCCGAATACCTCCATTCGAATGAACTGCCCCTTTTATCTCACTGCCATACCACACATCTTCATTTGTAATAGAAGCATATTGAGCTAATGATGCTTTTCCATACCGTACCTGCAACGTTACGGTTCTAGACGGCTGCGCTGAAGTCGTGCCTTCCGATGTAATAATCACGATCGTGCTGCCCTCTTGCGGTTCTGCAAATTCAACATGATATTCTCCTAACACCCCTGCTTGTGGATCAGAGACTTCTTTAGTTTCAACCTCAAAATTTGAAGGATCATGAGCCAAACGCCACCGAGCATAATTCAACCCTGCCTCCGCCACCTGGAAAGCCGTTTCATCTTGAGCCTGTAAAACACTCTCATGATATGTTCGATTTACCATACCTGCCAACGCCATAAAGACCACAACAAACATCGACACAAACACCAGTGTCATGACTAACAAACTGCCGCGTCGCTTCCAATTAAGCCGCCAACTCACATCCTCCATATTTAAATTGTATCACAACCGAATTATCGCCAACTTGGCACCCAAAATAAATTACTCATCCAATTATCCGGCGCTAGCCAACCATATGTTAACGGTGACCACCATACGAATCCTAAAACTATTAGGCCAAAAATCACTCCTGTTCCAATCTGATACCAACTTTTATCCCGACTGTCCTTAGTCACGATCTCTAACCATATAGTTCCTGTTAAGATGCCAAACAATAAGGGAGTTAAATAATGATACAAAAACAAAGACCTAGGCACTCGCATCAATGGTATATAACCAATCAAATAACCAATCACTGGAATCCAAATTCGGACCGATTTTGCTTGCTGCACCCAGCGAGACTGTATTTTCTGCCCAAACAAAATCAACGCACTAATCATGGCCACCGCTAACAATAAACCGCTGCCTAGCCAAACAGCTGGGTTACCTAAGAAATAAATCATTCGCCCCTCGCTCTGCCAATAAAACACCGATCTCTGCATAATTGGCCACTGCCACCACTGACTCGCATAATCATGTGTTGCTTTTAAGCCATAATTAGCTGACAGCATAACCTTATGTAATTCGTATGTTTCGCGGAAAAAATCAATCACAACATTCTCAGAAAAATCAGTTTTATGAAACGCGTCACCGCTACCCGGTAAATCTAACAAACTAAAATGAATTACCCAGCCAGTTAAATAAACTAAGATCGCTGCTATCGCTATCACTCCCCCTGAGCGTATTGTTTCGCGCCAATTTTCTCTTCGATAAATCCGCTTTATCCACTCAACCGCAAGCATTACTCCTAATAACCCCACAATTGTTAGCCCTGTAAATTTAGTCCCGACTGCTAAGCCGGCTAAAGCGCCCGCCCCTACTAGCCAGTAATATTTCTTCCGACCACTATTTTTCTCAGCTGACAAATAGCAGCTCAGACTTCCAAAAATAGCGACTAACAACACTCCGTCCAACGAAATCATCCTTGTCTGCACTATCGTGGCATTCTCTAATACCACCGCCAACCCACTAATTACTGCTAATTGTCGACTTACTCCTAATTTCCGTAACAAACCATATATAATTGCTGCTAAAATCGACCCCGCCAAAGCTGGGATAAATCTTAACGCTTCAATTGGCACTTCCGCATATTCCTGACCAATATGATCAAACGAAAAACCACCCCGATAGCCACCCAACCAAGCCGCCCCTGCAATTAGCAACTTGGCATGCGGTGGATGAATATCAAAAAAATTTTGATGCGTACAACAATAAGCAGTGACAAATTTACCAAAATGGACTTCATCAAAGACAACCTGGTCCGGATACTTCAAACCAATAAAATGCACCAAGATCCCCACCGCTAGCAGAAACACAATTATTATTTGATCAGGCTTTTTCATATCCCTCTATCTTAAAAGCCATTTAACTCACCTGACAAGAGCTCACCTATTCTACTGTGTCGCCTAAATTATCTTTTAAGTTTCGAATTTGAACCTGTGAAATAACCTGAATCGGCTGCGGATCCACATCCGGATTTACATCAATTACCAGTGCAAACTGAATATATTTCACCTCAGTTACATCAACCGGAGTTAGAGGAGTTTGATCGTCTGGATAATCACCTGAGTAATATACAAAAATAGGATCAAATCCATTCCGTACATCATGAGTCACAATTCTCGTAATTTCACTCCCAGGGTCATATTCAATCGGATCTCCGGACGGCTCAATAATCCCATAAATTAAATCTGTCCCGTCTAATTCATATCGCACCATTTCTGTCGCCCCGTCGTCATCAACATCAGCATAAAAAACTAATTTCTGATCCTCCATTTCTACTAGCGGATAAGCACCCGCATCCGATGGACGCGCTTCTCTAATTGCTTTTGCGATCCGCTTTAATTGCAATCTCGCTGTTTCAGTTGAGCGCTGCTGCAAATATGTCACTCGCGATAAAGGATACCCAGCTGCTACAAATCGCAACAAGGCCGTAATCAAAACCGAAGTAATACCTAAAACAACCACCACTTCAATAACTGTAAAGCCTTTTTCCATACCTTAGACTACTGGAGTTAATGATACCTGTACCGTTTCATTGCCTGACACTTGAACTGTTTGCGAATAAGTCTCATAGTTGCCCACATCGACAAACAAGTCATAGTTTCCTAATTCAGGCAAATCAGTAAATATAACTTGACCTCGTACACCCGTCCCATTCTCTTCGCTAAAGCCATCCTTTTCCAAACGAACCGTTGCATTATCCACTGGCACCCCCGTCAAATCTAATACTGTTACTTGCACTGAATAATCCGTATACGGCACTAACACTACTTCTACATCGGTATCTGTTCCCGGATCAATCTGAAACGGATGCACTGGCCAATATTCTTTTACGATATAACCACTCTCGGCTGGAATGGACATAGAATATGTATCCCACTCCAAGTCTTCTAAAGAAGCTATGCCAGCCTGATCCGTGGTTCCATCTTGATCAAATTTATACACATCGGTCGTATTTCCCTCTTCATCAATATTTTGTCCAATTGTTTTCTCGCCTTGCCAATGATACGGCACATTTCCAATCACTACTCCCTCAGCGTCAACTGTTTTTAATTCAACTTGTGCCACCAAATCAATAAATAGCAACTTAGAAGTCACTTGCTGCACCAACATCGTCAAATTTGTATGTTCGGCATCAGGTAAAAAATCATCAGTTGCAGCATAAGTTTGTTCGCTCGTATATCCGTCCTTGTGCACTATTACTTGGTACGCTTCTGCCATTTCCGGAAAACCAGGCATAACTACTCGCCCCTCCGCATTTGTTTCGGTTGTAATATCAATTGTCGGATCAGTTTGATCGCTAATAATCTCTACATCTGCTTCCGCAATCCCCACTCCTTCGGCTGATGCAATCTGTAAGTCTAATGTTCCGCTTAGACTACCTCCCTCAATTCCTTTTGGTGCAATATAAGTCATTAAAAGTACGGGTTGAGTCTCATACTGGCTCGCCCAATCAACCTCAACCCGCGCCAATTTATAATCTCCGTTATAATCATCTCCTTCATCAGTACCATCACCGCCGCCAGAGCCACAGGCTCCCGTGTAATCACCATGCGCTAAATGAGCATCCAACGCTGAAGCTGCGACTCTAATTGTCGTCTGATTTTCCGGATGTCCAGGTGGAATATGACAAATTATAATAAAATCCTCCTCTTCCGTTGACCCACTCGCCGAACCATCATATACGTCATCTACATATCGCACCTCTGTTTTGACTTCATAATTGATTGAGTTTCTTGTGATAGTCTCTGCCTGCGCAATTGCGCCTGACGGTATCCCACCTATCGTACCGACGTTCTCATACGGCAAATTTCTAATCATTTCCATTCGTTCATTTGCTAACGCAATCGCCACCACTCTTCGTTCCGCCTCCTGTGAACTCCGCATAGATAGCAAAAATAAATTTGACGCTCCTACCGCAATAATCCCAATAATAACCGTGGCTAACAGAACCTCGATCAGCGTTAACCCATTAGTCCGACTTTCATTAAATAACATTGACCAACCCATAAATCGGCGAGATAACCGCAATCGCCAGTGCCCCCACTGCAATTCCAATCACAACCATCAAAACTGGCTCCATTACCGACGTCAGATTCTTCATCACCTGATCCACTTCTTCTTCATAAAACAAAGCAATCTCACGTAACACTTCATCTAACGCCCCTGTCTCCTCACCAACTTTAACTACATTTACAACTAACGGGGGAAAAAGTCGCTCATGTCCCGCCAGATATTCACTCAACGATTTACCTTTCCGAACATGCTCCCTCGCCCCTAATAACACTCGCGCATAACTATGGTGAGCCGTATTCTCACCCATAATTCCTAAAGCATCCACAAAGTTTACTCCGCTCTGTAGCAATGAGCTTAAATTACGCGAGAATCGCGCTAAATTTACTTGTTTCATGATTGGACCGACAATTGGCATAAATAATAATGCATGCATCACTCCGCCTTTAACCTTATCCACCAGCATTAACATCCAGATAATTGATCCTAAAATAACTGCCCCAATAATCACTAGCCACCAATACACTTCAAAAAAAGCACCAACTGCTATTAAAATTCTTGTTGTTAATGGCAATTCTACATCAAACCCTTCAAACACTTCTGCCAACTTCGGTACTACAAATACAAGCATCGCAAACGCCACCACCACTAAAACAACAACAATTACCAGGGGATACATCAAACCACCACGTACCGCTCGCCTTAAGTTATACTCCTTCTGCATCTGAATCGATAACACTGACAATGACTCTTGCAAACGACCAGTGCTCTCACCTACCCGCACAAAACTAATAAATAAATCAGAAAACGACATAGGATAATTTCTCATTGCATCTGACAGCCCCACCCCGCGATCAACTGCCTGCATAATTCCCTCAATTGCTTTTTTCAAAAACTTATTCCTAGTCTGCTCGCTCAAAGCTTGTAAGGACTGCTTAACATCTAATCCGGCGCGTAACATCAAAGCAAAATATCGCGTAAACAATATCTTCTCCAACAATGGCACTCTTTCAAAAACCGATTCCCATAAAGTCGCACCGCGCCTCTGCTTTTTCTGTAATGAATATCGAGTTAATAAAATCCCATCTTGTAATAGATCTTGACCTAGCTGCGCATGATTAGGCGCCTCTCGCATTCCCGATACGACCTCGCCTGTTTTTTCATCTCTGCCCTGATATGCAAAAATGGACATACTATTCCTTAGCTACGCGTAAGATTTCCGCAATCGAAGTTTCACCTGCCATCACTTTTATAAACCCATCTTCAAACATCGTGGTCATTTTCTGTTGAGTCTTGGCCAGGTTTTCTAGATCCTGAGAAGTTGTTTTCTCTGAAACCATCTCCCGTAATTCATCTGTCATTTCAATTACTTCATATATCCCAACTCGCCCCTTATACCCGTCGCCACACACACTGCATCCCACCGGCTGATAGACTTCTATATCTTTCAAGTTCTGTCCTTCCTTTAACACGCCTTCCTGATGCAAAACACTTGTTAATCTTTCTTCACTGACTAACTTCAAAACATCCGCCAAAACTTTTTCATCAATTTTAGCTGCTTGCCGACAATCCTTGCATAATTGCCGCACCAATCGTTGGGCCAACAATAAATTAGCCGTCGACGCCACCAAGAACGCTTCTACCCCCATATCCAACAACCGCGGTAATGCACCAGATGCACTATTAGTGTGTAAAGTAGATAGCACCAAATGACCTGTTAAAGCAGCATTAATTGCTAACGAGGCTGTTTCTTCATCTCGAATTTCACCAACCATAATAATGTCCGGATCCTGACGCACTAAAGCTCGTAACCCCGATGCAAAAGTTAATCCAATTTGAGGATTCACCTGCGTTTGGTTAACTCTTGGCATGCGATATTCAATTGGATCTTCAATCGTACTAATATTGACCTCTGGCACATTCAATTCCTTCATTGCGGCGTACAAAGTCGTAGTTTTACCAGACCCAGTTGGCCCTGTTACTAAGATCATACCGTGAGGCTTTTGGACATTACGACGAAATACGTCTAATACATCTGGTCTCATTCCTAATAAATCCAACACCAATCCTTTACCCGACTCATCCAACAAACGCATGACTAACTTTTCGCCGTCGTATACTGGCAACACTGACACACGAAACGCCACTTTATAATCATCAGACTGGATTTTAAATCTGCCGTCCTGAGGCAAACGATGCTCGTCAATCTTCAAATGTGCTAACACTTTAATTCGAGCGACCAACCCCGCCAAAAATGTTTTCGGTAACGATAGAACATCCCTTAACAAACCATCCACCCGAAACCGAATTACTACCTTATCTTCTAACGGCTCAATATGAATATCCGACGCTCCCTGTAAAATCGCGTGTCTCAACATCAAGTCAACTGTTCGCACCACCGGCAAATCTTCCGCAATTTTATTCAAATCATCCGTTACGTCCATTCCAGCTGAAGACTGTTGCAGTATCTTTTGTAGTTCCGCTTCTAAGCTTTCACGATATTGAGCTAACGCCCACTTAATACTCGTAGCACTTGCCAGTGCTACTGTTACTGGCTGATCTACTTTTTTATGTATAAATTCCACAATCTGACGATCACTCGGATCCAACATTGCTACTTTTAAGCTGCTTTCATCTTGTTCATAAGCAACAATTGAATGTTCCCGTGCAGTTGATTCTGGAATCACGTTTAACACATCTCGAGAAATCGCAACTCCTTTTAACGAAATATATGGTACCTGTAATACTTGTGCCACAGCCTGAGTGTATGCCTCCTCATCAACCAACTGCCCTCCGACTAATACGTCATACCCACCTCGACCACCACCAATTGCCGCCTCAGCCGTTTTGGCTTGCTCTTCATTTAATCTGCCTGCTTCAAGCAGTACTTTTACGACCTGGACTACCTCATTGTTAGCCATACGAACTTTATTATATCACACCCTCTGGCAAACTATCCCCTTTCAAAGATATAGTAAAACCAATGACTAACTCACCCGCCCTATCTATCGACCAGCTTTCAGTGGTTCTTAATAACCACCAGATCTTAAACGATATTTCTTTAACCGTTAATACTGGCGAAACTGCTGCTGTGATTGGCCCTAACGGAGCCGGCAAATCAGTCCTCTTAAAAACCATCTTGCGGCTAAATCCTAAGCGCTCCGGTAAGATTCAAATTTTTGGCATTCCCCATGAAAATTTTTCCGCTGTTGCACCTCTACTCTCCTACATCCCTCAAAGACTGAATTTTCCGGATAATTTCCCCTTAACCGTTCAGGGTCTGTTTTCCCTGAAATCACGCCGCAGACTCGGACTTAAGCCAGACGAACTATCACGAGCCAAACATCTTCTGAACGAGGTGGCCATGCTTGATTTTCTTCCCGCTCCTTTATCCTCGTTATCCGGCGGACAGTTACAACGCGTCTTGATTGCTTACAGTTTAATGGATTCTCCACGTCTCATTCTTATGGATGAACCCGTCTCCGGAGTTGATGTTCAAGGACAAGAAACCGTCTACAATCTCTTGGCTCGCCTCCAATCCGAACATCATCTTACTTTAGTTTTAGTTAGTCATGAACTTGATGTTGTTGTTCGTTTCGCCACCCAAGTCATTTGTCTTAATCAAAAACTTTTTTGCACCGGGGCTCCCCATCAAGTCCTGTCCGATGACGTCTTAGAGCAAATGTATGGCACCCCTGTCGCTCATCATGTTCATATGAATCACGACCACTATGACCATCACTGATCTCATTTTATCGCCTTTTTTTCAACGCGCTCTGCTAGCCGGACTTATGCTCGGTATAACCATGTCCTTTCTTGGCGTTCTGGTCGTCTTACGTCGCCTGGCTTTCTTTTCGGATGCCCTTGGTCATTCTGCTTTAACCGGTATCGCTCTAGGTATTCTGTTTAATTTTAATCCTTTCCTCGGGGCTTTTGCTTTCTCTTTAGTTATTGCTGGCCTCATCTCCGCCGCACGCATCCGCTCAAAAATTCAAATCGATACCCTCCTTGGCGTCGCTTTCCCGACTGCCATGGCTCTGGGAGTTATTTTGGTCCAACTATCACCCGGCTATCAATCCGATCTTATTGCCTTTCTATTCGGTGACATTTTGGCAATTACTTCCACCGACGTCACCCTCAGCGCCATTTTATCTCTTGCGATCCTTATTATTTTATACTTCATCGGCAAACCAATGGTTGCCCTTAGTTTTGATGAATCCCTCGCTCGCGCCGAAGGATTACGAGCTAATCTATATGAAACCATCTTCTTAGTTTCCTTAGCTGGTACCATCGCTCTTGCTATCAAACTCGTCGGTATTATTTTAGTTACCGCTTTATTAATCATTCCAGCCGCCACTGCTCAGAACCTCTCTCGCAATTTAGCTGGCATGTTTGTTATTAGTGTCATTGTCAATATTATTGCTATTATATTTGGTCTAATCTGCAGTGCCTTTCTTAATCTTCCTTCTGGACCCACTATTATTCTTACATCTGCTTTTCTTTTTGTTCTCTCTGGATTATTTCGTCTTATCCATCACTAATTTCAGCCTATGTCTCGTCATGGTTTCATTTCTTTCTTTACTCTCGCCCTGTGCTGCTTTTTCATCGCTGCTCTCGCCGCTATTTGGATTACCTGGAAACTATTTCAAACCGGCCAGCTTGCTTCCCTAAATACCAACAAAGTCTTACCGGCTGCTATTACTCCCGCTCCTACTCAAAGCTTAAATCTTGGTCTTGAGCCCGATATTCGTATTGCTTCAGAAATTGACACCACCCAAGACTATTTGAACCGACTTCTTATTATCCCTATGCGCTCCTATTACGCCACCAAATCCGATCAACTACACACAATCACTATTATCCCCGCCGAAACCGACTCTGGTCATGATCTAAAAGTTTCGATCACACTTGTCACCGCTGACGAAACTAACAACTTGTCTTTCTATTACGATCAAACTGATCACGACAATGAAGATCAAACTGATTACCCTACTTGGACTCCTTCACTGCTCGACAATATTTAGAAACTCTTTTTCCTTATTTTCGCCACCTTCGCACAACCTCCCACAGTAATCGCGTTCCAAAACCTGTCGCTCCTTCTGTGTAATACGGAATCAATGTTGCCCGCTCCATGTAAGCTGGCCCCGCAATATCCAAATGTACCCATGGCTTCTCTTTAACAAATTCCTGTAAAAATAATCCTGCCGTTAACGCTCCGCCATAGGCTACCGCTGATAAATTACATATATCAGCCACCTTACTTTCAATATCCTTGCGATATTCTAACGGCAAAGGCAATGTCGCTACTTGTTCTCCTGTTTGCTCAGATGCCTTCACTACTCGCTCCATCAACCCTGAATCATTTCCCATCATGCCGGCTACCGATTCACCTAAACCAACCATACACGCTCCCGTTAAAGTTGCTATATCGATAATTGCATCCGGATGATCTGATACCGCTACATCCAGCATGTCAGCTAACGTTACTCTTCCTTCCGCGTCCGTATCTTTAATCTCAATTGTTTTTCCGCTTCGACTCTTAATTACATCTCCTGGTCGATACGCCGTTCCAGACGGCATATTCTCACACGCCGCAATGTATCCTTGCACCTCAATCAACGCTCCCATTTCACCTAAAATCTTAAACAAACCAATCACGGCTGCCGCTCCCGCCATATCCATTTTCATAGCATGCATATAATCCGCTGGTTTTATACTTAATCCGCCTGAATCAAAAGTAATGCCCTTCCCTACAACTGCTAATTTAACCTGCGCTCCTTTTGGCTTATATGACAAACGAATCACATACGGCGCTTCAGCCGAACCTTGCGAAACCGCTAAAAACGCGCGCATCTTTTCCTTCTTAATCCTTGTTTTATCCCAAATTTGAACTTTGATATTGGTATACTTTTTCCCCATTTCTCGTGCAACCTGTACTAATTTTTTTGGAGACATCTCATTTGCTGGCAAGTTCACCAAATCACGTACCTCGGCTACCGTTTTAATTACTTTCTCCGCTTCTTTAACCTTCTTTCGGTCTGCAGATACCTTATCCTCGGGTACATATATCCCCACTTCTTTAATACGCTGATTCTCATGCTCTTTTCGTGCTTTATTTGAAAATTGCGTAAAAGTATAGTGACTCAACCACAAACTTTCTGCTACCACCCTCGCGCCATCCTCACTTTTCCAACCAGACAAATCTATTGTCAATTTTTGGATTCCAAACGCGCGAACCTGACTGATCACTTGAGCTATTCCTCTACGCACCCATTCATTCTGACGTACTACTGAATCGCTACAATTTACTCCGATTACACCGATTTTTTGTTGCCAAAATACGTGACTATCTCCAGCCGTTAATTTATCTGGTAATTGATCAATTAATTTTGCTAGTTCTTTTCTTATCTCCAATCCTTCCGTTAGCCCCTGTGTTTGATCAATATTAATTAAAAAAAGACTAAGTTCAGTCTCTTTCAAAGATGCCTTAACTGGCAAAATCTTAATTTGCATAGCCCTTCACTGTACCCAGATTTCAAACTCAGTCAAGCTCGCCCCGATCTTTCTTCCTCAGTTTCTACCGGATATGATTTACGTACCCATAAATAATACTCCGGCCCTCTTTTTTTATCAGCCAAAATCGTACAACTCTCTTGGGTTAAATCGCTCAACAATTCAGCCCGCGGCAATTTACCTGCTGACGGCCACAACCAACGAGACATACTTGCTCCACCCAGTCTTTCACTTCCAATTATTCCTAATAATCCACCCGGCCGTAATACACGCAATAATTGTTGCAAGGCTTGATTATAATCCTGCACATAGTGCAACACATGATCAGCAATCACGATATCAAATGACGAACGATCAAACGGTAACTTTCTCACATCCGCTTTTTTTACATATAATCGACGACCATACTGCTTGCGCATATCTCGAAACGCTTCTACCGATTTTTCATTAATATCGGTTGCAGTTAGTTCTACCTGCGGATATATCTCTAAAATACGTCGCGATGTCCAACCTTTCCCTGCCCCTACTTCTAAAACTTCTCCTCGAAAAGGTTCTGGACACAACTCTAAAAATCGCGATACTCGCTGACGCACAAAAAACCGATGCCATGTTGACCCTAGCCACCACTCCTCTCGCGCCGACCAGGAATGTTGATTATTGCTTAGTTCTTCTGTATTCATGCCACTATTTTAGCTCTGATTTCTTTATTCCTTCTTGCTTGTCACCGGCAAACATAACTAGAGCCACTACAACTGATAACGCACCGACAACAATCTGAACCCACGGAGTTCCGTCAGTTAAAGCTGCTAACGCGTTATATACACTCGGAATTAAATGTACCAATCCTCCTACCAGCAACAATACCGCCGCCCATAAATGCAAACTATCACTTTTTTCCATATGTTCTTACGCCACCTCCTTCCGTTCACAAATCATACTCTAAAATTATACGTGCTTCCGTTATTCCTATAAAGTACATAATGCCCACCCACAACTCGGACAGCTCGTACAACCTTCACTTGGCCTTAAAGTACCGTCACATTCCGGACAAATTCCGGCTGCTATCTTTTCCTTTGCGGACATCTCTTTGGCTTTTTCCAAAGTCGCAGTCATTATTCCCGTCGAGGCAACCATTGGTGCTTGCGCCATCATCGTTTGACCCGCAGCTACCGGCACCGCTGGCTGCGGTTCAGTTTGCATGATCACTGGTTGTGGTTGCGGCGCCACTACGCTACTTTCCGCGCTTGGCTTCATTTCAGGCTCACTCGGCAATTCTTTTTTCTTCGTCTTGTTCAAATTCAACACTTGCTCCTCACGACTACCATCACGATAAACCGTCAGCCCCTTGCACCCTAGCCTCCAAGCCATTAGATAACCATCCCGCACATCCTCATGAGTCGCATCATATGTAAAATTACATGTCTTAGAGATCGAATTATCAACATGTCGTTGAAACGCCGCTTGCATCTTAATATGATCTTGAGCGGCAATATCCATCGCCGTGACATACACCCGCTTCATATCTGCTGGAATTTCATCAATATTCTGCAATGAACCCTCTTCAATAATTCTTTCAATCAATGCTTCTGTGTACAGTCCTCGCGTTTTTAATTCTTGTTCCAAATATTTATTAACATAGTTCAAGCTCACATGCCCCCCCAGAATCCCTTTATAGTGATACGCCAAGGCAAAAAACGGCTCAACTCCACCAGAAGCATCTAACATCATTGAGATCGTACCTGTCGGAGCAACTGTCGTTAAAGCCGCATTACGCATCTTAACTCCCTGCTTGGCATAAACCGACTTGTCCCAATTAGCAAATATTCCTTTTTCTTCCGCTAGTTTTTGACTAGTCCGATGCGACTCCTCTTGAATAATTCCCATTACTCTTTCTGCCATCGCAAATCCTTCCGGCGTATTATATCCAATCTTCATTTGATATAACAAATCAGCAAATCCCATAACGCCCAATCCAATACGACGGTTACCGGTTGCTGTACGCTGCACTCGCTCCACCGCAAATCCATAAGAATCAATCACATTATCCAACATGCGCACAGCTAATCGAGTTACTTCTCGCAAACGCTCTTCTTTTAATTCTCCCCTTTCCGCAAACTGCGCTAAATTAATCGAACCTAAATTACACACATCCCCATCGTGCAAAAACTGCTCGCCACACGGATTACATGTCTCAATCTGCCCCAAATCTGGCACCGGGTTAGTTCGGTTTACTTCGTCCAAGAACACTGCTCCCGGTTCACCGTTATTCCAAGCTGCAGAAATAATTTCATCAAATAATTCTCGTGCTGTCATTTTTTCTTCAATAATTTCCTCCACCACCCCCCGGGCACTTCTTTTGACCCGACGCGGATACATTCTGACTCCATTCCATTCACACATCCACGGCTCACTCGCATCCTTTTCCACCGCCTCCATAAACCGATCTGTTAACCCTACCGAAATATTAAAGTTTACCAATGTTCCTTCTGTCTCCTTACAGTGCAAGAAATCTAAAATATCCGGATGATCAACTCGCATTACTGCCATATTTGCTCCATGCCGATTTTGCTGCTGAATAATACCGAAAGCCGTGTTATACACTTGCAAGAAAGACACTGGTCCTGACGCTCTTCCCTGAGTACGTTTTGCTCTAATCCCAGCGGGACGTAACAAATGAAACGCAAATCCTAACCCAGATCCCTGTTGCTGTAACAAAGTCGCCTCTTTCAAAGTCTCAAAAATCCCCTCCATGCTGTCTTGAAAATGCAACACGATACAGTTTGCCACAACTGGCGTATCAGCTCCGGCATTCGTTACCGTCCGACCAGCCGGAGTAAACTCAAAACGACTCAGAGCTTCATAAAATCTGTCTGACCATTCCCCTATTTCTTCTCCGCTCTTCCCATATCGCTCCTCTACTCGCGCCAAGCTATCAGCCACCCGTCGAAACATCTCTTCCGGCGTTTCCGATGGAATCCCATTTTCATCCTGACGTAAATACCTTTTCGCTACCACTTGTAAAGCATTCAAAGAAAAGGGCAATTTTGTTGTTTTTCCGCCCAAAATTCCTTTTTGCGCTTCTCGTACTCGACGATGTTCTTCTCGATACAAAATATATGACTTCACTGTGCGAGCTAACCCTTCTTCAATCAAAACCAACTCAACCAAGTCTTGCACTCTTTCAACATCAGAAACCAAACCAACCGTTGCTTGCTCTTCTAATTTTTGAATAATCATCCGACCTAATCGGTCAGCTGTCTCTTGTCCACCTTCACCTGTTGAAAGCAGAGCCTTATAAATAGCATTTGTGATTTTTTCCGGGGAGAAAGGGACCACTTTCCCGTCCCGCTTGCGAATCTCAGTCACCATATGGTGGAAACAAAAGTGAAGGATTAAATCTTGGCTCTCTTTTCAAAAGCACTATCCCAATATACCGGAATTTTTCCGAAGCGAAAAGAATTCGTACATCCTGTGTAGAATTCGTGTGAACAAAAAAGAAACATTAGCATTTTACGCCCTACACTCCGCTTCTATTTCGTTTTTTCTGAATCATATTTTCTTGCACGCTCTGCTCATTACCTATAATCATCTTCATTTATCCACAGCCTAGCTGCCTCGTTCTTAAATTAGGTATAATCATTTTGTCTAAGCACTTTCTTTTTGATCATGCCCCCTCAACCTCCAGTTTCTGCCATTGTTCCTGCTTTTAATGAAGCTAACCGCATTGGACTCGTTCTGAAGACTTTAACGTCTTCCTCTGCCTTCCATGAAATTATTGTTATTGACGATGGCTCATCCGATAACACCAGCGCAATTGTCAGCACATACCCGGTTACTCTAATCCGCTTCACTTCAAACCAAGGCAAAAGCGCTGCCTTGCAAGCAGGTATTGAGGCTTCTAAATCCGACATTTTCTTTTTTTGCGATGCTGACGTTATCGGTCTTACTACCGCTGATATAACTGCTATTTTAACTCCCGTTATTCAGGGTCAGCACGACATGTTTATTGCCATGCACCCTCGAGTCGCTTTCTCTTGGTTTCCCTGGCTATTACACATTGTCCCTCTGCTAAGTGGCGAAAGAGCCGTCACTCGTTCACTTTGGAATCAAGTCCCAGCTCCATATAAACGCCGCTTTCGCATTGAGGCTGCCCTTAATTTTTATGCTCGTTATCACGGGCATGGCTACGATTACAGAATCTTTCCTCATCTTTCTCAAACCATCAAAGAAATTAAATATGGATTATTACCCGGTTTTTACGCTCGCCTCAAAATGAGTTATGAAGTTAGTGCCGCTTACACTCGTCTGTTCTGGACTCACCTTATTTCCCTTGCTCAATAATCGCACGATAAACATATGCCGACGGACGAATTCGCCTTTGCATTGTGTCGTAATCAATCTCAATTAAACCAAACCTCGGCTTAAACCCATACCGCCATTCAAAATTATCTAATAACGACCAATAAAAATATCCTCGCACATCAGCCCCGCGCGCTTGCGCTGCTTCTACTGCTCGCAAATGCGACCGTAAAAATTCTCCTCTCCGGTTATCTTTAGCATCAGCAATTCCATTCTCTGTAATATAAATTGGCCGCTTATATCTCTTGGCTTCCATTAAAACAGCCGTTAATCCTTCTGGATTAAGTGCCCACCCCATATCAGAAACCGCCTCGACAGTTGGAGTTGTGACAACTCGCCAACTTTTCCAATCCCAATGTCGCGTAGCGCTAAAATAATAGTTCACCCCGATAAAATCATGGGTTCCTCGCGTCTGTTCCAAAAAATATCGGTTAAAAACTTTTCTTTGTATCACCGCTAATAACTTGTCTGCCCATCTATTTTGCTCGGGAGAAAAACAAATAAAATGCTTTGCAATTCCTACTCTCGCTTGCGGTTGCTGACGATGAATAATTTTATAAGTCACTTGATGCGCTCGAATCAAATTATTTATTACTTTCCATGTGCGATACCATGATCTTCTCGCCGGCGGCCAATTTCCCTTAAAATACGCCTGATCCGTATAAACAGTTGGCTCATTGATTGTGATCCAAAAGTCCGCTTGGTCCTTTAGCGCCTCAACTATACGCTCAACATACCGCGCAAACCAATGAATAGTTTGCGGATTTTGCCAGCCTCCTCGCTCCGCCACCCATTGCGGTAACGTAAAGTGATACAAAGTTACTAATGGCTCTAATCCGTTTTGTCGTAACGCCAATAAAACCTCACGATAATGCTGCACCGCTTCCTCATTCCATTCACCTTCTGCCGGCTCTAAGCGTGCCCATTCTAACGAAAAGCGATGAGCATTATGCCCTAACTGTCGCGCTAACACAAAATCATCCCGAAAACGCTCATAATGTCCTGCTGCTTTCCCGGATCTTGCTTGATTAACTTGCTTTTTCTCCCAGTGATACCAGTCACTATGTATATTATTCCCCTCTACCTGATAAGCACTCGTCGCTGCTCCCCATAAAAACTTATTACGGACTGTCATGCAGTCACTATAACACGGTCTTATGTCTATCTGTACGCCCGCTGGATCGCCTGACGTCTGCGTAAACGATATAAAGCTGAATTTTGTAATTGACGCACACGTTCTCGACTAATGCCAAAACGATCACCTATTTCCTCTAAAGTCTTAGGTTCATTATCTGATAATCCAAATCTCATTTCTAAAATCTTTCTCTCCCGCTCAGGCAAAGCTTCAACCGCTCGCCCCACAATATCCTGCATCATATTATCTTTTGCCTCTCGCTCGGGTTGTGGAGCTTCTTTATCCTCCAACACATCTTTTAATAATGTCATATCACTTTCCACATCACCTCTTACAACTTGATCCAAAGACACCACATCTCCCGAAACCTCCTCCAGACGTCTAATCTCCCGTACCGGCAAATTCATTTCCTTACCTATCTCTTCAGCCAACGGCTCTCGCCCTAACCATTGATACAGTTTTTGCTTAACCCGCTGTATTTCCAGTACTCGGTCCACAACATTTTCTGGCAATCTCACAATCCGACGCGATTTCAAGGCTCTCAAAATCGCCTGCTTAATCCAATAAACTCCATAAGTTGAAAATCTAGTTTCTCGTCCCGGCATAAACCGCTCCACTGCTTTCATTAAACCGATGTTCCCTTCCTGAATTAGATCCATTAACAAATCTTGATCATGACTCGGTGCATACCTCTTAGCCACACTTACCACTAACCTCAAATTAGCTTTCATTAGTGCTTGTCGGGCTACCTCACTTCGCCCCTCTTGATATTGTCGCGCTAATTCCTGTTCTTGCTCAGCCGTTAACAATGGCGTTGTCGCCATTTCACGTAAATATTGCGCTAAAATTGTTTCTTCTCTCTGTTTAATTTGTGCAGCCATAATATCATTATTTAATGATTGGCTTTTTTACCATACAACCCCCTCAATTTATCGCAAGGGCTCTTATACTCTCTCCACGTAAGTTCCAGTTCGCGTATCCAAAACAATAGTATCCCCTTCACTGACAAATAATGGTACTTTTGCTTTCACTCCACCTTCTAAAACGGCATCTTTCATTACATTTGTCGAAGTATCCCCTCGCACTCCCGGCGGCGATTCTACAACCCGACGTTTCACCTTAATCGGCAACTCCACCATAACTGGATTGCCTTCAAATGTTAATACTTCCACATTTTCTCCTTCTAACAAATACTCTGCTTGGTCTCCTACGATTTTGTCCTCCAGCTCAATTTGCTCATAAGTCGCTAAGTCCATAAACACATATCGATCATTATTTGCATACAAATATTGCACCTGCTTACGCTCGACATCTGCTTCCGCTACTTTATCCGACTGATGAAAAGAATGCTCTTTAGTCGCACCTGTAACCAAATGCTTCAGAATAGTCCGCATCACTGGCCGAGTTTTTTGTTTTCGCAAAAATTCCGCTGAAACCACCACAAAAGGCTCGTCTTCCCAGACAATCACTTTTCCTTTACGAATATCAGTCATGCCCAACATATGCTATATACTTATCCTGAATTTATTTTTTGACAAATGGATTTCGAGGCGCCACGACCCGAGTTGCAGGAAACGCCTTTGCCAATCCACCCGCCCCCACCGTTGCTCTAGTTTCGTTAGCCATCATAGTTTCCGACTCTTCTGGAATATTTAATCTCACGATCGTCACCACAATCATAGCTAAAATCATCCCTAAGGCCGCAAATAAAAATCTGGTATCCTTCCACTCAACCATACATTCTTATACACTTAAATTATTAGAGTCTATATTTCAGAAAGGAGGTGATTATCATGTTCGGATTTGGGAAACATGATGACAATAACTCAGAAGAAACTACAACTCCTCCAGTTATGCCTGATGAAATGCCCGCTACTCCGGCTGAACCAACTGCGCCTGTTGCGCCAGAAATGCCAGCTGAACCAGTCGCACCAGTATCTCCTGAAACACCAGTCGCCCCTGCTTCTGACGACAACGCCACGCAGGGCATGTAAAGTTTAATGATATTTTGTTGGAGGTGACAATACCGCGCTCTCAAATCATTGGTAGCGCGGTATATGTTTTGCTTTCGCCGTATCTGTTTATAACACCAGTGTATGTTCATGCTCCTTCAACCACTGACGATGTGCCTTATACGCTGGATCTAATTGACCAACCAATCGCCAAAAAGCTGGACTATGGTCATGTTTTTTAATATGCGCCACTTCATGCGCTGCCACATACCGCCCAATTCTGCGCGGTGCCAACATTAAACGCCAACCAAACGACAATCTACCATCAAATGAGCAGCTTCCCCACTGAGTATGAGGATCATTAATCACAATTTTTTTTATCTTCACACGCAATTGGCTCGCATACTCTGCGGTTGCTTCTGCAAAAAATACTCTCGCCTTACGTCGATACCATCTTTCTAATATCGTTCTGACTTCTTGATCCATTGGCACAAACAAATGCAACTCTCGTCCTTCTTCTTTAATCCGCGACCTTTCTCCATCTGCTAATTCATGAATATACAAATGCCATTCTTGTCCCGCCAAAGGCAAACGCGCCCCTGACCGCAATTTTCGACGCGGGATTTCTCGGCGTAAGATTTCCAACTGCTTCACCTTATCCTCTAGCCATCCTCGTTTATCACTCACAAATTTTTGCGCCACCACATACGGAACTCGCCACGGCACCACCACTTCAATACCACGCCACACATCAACTCTTATGGCAAGCTGACGAGCTCGTCGACTTCGACGCAGCATATATTTATGCGGCTCTTGAGCTAACCAAATTGTCTTGTGTCTTGGCTGCATCGGATGATCATCATACCACAGTCTTGCCCTCCCAAAGCAAGCCCGTTATAGTACCAACATATCCATCATTAACTGTCAAACATATGCTTAAGATTTGGCCTAAAAATAAATCTAATAACACATCTGGAAATCTTACTTGGGAAGACTCTGCCCGTACTGCTATTAACCAAGCGCTCCAACAAGCACCTATCCCCGCCATGTTGCGCGGTCGCGTCAAAAAAGAACTTGAAAGTGCTGCCGAAGAAGCTGCTCGCGCTGCTAATCAAACTAAAGTAACCGCTCAACATGTTATGACCGGACTTTTAAGTCGCATGCCGGCTAAAATGCGTAATCAAGTTGAACAAGCTATCAAAGGTGGCCCTACTGAAATTCAAAAATTACAGCAGCGACTTCGTCGTCATAAATAGTCCGGCACCATATCCGGATATTCCGGAAAATATTTTTCTACTTCGGGTAAACTAAACTCCGCCAGAATCATGTGCACGTCTTCTCGATCTAATAAAAACTTAAATGTCCCTTCAATTAGTTCACTTGGATCGGCTTCCACGCCGTAATGTTCATAATCTTCGGCTGTCATATGCACTACATATTCACCTAATAACGATCCATCTTCATGCAAAGACACGTCAAATTCCCACGGATCTTCAGTAATAATTTTTACGTCAATTTTAACCATACCAATTACTTCGCTTATCTCGTTTTATCCTGACTCCGTTCTTCTGTTAACATGGCATAAATTTTCTCGGCGCGAATATAATCTTCTGGGTTGTCTAAATCAGTACTGGTTCGTGGATCCAGCACATAACCATGAATATTTTGACCCCATACATTTTCCCGTTCCAACGTCTCCGGTCGTAATATAAATTTACGCCGCGTAATATCAACCTGCCCGTCTTGAAAATACACCGGAAACATTTCCTGAATCTTCTGCCGTGGTTGATCTGGACCATTCTCTCGCCGAAAATCATTATCAAACACCGGTTTCAAAGCTCCCGCCTCTCCAACTGACAGATTGTTTTCATTCGCAAATTGCCACATCTTGTACGGATGAATCGGTGCCGGAATAACACTCTTCACTCCATCCGCTCCGGACTCCTTTATGTATTTCACCATCTTGTTAACATCTTCCACGAAACGCAATGGACTCGTCGGACGCAAATTAACTAAAAATTCCGGCTTCCAACTATACTCACTCTCCATCCATTTTACCGCGTGTTGATAAAAACCAGCATCTCCGCTTGTTGGTTGCGAATATTCGGCCGGACGCGGCGCCACTATCGCCCCTAACGCTCGCGCCTCTGCCGCAATCCGCTCATCTTCCGTTGAAACAATCACCGCATCAACACTGTCCGCTGCCAACGCCACCTCAACCGCCCATTGTAATAAAGTCTTGCCACCCAATTTCTGCAAATTTTTATACGGCACACTTTGCTGTCCACCCCGCGCCGGAATTAACGCCACAACTTCAACTGGTTCTCGTTTTGGATTACGTAATTCTTGATTCATATATATAGTAAAAATATTAGCTTCTTCTAATTTAACCTATGTTAATCAGCTATATCAATCACCCTCAAACCTATCTTATCCTCAGCTCGCCTACTTGGATAGAAATTTTCAATTGGCTCAAAGACTATCACCCACTCGACCCCGGAGAATACCCTATTCGCAACCACGATATTTATGCTAACGTCATCCAGACTAAAACGCTTCCTCGTACTCAATGTTCCTTTGAATCTCACCACCAATACATCGATCTTCATTATTGCCTCGCTGGCCAAGAAATCATTGAATGGCTTCCGGTCCAAGAATTAACCGCTCATCAAACCGAGTCCAATCCCACACAAGATTACACACTTTTTTCCGCGCCTGCTTCAGCCCCATCTCTCACTCTTAACCCTGGCATGTTTGCCATCTTTTTCCCGGGCGAAGCGCACATGCCCAAAATCACTCCAATACATCCCGCTCCCCTCTCTAAAATAGTCGTTAAAATAAACACAGCACTATTAATTGTTTAGTCATCTAAAGAAAACAGCTAGCATCCTGCTAGCTGTTGGAACAAACAAACTCCTAACTTACTTTCCGAGGCCAATCAACAATGCCCCTACAAACACGATCATGCTTCCTGTGATTCGAAAGCAAAAGCTTCCGTTCTCAGCTTCAGTGTCTCGAAAAAATATCCATGCCCAGAGCACTGTAAATGGCGCATCCAAACGCTTGAGAGAGGCGACCGCTGCCGCATCTTGCCAGTAATACGCAGCTCCCTGAAAAACTTGCGCTAAACCAAACGCCAATCCCATAGTTACTAACGGCAGCCATACTTTACGCCAAGATATTGCTCCGAACTCAGATCGATTCCACCAAGAAAGCAGTGCGTATACACCGCCCCACGAAAGAAGCAATGTCATTCCCGGTGCCAAAGTAGGACTCGTCATCAGCACTAACCGCTTATCAATTGGGATAGCGCATCCGGCCGTCTTAGGGGATCAAGAAACTTCTGGTGCATTCGCGGATTGAAATGCAAAACGTACAATCCGCTGGCTATCGCCGTAATTCCAGTTAAAGTCAGACTACTCGGCCAATGATCAACGCCTAGCAGCCAGCTCGTAACAATCGCTAAAATCGGAGCCAGCATCGTGACATGCACTGCTACTGAAGCCACCTCTTTCTGCATTGCTTTCACGTAAGCAAAAGCAATTGCAACATTCAGGCTAACAGTCCCGGCAAACCATGGCCAAAATTGCCACGGAATTTTTTCTACCTCCCCCTGCCACCATGACCACATAACCAATGTACCGGCTCCCATGCCAGATACTGCTCTAATCAAATTATTCGGTACTCCCTTGTTCATCAGAGATTTCATCAACACCCACCAGGTGCTCATAAAAATCGCATAAATCAACACCAGCACAACAGCCATCTTCTCTCCTCGCAATCTGTTTTCAATGTTCAAGTTACGTCACAACAACGTAACTATATATTATGTAACAATATGTATATCTAGTCAACTTAATATTACATCCTCGGCCTGACAAACTAACCAGTGCGACCTTTCTCCGCTCACGGCTTCACTCTCATCAGTGAAGCCGTTTCTCTTACTCCCACTTCTTTATTTCACCGCTTCGCTTACCGCTGGTAACACTCGCTCATCAAAAGGCGTCGGAATAATTTCCTCTACACTCGGCTTAGTCACAACATTCGCCAAAGCTTCCGCTGCCTTAATTTTCATTTCATTGGTTACTATTTTTGCTCCGGATTCCAAT
Source organism: uncultured Candidatus Saccharibacteria bacterium (assembly GCA_964610055.1). Lineage (GTDB taxonomy): Bacteria > Patescibacteriota > Andersenbacteria > UBA10190 > UBA10190 > CAZSUC01. Next base: position 73,993 of record CAZSUC010000002.1, on the reverse strand, counting down.
AAACCTTTAAATACTCCCGGAAATGCTAATACATTATTGAGTTGGTTTGGATAATCGGATCTGCCAGTGCCTATAATCATCGCTCCTCCTGCTTTTGCCTCTTCCGGCATGATCTCTGGAACAGGATTAGCTAAAGCAAAAACAATCGCCTTCTCATTCATTTTTTTAACCTCTTCTGCTGTTAAGATATTTGGTGCCGACACACCAATAAACACATCTGCATCTATTAAAGCTTCTGACATACTTCTGGCTCTTGTTTCCGCACTTATCATTTCCAATAAATTATCTTTCGCTGCGTTCATCCCTTCGCGTCCAGCATAAACTACTCCCATACTGTCACACGCTACAATCTGCCGAATACCATAAGCAGCTAATAATTTAATAATCGCCGTACCAGCCGCCCCTACTCCGCTGACCACCACTCGAATTTCAGTTTTATTCTTAGCCACAACTTTCAAAGCATTGATCAGTCCCGCCAACACTACAATCGCTGTACCATGCTGATCATCATGAAAAACCGGAATGTCAATCATTTCCTGTAGCCTCTGTTCAATCTCGAAACACTCCGGTGCCGCAATATCCTCTAAATTGATTCCTCCAAAAGTAGGCGCAAATCCTGCGACAATTTTTACAAACTCCTCCGCACTGTCAGCCTGTACTGCTATCGGGAAAGCATCAATCCCAGCCATCTCTTTAAATAATACGGCCTTCCCTTCCATCACCGGCAAAGCAGCCACTGGCCCGATATTACCTAGTCCCAATACTGCCGTCCCGTTTGTGACCACTGCTACCATTTTTTTCGTTGCAATTAGTTCACGCGCTTCTACTGGATTATCTCGTATCGCCGCACTTACTGCCGCTACTCCGGGGGTATAGGCAATTGACAGTTCTTCTCGATTTGTGACCGGCATTTTACTCTTAATTTCAATCTTTCCGCCGGTTTTTTTATGTTCCGTTACGCTTTTAGCTCCATAATCCATGTTGGCAGTGTAGCACACTATGTCTTAGCATAAAGTTATGTCTATCCCTGTCTCTACTTTAGGCCAAACCGGGCTTTCAATCTCCCGCATCGGTCTTGGCACCGTTGAAATTGGTCTGCCTTATGGCATTGCGAATAAAGGCCTTCCCACCGATCAAGAAGCCGAGCATATTCTCAAATCAGCCCTTGATTTAGGTATTACCTATTTCGACACCGCCCGGGCTTATGGTCTCGCTGAAGAACGTCTCGGCAAATTTGGCATCAGTACTACCCCTGGCATCACCATTGGTACTAAATGCGGTCAATTCTTAAAACAAGAACCAGATCTCACTGGCACTGATCTTGCCCAACGCATTCGCGCTGAAATTGATGAAAGCCGCCGTTTGCTCAAACTAGACACTCTTACTCTTGTACAATTGCATCTAGAGCTACCAGATTATGCTCATTTGCCTGAATTAACCGAGATCATGCTATCCCTCCAAAGTGAAGGCAAAATCAAATACCTTGGCGTTGCCACTCGCGGCGAAGATATTCCTCTCGCCGCTATTCAATCCGGACACTATCATACTATTCAAACTGCCTATAGTATCTTAGACCAACGCATGGCACCTCGTGTCTTGTCTACCGCGTTAGCCAATAACGTCGGCATCATCAATCGTTCTGTCTTACTCAAAGGAGTATTAACCGATAAACGCTCTGCCTTACCGGCTCAGCTTGACCCTCTTAACCACGCTGCCGATCAAGCCGCTCAGATTGCCCATGACCTTGGCATTACCCTGCCTGAATTAGCTTTCCGTTTTGTAGCCTCTCATCCAGCTGTCTCGACTATCCTAATTGGTACTATCAAACCCAAGCATCTCGAAACCGCCATTGCCGCTGTTCAGTATGAATCCTTGCCACCCGCCATTATAACTAAACTAAATTCTCTCGGACTCACTGATCCTGATCAAGTTGATCCCTCCCGGTGGCCAGCTCTCTAAACTTTCCAACCTCCGTCAACACAAACCATCTGCCCGGTCATTCCACGTGACGCTTGAGACGCTAAAAACACTAACGGCGCCCCCACCTCCGCTGGATCCATCATGCGTCCGAAGGCGTTATGCTGACCATATTTTTTCACAAAATCATCGTCATGACCTTTTAATACTCCGCCTAACGACAAAGTATTAGCTCGAATACCATTCCTTCCATATGTAGTCGCCAACCACTTCGTTAACATTACTACACCCCCTTTAGTAACCGCGTAATCTACTGGCTTCTGCGTTCCTTCCGGATATATGCTTTGATCCGGTCCGCTCATGCCATAAATCGAAGAAATATTAATAATATTACCACCACCCTGCGCCAACATTCTTTTCACCGCCACTTGTGCCACCCGTACATACCCTAATAAATTAACATTCACGCTTAAAGCCAATAATTCTTCCGGGTAATTTTCAAATAATTGATCGTTTTTTGCTGCTTGTTGATCAAACTTAGGATCAATCGCTGCGTTATTCACAACCACATCGACAGTCCCAATCTGCTCAAAAACCGCCTCGATACTAGCCTTCTTCGTTACATCAATCTTCACTCCTATATGTTCTGCTCCTAATTGTTTTGCTCTTTCCATCGCAGCCGCCTCATCTTTATCCGCTATCACCACGCGCCCGCCCGCTGCCGCTAAAGACTCTGTAAAATATTTACCCAAAAATCCCGCTCCTCCAGTAATTAAAATTGTTTTCCCCTCTAAAGAAAAATCTTTTTGCATACTGTTATACACGAGTTAAGATTATCGCGCTTGCTCGAACGCCTCATCAATCGCAGCCTGCAATCCATCCACGGTATACGGTCCGATATACTGCACTCCATTCACATACAACGTTGGTGTCCCCTGCAAACCTAATTCATATCCGTCTTGCACATCTTGCCGCACCACATCCGTATATGTCCCTTCGTCTAACGCTTTACGAAAAACTTCGACATCCAGTCCCAACTGGTCTGCATATTTTATTAAACTGTCCTTGTCTAAAGCCTCTTGGTTATTAAACAAGATATCATTATATTCCCACATTTTTCCTTGCGCCTGCGCAGCTAAAGAAGCCTGAGCAGCCAACGCAGCAAATTCATGCGATGATAACGGAAATTGACGAAATATAAAATTAACTTTATCTGCGTTAGTGTTCACTACTTCTTGCAACGGTTCGTGTAATAACGCACACGCTGGACATTCAAAGTCACTAAATTCAACCAATGTCACTGGCATATCAACCTCTTCATTATTTACCTCTTGTGAACGCGATAACAAATTAACGTCACCCGCTACTTCCCCGGTAATTTGGCCATTATCGCTCCAATGCGCCCACCAAGCTCCTAAACCAATAATGGCGACTGTTATCACCAGCATTCCTAACATGCCTTTCGTCTCACTTGTCATAGTCTGGTAGTATAACCCATGTAAGCATAAATGTCAAGACTGATACGACTGCACTCCCAATGCACCACCGGCACCAACTGTGCAATACAAATGCCTCTATATAAGACAAACCGGCTGATACAGCTATACCAGCCGCCGTCATTAGCATCAATAGTATTTTTCCCTTGCTCCAGGCCATTGGCATTAATGCTGCCGCTCCTGCCAAACTTAAATAAAACAACGCTCCTAAAGCAGGCGTTGGCACTCCATACCAAGCCGCGTAACGACTTAATCGCACCACTTCACATCCACCACTCTGGCCGCAAATCACTGGACGATTTGACACGTAAGCTTGAAGCAAATACCCAGAAATTATCAATCCCGCTAACGCTGCAGCAAATAAAAACCAACGCCACTTCTTGCCCGGTATCACCCAACTAAACATATCTTATTGTTTGTACGCTACAAATATCGCCCCTGTTGAAGCAACCCACGGTGAAATTGAATTTGCAATCCACTTTACCACTCTCCCCAACAAATTTAGTTGATATGGATTTTTACCACGCAAAAACGGAAAATCAATATATAGTCCATAATGATTATTCGCTCCTGGTAATTCATGTGGCTGCACCTTTTCTACCTTAAACCCAACTTCTTCCAAACTCTGACGCAATGCAGCTACATCAAATAAATAATTAGAAAACACGGCTTTCCTACCTTGTCGACGACGCACCCATCCCTCAACTCTTTTCAGCGGAAGATATAACCACTTACGCACCCCATTCACAATAGGCACTTCCGCAAATAACACTCCTCCTGGTTTTAAGACTCGCTTAATTTCAGTCAATGCGTCTGGCACTTTTCCATCTACATATTCCAACGTACCAATCGCTAACAAACCATCTAAAGTTTCATCAGCATATGGAATCCGAGTAATACTCGCAACTTTTACTTTTAATTCTTGATCATACTCTGTTAATGCTCGTACTGTCCGCGCCGCAATATCAATTCCTTCAACGTTATATCCTTGCTCTTTCAAAAACAATATCCAGCCACCAATTCCACATCCTGCATCCAAATACAGTTTCCCTTTTTCTAAGACACTCTCTAATAATGGCCAAAATCCTTGTTTCTTAAATTCATCACTACTCTTCCCCGCAATGTGTTCTTTAGCGTATTTATCATCCCAATACAGTTGCGGATCAAACCCCTGTGCATAAAATTTTTCTAGTCTAAACATGATTCCAGGATAATTACAAATATTAATGTCTGCAAACCCCTTAATCTTTCTTCCACCACGTCTTTAAATGTTGCATTGCTTGCAAAAATCCTCTTCCGCCATGCAAATGCCCTTGCCAAATCTCTGGCACCATCGTCTCTTTATAATCATCCAGTATTTGTAAAATTTCTTGCCAATTTACGTCTCCTTGTCCAATCTGCAAACCTTCATCACCAACACCAGACGCATCAGACACATGCAGGTGCCTTATATATGGTTTTAATCTTTTAATTTCATCTTTTAATGACCGACCATAAACATTACAAGCTAAAGCCAAATGAGAAGTATCTAAAGTCATCTTATACCCTGTCTCCTGTAGAAAATTCTCAATCTCATCGGATAACATCCAAATATTTGTTACCCACTCTCCTCCGAAGACCCATGCTCGTGGCGGCAAATTTTCCGGTAAAATTTCGACTCCATCGCTCGGCAACTTACTTAAAGTATCTTTAAATAAATCCAGCAGCTCCTTTTTGTTATCATACGGTTTTAAAGTAATCCCGCCTGGATGAATCACAATCTTAGGCACTCCCTCAAATGACTCTCCTAATTTCCGCGCTAATTCAATTGTCTTTTGTAAAGTCTTAATCGCTATTTTGCGCTCATCTCTATTAACTGCTGCTGGATTTAGATATGTTCGTTTCATATATTCCGGAGCATGCACTACTAATTGCTGCTTCCATTTTCCTTGCGGCAAGTCCTCTTCTAAATCCTTATCACTTAAATGGAACTCAAATAAATTTGGCTGATAGCGCAGATACTGTTCAAAATCACTAAATCTCACCACCGGGCCCCATTGCCACTTGATCCCTCCTGTCTCAAACTCTTGCTCAAAATTTGTTCCGGTTAAATCGTCTTCAGTTAAAGCATCTCCTTCAAAAATATCTCGCTGTGCCGCCGAACCCACAATCTTATCCATCATCTGTGGAGATAATCCCTTCGCCGGCGAACGAGTTGTTAACATTGCTCGCGTAATGATCGCTCCATCCGGAATAAACTTCGCTGCGACAATACTTTTTCCTAATAATTCCCGATTCATTACTTCCGCGCGAGACAGTTTCTTCTCTCTTACTCCAACCGCTCGCTCCACCTCATGTATCCCCATAACCATTTGTTGAAATTCTTCCGGTGTTAGACTGGCCTTATGATCCGGTCCTTCTAAATCCTTATCAACCGTCAGATGTCGCTCAATAATACAAGCTCCTCGCGCTACTGCGCCAATTGAAACAGCTATCCCTCGTTCATGCCCCGAATACCCCACCGGCACCCCGTACCGTGCCAATTCTTCCATAAATCTTAAATTAATTTCATCAAACGGAGCCGGGTAAGTGCTATTACAATGCAAAAGCGCAAAATCAATTCTTTTGCGCTTCAATAATGTTACCGCATGATCAATCTCGTCAGCACTACTCATGCCGGTCGATAAAATCATTGGTTTTCCAAACGCAGCTAAATATTCCAGAAGTTCATCGTTTGTTAAATCCGGTGACCCAACTTTATACACTGGAACATGTAGTTGCGTCTCTATCTTGTCCGCACTGGGTTTATCCCATGGATTCACCAAAAACATAATCCCTTTTTGCTGAGCATATTTTTCCAGTTCCAAAAACACTTCGTCTGAAAACTCAAACTCCTTTAATAAAGGAATATAAACCTGATAACGCTGCTCTGCTTTATTGGGATTGTCTAAAATTTCTTTTTGATAGACATCTTTTAGTGATCGTTTCTGAAATTTAACCGCGTCCGCCCCCGCCGTCGCTGCAGCGTCAATTAAATCCTTGGCTCGCTCCACGCTGCCATTATGGTTAATTCCCGCCTCAGCAATTACAAACGTCGGCTTCCCCGAGCCAATCAACCTGTCTCCAACTTTTAATAGATTCACTGCCATAACTCTCTGTAGTACTATACTATCATTGATATGTCTACTCTCACACTCCCTTTATGAACTGGTTATCTCACTTACAACTGTTCGGGGCCTTTTTCTTAACTGGCCTAGCTTTAGGATATGTCGTCGCCCAAATCATGATTACTGCTGGTAGTAAAAAATTATGACGGCTCTTGAATTAACTGGCCTCCTCTTGCGTACTTTTGGTATTGTTTTCTTCTATTTTCTTATCGGATTTGGCCCCGGAACTGTTATTGGCATGATTTTAGCCAATAAAGTTTACGCTAAAGGACAAGTAACTCACATGCAATCCCAACGTGCCGACATTACCCGCGCCAATAAACACAATGCTCAATGGGATCCTAACCACCCTCGCTGGAACAACTAAATCTCTTCCGTATCACCTTCATGCGGACGCTTCACTTTCCATTCCGGATGTCTCTGCTGCAATTCCAATTTAAGTGCCTCTGCTCCGCTTGGCTCCCCATGCACTAGATACATACTTTCAACTTCTTGCAAACGCTGCGCATAATCTATTAACTCATTCTTATCAGCATGTGCCGAAAACTCATTAAAAACTTCTATCTCAGCTCTTACTGGCACCATGTCGCCGTATAGCTCCACCTTCTTTGCCCCCTCTAAGATCCTTCTCCCTACTGTTCCTTCTGCCTGATAGCCAGTTACTAAAACCGCGTTTCTCTCATCCGCCAAAACATGTCGTAAATGATGCACTACCCGCCCCGAAGTCATCATGCCGGCTGCCGATAATACAATAAAAGGACCCGCTTTAGTATTCAGCTGTTTTGACTCTTCAATTGACTTCACATACGTGAGCCCCTCAAACGCGAGCGGTTTCTTACCCGCCTGGCCAAAATCAACTTGAGTTTGCCGATCATAATCTCCGGCATTCGCTCTAAATACATCCGTAATTTCTATTGCTAGCGGAGAGTCAACATACACCGGAATCTTAGGAATTTTATCCTCATTACGTAACTTATGTAATTCATATACCAGCATTTGCGTTCGTCCTAACGAAAACGCTGGTACAACTATTTTTCCTCCTCGCTGCGCCACTTTTCTGATTACATCCGCTAATCGGTTCAATCCTTGTGCATACGGCTCATGTGTTCGATCACCATACGTGCTCTCTAGTAACGCCACCTGCACCGGTTCATCCGGAACTTGCGGATCACGCAGTAATGGCCGCCCTGGCGCTCCTAAATCGCCCGAAAACATCATGTGTTTTTTCTGCTGGCCCTCAGTTAGTTCAAGCACCACAACCGCCGAACCTAAAATATGTCCGGCATCATATAGTTTCACTCGTACCCCTGGCACAACTTCATGCCAAGCATTTTTCTTCCAAACATATGGCACTTCTCGAAATCTTTTCATCACTGCTGGAATATCCCTAGTTTCAAACAATGGTTGCCGATCCTCCTTAGCGCCTAATTTATGTTTCTGCCGGTATGCTGCGTCCTGCTCCTCAATCCCAGCCGCATCTAAAAGCATATATTCGGCTACTTGCTTCGTGGCTGGAGTTGCAAAAATTTCTCCTAAAAAACCTCGCTTCACTAATAACGGCAGCATTCCACAATGATCTAAATGTGCGTGCGACAAAACCACCGCCTTAATTTGATCAGGGGCAAATGGAAAAAAACGATTGCGCGCTCGCACATCAGCAATCCCTTGAAAAGTTCCACAATCAAGTAATACTTTTTGATCTCCAACTTCTACTAAAAACTTACTCCCTGTTACTCCTCCTGCTGCCCCATAAAAGGTTACTTGCATACTCGCCTATTCTACCACGACTCTCAATTTCGCTTCATCATTATATTTATCTGTTACCAGCCATTCTCCTGACATCTCCCAAGTAAAAGTATAACTATCTCCGGTTTGCATAATCCCAGCGACAAAACCGTCCAGATCAGTCTGCATTGGTTCATGCATACCTTGGCCGTTATTTACAAATTTCACTTTTTCTCCTTGCGCAACCGTCACCTCTTCTGGAGTAAACCCTAATTCACTAATTGATACTTCTGTCATACTCGTATTCTGATTAATCACTTCCACTTCACTATTCGGTATTATTGTTCCCTCAACCACTTCTGATCCTTCTGTACTCTCCGGAAAATCCGCCGGCGCCTCGTGCAAATAATTACCATTGTCACTGACTTTCACGTCTTCACTTTCGCCTTCTTCTTGAAACAACACACTCAATTCTTCATCTGTCGGACCTTGATTTAGTTTCCACCACCAACCCACGCCAACAGCTATCGCTACTAATAACACTATCGCCCCTACCACTAATTTTCCTTTCATGCTTCTATTGTACCTTACGATTGCAGGGCAGCGTCAATAATGGCCTTCACATTCTCAATCGGTTGCGCTCCTGAAATAGGAATTTTGGTTCCATCTTGCAAAATCAAAACCGAATATGGCGTTCCTCTGCCTCCCGCTACTTGCGCGTCAGTTTCATCCGCCACAATTTTATCATCATGCTCACCCGCCGTTAAACAAGTTGTAAATTGACTCGCATTCCCTACGCCAACTTGTTGGGCTAATTGCGGTAAAGTACTTAAATCTAAACCATCGTTTGAAGTTGTAACTTCATAAATCTTATCTAACAATTCCCAGCCTTTGTTTTGTTCCGCCGCACATTCTACCGCTACCGCTTCTTGGCGCGCTTGGCTATGTAATTGATCTAACGGGAAATGTCGAAACACCCATCTTACTTGTCCGTTATAATCCGCAAATACTTGTCGCATCGTCGTATGAAAACGCTTGCAGTACGGACATTCTAAGTCAGAATATTCAATAATTGTCACCGGCGCATCTTCTGAACCCTGGACTAAATCGTTAGTTGTGACGTCTCTAATTTCACCGACACCAGAATCACCCACTACTAACGCAGTCGGCACTGGTGTTACTCCCCCATTATTTTGTGCTGTTATTTGTTGAGTATTATTGCCAGATTGCCCTCCAAAATACACCGCCAGCGCAATCAATCCTCCCGCAATCACAATCGCGGCCGGAACACCCATATTACTAATTTCTTTTTTAATCGCTTTATCTTCGCTCATAAAAATCATTAATTATTAAAATTAGGATTTCTTAATAACCTACCCATTTATCTCTACTCCTGCAAGACGGCAATAACGACACTGCCCACAAAAAGAATTTTTCTCTCCTGTCATAAACCCTAGATCCTGAATTTCATTCCATACTTTTTTAATAGTTTCTTTTAGTTCAGCCATATCTTCACCAGTAATCTCTACTTTTTTCCGCACGAAATTTCCTTTCTTTCCATCTGGTCTAATAAAATCAAGCACAAACTCTTCTGCTGTATACGGAAACTGCGGTGCTGACTCACATAATAATTTATAAAAACCTAACTGCCGCCAATAATCTCCCCCATGCTTCGCCTGACTCAACCCGCGTGATAATTCTGATGTCTTGTAATCCACTATTCGCACTCGCGCACCTCGACGCCAGCTACCATCCGCCAACGCATCACTCGGATCTAACAATTCAATCTTATCTAACTTACCAGTTATCGGTACTCCTTCTACTCTCACATTATATCTACCCATGTTCCATTCACTTGCTGCCGGCAATACTTTCTCGTCTGCATAATGTTCCCAATATCGTCGCAACATATCTTGTCCAACCGCTAACACTCGTTCATATTCTATTGACTCCCTGATTTCGCGCTGCAAAACTTGCTGAAACACTTGGCTTGCCTCTGTAATTCTCTCTCCTCGATCCCGATTCTTTTCCTTAACCATAAAATCTAAAGCGGCATGCACTGCTGTTCCTAATGCTAGATAGCTTGTCGGTGCTTCCGGAATTCGAATAATAAAACGTTGATAAAATTCTTGTGGACAGGCCAAATACCTATTCAAATGTGTCGCGCTTAAAACCTGCTCACTCGCAATTCGCTTTAACCAAGATTTTACTTCCTCTTTTTTCCAACCTTTCGCTGGCTGTAACTCTGCCAGCAACCTAACCTTGGTTTGGTCCTCACTTTCTCCGCCATTTTGCCCCTGTACCAATTCTGCCGGCCATTCTGTACAAAAAATACTTGGCGAAATCTGATTATCAGACACATTAAATATTGGCCGCGAGAGATATAACCCCTGCTTTGCCCGTGTTAACGCCACGTAAAACAAACGTCTCTCGTCCTCGTTATTCCCGCCTGCCATCACAAAATCGTATCTCACTAAACCATGTGGCAACGGCACCTTATTCTGCTCCACTACATTTCCCCAGTGCCTGTTATTCAAACGGATAATAAATACATGTTCGAATTCTAAACCTTTCGCCTTATGCGCTGTCATTAAACGCACCGCTTGTTCTTCCATGTGCGCCTGACGCACTTTTAACTGTTCCCCTGCTTCTCTCAACAAACTCAACTGGCGCACAAAATTATTCACTCCGCGATTGTCTTCCGATATGCTTTCTTTCCACTGACGCGCCTCCTCAACTATCCGATTCATTTTTTGCATTACCACTACTCCATCTTGTTTTTGCATAACCCACTTTAACCAACCCGATTCATTTAAAACTTCACACCAAAACTGAATCAAACCAGTCTGTTGACTACGCTTCTTCCAATTTGCCAACTTAGTCACAAAATCCTGAAACTCAGTTTTAGTCTGAATCACTTCCCATAATCCCTGTCTGTTTGTGTATGCTTCTCGAATTGCCTGTATCATCACCAAAGCATCAAACCCCCACCATTCGTATTGTAGAATTTCACCCAACCAGTCATCTCGCACCGGATTGTTTATATACTCCAAAACCTGAATAAATTTTTGCACCGCTATATCTTCCAAAGCATCTTCACCCGCCTCTAATCGCACCGGCACATTTAATTGCTGTAAACGTTTGAGAATACCTCGCCCATCTTTGTTCGTCCGAAACAAAACCGCTATCTCTTCCGGCTTTACCCCTTCATCAATTAAATGTCGGATCCGCTGCGCCACCCCTTCGTTCTCTGTTTCTTCAGTTCGATATTCAGTCCATTCTGCCTTACATTCGCCCCACTTAGACTTAGGTATTAAATCTAACTTCACCTCCGGGATATATTTAGCTAATGACTCTTCATTCTGCTTAATTATTGCTGCCGCCATGCTTAAAACATGTGGCTGACTCCGATAATTATTTTCCAAACTTACTATCTTTGCTTGCGGATATTTTCGATAAAAAGCCAACATGTTTGCCAATGACGCCCCTTGAAATCGAAAAATAGACTGTTTATCATCTCCCACTACAAACAAATTTGGATTGTCATCAAAACTACCCCACAAACTCATAATCTCATTTTGGGCACCATTTGTATCCTGAAATTCATCGACTAACATGTATTGATATTGCTCTTGGTAACGAGATAATAACTGATCATTTTGCCCTAATTCCTTAATCACCATCATAATCATGTCTTCAAAATCGTACCTTCCCCTTCGTTTTAATTCCGTCTGATAATCAGCATATACTCGCGCCAGATCTCTTTGCTTATCTAATTGTTGCTCCATCCGGCTATACCATTTCTTAACTTCATTTTTTATCGCCGTCCTCACTTTACTTAACTCTTTTTCATTTTCAGCCTCCGCACTCATCGCCTCATATCTATCCTTAAAATTATCCAACACCCCCTGCATTCCTTCTGGCAGTTGCGCTACCTGCGCTTCTTTACGCAATTTCTGCAACCACTCGCTCATTACTACTTCTGTTCTTTCTTTCGGTTTTAATTTATCAACCCGCACAACATCTTTCTGAACCGCACCGACAAATTTCTCCATATGCACCACAATCTCTTGAAATAAATCGGGACTAATATCTTCCTGTTTCAAATCCTTAATATCTTTTTCAATATCACGTTCTAACATGTACGGATCCCCGTTCGGCTTTAATCGACTCGTTCCTTTCAAGTTGTTCAAACATCCGCGCAAAATCTCAATTTTTTCAAACGAACTCAATGCCCGCCAGTTTGGACTCAAAGCAAATATTTCGGGATATTCCTGTATAATCTCATTACAAAAAGAGTGAAAAGTATTTATGCGTACGTAATATCCGGCCTCTCCGATTAACTCTAATAATCTCTCTCGCATTGCCGCTACTCCAGATTCAGTAAACGTTAAGCACAAAATATTTTCCGGCTCCATCTGTGTCTCCTGTAAAATCTTACCGATTCGCATCGCTAAAACTTGTGTTTTACCTGTTCCTGGACCAGCTATCACCATCATCGGACCTTCAATTGCATCTACCGCCGCTCGCTGAGCCGGATTTAATTGCGCGTACTTTTCTGCAAACTTGACTTTCCGCATACAAATAGCGTACAAGATCTCACTGCTTAACGCGAATTACTCTTAGGCATCGTTTTTGCTCGATTCACCCATAACCACATTCCACCTATTATTACCGCTATCGACCACCACTGCCCCGGTGTTAATCCGTACACTAAATCCCACTCCGGTTCCCGCCATATCTCCAAAAACAAACGACCCGCTCCATATTCAATTAAAAACCACGCCACCACCACTCCTTCAATCTTAACTTTGCGCAATCCTCTCATCCCAATTATCGCCAAACATAACAACCAGATTGCTTCATATATCGGCCACGGATGACGCAAACCATTCACCCCTGGTATACCTATCCCCCACGGCAATTTCGTTATTGTGCCGTAAAGTTCTTGGTTAATAAAATTTCCATATCTCCCTAAAGCCAATCCAATCGCTGCTGGTACCACAATCAAATCAGCTATTTTCCATAAACTTTTCGGTTTCAACCATCGTTGCACAGCCAATAACGCCAGTCCTACTCCTATCACTCCACCATGAGATGACATCCCACCATTTTGAATCCATAAAACCGTTATTGGATTTCTCCAAAAATCCGCCCCATCATAGATCAACATATAGCCTAATCTCCCTCCTATCATTGCTCCGGCCGCCAACCATGCCGCTACTTCCCACCAAAACCATTTATCTTCATTTAAACCACGCCATTTTTGTAATCTAAATAACATGATGGCGGTCAGTCCAAACGCAACGACATACATCACTCCGTACCACCGAATATCGAACATTCCGATATGCACAAACACTTCTCGACTTGGTAAGAAATTAATCATCCTTATTATTGTAAAAGAAAAAGCGGGCATACCGTAGTACACCCGTTGTATTGCTTGTGTTCACCACCAGCACGATGATCAGTGCATCCTCATTGGTGCACCCTTCGCCGACCTCTTCTTTCTGCAAGGCCGCTTGTTCACCTTCCTCAAAGAAGGAAGCTCAATCACCGCAGCCATGTACTCCGGATGTTCGACAACCTGACGCAAGAATGTCTTCACATCCAAGCCCCCCCACCGACAGATCAGAGCGCCAACCTGTTGCGCTCGCCGCATGTCCTGAATCGACGAAACGAAGAACAGACGCCTGTTGAGACGCATCACCACCATCAAACAGTCATGCAGCTGTTTACCAGAGATCCCGTCGCAAGTTGCCAGCAGCTGATCCCGACAAAACCCAGGCGGCCGCCTAGTCACTCGAGCCATCATCTGCGCAACGTCTTCCAAAGTACGCATCATCTCTTCAAGACCGCGTGACATGGATTCCTCCCATGAAAACCAAGACCAAGAAAGAAATGGAATAATCAGGCCTCTTCTCCGCTTCCGTACTATTCTACCCCCTCAAGGCAGCCAACAAATTCTTTCGGGTAAGCGGCAAGCACTTAGACTGGCCTTCATGCCCAAGCCGCCGCAGACTCGGCCCTTCGTCCCCTTCAACAATCACGGCCTTTTCATAGGAACCCAGTAGGGTCCCCTGACAACCTGGACAGAAACACGCGTAGCGCTGCCGCAGACGAGGCAAATCCGACAACGATGCTTTCAGTTTCTTGAGCCCCTCCCTAGCCAGAGCAAAACTGCATTCGCGTGCCGTTTTCTCCTTCGGAACTTCCGCCACTGCCATCTCGTGACTCCTTTGCTAGACAGACGGAAAAACCTCCTACTGGAACATGCCCCTCCTTTCTTCCTTGGTTCCAGGTTAAAGCAACATAAAATTGGTAAACGAACACAACTTTTCCATTATGCTCCGTCATCCTAAATAATGTCAAAACTAATTGACAATTCTAATTTTTGGCTATATGTAGCGTTTGTGTTGGGTAAGAAAATTCAATTCCTAGCCGTTCAAATTGCTGCTTAATTTCAAAATTAATCGTCTGCTGAACATCCATAAATAAGTTATAGCTTGGATCAGTCACAAAATAGACGACTTCAAATATAAGTCCTGAGTCGCCAAAAGACTCAAAATGAGCTCTACCAAACCGCACCTGCTCAATTTTACCAATAATATCCTCTATCACTTGTGGTACTTGTTTTAACTTGTCTCCCGGAGTCTCGTACTTAATCCCTATCTTAAACGGCACCCGTCTTTCCTCCATTCTCTTGTAATTACTAATCCTCGCGCTGGTAATATCCTGATTCGGTAAAATTATTTCTTCTCCTGATAAGGCTTTGATCCGTGTCGTTTTAATTCCAATATATTTAACTGTTCCCATCACGTCTCCCGTTACAATAAAATCACCCACTGCAAACGGTTTATCAAAATAAATCACTAACGAACTAAATAAGTCTCCTAATGCACTTTGCGCTGCCAATGCCACCGCTACTCCACCAATTCCCAAGCTCGCAATCAAAGAGTTTATATTCACTCCCAAATTCGAAAGCACAAACAAGAGTCCCACAGACCACAATACAAATCGCCCAATCTGATTCATCATCCGCAACGCTGATTCAATATTCTGACCGTTTTCCTGCGCCGACTCTGTTCCATCTGTTATCTTCTGCTGTAAACGTCGTTTCACTAAATAATCTAACAGAATCTGTAAGATTAAAACGACTTGCACCGACAGGACTATAACCGTCAGTAAATTTATCAATCTCTCCAGTCCCTCGCTTAACACTAATGCTTGCGCCGCTAAATACACCGATAGCACAAATATCACCGGTGGTTTAATGCTTTTTACAATCCGGATAACAGTGTTATCTAAATCTGTCTTCGTTCTTTTGACCCACTTTTCCAATCTAATCAATAGCACCCACTGCACTAGGTAAAAACCAACCCATAACACTACCCAGTCTGCCGCCGCTTCTAAATACGACCACACCGCGTTCCCCCACATTTCCATACTCCAATTCATATTCACGCCATCATTTACTTAATTGTCATTAACAACGCTCCTATCGTCAGTAACACTGCCCCACTTGCTGTTTGCCAGGTTAACTTCTCCGCCAGAAACAAGGCAGCAAATAAAACTACAAATACCACGCTCAACCGATCCAGTGCTGCCACTCCTGTCGCCGGCCCAGTCTTTAATGCCACAAAGTAAAATAACCATGAAACCGCTCCTGCCACCCCCGATAAAGCAATAAACCCTAAGGCCTTACCATTAATACTTGTTAGTAAATGATGCTTGCCCAATACTATCGCCACCATCGCCAAGAACGTCGCCATAATCACAGCTCGCACCGCCGTCGCTAACGTCGAATCAACTTCCCCCATTCCAATTTTGCCAAAAACCGCGACCAAAGCTGCTGAAGCCGCTGACAATAAAGCGTAAATAACCCAATCAACCATATCCTTACTATAACCCTATTTTCTTCTCTTCTTCCAAAATCTTCAACGTCGTTGGCAAAACCGCATCCGGTGTCAGCGAGATCGAATCAATCCCGTTTTCTACCAAAAACTGTGCAAACTCAGGAAACGTCGAGGGCGCATCGCCGCAAATCCCAACTTTAATCTTTGCTTTCTTCGCCGCCTCAATCGTTCTTTTGACTAAAATCTTAACGGCTTCGTTTTGTTCATCGTATACATGACTCACAATTGCCGAATCTCGATCAACGCCTAAAGTTAACTGCGTTAAATCATTTGTTCCAATTGAGAAACCATCAAATAACTCAGCAAACTGATCCGCTAGTATCACATTCGCCGGAATCTCAACCATTACATATACTTCTAATTCATTTTTGCCTTGCTCTAAACCTTCTTCTTTCATGATCTCCAGCACCTTCTTGCCTTCCGCAATTGTTCGACAAAACGGCACCATAATTTTAACGTTCGCAAACCCCATTTCATCTCTTAATTTTTTAAATGCCTTGCATTCCAATCGAAAAGCTGCTTCATATTTCGGATCGTAATATCGAGAAGCTCCTCTCCACCCAATCATCGGATTATGTTCTTCCGGCTCAAACTGCTTTCCTCCTATCAAAGTCGCATATTCATTCGTTTTAAAATCACTCATACGCACAATCACATCTTTAGGATAAAACGCAGCGGCAATCCGTCCCATTCCCCAAGCTAGTTGATCCACAAAATACTGCGCCTTATCATCATATCCTGCCGTCAATTTTTCAATTTGCGCCCGCGCCTCTGTATCTTTTAAGTCTGCAAACTGCATCAATGCCAAGGGATGAATCTTAATAAAGTTCGCAATAATAAACTCCTCACGTGCCAACCCCACTCCTTCATTGGGAATAAATGCTGTCGCAAACGCTTCTCGCGGTACTCCAATATTCATCATCACTTTCGTTTTTGGTTTCTGAAAAGTTTTTAGATTGATCGTCTCTTTACGAATTGGCAGCAATCCATCATACACATGCCCAGACTCTCCTTCTGCACAACTCACTGTTACTTCTTGTCCATCTTTTAGCTTACTCGTTGCCTCACCGGTGCCAACCACACACGGTATCCCTAACTCACGCGACACAATCGCCGCGTGACACGTTCGTCCACCACTATCCGTTACAATCGCTTTTGCCACTCGCATTACTGGTTCCCAATCCGGATCCGTCATATCAGTCACCAACACCTCTCCTGGCTCAAACGTATCCATGTCCTTCACATCTAAAATTGCCTTTACCTTGCCTTGGCCAATCTTAGCTCCAATCGCTGCTCCTTCTAAAATTGGCTCACTCTTTTTATCTAAGAAATACTCCTCATATTCTAAATCACTCTGCTGAGCATGAATTGTTTCCGGACGCGCTTGCACAATGTACAGCTTTCCATCTTCACCATCCTTCGCCCACTCAATATCCATCGGCCGCGCATAATGCGCCTCAATCATCATGCCAAACTTAGCCATCTCTAAAATTTCATCGTCCGTCAAAGCGAATTGAACTCGTCGCTCTTCTTCTACCTTTACATTTTTTGTCGGCGATTTTGGATTGTCAGTGTATACCATCGCTTTGTCTTTTAACCCCAGTGTCTTGCCCACAATTGGTCTAAATCCTTTTGCTAATAGTTCTTTATGCACAAAATATTCATCTGGTGTCACGGCACCTTTTACTACATTTTCTCCCAACCCATAAGCAGCATTAATCACCACGACATTCTTAAATCCAGATTCCGGATCAATCGTAAACATAACCCCTGACGCTCCTACATCCGACCTCACCATTTTCTGTATCGTGACCGACAAAGCCACATCAAACAAACTAATCTTTTTATCAATTCGATACGAAATTGAGCGATCAGTAAACAATGACGACATACATCGCTTACATGCCAGAATCAATTGTTCTGGACCGCTGATATTTAAATAAGTTTCCTGCTGTCCAGCAAACGACGCATCCGGCGCATCTTCTGCTGTCGCCGACGATCGCACTGCTACATCCACTTCTTTCGCTCCACACTCTTCACTTAACCATTTATATGCCTCCACAATTTCTTTCTCAATATCAGTCGGATAATTCGCTTCTAAAATAATCTGCCGAATTTTTGCACCCCGCCGCTTCAAGTCATCCACATCATTATTATCCGCCCCTTCCACAATTTCCTTCACTTTCTCTCTAATCCCTGCTTCTTTTAAAAACCTTTCGTACGCATAAGCAGTCACAGCAAACCCATTTGGAACTCGCGCTCCCTGCGGTGTCAATTTTTGATACATTTCACCCAAGGAAGCATTCTTTCCTCCGACCAGCGGTACATCTTTAATAGTTATATCCTTAAACCACATTATGGTTGCTTGGTCTGCCATAGTTTTAAATATTTTTAATAATTACGTTTATTTTATTTCTCTAATCTCAACCAGATTAACTCCACTGCTTCCCACTGGATCACCTGCAATCACAATAATTTTATCACTAATCTCCACTTGTTTCTCCTTCTTTAGATATCCGATCGAGCGATCAACTAACTCTTCAACCGTCTTACATGTCGGCAATACAAACGGCACTACTCCCCAGGATAAGTTTAATTGCCGATATACTCGCTCACTATCCGTTGTTGCAAAAATCGGTAATTCCGGCCGATAGCGACACACTACCCGCGCTGTGTTTCCGGATAAAGAAGCTACTAAAATTAACTTTGCCTGCACACTACCCGCTAAAATATGTGCGACTTGGCTAACAGCCATATCAATTGGTAATCGCTGCAATGATTCCTGCACCACTAAATCGTCATACTCCGATTCCTCGGTCGTCATAGCAATCCGGGTCATTGTTTGCACTGCCGCCACCGGGTGCGCCCCTGTGGCTGACTCTGCTGACAACATCATGGCATCAGTATGATTAATCACCGCATTAGCAACATCCGATACTTCCGCTCGGGTTGGCCTTGGATTTCGTGTCATTGAATCCAACATTTGCGTTGCAATAATTACCGGCTTTGCCGCTGCTAAGCATTTGTCCACTAACTCTCTTTGATACAACGGCACATCCTCTGGCGCTAATTCAATCCCCAAATCACCTCGCGCCACCATAATCCCATCGGCCGCCTCAATAATCTCATCGATATTTTCTACTGCCTCCCGCCTCTCAATCTTTGCAATCACCATGATTCCGGAACGCTCATCTTCATCACGCTTCTCCGCGAATTCCTTGATCAGATATTTCAGGTCATACACATCTTTTGCTCCCGCCACAAACGACAATGCGACATAATCTACGTTCTGCTGAATTGCAAACTTTAAATCCTGTTTATCTTTTGCAGTAATCGTCTCAATCCGCAGTTTTGAATCTGGAAAATTCATCCCCCTATGCGTTGTAATCGTCCCACCTTGCAAAACATCACATACAATTTTCTTCTTTTCGATCTCTCTCACCATGAGCACCACTAACGCATCGTCAATGTATACCCGTTCGCCTTTTGTTAAATCACGATACAAATCCCCATAAGTTACCGGCACAATTTCATCCTTATATTCTTTAGCTTCCGCCGACAGCGTGACTGTTTCACCAACTTTCACCAACACGCCTTGTTCTGGTAGTAGTCCTGTTCTAATTCGGGGTCCCTGCAAATCCGCCATAATCGCCAACGGCACATTCGTTTCCGCACTTACCGCTCGAATATTATCAAGCAACATCTGATGATGTTCATATGTCCCGTGAGAAAAATTCAATCGGCACACGTTCATACCCGCCGCCACCATCTCTTTCATTAACTCAACCGTCTCCGATGCCGGCCCCATCGTACATACTACTTTTGTCTGCTTACGCCGACGTGGTTTTTCTTCCATAGCTCTACTATAGCAGGGAAAAACTAACTATTGGAATGCAATACCTCTTTTTCCAACCTATCAACTATCTCCTTCAACTCCCTTAATCCGCTAGCTCGCATAGCTTCCTCTCTCATTATTTTTGCTTGCGGAAACCCATTTAAATATATTTTCACAAATTTTTTCATAACTTCATAATTACGATATTCATCCCTGTATTGCTCAAAACATACAATGTGACGTTTTAACCATTGGATTTTCTTTTGCACGGCCTCCTCATCCCATCGCTTTATTTGGTCAAACACATACAAATCCTGAAATATTCCTCGCCCAATCATAACACCATCAACTTCGAATTCACGTGCTATTACTTGTGCCTCCTTAGCATTACGCACGTCTCCGTTACCAACTATCAACGTTTCTACTTGTTTTTTATTGCGTAACTCCACTGACCGCTTAATCTCATCCCAATGAGCCGGAACATCCGACATTTCTCGAGCTGTCCGACCATGAATTGTTAACGCCGGCAATTTTTGTTCTAATAACCAGCCTATCCAATCATCAGTAACTATCGTCTTAACACCTATCCTTGTCTTCACACTAACTGGTAATTCCTGTGCCCCTTCACGGGTCGCCTGTAAAATTTCTGCCACTAATCCATATTGGCCAATTAAAGCTGATCCTGCTCCAATTTTCATAACCGACTTCTCTGGACACCCCATATTAATATCAATCCCATCTAATCCCAATCCACGAATCAATTGTGCTGTTTTAAAATAAGAATCCGGATTTACTCCCCAAATCTGCGCAATAACCGGCCTTTGCTTCTCAGTAAATTTCAATTTCGATAGATGCACTGCCCGACCTCTTGCCGACTGCAAAGCTTCACAATTAACAAATTCTGTAAAAAACACGTCCGGTGCTGCTGCTTCGGCTACCACTTCTCGAAAAGATACATCCGTTACGTCATACATTGGTGCCAATGCCAAAAAAGGTTTTTTTCGCGACAACTCACTCCACACGTTTCCCATAGCCATTTATTCGCCCTTATTTACTTGCCCCATATTCACCTGGCGCATGCGTCTGTGCCCATTCCAATAGCCATGGTTCTTGCAACGTGCTCACTCCTCCCTGAAAAGCCCGTGACTCCTCAATTGCCTGTTCCATCGGCCAACTCTGTATAGCGTAACGATACAAGGCAACCAATGTTCCCGTCCTACCAATCCCCCCTCGACAATGAATATGCACCGGCTGATTGACCGGATTTGTGACAAATTGTAAAAATTCCATCGCCTGTTCTTCCGTTGGCGGATGACCATCAATTATTGGCATATATTTATACGTAAATCCTAATTCATTAAATCCCGAAATTTTCGCGTCATCACCCACCTCGTCACGCTCCCCATCCGTTCTAAGGTCAATTACACTTTGCCAGCCATTCTCTCGCAACCACTCAAATTCTCCAATTAGGGGCTGTCCGGAACGAGATAAGACATTGGTTACTGGTATCGCAAACGACCAAAAACCATAAGCTGTCGGTGCATCTTCCGGAATATTTTCTCGCGGACCAACAAATAAAATTTGCGGCCTCGGGACCACTGTTTGCCCTACCACTTTTACCAAGGAAGACGCTACAGGTAATACCCCTCTTTCCTCTTGTAAATCCAGCTCTTCTTTTTCTCTCATCAATAAACTGACACTCACTCCGACAACCACCACTATCATGATTCCAATTATCCCTGATTTTCTAATTTTCATAATATTCTTATTAACACATGTTTTATTTATTTAGTCAAAAAAATAACTCTCACTTACCCTAGCGTAATTCAGCCTTCTTAAGGTACTTTATACATATGAAAAAACTTTGGTGGATTATTGGTGCCTGCGTTCTTATCGGTCTTGTCGTCTTTTTCATGAGTCGCGGTCAATCTTCCGATCAAACCATTGAAACTAGCCTTGTTAGCTATGAGACTGTCACCCAAGATATTAGTTTTACTGGTCGCCTTCAGCCTATCAATGAAGTTGCTCTAGGATTCGAGTATGGTGGCACCCTCACCGCTTTACCAGTTGCCGCCGGACAAACTGTTACTGCTGGTACCGTCTTGGCTTACCTCGATGATCAGGCCGCTCAACTTGAACTCGCGCAAGCCAATGCCAATCAAGCCAGCACCACCGAACAAGCTTTGTTAGCCTGGCGCCAAGCTGAAGAAGATTGGAATAATACTAAAACCACGAATGCTCAAGCGCTGGAAACTAAACGTCAGACAGTTCGAGATACCAAAAAGGCTCTTGATCAACAAAAAGAATTGTATTTACAAATTTTGCGAGAATACGACGAATATTCTAGCACTGCTAAAACCGCTTACGCTGCCGTTCTCACTGCTGAATCCGCCTATCATGCCGCCCAAGAGACCCTAGCTCAATCCGAAAAAACAATTTCTCAATCCAATGAAACTGCTTCTCATGCCGTTGATCTTGCCGCTGCTCAATACCAAGCCACTCTTCAAGCTGCTAGTAATACCTCGGGTTTATCTAGCTTATCAGCCGCTCGTTCTCTCGCTGAAGTTAAATTATCTAAAAGTATTCTTCGCGCTCCTTTTGACGGCACTGTCACAGCTATTGATAACGAAATTGGCGAAATTATCACTGCCACTGTCCCTGTCATGACTTTTGCTGATTTAACCAATCTGGAAATCAGTGCCATGGTTCCGGAAACTGATGCTGCTAGCCTAGCAGCTAATCAATCCGCCACTATTACTTTTGATGCCCTGCCTATTAATCAAGAATATTCTGCAGAAATTACCTATATTTCTCCTTCAGCCACTCTTACCGAAGGAGTTCCAACTTACGAAGTAAAACTTAAACTTCCTAATCAACCTTCTGAGCTTAAAGCTGGGTTTACCGCTAACATTGAAGTCCATGTTGCTGAACATTCCCACACCCTCGCCATCCCCCGTCGCGCTATTCACACTGATAATACCGGTACTTACGTTTATGTCTTAGAAAATAACGTGCCCGTTTCTCACTCAGTTACTATCGGCCTATATGGTTCCAATGGTTTAGCTGAAGTTACTAGTGGATTAAACGAAAACGACCCTCTGGTAATTGATCCAGACGTTAACACTCCTTAATTCAGTCTATGCCCCTCATTCAATGCTCTGCCCTGCGCAAGGTTTACGGCATGGATGAAGCTGCTGTTACCGCTCTTGACCATGCCACTTTTCACATTGAAGCCGGTGAATTTGTTTCTATCATGGGTGCTAGTGGCTCCGGTAAATCCACTCTTCTTCAAATTCTCGGCCTCCTCAGTCGACCCACTTCTGGACAATACTTGTTCGACAATCAAGACACCTCTACCTTAACCGACCAAGAACTAGCGCTAATTCGTAACCAACGCATTGGCTTCGTTTTCCAATCATTTCATTTACTTCCTCATTCAACCGTTTTAGAAAACGTTATTTTACCTTTGCAATATTCTTCTGTTCGTTCACGCGAATATGTTAGTCGCGCTCAAGCCGCCCTAGCTCAAGTTGAAATGTCTCATCGACTCCATCATCGCCCCACCCAACTCTCCGGTGGCGAAAAGCAACGAGCGGCCATTGCCCGTGCTCTTATTAATGAACCTCGCCTAATCTTAGCCGATGAACCAACGGGAAATCTCGACTCACGCACCGGCGCTATTGTTATGGATACAATTGCACGTCTTCACCAGCAAGGTCACACCATTATTCTAATTACTCATGAAACCCCCACCGCTCAATACGCTCAACGCATTATTGAAATGCGCGATGGACGTATCGCTAGTGATTCTCCTAATAAATTCAATCCTAATAACACTTATCACAAATAAATGATTCAGCTGCGCGACACAATTACAATTTCTTTCCGCGCCCTTCGCGATAATTTAGTTCGCTCTCTTCTCACTATTCTCGGCATTGTGATTGGTGTCCTCGCCATCGTCTTAGTCGTCGCCTTAGGCCAAAGTTCACGAGAAGTGATTCTCAATGAAGTTCGCGCCTTTGGTGGTAATGTCGTTATGATTGAACCCGGACGTCAAGCCGAAGGCCCATCCGATTTTACTAGCGCTCTTTTCTCCGACTCCATCACCAGCTCCGATATTGATGCCCTTAGTCGCCCCGCTAACGTACCGAACGTTCAAAACATTATTCCTGAAGTTATTGTTTCCGGCAGCATGTCCTATCGCGATGCCATCGCCCGTCCTCTAACAATCGGGTACGATGCTGAAGCTTTAGCTACTATGCTCGATCTATATCCCGACCAAGGTTTTTTATTCACTCAAGACGACATCAAACAACGATCTAAAGTAGTTGTCCTTGGTTATCAAGTCAAACAAGATCTTTTCGGTAACATTGACGCAATTGGACAATTTGTCACAATTAAAAACACTCGTTTAAAAGTTGTCGGTACTTTTCCTAAAACTGGCCAAGTATCATTTTTAAATGTTGATAAACTTGCTTTAATTCCCTATTCCACTGCCCAAAAAGATATCATGGGAATTGATTATTTCAACGAAGTTTTAATTCAAACCAATGATGATGCTAATGCCGAACAGGTTGCCCAAGACGTGCGCTTAACTTTGCGCGAAGAACATAATATTACTGATACCACTAAAGACGATTTTTCAGTCATGACTCAAGCTGATATTGCTACGCGCGTCAGTACTATCACAAATATCCTAACTATTTTCTTAGTCTCAATTGCCGCTATTTCACTGTTAGTTGCCGGCGTCGGTATTATGAATATTATGCTGGTTTCAGTTACGGAACGTACTCGTGAAATTGGTCTTCGCAAAACTGTTGGTGCTACAAACAACGACATCATGCGCCAATTCCTCTTAGAAGCTACCATCCTGACCGCTTCCGGTGGCATTCTAGGCACTTCTCTTGCTCTTGGCATTTCTTGGTTAGTGGCTTATGTCGTTCGTACTCAATTTGGACTCGATTGGCCAACCAGTTTCCCACTTAACGCCATTTTACTCGGAGTTGGCACCGCTACTCTCGTCGGCTTAGTTTTTGGCATTTACCCGGCTCGCGCTGCTGCCCGTAAAGATCCAATCGAAGCCTTACGCTACGAATAAATTTTAGTTATTCGGACAGTCAACTCCTGATTTCGCATTCCAGCCTGTTCTCACAAATGAACCTTCTTGAGTTTTCTCAAACTCTGCCACAATCAATTGACAGATATCACTCTTACTCTCATCAAACCCCCAGGAATTAACTTGCACATATTCATCACTACACGACACAAAATCTAAATCAAAATATCCTAGCTCCACCCCTTGTTCATCTAAAATCATATGCTCACTTGCCCCAGATGGAGGATTAGTACACAAACTTTCCGGTGTTATACCGCCTCCTTGAGTGGATATTTTTAGCAACCAGAATGCATACTGAACCCCAGCATCAGCCAACCCAGCGACCTGCTCATTTTCCTCCTGATCAGAAATCTGGTTGGCCTGGCGACTAATCAAAGCCGCTATCGTTCCAAAAATTAATCCAAACACCAACAACATGACTAACACCATCAGAGTTATCGACCCCTGGCTCTTTTCCGTTTTCATATTATAATCATACTTTAATTTACTATCTTAAACTATGCCTTATCGTTACCCTCGGCCATCCAAACACCAGCTCGTAGTTAAACGCGGACTATCCGGCTTAGGCCTTTTCTCGCAAAGCCCTATCAAAAAAGATGATTTTGTTATTGAATACTATGGACCAATTTTATCCAACGCTGCCGCTGAAAAAGCCGGCGGAAAATATTTATTTGCTTTAGACGACCATCGCACCATTGATGGTAGCCACCGTCAAAACATCGCTCGTTACCTCAATCACTCATGCCAACCTAACTGTGAAGTCGAACAAGACGGTCGCCGTCTTTTCGTTTACGCAATTACCGACATCCCCGCTGGCACTGAACTAACTTATCATTACGGATCCGAATACTTCGACGGCTATATCACTCCCAAAGGCTGCCGCTGTGGACACCACTGATTATTCAGTTGTCTGACCGTCAAAATGTTCTTCCTTTTCATCTGCTTTCGTTGGTTGCACCACGTCATGTCGATGTTCAGGGGGAGAATAAACAGTGTATAACTTTAATTGAGTTTCTCCCGTATTGATCACGTTATGCCAAGTTCCCGCTGGAATAATAAATGCCCAATCATCCTGCACCTCTTGCTCCAATTCTCCATTGCCTAAAACAACCTTCGCTTTTCCTTGTTCAATTCGAATAAATTGATCAAGGCCATGTTGCTCGTTCCCTATCTCCTGACCCGGCTCTAAACTCATGACTACTAATTGACTATACCGTCCCGTATACAATACGCGACGATAGTCGTTATTTTCTAAAGTTTCTTGTTCTAAGTTTGCTATGTATCCTTTCATGATACCTATTATAACGAGCCCCTCTTTAAATGCCAGTCTTTTTCTCCGCCACCAATCCCCGTCGCCCCAAAACGCGCCTTCCCACAACCACTGCATACGCATACAACACATCTAAATTCATCCACCAGCGCAAAATAGTGCCTTTGACAAACCCATATTTACGTTCTTTAAATGTCTGATAGTATGGAAACTTTTTCCATCCATAACCATTCTTACGCCATCGAGCAGTCGCGTTTAAACCTACTTCTAATCGATAACGATATTTAAAAATATCCGGCATCTCTTCCCATACTTCTCGTCGCAACGCTCTCTCACCTGAATTCAGCGCAAATAAAGTCAACGCTTTTTGCGTAACATTATTGCGCACCCCAATAAACATATCTCGTTGCTCTAACACTACTGGGTTTATAATCTCCGTTACGATCTCTGGTGTTAATTCTTCTAAGTCTGCGTCACAAAAAAATAAAACGTCTGCTTTCGTTTGATCAATTGCCAGCTGCAAAGAGGCTGCCTTCCCCTTATTCTCCTTATTAGTAATCACTTTTACTCCTGGCACAGCCCGCGCAATTTCACTTGTTTTATCCGTTGATCCATCATCCACTACCATCACCTCATTAATTAAGTCAGTCCGAATCAAAGTTTCCAATACTGGCTTAATGCGATCCGCTTCGTTATAAGCTGGTACAATTGCCGCAACTTTGTGCTTTGTTTTCACTGATCGTGATTTTATTGTGTCTTGCACAAAATCACCAATCTTTTGGTAAGCATCGGTATGCTTATTACTAAAAAAAATATTGTGATTAGGATTATCATACATCACAACCTGATGATCTTTAGCCATTTTCTTCTGTAATTTATGCACTCCTCGCACACTTCCAATCGGATCGTGATTTGAATGAATTGTTATAATCGGACACGTAACTCCACGTAAATTATCTTTCACCTCACGCTTAGCTTGCTTTACAATTCCCAGACCATTTACATGCATATAATCGTAATGGAAGGAATCGCGCCGCAGCCCTATTTCATCTGATTTCACTTTTTTTCTCCAGTATTTCTTTATCAGACGCAACCATTTTATGCCGGGCATTCCAAAAGGCATTTTTAAACTAAACGGAATACTAATATTGACTACACCATCAACCGGATACTTCGCTGCTAAACGTAAAGCCACTAGCGCTCCAAAAGACACTCCGCCAACCAATATTTTTCCTCCTTTTTGACGTTCTTGAGCAAACTCCTTTTCAACCTTTTGAATAAAATCCTCGTAGTTATAGTTATCTAAATCATTCACTTCAGTACCATGCCCCGGCAGTAAAGGTACACGCACCCTAACTCCATACTGGTCATGTAAAAAATCTGGCAACTGATTAAAGTCAGTTGGACTCCCGGTATATCCGTGAATCAAAAACAACTTCACCGGTGCATCGGATCCGCCCAAGTCTATTTCATTTACTTTGGTCGTTAACACGCATTATTAATCTAATAGTTACTATAGAGTATAATGTCTTCATAGAAATTTCATAGTCCCTCGCGTACACTTCAAACCGTAATTGGCTCGCCCTATACACCTATGCGTGCCAGTTATTTACTTGCTAACGTTCTGATCATTAATCGGTTACATAATGAAAATCCCTTATCGTCAACCGTGGTTCATTATCACTATTATTCTCCTGCTCGCTGGAGTAGCAGTTTGGTGGTTCTTTTTCCGCACCACTGAAACGGTAGTCACAACCAGCACTACAACAGTCGAGCGCGGCACAATTGTCGAGTCAGTTAGCGGCAGCGGTTCTGTTATCGCTAAAATATCTTCTGATGTCACTACTAGCGGTGCAAGTCGGATCGAAAAAATATATGTCGAAAATGGCGAAACCGTTACCGCTGATCAAACTCTTGTTGCTCTAAAATCACTATCAACCGATGAAGAATTAGCGCAAGCTTATGCCTCTCTCCTATCCGCGCAAAAAGCCGTTACTTCCGCTGAACAAACATTAACTGAAAGTCAAAAAAACGAGCAAATCAAACAAACTAACCTTGAAGCCAGTCAATTAGCCTACGATCAAGCTAAAATTGCTGTTAACAAAAGTATTATTGATGCCGATAAGGGCGTTATTAGCGCTGCCATGACACAAGAATCTGCCGACACCGACCTAGAAACAGTCTCCGCTGAACGTACAACTGAAAGCGCTGAAATTGAACTCAAGACCGCCAAACTATCCGGACAAGAAAGCCTTAAAACCGCGGAAGCTTCTTTAGCGCAAGCAAAACTTAATGCTGAATCAGCCGCCACTACAACTAAAATTTCTCAGCAGTCGCTAACCGCAGCCCAAGCTAGTCTGACTGCTACTCGACTCAGCTACCAAGCCATGATTAGCGAAACTGTCACCGCCCCCGTCGCCGGAACAGTTATGAATATGTCCTTAGTAGAAGGCAGTGTTGTCGGTAAAAACGACAGCTCTGACGGCGATAGCGATGATTCCAGCTCTTCTAGTACACTCTTCTCTATTGTAGACATGACCAGTTTACGCGCCCAAGTATCTATCAGTGAAGTTGATATTTCCAGTATTGCGCTCGGCCAACCCGCCACTCTTACTTTTGACGCCTTATCTGATAAAACTGCGACTGGCGTGATTTCCAATATCGATACTCTCAGTACAACTACTAGCGGCGTTACAACTTATAATGTCGAAATTACATTTGACCAATTAGATGAAACTATTCGACCAGGCATGTCTGTTGACGCCAGCATTATAACTGTTCAAAAAAATGACGTTCTCTTAATCCCGACTAATGCCGTGCAATACCAAGACGACCAAGCCAGTGTCACTGTTATGCGCGATGGTGTTGCTACCACAGTCGAAGTAACTGTCGGCGCTAGCGACGACCTCAATATTGAAATTACTGACGGTCTTAGCGAAGGAGACGAAGTCGTTATTAGTGGTAGTAACATTACAGGATCATTTAGTGACAGCGAGTCCGACGAAAGCAGCCAACGTTCTGGTAGCGGAAGCATGAGCGGTATGGGCAGCGTCATGGGAGGTGGCGGTCCTCCCGGCGGAGGCTTCTAAATTTCGCCATGATCAAGATCAACAACATTACAAAGACATACGATACCGGCGAAACTAAGACTCAGGCCCTAAAAGGCGTTACCATTAATATAAAAGCGAAGGAATTTGTCGCTATCATGGGACCGTCCGGATCCGGTAAATCAACCTTGATGCACATCTTAGGCGCCCTTGATATCCCGACTAGCGGTACCTACGAATTAGACGGCGAGGCTGTTGAAAATCTTACTGACGATCGTCTCTCTGATATCCGTAATCGCAAAATTGGTTTCGTTTTTCAAGCATTCAATCTCTTAGCTCGCATGAGCTTGCTTAAAAACGTTGCCTTGCCACTCGCCTACTGTAACGATCACGATCGTAACGCAAAAGCTCAAAAACTTCTTGATCTAGTTGGTTTAACCAAGGAAGCTCAAAAAATGCCAAATGAAATCTCTGGTGGACAAAAACAACGCGTCGCTATCGCTCGCGCCTTAATCACCGATCCTAGTATTATTCTCGCCGATGAACCAACTGGTAACCTCGACACTAAAACAGGAGATGAGATCATGCATCTCTTCCAGCAATTAAACCAAGAAGGACACACTATAGTTATGGTTACACATGAACATGACATCGCTGCCCACGCTAAACGTGTTATTTCTCTTCGTGACGGCCTTATCTACGAAGACAAAGAACAAATACCAATTAGCCCTAATCACCCCTTCCCTCAATAATATCTATGGATATTCGCGAAACAACTGCCACTGCTTTTAATGCCTTACTTTCTAACATGCTACGTACCAGCCTAGCTATTTTAGGCATTGTTATTGGTATTGCCGCTGTTGTCAGCTTAATCTCTCTTGGTCAAAGCGCGCAGACTTCAGTCACAGACCAGATATCATCGATTGGATCAAATTTACTTACAATTTCACCTGGGGCTTCTAGTCAAAGCGGTGTTCGTGGTGCCATGGGATCAGCCGATAGTCTTACTATGGATGATGTTGAAGCCTTATCTTCTAATACATCCTTAACCACCGTTTCCGCCGTTAGCGCTACTGTTTCCAGTAATTTCCAAATCACAGCCGGAAGAAACAATACTAACGCCCAAATATCTGGCGTTATGCCATCTCATGTCACCACTTCCAATATCACCATTTCATCCGGTTCTTTTATCACCGAACAAAATATAGAAGATCTTGCCCGCGTCGCTGTCTTGGGCCCCAATGTCGCCGAAAGTCTGTTTGAAAACGATAATCCAATTGGTCAAAACATTAAAATCAACAGCATCCTTTTTCGAGTTGTTGGTTTAACTGAAGAAAAAGGTGGCGGTGGTTTCGGTAGCTCCGACGATAGCGTTTACGTTCCTATTACTACTGCTCAAAAACTCTTGGTTGGCAGCGATTACGTTAGTAGTATTTCTGTCACGGCAACTAGCGCCGACGTCATGGATCAAACTATGGATGAAGTTGGCTGGTTTTTACTTCGTCGCCATGGTTTTACTAATGTCGATGATGCTGATTTCAGTATTCGTTCTCAAGCCGATCTCATTGAAACTGTCAGTGAAACTACCAGCACATTTACTAACTTACTTTCTGGCATCGCCGCTATTTCACTTCTCGTTGGCGGTATCGGAATTATGAATATTATGCTCGTTACTATTACTGAACGCACCCGAGAAATTGGTATTCGCAAGGCTATCGGCGCCAAGCACAAAGACATTCTCCTCCAGTTTTTAGTTGAATCTATTGTCTTGACAGTGAGCGGTGGCCTTATCGGCATTATCCTTGGTATTATCATTTCCATTATCGGCAGCAATCTACTTGGCATGCCCATCACTATTTCCTTCTACGGGCCTCTCCTTGCCTTCACGGTTAGTAGTGCCATTGGAATCGTCTTTGGCTATTATCCAGCTCAACGTGCTGCTAAGTTACAACCAATCGTCGCCTTACGTTACGAATAATTAATCTTAATTACTTATTATATGACTCCTAAAAATAGTCTCATTCTTACTGCCATTGCCTGTTTGGTCATTGGTGGTCTCGGCGGATATTTTAGCCGCTCCTTAATTGGTTCTGGTCAACCTAATGGCGGACCAATGGGTGGTAACATGCCCAGCGGATCATCTCGTAGTGGCGCTCCAGCCGACACCAGCGAAAACCGTATTTCCGGTTCTATCCAATCAATCGCTGATGGTCGTATTATAGTAACTACTCAAAACAACAATTCCCAAATCATTCTCGTTAATAGCAGCACAACTTACCAAAAAACTGCCAACGGCGCTCTGAGTGATCTAACGGATGGCAGTCAAATTATGGTAGTCGGCGAAAAAAATGCTGATGGCAGCACTACAGCCACCTCTGTTCAAATTATACCGACAGATTCGGACATGCCCTTTGGAGGTAACGGACCCGCTAATTAGCTATACCCACCCTCTTCAGCTATTCTTCATCCCGCCCCAGGTAGTATCATGAACATATGCGTATTTTAGTCGTCGAAGACGAGCCAAAATTAAATAAAGGGCTAGTTAAAGCCTTAAAAAACCAAGGATATGCGGTCGATTTTGCTTTTGAAGGCGTGGCAGGTGAAACATTAGCCCGTCGTAATCCCTATGATCTTATTATCCTCGATATTATGATGCCTCTTCGAGACGGATTAACCGTGTGCCAAAATCTACGCCACGACCAAATCACCACTCCGATCCTCTTCTTAACTGCCAAAGATGCGATCGAAGACAAAGTCACTGGCTTAGATCATGGTGGTGACGATTACCTTACAAAACCCTTTTCCTTTGAAGAATTACTCGCTCGTATCCGCAGTCTTCTTCGTCGCCCTAATCAACTTGTCCCTGACATCATGACTCTTGATGGACTTACTCTCGACACCCAAGCTCAACGTGTTACCATCGCTAACAAAGAAATTCACCTAACCGCTCGTGAATATGCTTTACTTGAATACCTATTACGCAATCAAAACACAGTTGTAACCCGAGATGATATCTTAAGTCATGTTTGGGATAGTTTCTATGATTCATTAAGCAACGTCGTCGACGTTCATCTAAAAAACTTACGTAAAAAATTACCTAATCAATATGCAAGACGTATTAAAACAATTCGCGGCAAAGGTTACCGGCTCTCATAAAAGCAATCAATTTCACGCTGCCCGTATTCGTTTAACGGTTTTATACGCTATTCTCCTGTTAATCATCTTAGCCATTTCTAGCTTCTCAACTCACTCCTTTTTCTCTAGTCGACTTGAATCAAATCTACACAATCGCCCTCTCTTCCCTCCTGCACCTAATTTACAAATTGACACTTTGGCTCGTAACCAAGTCAGACAAGAACTTAGTTTTTCTCTCTGGATGACTAACGGTATTCTCTTTATCGGTGCCGTTGGTTTAAGCTATTGGCTCGCCGGCATCACCTTACGTCCTATTCAAGCCGCATATGACCGTCAACGTACTTTTTTAAGTGACGCTTCTCATGAATTACGTACTCCTTTAGCTGTCTTACAACTTGATCTTGAGAATGAATTATCGCGTCCTCATCTTAATCAAGAGCTTAAAACTGAATTAACTAGTCATCTGGAAGAAGTAAAACGGATGGGTAAAATCGTTAATGATCTCCTCTTAATTTCTCGTCTCGACAACGACAATCCCGCTTCACCCCCTGCCACAACCGTAGACTTAACTCATGCTATTACTACCGCCATCTCGCGTCTTACAACCTATGCTAATAAACGCCAGATTAAACTAATCACCTCTCTCGCTCCGGACCCAATCTCCGTGACAGGGCACTACGAACATCTTTTACAAGCCCTAACCAACGTGATCAAAAATGGAATCGACTATAACAAACCGAATGGACAGGTTGTTGTTAATCTCATTCAACAAAATCATAACGCTCTAATTACCATCACTGATACCGGTATTGGTATATCCGACACTGTCATTCCTCATTTATTTGATCGCTTTTATCGAGCTGATCAAAGTCGATCACGCGCAGCTGGTGGCAGCGGCCTCGGCTTGTCTATCGTCCAATCAATCATTCAGTCATATAACGGCTCAGTACACATTACCAGTCGCCTTAATCAAGGCACTACGGTTACAATCTCTTTGCCTCTTGCTTCTTCTACATCATAACGTTGCCTTCACTCTAACTTCATTGGTAATTTAGCATACTAATATTGTGATCATAGACGGCATATACGCGTATCGGTAGCTAGCCCAATACGGTATTGCGGTCCTCCATATCACACTTCGGTAAAGACGCTTCGTCCCGGAAAAGATAACGCTTTGCGATTTTGCCTCGTCACCTTCAAATCTAACGAGGCTATCCTCCCGGCCACACGTTGCGCCACCTTTACCTCCTACCTCATTCTTAACTTAGACATTAATGAAGCCAAACAAATCCATGCTCGTAGCCGGCACTATGCTTGCTCTCGGGCTCACGACCATCATTGGCTTGCAGACCGCTCAAACCGCTTTCGCCGATGAAGAAGAAAGCGATCGGCCCAACCCAATGTCTGAGCTTGTTACTGCAATCGCCGATAAATTTGGCCTCAGCGCTGACGATGTTCAACAAGTTTTTGATGAACATCGTCCTCAAGACACAGAACGTCCTCAACATCAAAATTTTGAGGATCGTCTCACCCAAGCTGTCTCTGATGGCACATTAACTCAAGAACAAGCCGATAAAATCATTGCGAAACAAAAAGAACTCCAAGAGTCCCGCGATTCTTTTCAAGACATGTCAGATGAAGAACGCGAAGCAACTATGACTGCACACATGGACGAACTAAAGCAATGGGCAGCGGATAACGGTATTCCTGAAGAATTCTTGCCGTTTGGCCCTGGTGGCGGTCCTGGCGGGCCAGGATCTAACGGTCCTCACGGACCAGGTGGTCCTAACGGAGACCGTACTCCACCTACCGATCAAGATACTGAAACTACGACCGAATAACATAAATATTAAACTGCTTCAAACCGCCAGCCTTGCCCCTGGCGGTTTGTTGTTTATCTTCAAATATACTTCATCTATTTCTAGAGTATACTAACGCTATCAGCTTACTTTTAATTTTTAGTATGTGTATTTCAAACAAAATTTCGCTCTTATCGCTTGCGACTATTTGTTGCTTAAGCCTAGGAATAGTCTCTACTACTCACGCCCAAAGCAATAACGCTCGACCGAATAACCCTGATCAAGCCCCTGGCAACAATCCTCCTTCAGGCGAACGCCCTTCTCAAGCACCTGGAGTTATGGGAACTATCACTGCCATTGACGGAACCAACTTAACTATAACAACTCGCGGTCTTGGACCAAATGATGATTCTGGAAAAACATATACCGTTGATGGTAGCTCTGCTGAAATTACCAAAAACAACACTAGTGCCACTATCTCCGATTTAGCCGTTGACGACATGGTTATGGTTATCGGTACTATCTCTGACACCACTATTACTGCTACTGAAATCCGCCAAGACGCCATGCCAAGCGATATGCCTGAACAAAATCGTAATACTTTTGGACAAAATCCCGATGGGTCACCAAGCTTTGGTCAAGGACAACCATTTGCTCTTGATTCCAGCGCTCTTCCTTCTCCTGAACCACAAACCGAACGAGTTGGTTTCTTTAGTCGCATTCGGAATTTCTTTCGCAATATCTTCCACAAAGACTAACTCTACTTAATCAGCATTCCGTCACCAAAAGAATAAAATCTATACTGTTTGTTAACTGCCAGTTCATATAATTCAACCAAACTACGTTGCGCTCGCTTTTGTGCCAACAACGCTTGCACCATCATCATTAATGAACTTGCTGGTAAATGAAAATTTGTAATTAATGCATCTACTATTTTGAACTGATACGACGGTCGAATAAATATATCTGTCATTCCAACCAAATCAGCGTTATTACTTTTTCTCGAATCCAGTATCTCACTTGCCGCCGCTTCCAGCGCCCGTGTTACAGTTGTCCCTACCGCCACAACCGGCTTATTAGCATCTTTATACTGTTTAATGCTTTGAGCCACCGTACTCCTAATTTGAAAACGCTCTCGATGCAATTTATTAGTTCTTAAATTTTGCGCTGTTAGAGGTGCAAACGTGCCTAATCCAACATGCAATGTTATAAACGCAATTTGTATGTTTCGTTTTTCGCACCTACGCAATACTTCAGACGTAAAGTGCAAAGAAGCCGTCGGTGCTGCAACCGAAGCAACTTGTTTTCCGAACACACTTTGATATTCTTGTCTCAATTCACTTTCCGACAAAGTTGACCCCTTAATATATTTTGGAATTGGCATCTTGCCGTCATTATCTAAAATTTCCCATATTTCATGCGCTTCAAACTCTGGCTGCAACTCAAATATTTTACCGCTCTGAGATACCACCTTAAAACTTTTGCCTCCAGCTAATTGGAGTCTAGCTCCCGTATTCACCCCACGACTTAACAAAGTCGGTATTGATCCTGCTCCGTTCCATTCATTAACTAAAAACAAAGCTTCTACTCGCCCTCCAGTTACTTTAAACAGATCAATTCTTGCTGGCACCACTTTCGTATCATTCATGACCAATAAAACACCTTCCGGCAAATAAATATCTAAATTAGCAAAAATATCCTCCTTAACCACATCCGTTGCCGTGTCATACATCAATAATCGAGCCGCGTCACGTGGCAACATCGGATGTTTAGCAATCAGGTTTTCCGGTAAATCATATTGATAGTTAAATTTATCCATCTTGAAATTCGCCTACTTGCGCCGCCGCTGTTTACTCCGCTTATTTTTCGGTATCTGTCGCAAATGATATTGAATCGGCCATAACAACATGACCCCAATAATACTAGCCGCCACCACACCAAATATTAATTGCTTAAACCCTATTGTCACCGCTACCACGCCACCAATTGTTGCCGTCGCCGCTCCTACTAAATCACTCAAAGTATAATATACCCCCCATTCCGTTCCTTCTTTATGCCGATCAACATGCCGCGTAAAGATCGCCATATATGGCGGAAATGTCAGCGCAACTGCTACACCATAAAAAAACTGAATCACATATAGCTGGGCAGCCGTATGAATAAATAGGTACAGAATTGGTACTAAAGCCGCAATAATTGATCCACCCCACATCAACCAAAAGTCATCTTTTTCTCCTCGAATCCGATCAATCCACCCCGCCACTGGAATCTGAAACACACTCTTCGCAATCAAATATATCGCCGCCGCTGTGCCTGCAGTCGCTGCATTACCTCCTTCAATATAATCCTCAATAAACAGAGCAAACACTGGCCCTAACATTCCGATCGCTGACATCCACACGACATCTGATAATACCAAAGAGCGCACTACGATATTCATATCTAACAACAAATAATCCCGATATGGTACTGATTTTTTCAAATTAATCATGCTTGCCTTCTTCTTTTAGGAATCAAATACACTGCTAACAAAGTTGTAATTGGCACAGCTGCCATCAAAGCTATGCTTCCAACCAATGTTCGAATAATTTCCTCAGCAATATTTTCTGTGTTTGCAACTACCCACCATGGCCGTTCATATATTGTAAATAGCAATAACGCAGGAAAAGAAGCCCCTGCATAGGCTAAAGCTAAAGTATTAATTAATGATGTAATGTGTTCTCGTCCGACTGATGCTCCTCGTCGATATAATTCTCGCCTCGCTATCGTTGGATCGGTTTGCCAAATTTCATCTACTGCTGCTGCCTGCGCTGTCGTAATATCATCCAAAATCCCCAAAACACCAATAATAATTCCACCTAACAACAATCCACGTAAGTTTACAAAAGACGCTGCCGAAGTTTGCAAGAAAAACGCTTCTTCGCTTCCTGCTCCCGTTAAACGCGCCCACTGCACAAATAACTGTGCTAATCCCATCGCCAACACCACCGTCACTAATGTACTCAAAATCGCGACACTCGTCCTTCGATTAAATCCATGCGCAAAATAAATCGACACCACTGAAATTATTAAAGCCGCCATAACACTTACTCCAAAAGGATTTGCTCCCGCAATAATTCTCGGCACTACATAAGTTAACAGCACGACAATACTAATCACTAATCCCAGCATTGCTCCTAATCCTTTTCTTCCTACAAAAATGACAACCAAAATCGCGCATAACGCCGCAATCCAACCAATCATCGGCAAACGATAACGATCGAAAATAAACACTTCAACATTAGCCGGATCAACAACAATCACTCGCATTCCTTCTGATAATTTTTGCGCCTCCGATAAACTTCCATACTCCACCGTAACCTCTTCTCCTTCTCGATCTCCCTCTTGAATTTGAACTAATACTTTCTGCAAATGCGACCTATTATTCGCTAACCCTAAATCTTCTTCTCTTTCCTCTAAAACCCGCACTACTACACCCCGATAATATTTTTCTGTTCCCCCGATCGTTGTCAAAGCCGGATCAATCAATTCTGTCTCTGGTAGCTCTATAACATCATTCTGATCATCTTCCATTATTTGCGCCCCGGCTACTATCGGTATCAAAAAAAATAATATCCCCATCAATCCACTCACCCACATTCTCATATTGCGCATGATTTTATTATTCCATTCTTATTATGAATTGACAAAATTACAGTTTAGGCCATAATTATCCAATTCTATGTTACCTATTCGCAACGTTGCTATTATCGCTCATGTTGACCACGGCAAAACCACCTTGGTCGATGCTTTGTTACGTCAATCTGAATCGTTCCGCACCAAGTCAGATGATACTAATTTGATTATGGATTCCAACGAGTTAGAGCGACAACGCGGCATCACTATTTTTTCCAAGAACGCTTCAGTCCAATATCAGGGCCATAAAATCAATATTATTGATACCCCGGGACACGCTGATTTTGGCGGCGAAGTAGAACGTATTATGAGTATGGCTAACGGCGCTCTCCTGCTTGTAGATGCCAAAGACGGACCCATGCCGCAAACTAAATTCGTCCTCAAAAAAGCTCTCGACGCCGGCCACCGTGTTATTGTTGTAATCAACAAAATCGATGTTCCTGAAGCCCGTGTTCAATGGGTTTTAGATCAAACTTTCAGTTTATTTATTGATCTTGGTGCCACCGACGAACAAGTCGACTTTCCCGTTCTTTACGCATCCGCCATTCAAGGTAAAGCTGGTACGACTCCCGACCTTAGCCAAATGACTGACATTAAACCAGTTTTTGACGCCATCATTACTCACATTCCAGCCCCAACAATACTAGACACCCCTATGCAAATGCTCGTCGTTAACGTTACTTACGACGCCTATAAAGGACAAACCGCTGTTGGCCCCTTACTTAGTGGGGTTATTCGCAAAAATCAACGCGTCATGCGCATTCAAACTGACGGCACTCAAATCCCAGCCAAAGCGATGGCTGTCATGACTTTCCAAGGCCTTGCACCAACTGAAGTTGATTCCGTCTCTGCTGGCGACATCGTTGCTATTGCCGGATTAGAAACTGTCAAAATCGGTGAAACTATTGCCGACTTTGACCAGCCTCACGCCCTACCTGCTATTTCCGTCGATGAACCAACCGTTAAAATGACTTTCTCTGTTAACACATCTCCTTTTGCCGGAACTGAGGGCGAATTTTCAACTGCTCGTCATCTTAAAAATCGTCTAGAAAGAGAAATCCTTAATGACGTCGCTCTTAAAATAGAATCATCGGCTAATTCCGATTCTTCCTTCACTGTTTACGGTCGAGGTGAACTTCATCTCTCCATTTTAATCGAAAAAATGCGCCGCGAAGGTTACGAGCTTCAAGTCGGTAAACCTCAAGTAGTTCTTAAAACTGAAAACGGTCAAACTACCGAACCATTTGAAGACGTCTATATTGAATGCCCTGACCAACATTCCGGCACAGTTATCGAACAAATGGGCAAACGTAAAGGCGAAATGAAAGACATGCGTCTTGAAAACGGCACCACTCATCTTCATTTTCTAGTTCCTACTCGTTACCTCATCGGCTACCGAACCGATTTTCTCACCGATACTCGTGGCAAAGGCATTATTAACACAATCTTCCACGGCTATTTACCTTATGTCGGCGACTCACCTCTTGATCATCGCGGCTCTCTAATTGCTCATGAATCTGGAACCAGTACTCATTACGGACTTGTTCAAGCTCAAGATCGCGGTCAGCTTTTCATTGCCCCTGGAGTAAAAGTTTATGAGGGTATGATTATTGGCCAGAATTCTCGTATTGAGGATATTGATGTGAATATTTGTAAAGAGAAAAAGCTAACTAACATGCGCTCTGCTGGTGAAGGAGTTTCTGTTACCCTACATGCTCACAAAACACTGTCTTTAGAAGAAGCTATTGAGTACTTAGGCGACGACGAACTCTTAGAAGTCACGCCTCAAAATTTACGCCTACGCAAATTACACCTCAAAAAACACGACCGTAAGCACTAAATCAATCCTCGAATAAAAACTCCGATAAAATACGGCCACACAACAACCGCTAACACACCTTTCCAAAAAGTTAGCTGCAAAAAACCAATTGTAAACAACCACCCTGCAAACCAGGAAAAGGCTGTAAAACCATGGTTCTCAACTTTTACTTTATCCATATGAACATCAAATAATTATTGATTAAGTTCAATTCCAAGATGCCAACTGGGCTTCCGCCCCTAATTCTTCTTCAATTCTAATTAACTCATTATATTTAGCAACGCGATCAGTCCGACTCATCGACCCAGTTTTAATCTGACCAGTACCTAACCCAACCACTAAATGAGCAATCGTTGTGTCTTCCGTTTCTCCGGAACGATGTGAAATAATTGCCCGCCAATTATGTTGATGAGCTAATGCTACTGCCGCAATTGTCTCTGTTAATGTTCCGATTTGATTCGGCTTAATTAAAATTGCATTTGCCGCTTTTTCTTTTATCGCTCGTTCTAAAAATTTAGTATTTGTTACCAACAGGTCATCTCCCACGAGCTGGATTTCTTGTCCCATTATTTGATTCATTTGTGTCCATCCACCCCAATCATCTTCAGCCAATCCATCTTCGATCGAAATAATCGGATATTTCTGTCTTAATTCTTCTAGCCACTCAATCATGTCCTTTGTCGTTAGACTTTTGTTTTCCGTCGCTAAACTATATCGCCCTTCTTCATATAATTCTGTCGCTGCAACATCTAATCCAAAACTAATATCTCGTCCTAGTTCATACCCTGCTTGTTGCACCGCCTGTTTAATGAGCTCTAGCGCCTCTTGGTTACCCGATTTTACCGTTGGCGCAAATCCACCTTCATCCCCGACTGTCGTTCGATACCCCGCTTTTCCTAATTCTGCTTTCAAGGCATGAAACACTTCTGCCCCTAAACGCACTCGCTCTGCAAAACTCTGCCCACTTAAAGGCAAAATCATAAACTCTTGAATATCAGTCGAACCAGCCGCATGCTTACCACCATTCACAATATTCATTAACGGCACCGGCAGCATCAACGGTCGCTCCTGGCCTGTCAATTCATACACATAACGATATAGCGGTTTCTGTTCGGCCAACGCCTCCGCCTTCGCACATGCCAAAGAAACCGCTAAAATTGCATTTGCTCCTAATCTACTTTTATTATCCGTTCCGTCTAACTTAACCAAACATTCGTCTACTCCTTTTTGATCACCCGCCTCATGTCCCACAAGTTGATTGGCAATTTCACTATTCACATACCCTACTGCTCGCATCACCCCCATACCCTGATAGACTTTCGGGTCTTGATCGCGTAACTCAATTGCTTCATGTGAACCAGTTGATGCTCCCGATGGCACTGCTGCTCGCCCTAATTCTCCTGACTCCAACACAACATCCGCTTCCACTGTTGGATTACCCCGCGAATCTAAAATTTGCCTTCCCTTTACCCATTTAATTTTCGCCATAATTTTATTTTACATCTTAATTATTTCAACGCGACAACGATCGCACTCCATGATATCCTGCCACTCCTAATCCGACAATTACTATTAAAATACTAATCGTTGTTGACCACATCGATATTCCTTTCCAGGCATTGCCAAAAAAATAACCTACTATGATATGTGAAGCTGCCCACAAGGCTGCGCTAGCTACATTCCACCAAATAAACTTTCTTTGTGGTAATGAGAATACTCCGGCCACAAACGGCACAATTGGCCGCACCCATCCAATAAATCGTCCAATAAACACACTCTTTGCCCCATGCTTTCTAAAATATTTTTTTCCTTGCACCAATAACGATTTCTTAAATAACCAATTTTTATCACTA
This sequence comes from uncultured Candidatus Saccharibacteria bacterium, assembly GCA_964610055.1. GTDB lineage: Bacteria > Patescibacteriota > Andersenbacteria > UBA10190 > UBA10190 > CAZSUC01. The sequence continues at coordinate 32,244 of CAZSUC010000002.1, read as the reverse complement.
AACTTAATCCAGCCTTTCTGCCCCAAATAAAAGCTAAAGTTATCACCTAAAATCGCGCCAACCGTTGCCCACAACCATAAGTCAGTGACGTGCATCCATCCTTGAGCAGCCAAAAAACCTCCTGCTATCACTGCCACGCTCCCCGGGATAATCAAACCAATAAACGCCAACGACTCACCAAAAGCTAAAATAAAAATCACAACATACTCCCATATTGAACCATGCCCCCACTGCAACAAGTCGGTTAACTCAAGCATGTTATTATTTTATCCTACGGTTCAATCCGAGCAAACAGCCGACTTCCTATCCATAAAACCACTATTGTCACCACACCTAATACCAGCAAGTCTAATCCCATACCAAAATGAGCCTGTCCGCTTAAAGCCCCTCGCATTCCGTCCACCCCATACGCCAAAGGATTAACTCGGGTAATTATCTCCATCACTCGCGGTAAACCAGTTAACGGAAATAAAGCTCCTGACAAAAAGAATATTGGCATAATCAAAAAATTCATAATCAATTGAAAACCCTGCATATCCTCTAGCTTCGAAGCAATTGCTGTTCCTAAACCCGTAAAAAACAATCCGATTAACACCATAAAAACCAAACCAATAGATAGCCAACCAAAATTAGCTATTCTAAACCCAACTAAAAACGTCATTGCCAACACGATTATGCCTTGTAGCACGGCCACAGTCGCTCCGCCCAAGGTTCGCCCCACCATAATCTCAAATCGAGACACTGGTGCAGCCAATGTTTCCTTTAAAAACCCAAACTGTCGGTCCCAAATCACTTCTATCCCAGTAAACATTGCTGTAAACAAAATACTCATAGCAATCACTCCCGGCGCCAAAAACTGAATATAGTTGCCTTCGCCTGCCTGCTGATAAATCGGACCAAAACCAAACCCCAGCGCCACTAAAAACAACAACGGCTGACCCAACGAACCTATCATTCGTGCTCGCGAACGAACATAGCGCTTTAACTGGCGCAACCACAAAATGTAAACTACTGACCAACGCATATCCTACCTCCCTCCGTGCATTTTCCGGTGCGCGCGCATTTGATCTTTCTTGCTCGCTTCCTCTGTCCTAATTTCATGCCCGGTTAAATTAATGAACGCTTCTTCTAAAGTTTCAGCTCCTCCTTGTTTACGTACTTCTGCCGGTGTTCCCCGCGCCACAATCTTACCATGATCAATCACTGCGATCCGTTGGGCTAGCTTGTCCGCTTCTTCCATATAATGAGTCGAGAAAAACACCGTTGTTTTTTCTCGCTTATTTAAATCTTTCAAATAACTCCACATGTGATTACGCGTTTGGGGATCCAAACCAATAGTCGGCTCATCCAAAAAAATAACTTTTGGATGATGCAACAAACCACGCGCAATTTCTAACCTTCTTTTCATACCACCAGAAAACTCTTTCACTAAATCATCTTTTCGATCCCATAATTCTACTAATTTCATTAACTGCTCAATCCGTTCCCGGCGTGCTATTTTAGGCAAACCATAAAGCACACCATGAAATTCCATGTTTTCCCACGCCGTTAGCTCTTCATCCAAACTTGGATCTTGAAATACAATCCCAAATGACCGCCGCGTTTCATCTGGATTTGCAACTGGATCATATCCATTAATACGAATCGTGCCACTCGTCGGCCTCAATAACGTTGTTAACATCTTAATTGTTGTTGACTTGCCCGCTCCATTCGGCCCCAAAAAAGCAAAAATCTCACCTTCTTTAACATCAAAAGAAATTCCGTCCACCGCGGTCAAATCATCAAACTTACGGGTTAATTCATGAACTTTTATCATATTATTACGTCTTTTGTCGCTGTTCTCGATACCTTGCCAATGCCAACGGAATAAACGGGATAAACCACACAAAATACTGATTATACAAAACCGAGGTGAAAGCCATCATAATCGCCATAACCATTACCGTTCCTTGTATCAGATCAACTTCTTTCCGCCACACGGCCACATATACCATACCGGTTAGACCAAGCATTGGCAATAACTTCCCCCAATCAGTTACGTCCAACCATTCATCAAACGAAGGCGCAAAACCACGCACTGATTGAGCTGGCCTCTCAACCACGTTCATAAGTCCTTGTATTGTCGCCGTTGGATTATCAATTAAAAAAGGTAGCGTTATCGCGCCCGGTATAACAATGATCATAGTTATCACCAACGCTAACTTCTTCCAACTTAGACCATAATGTCGCCACATCGCTATCAAAAATATCGGCACTATTAAGACGGCTAATTGTTTAACTGATAAAGATAAAGCCAATAATACCGCTGCCCATATTGGCCATTGTTCTGCGCATATAATCGCTAATATTAAAAACAAAACTCCCACAAAATCAGTATGTGCGACCCGCAAAACATCTAAAGACCACCGGTTAAACAGCCACAATCCCATTGCTGCCACCCCCAGCCCTGGCTGTCCTCGTCGTAAGCTATACCCTAATAAAACAACTCCAACACCCAGCCAAGCTGCCAACATCATCGGTCGCCAAATCATTGCCCACTCACTTAAATCGTCAAACCCTAAAGCCGCCCACCCCGCCGCAAACCAATACATTCCTGGCAAATGCGCTGGATACCCAATGCATGAGTTTTCCTGCACGCACGCATACGGATTTTCCCCCTGCACAATCTGATTACCTCGCCGCAAATAAAAAGAGATGTCATGCCCAACTAAATCTTCCGTATATACTTTATCTATCAACAAAGTTAACCAATTCTTTTTTTCACCCACCTCTAACGCCATTTCCGCTGTCTCATCTGTTTTTAATTGTAAACCTAACGGATCCTGCACTCCTACGACTCCTTCACCTCTTTGATAAATTACAAAACTATAATTTTGTTTTTCTTCATTTTTAATCTTAGAAAGCTTAAACAAAAGCGCTGGTTGGTCACCTCTTTTTATTAAACGTGGTTTTACTGCTGTCCGTATTGTCTCGTCTGCTACATTAACTACTTCTAACTGTAAAGTCCGATAATCTTCTTTTTGTAATTTTTGCTGATTAAATTCGTCATGCACCCATATCATCACATAATCAATCTCTCCTGCTGGCACTGCTATCTTACTCGTTAATGGCTGCATCGGCTCAACGAAAACACCTTGGTTTTCCGGAGCAAACTCAACTGTTCGCAGTGTTTTAATCGTAGGATACGCTAATCCTATTCCCATCATTATCAACAAAACGCTCGCTATCACATACGAACGATACTCAAGCCACACTTTATTTATTATTCCTTGCCACATACTCTTTTTGTTACATGCATATTATTTTGCAAAATGACTCCTAACATATTACGTGTTGATTTGCGAAATGCGTCTTCATCGTCTCGCCATAAATACTCAAAAATCTCTCCGTATGCCATCACCCGCAAGTGTTCCAACGTATGCTGATTCATTTCTCCGCCCGCCTTTCGTACAATTGCTTGTAACCGAGGAATCAAGTCTTTCGACAATCGTTCGCCCATATCACGTTGCCGACTTAAAAACCTTTCAACATCTGGTTGCAGTAATAGAGAAAATATAAAACGATACATTTGCCGATTTTGCACCACAATTGTACAAAATTCATCCAGTAACCGCTCTAATTGCATTTTTGGCTCCAAATCAGCACTGATATCTAAAATCTTCTCTATTCTTTTCTTGTGCCGTTCAACTAAAACCGCCACAATCTTTTGCTTACTCAAAAAATAGCTATAAATTAACCCCTTCGAAACTCGAGCTCGTCGCGCAATCATACAAATCGAAGCCCCGTGATACCCCCGCTTAGCAAACATATCTAAAGCTGCCACCAGAATCTTTTCCCGGGTCTCCCGTCGTCGTGCTAAATTTTGTTCCCTCGTTTTTGGCATATCCTCCTTGACAATTTATCCCACATAGCACCATACTAACCAACATTGACCAATCGGTCAATGAAAAATTATTCAGATCGTTAATTCACGCTATTTCTATGTTTCAAGCCTTATTCCGCCGCTTTTTGAAATTTTGCTCTCAATCCAGCCAGTTTTTAAAGTCTCATATCAACGCTCATCCGCTCTCTAGCTTTTTGCTTGCCTTGGTTCTCCTGCTGGCCCTTATTTTAGGCGAAAATCTATTTAATCACACCGACTCCACCTCCCTATCTCCGACCCCGAAAACGGTCTCGGTTTATCATATCGGCCAAGCCCCACGCTGGACATTCCAAGCCAAAGTTGAAAAACAAGGCGCCGTTACTATCGTCGCTCAAACCAGCGGTATCGTTCAAAATATTTACCGTACTGCCGGACAATCAGTTACCACCGGCACACAAATTATCGGTCTATCTTCTAACTACCAAGGAGCTAACGCCGCTTCATTACAAGCCCAAAGTGCTGCTGCTCAGCTAGCAAACATTAATGATACCTACACTACTCAAAAAGAAATCATTGCCCAACAACGCGAAATCGCTCAACAGACCGACCTTAATAATGATCAACTCCGTCGGTTAAATAATCTCTCTCTTTCCGAAACCGAAGATCAACTCGCCATCACTACCGATATTTTAGATCAAATCGACTCTAACCTAAACGACCTTGAATCCGGTGACGATAATTCTGACAGCTTAATCTTAAGTGCCAAGCAATTAAAAAGCACCTATACCAATGCTTTGAATAGCTTAAAGTCATCCATCCGTACTACCAACTATCAAGTTAATGCGATTAACCCGCCCGCGCAGTTATCTGATCTTGCTAGAGAAACCACGCTAAAACAACTCGACATTCAGGAAAAAGCTCTGGATCTTAATCGCGAAATAAGTTCACTCTCTTATAAAATTGCGCAGATTAATGCCTCGTTTATGGCACCAACATCTCCTGTCACTGGCACTGTCGAAAAAATATACGTCCGCCCCGGACAAAATGTATCCGCCGGTACTCCATTAGCTTTAATTTCTAGTGCTACTCCTCATAACGTTGCCTCTGTTAGCCTCTCTCCCACCCTCGCTCAATCGGTATCTCTGACCGAAAATTCTGTTTTCACTATTAACGGTCAAGAGATAGCCTTACTTCCTACTTATATCTCTCAAGAAGCAACCAATAACCAACTTTATTCCGTTTTTTACGAACTACCAAATGATTGCTGCGCTAATCTAGCTGACAATACTTACGTTTCTGTTTCTGTCCCCATTGGTTCAGCTGATTCCGGAAGCACTATTCCTTACGTCCCAATTGATGCTATCTCCCAAACCCAGGAGGAAACTGTCCTATACGTCGCTGTTGGTGAGCAAGTTGAATTTCGCAATGTCGTGCTTGGGCAAATGTTTGGCCGCTACGTCGAAATCACTGATGGTCTTCACGACGGCGATATTGTTATTCTTGATCGCACCGTTGTTGCCGGTGACACCATTTCCTATGACCGCTAACTCCACTTCGTCATATCTAAAAAACCTGCACTTTCCGGATAAATTAGGCCACAGCTTAATCGCTCGTTATTTTCGTAATCCCCGCTTACCTCTTCTTTTAGTTATAGCTATTACTCTTTTAGGTACTTTTAGTTTTATTACCCTGCCTAAAGTTCTTTATCCTGACATCGATATTCCAGTCGTTGTTATCACTACTACTCTTCCCGGCGCTAGTCCCTCTGACATCGAGTCACTCATCACTATTCCGATTGAAGACCAAATTAAAGGTCTTAATGGTCTTCAAACCTACCAATCTACCTCTCGCGAATCTGCTTCCATTATTTATTTAGAATTTGATACCAATATTGATCCCGACAAAGCCCGATCTGATACTCAATCCGCTATCGATGAATTAACTGACCTACCAGATGACGTCGGTGCTCCTCAAGTTGTTAAATACGATTACGTTAATCAACCTGTTCTAACTTTTGCTCTCGTCAGTCGCGGCGATAATGGTAGTCTGATTCGCTTTGCCAAAATTCTTGAAGATGAGCTTAAGTCTCTCCCCGCTGTCGATAAAATCGAAACCGCTGGCCTCGAAGAACAAGAGATTCAAATTGATATCGATCCTGAAACTATTGTCTCATATCAAATCAGCCCTTCCACTATCGCTCAAGCTATTCAAACTGCTTTGCAAGCTTATCCTGCTGGCACAACTAACACTGATCAACTTTCCTTTTCGCTTAATATTAACCAAGCTATTACCTCAGTCGATGATTTTCGAACTGTTCAACTTAATCTTAACGGCACCAACGTCGCTCTTGGCGAAATCGCAACTATCTCTGAAAAATCAAAACCAGACCAAATTCAGTCCTATTATGTTTCAGCGACTGATCAAAACCCCATCCCAGCCGTCACTTTCAATGTTTATCGTAATTCTAATGTGACCATTACCGACGCTGTCCATGACGTGCAGACGGAAATAGATAGTCAACTTTCAGCTTATCCGGATCAATTCATGACTATTGCTAAGTTCAATCAAGCTGACGAAATTGATGAACAATTCAACCGCCTAGTCCACGATCTTACTTTCACAATCATTTTGATTGTTATTACCATGTTCATTTTCTTAGGCATTAAACAAGCATCTGTCGCATCGCTTGCTGTTCCTTTCTCTTTTCTGATTACTTTTGCCGTTATGAAATTTGTCGACGTTGATTTTAGCACTGTTTCTTTTCTGGCTTTACTTCTAGCCTTAGGGCTCCTAATCGACGACACCATTGTCGTTATTTCGGCTATGACTTCTTATTACCGAACCGGAAAATTTACCCCCGACCAGACTACCTTGCTTGTTTGGAAAGATTTTCTGATTGCTATCACAACCACCACTCTTACCACTATCTTTGCTTTCCTTCCCATTCTGATCACCACTGGAATTATTGGCGAATTCATCCAACCTGTTCCCGTCGTCGTCTCAACTGCTCTCGCCGCCTCTTTCGTTGTTGCTATGTTCATCACCATGCCTTTCATGAAGATTGCTTTGCAGCCCAAATTTCCTCGTCGCGTTCAACTTTTAATTCGCTTCTTGCTGCCCGTATTGCTCTTCTTGATTTTCATTCTCCTAACTTTTCATAATCGTCTTTTCTTTGGCCAGTTAGCGGGGTTATTCGCCTTCCTCATTATTAGTTATTACGCTGCCACGCCTCTCTTGCACCGCTTTCAGGCATGGATTCATTCCCGTACCTCCCATACCCACACTCTCGCTTCGCTCTTTAATCGCCTCACCTCCGGCTTAATTAGCTTTGATGGCTTAACTCAAAAATATCAACGTCTGATCTCTCGTATCTTATCTTCTCGCACCGGCCGCAAAAAAGCGATGATTATTATCTTAGCCTTCTGTGTTTTTTGCTACTCTTTAGCTGGCTTTGGTTTAATCCAGACTCAATTCTTTCCCAAGACTGATCAAGACGCGCTCTATGTAAACCTTGAATTTCCCGAGGGCACTAATCTTGAAACCAGTAAAGCTGCTGCTTTAGAGCTAGTTCCAACACTCCTTAATACACCGCAACTTTCCTATTTATCTCTAGATTTAGGCCAAGTTTATACCAGTGACGTTAACTTTACCGGTACTGGTAGCAATAAGGCATTCTTTACTTTGAATCTCAGCCCTAAAGACGATCGTGACCTTGCCTCTTATGACATCGCCGAACAATTGCGTCAAGAATTATCCGATTACCCTACCGGCAAACTTTCAATTATCGAAAAAACTTCTGGGCCACCAGCCGGTAGCGATATTCAGATTAAATACTTTGGCAATGACCTAGATCAGTTAGATCAACTCGCTGATGAAACAATCGACTTCTTGCAAAATCAATCTGGCGTCGCCAACATTGATAAAAGTGTTAAAAACGGTACCAGTAAAATTACTTTTGTTCCCGATCAAAGCAAATTAGCTCAATTTGGTATCAATAATTCAACCATTGGAACTTGGCTACGCATTCTGACCAGCGGATTTTCTATTGATGAAATTCGTCTCAATGATCAAACCAAAGATATTACCTTGCGCCTTCAATCTAGTACTTCTGCTCCTGAAGATATTGGCCAATTATCTATACCCACCACTTCAGGCTATATTCCTATTTCTAATCTTGGTGACTTTAAACTCGAACCAAATCCTTCTTTAATCATCCGCGAAGACGGTATTCGCACTATCTCTGTTTCTGCTAGCGTCACTCAAGGATATTCCAGTTCTGCTATCAACAAACAACTCACCCAATACGTCTCTGACCATATCAATTTACCCGACGGCTATTCTTGGAGCGTTGGTGGCGTTAATGACGAAAACCAAAAATCAACCAATTCTCTTCTCCAAGCCATGATTGTTGCGATCATCTTAATCTCCGTCACTATGGTCATTCAGTTTGAATCTTTCCGCAAAGCCTTGATTGTAATCTTGATCATTCCGTTATCAATCTCCGGCGTTTTCCTCGTTTTTGCTCTCACCAACACACCTTTGTCGTTCCCGGCCCTCATTGGTATTTTGGCCCTCTTCGGTATTGTTGTAAAAAACTCCATTCTTGTTGTCGACAAGATTTCCGCCAATCTTAAATCTGGTATGCCATACTTTGAAGCTATTGTTGATGGTTCCTCTAGTCGTCTCGAAGCTATTAGCCTAACATCCATTGCCGCGATCCTTGGACTTGTTCCTATCACTATTTCCGATCCGCTTTGGCGCGGAGTCGGCGGGGCTATCATCTCCGGTCTTAGCTTTTCCGGCTTAATTATCCTCTTCTTTATCCCGATCGTGTATTACGTCACCTTCAAAAAGGAACACGATGATCACCAATCTAACGTCTAGTCAGTCAATTCTTGCTTAATTTTTTGCGCCCACTTCTTACCAGCGTCTCCACCCCATAATAACCAGGCAATATAACCATTTGTCGGTTTATCAATTTCTCCGAAACCCGGCGCACGTTTATCAACTTCATGCCGAGCAAAATAACTCACCATCCGTTTAATTGTTTCCGGACTTAAGACTCGACGGTTCTTCAAATCTCGTGCCCGTGCGACTCCAACCATTGTACCGCCTCGCTGAAATTTTCGTCGCAATTCCAACCCTAGCTCCGCTGCTCGTGCGACTGCTATTGGTGGTCGTATTTTTTGTACCCTCCGTACTTTCATATTCTTATACCCTATTATACCTCTCTTTTAATGTCGCCAAAAAATCGCCGGCACATTCCATCCCGTTTCCAGTAGTCTTATTGCTTTGCGTAATTCATACTGGCTAATTCCCTCTTCCCACGACTCTCGTTCTGGTAAAGTCTCTCCCGTATCATACTGTTGCAAAAAAGATAACGCCCTCCGATCACCCAATTGCCCTAATGCCCAAATCGCATCATTTTTCCCACTCGTTTTAGTCTCATCCGCTACTTGGTTCATTAAAGCCTCCACACAATCTCCATTATATTGCGCTTGTGCTGCTTTGCAGCGCTGCTGTACTCCATATCCAATTTGCGCACTAACTACCAACAAGACAAAAACCAATACAACAACCACTATTCCTATTAAGTACCATATAAACTTCTTATTCATACTTCTTTATCATGTTATATCCATACTTTTCTAACACCTCTAATATATCGCTATATTTTTTTCCTGCCAGTTTTCCTCCAGCCAACGCTTCATCTTGAGTTACTTCTACTAAACACCAATTTGGCATCATAAACACATCTTTATCTTCTCGAGACTCAAACTCAAAATCAGTTACTACTAAACCAGCCAGGTCATCTAAATAGACATCAACTTCAATCGTCACGTTATCTTGCTTATAAGTGTATCTATTTTTATGTAAATTTTTACCATGCGCTTTCGTTAAAGCCTTAAATTCTGCCTCGGTTAAAAAAATAGTATCTTCTTTTTGTTCGGAAGAATCATTTTCATTTAAACAAGTCTTTTTAGTTAATTCATGTTTTTCTCCGCGTTTCCGCATTCTCAAAACCGGATGCGAATGTTCTTTGGGGAAATATACATCCCAAATTTCAACCGGTTTTAAACTCTTTAGTTCATCCGGTGTTCTTTTAACTAAATATGTCCGTTCTAATTCAATCTCCATTTTCTCACTTAATTACACTTCTCAAATGCCGGCAAATGCTTTTGTTCCGAAGCATTCATTAAATTTTGAAAAACCAACGTAATATCTTCGTAATCTACCACCACCGGCAATAACTCATCACGATACAAAGCCGCATTTGCCACTTCCGCATCAACCCCCGCTTGGCAAGACTCTGACAATGTCTGAGATACAATTACTGTTCCTACCCATTCATTCTCCGGCACCATCACGCCATACTTGTCGTATATCGCTTTCAACATTGCAATATGTTGCTCTTCCGCTCCTTTAATCATCACAAACGGACGTACCGCACCCAAGTTATCAATCACTGCCATATAAGTTGCCAACGCCTTATATTCATCGTTAATCGCTTCATTTAAAGCATCCTGGACTTCAACTGACAAATTTCCCACTGGATACTCTAATCCTTCAACTCGCAAACAATCATCCGCTAAACAATTTTGTTGATTCACACGCACAGACTGCTCCAACTGATTAGATCGATTCATGTTATACCACCCCACTATCCCGATTAAAACAACTATTGCAATTACACCTCCCCAAAATTGATAACCTATTTTCACATTATAATTTTAACATCTTTAATTTAATCTATCTATTGACAAAAATAACATTTGTCTTAAAGTAATATTCAGCCTGATTTTGGATTTCAGGCCATCAGTACCTTTTTTGCAGGAGCCGGATCATGTCCACAGCGCCTCTTCAACCAGTCAATTGCGATGATCATCTTATTGCTGAGCATCCTCTTGTCTACGGCCGAAACTACGTGGCCGCCCGCAACAATCGTGTTGCGTTCTGCGAAGACTGCGTCATGGAAGACGGCATGACCCTCACCAATGTTGGCCTCGAGATTAGTTTGGACGACTGGCGCAAGCTTCTTGCTCAACTCGATCAAACCGGCCACGCCGAAGATACAAATGTCTCCCTGGAAAAATTATCCAACGGTCAGATCGCCATCAACTGGACCACCAGGCAAAACACGATTCTTCTCGACAATTTCTACGCAACCGGCCGGTTCTTGTCTGTCGTGGCCAATTGCCGCGAAGACCTCGCCGTCTAACACGGCCACAAACACCTGCACCTTTTTGTCCCCGCCCCTGCGGGGACTATTTTTTTACATAATTGTCACGTTACAATACTATAGTGACTCTCACCCCCACTTTAATTAATAATCACCACGACCACTTATACGCTTGGAACGAGGAATTTTTAGTCACAGAAGAGCATTACATCACCCACAATACCCTATCTTATCCTGTTTGGCGTATTCATAATCAAAATTACGATGGTTTTCTTTGCTTAGTTACTAATATGCAAATTCCCGATCAAAATTACCAGTCAGCCGCCGATTTATTACAAACCAATCTAAACTCCTGTAATCTCACTCTTATAATTAAAGATCAAATCGCGATTGCGGTTTCTCCTTTACACGATTTTATTCTCAATCACACCGCTTTTCTTCCTCAAGGCCTCTTATTTTTCGTTAACGGACAAGAACCGCAAAATGGCTCTGCTACTATCATCACATATGTTCCAGCTCCACACCAAAACCTTCAGCTCTTCTACTGCCTCAATTTTTCTCCTAAGCCCTATTAACTTTCATGCTAAAATCCTTATATGCGGACATTAGCTCGTTACCACTTTGATTCTGGCCTCGCTATTTTCTTACTTATCATTCTCCTCCTTCATTTCAGCCACATTTGGTCTAATTATTCCTCAGTCATTCTTGTTACTACCGCATTTATCGGTCTAACTCCAGTCCTTTGGAGCGCCATCCTCTCTTTACGAGCACGCGAATGGGCATCCATGGACTTACTCGCCTCTATTGCTCTGATCTTTTCCTTACTCAGCCAAGAATGGACTTCGGCCGTCTTTATTGAACTCATGTTGGCTGCCGCTCGCATTTTAGATGATGTTACCCGCGATCGTACTGAAAAAAGCATTCGCGGATTACTTAAACTCCGTCCAGAAAATGCCACCATTGAACGCCAAGGCCAACCCACTTCTGTTCCGCTCGCCACCGTCCAAGTAAACGACATCGTTCTAATCGATCTCGGACAACGAATCCCAGTTGACGGTATAGTTATATCCGGCACTGCTGCCGTCGACGAATCCTCTCTTACCGGTGAATCAACTCCAGTTGATAAACAAACAGGAGATCGAGTTATGAGTTCTACGCTAATTCAATCCGGCAGCTTACGCATTCGAACTACTCATATCGGCTCAGATACAACTTTAGAAAAAGTTATCAGCTTAGTTGAATCTGCCCGTCAAGAAAAACCATCTTCTCAAACCCTCGGCGAACGCTTCGGCAAATTTTATCTCATTACCATTTTTGCCGGCTCCTTTATTTTTTACGCTATCACCCACAATTTACTGCTTGTCTTGGCGATCGTCTTAGTTGTGTGCGCTGACGATATTGCTATCGCAATCCCTATTGCTTATCTCCGCGCCATCCGCGCTGCTGCTAATCATGGCATTATCATTAAAGGTGGTAAACATCTTGAGCTTCTCGGTAATTTACGCACTATTGTTTTTGACAAAACCGGCACACTAACCACTGGATCTCTGGCAGTAACCAAAATTATTCCCGACTCAAACTACACCCCCAGCGATATTATCAAATGGAGCATTATTGTTAACGCCCGCTCGTCTCATCCTTTTTCTCGCGCTATCATTAACTACGCCAAAGCTAACGGACACACTATTACTTTCCCCAAACAAGTCGAAGAGAAGGGGGGGAAAGGCATCATTGCACACCTTGATCAAAATGTCATCGTCACCGGTAAACAATCTTTCTTTGCTGAACTAAATCTTGAGATTTCGCCTGCACTATTAGAATCCGCACATAAAACTTCTGCTCTCGGCAATAGTGTCTCTTATCTCGCTTTAAATCAAACTGTCATTGGTTTTATTGCCGCCGCCGATCAAATCAAACCTAACGCTAAAACAGCTTTGGATACTTTGCGTACCCTCGGCATTCAAAAAATAGTTATGCTAACCGGTGATAACGATCGTGTTGCTGCTTCAGTTGCTCGCCAACTTAGCATTGACGAATGGCACGCCGATCTCTTACCTCAAGACAAAGTTAACATCATTCGTCGTCTCCAGTCCGAACAATCTCTTGCCATGGTTGGCGATGGCGTCAATGACGCCGCCGCTCTATCTATTGCCAGCGTTGGCATTGCTATGGGGGGATTAGGCACTGAAGGAACTATCGAATCCGCTCAAATTGTTCTTATGCGCGATGATTTATCCGCTCTCCCTACCGCAATTCAATTAGCTCGCCGCGCTCGCATTATCTCTTTGCAAGACTTTTGGATTTGGGGCTGCACGAACGCCATCGGCCTAGCCTTTGTCTTTGGCGGACTCATCGGACCCGCCGGCGCCGCTGCTTATAACTTTCTGTCTGACTTTCTACCCTTATCCAACTCTTTCCGCGTTCGCGCCCAAGCAAAACCTAATATCACCACCAATTCTGATCGCGCTTAAATTCCGCGGTAATATTAATCGTTACTTCAGCAACTTCTTGTTTTAATTCTAAATCCTGCTTGCTTGTATAGCCATCATATTTAATCATTTTGTTTCCAACTTAGATAATACAACACCGCCACTAATAAAGCTGGCCCCGAAATAAAAGCATACCAACTCCACGGCCGCCCCCATCCCACCATTGCAACATACCCCAGCGCAACCAATCCAAACAAAACCACGCCCACTAAATTCCATTTCCAAGCTATTACACTTAAACCAAGTAAAATCAAAGACGGTATTAAATGTATGAGTAGCGGTACTACTACACTAACCCCCTGATATTCACTAAATACGTCTAACGCAAACAACGATATAAATCCAACAAACCCTAATGACAATATTCTGGGTAACCAATATATAAGTTTATTTTTAGATTGCATAATTTACTTAAAAACCGAGAAAATTCTTCTGTTTAAATTCCGCCGTGATTTGAATCGTTACTTCCTCCACTTCTTGATCTAATGTCACCGTCTGTTTACTAACATAATCCTGATAATCAATAACTAACTTATGTTTTCCCGCCTCAACATCATAAAATTCTATTTTCCATGTTTATCTTACCAAAATTTTACCACACTAATTATGTAAACCAAATCGTAATAATAAAAAACCCGACCAGCCTTAGCCAGTCGGGAACACCGCATCCAAACAACACACTCATGACCAATTTAATCTTCGGTCGCAGCAAGGACGATCTCTTCGAGCGGACTCATCTGCACTTTACCCGGCATCACCCAAGTGCCATCGGGCATTTTCCCCGTTAGAATGCATTCCATACTGCAACATGCCACAAGCCTACCTCCATGGAATATCACACTCGGAGCAAGAGGATCGCTTGTAAAAGGATTAAATTCATCAAGAGTATAGAGAGTAACCCTATCTCCCGGCAGAATCACTTCTCCGCATTTCGGGCATCTAATCGCCGCCTTCGCCCAGCATTGCGGACAATAGTCATCCCGATAAAGAGAATACACACCCAACCGACGACCATCGATCTTGATAATCGTCTTCTGCCTCGCGTAGTGGCCACAGTCACACAAACGACGACGGCCAAAAAAATGGCAAAAGATAACCTGAATCCACATCCAAAAGTCGGTCATTTTGTTCTGTGAAACACCCATCATTCACCCCTTCTTGTAAAACAACAAACCCCTTATCTGCACCCTGCAAATAAGACCTCATATCATCACTTACATACCTCCAAAAGTCAACTGTCTAATTTTATCCCAAATCGCCTTGGCCGCATTTTGCGCCCCATCAATCCTCAGCGCACACTCTCTTAAATTCAACATCGCTTCTTTATAACTCCCGTCAGCTAAAATCTTCTCGATTGCCTCCTGAATCACCTCCGCGCTCCATTTAGCTCGCGGTATACGAATTCCCGCTCCGCGCGATTCGATATTAGACAAATTAATAAACTGTTCTTGCTGCGCCGCTACTCCCACAATTGGTGTTCCAGAATGAATTGCTGTCTGAACCGTCCCCTGTCCCCCATGGCTTACGGTTACATCAGCCATCGCATTAACTGTAAAAGCCGGAATGAACTTATCGGTTACATAAACTCCATCTCGCTTACTAAGAAGTTTTTTGGCTTCCCCTAAAGGAAAATGCGGCGCAAGAATCACTGCATTCCAATCCAATCCCTTTCCAAAAGTAAAAGTCTTAATCACCTCTCTCAACATCTCCGCTGACCCAGCGCTACTTAAAGTGCAAAAAATCTTTGGCTTGCCATTCTGCGCATCAAAAACTTCCTTTATCTCCAAATCAACATCCTCCTTATTATCTGGTACTGCAAACAACGGCCCGGTAAATACCACCTGAGTAGGAAAATGACTTTGATTATAATAATCCGGCAAGTCGTTAACTAACATTAGGTCAGCTTTTAAGAGATCAAAAACATTCACTAATTTTTCTCCTTGCCACCCCAGCTGATACACTGCCTTTCTAATATTATTCTGCCGCAAAATAGGTATTCTTCTTTTGGCAAAACTAGGAATGCAGTGCAATATCCGTAATCGCACCGCCTTTGGCAACGCTGCTAACACTTTAATCTGCTCCGGCACATCTGGAATCACGTCAAAAAAATCAGGCACTAACGGCAATGGCACAAAACAAATCCCCGGAATCTCCTCGTCCATCATCCTTCTAGCCAAACCAGCTATCGGCCAAAAGCCATGCAAAACTACATCCGGCTTAATCTCCTCATACGCTTTGACTTCACCCTTTATTAACTCCTCAGCTAGCTCCTCTGTTCCCACCAGATTAGTTATAGTCATACCCAAATCTTGATATAAGCCTACCCCCGGCAATTTAGGTTCCGCTTGGTGCACTTCAAAACCAAGTTCCTTAACTTTTTGCTCAAATTTACTGCCATGGGATATGAAAACTATTCGCGCATCAACACCTTCTGGTTGATATTTTTTCAAAGCTTTAGCAATTTCAATTGCCCTCGTCGCATCACCGGCATCTTGAAATGCTGTACTAATTACAATTGTAAAAAGCCTGTTATTCATTGACTTATCATATCACTTTGTTGAAAAGCCTCGACAAAACAGGATTACAACAGTATTTTGAGGCGAGAGTTGATTAGCCATCGCTTTACCCAATCCCTCGCTACCACCAGAAATTACAATGACTTTTTTCACCATCGTGAATCTTTAAAATCCTTCTTCGCCGTTTTCAAGAACTTCCCAAATGCCCGATCCTGCCTCCTCTTTTCAACGCTATCCATCTCATAATACTCCGCTTCCTTTTTCAAACGCACATAATTAGCGTACTTTTCTTCATCCAGCTTTCCAGATTTCACGGCACTCATAACGGCACATCCCGGTTCGTGAGTATGCGTACAATCGGCATATTTACACGCATGAGCCAAACCAGAAATCTCATCGAAAAATCCGCTCACCCCTTTATCATTAGTCGCCATGCCCACTTCACGTATTCCCGGATTATCAATGATAATCCCGCCGTTATCCAAAAAATACATTTGCCTATTCGTCGTTGTATGTGTTCCTCGCCCAGAACGTGCACTAATTTTCTCAATTGGCACCACATCGCTCCCTAATAACGCATTGATCAAAGAAGATTTACCCACTCCTGACGACCCCAGGAAACAATACGTCTGATTCTTCTGTACACTGCACCGTAGTTCATCCAGTCCTTCATTCTTCACAACGCTTGTTCCAATCACCTCAACATTTGGAAACCGTTGCTTAATTTCAGCCAATTTGTCCTCCAACTCTTCCGACGAAATCAGATCTATTTTATTCAACACAATCACCGGCTGCACTCCCCCGTCATCTAAAATCATAAAATATCTCTCAAAACGATTTAAGCTATAGTCCCGGTCCAAAGATTCAACCACAAACGCCACGTCAACATTGGCAGCGATAATCTGCGTAACATTTTTCGCTCCTTCTCGACTTTTATCACCATGCTTTCTTTTAATTGTTGTCTGTCGCGGCAATATTCCACGAATACTAGCATGCGTGCCATCCGACACTTCAATCGCCACCCAATCTCCTACAGCCGGATAATCCTCTCTCGACGACGCTTCGTACATATGTTTTCCCGATACCCTCGCCAAATATTCTCCGTCCGCACTTTTTACTTTATACGCCTCCCTGAACTCAGATATAACCCGCGCAATCGCAAAATCTCCCCATCCCAACTGCTGCCTGTTAATTTCAAAAAACGGCTTATACCCTAACCTCTCATTTGTCGTTTCTCCTTCCATTGTCCCACTCTAACCCCAAATTACTCTTTCTTCCACCAATTAGTTCCTCTTTTCAATCGAAGTCAAATACGCTGCAAAAACTGACAATAAAAGTTGCAGCAGCGGTGAAATCACAACCATCAAGACCAGCCACCCCCAAAAACTAGCCATCGGACTAAACAGAATCAACGGCTCTCCAAAATTTGCAACACTCTTAGTTGGATCAAAATAATACGGCAACATCGCTGACAGCCAGATTGTCGCCAAAACAAAAAACGTAAATAATGCAGCTAGAAGCAAGTATTTAAAAACTTTTCTCTGATCGGTAAGTTTATGCGATAGCAGCCAGCCAGTCGGAAAACCAAGCAGAATATTAAAGAACGGCACTCCCATACCCAAGCCAACACACACAATGTCTGCCATTATATAACCAATTATCCAACGTCTCTTAATCATAAAGGATACTGAAAGCTCTCTCCGGGAAACAACCACATTATCCTGATTCCTTTCAAAGCCTCTATATATTGCCCATACACACTCACTGCATAATCAATCGTACTATTCGCTAGCTCATCACGACTATGCATAAATTTAAACAAATGCATTGGTACCACTACCTTCGGTCCGATGTCACGCACATCAAAAGCTGCAAGTTTTACATTGCACAAGAAAACATCCACACCGCTCTTCTCAAGTGCTTTGCGCTCATTAGGATTCTTAAAATCTCTGCCATCTCCTGTATGCAATATTTTAAAACCATCAATCTCAACCAGATACCAAGCATTAGGTGTTATGAAATTACCATCTCCTCTATGATCTGTCTGGAAAGCTGTTATTTTAACCTCATCAATCTCAATTGATTCTCCGTCTTTTAAATAACGAACATTGGACAAATTATTATCGTCATCAGTCAATATAAGATTTTCCGGCAAAACAACCAACTTCCCTTGTTGTAAAGCTTTTCTTAATAGAGAAGGATCAAAATGATCCATGTCTGAATGAGTGACTAAAAATATATCAGCCACACTGGCTAACTTACTTTGTACCAAAGATTCCGGCATATCAGCCGTATCAAAAGCAATGATTTTATTGTTTGTTTTAACCACAGCACCCATATTCATAAAACTCCATACTCGCATCTTTCCGATACCCACATCGGTATTTCCTATCTCAGCAATAGCCTGCTTCAAACTAATATCAAAAAACTTTCTTTGATTTGCCCAAAAAAGATGCCATAAAGTTGGGGTTTTGTCTGGATCATGAGGCAAGCCAAAAGATAAATATTCTCCCAGCTCTTTTGACAGCTCAAGTCTAGTTGCATCAGCAAAACCTGCTCTTGTCGCTTCTATACGATTATGCAAAGCAATAGCTGAGTGCGGCGTATAAAAATAATAAGCGACACAGACAACCACCATTAATAATAGCGGAGCAAATTCTCGAATTATTCTTCTGATAAACTTACCCATACCGCACAAATATAACGACACAAATGACCACGTATCAACATCAATTATACCTCGCTTCAATATTATTTTATATAATATAACTAGCACAGATTATAACCCAATCTCAGAAATACGATCTTATCGATAACCGATCAAATCGGTCTGCTTGATATTGTATCTCTATTATTAGGAGCCGCTACCTTCCTTAGTTTAATCTCAATTAGAAGATATATTTACAATAAATAGATCCTACTGTTTCACAAAAACACCCTCACAATATAATCGTCGTCATTAGAGTATAAGGTCTTGACAAAAATCACAATATCCGATATACAATACATGGTCGTAAAAACTCCATTCTTGCTTCTCAGGAGAAAGCTATGTTGCTTCTACTGGACGGAGATGACTTGAAAGAAGAGTATCGCGGGATTCCATGTGACGCCACACATTTCTCTCACTTCAAGCCTGAAGTGCAAGCCGCAATACGTGCGGCAGGCGAGGCACTTTACCAAGTATGCGGCGAGAACCCTTGTTCGTACTGCGAGAATTACAACCGCATATTTCTTCCGCCGCCCCCAAGCTCTTGAATCACAACAGGCGGCAACCATTAATGACCTTGCACCTCCAGGTGTCAGGGCTTTTTCTTACCCCAGTATCATCCTGTCTAATAACTCAACTGCTAATCTTGCAACTGCTCCCAAATTAAAACCTTCACAAATTTTTGAAATCATTTTGCCAAATCTGATACACAAATCCAAAACGCGAAATCTGGAATGACGCGCCCTGCCACACAATTTTTCTGGGAATATAGAATGGACTCGACCGTGCGGAGGAGGGGTTTGGGGAGGAATCATCGCTGACTTCGATTTTTTATTTTAGAGAATTCGGAAGGAATTTTTACGACTTTTTGCAGGTCTACAGCGATGAGTATTGCCTCTTTGTTAATTCCTTGAGGTTATTCTTCTTGAGGGTAGGTACCATCACTCTTCTTCTTGAAAAAAGAGCCTTTGTGAAGACGATAAGCAAGCCTATCATCAAGGTGACGCATCGGGGTGCCAATCAACTGCCTGCACTGGGGACATGTCAGGTTCTCCATATCTTGCGGGCACTGAATGTCCGCCCGTCCCTGTAGCTCCGATAAACGAGGAGGAGCGAAAATCCTGTTGAGATACAATCTAAGGAAGTTGCCTGGGCCATCCTTTTGGTACAGCAACACCCATGTGCCGCAAGCGGCACATCCAATGTTAAGAAACCTAGCTGTTCCTCCGCGCTCCTTGCGATACCTGTCATTCTTCAGTCTGAATTGTTGTTTCGGTTGTGACATAGGGTTCTCTTTTTTGTGAAGGTGTAAAGTTCACAAAACCATAATGCGAGTACCTTGTAAATACATAATTCTAGTCAAAATGTAAAGTGCCAATCTATTCTTAAATATTTTATGGAGTGATGACAAATGGTATATAGATCAAGAAAAAAGAGATTTGATTTCCAATGACGGTTGGTTGGTTATTAATAAAGGAGAAGCAAGCGGCACATTGATAGGTGGTAATCTTTGCACACTAAACCTTCTACAAGGCACGGAATATATGCCATCACTAAAAGACACTGTTTTATTTGTCGAAGACGATGACTTAGCCTTTGCGGAAGAATTTGATCGCAATCTGCAATCATTGCTACATCTGCCTGATTTTTCACAGGTTCACGGCTTAGTATTAGGACGCTTTCAAAAAGCCAGCCAAATGACTAATGAAAAAATAGAAGCAATTATTAAAACAAAACAGGAATTAAACAATATGCCCGTGATTGCTAATGTCGATTTTGGTCATACCGACCCCAAGATCACTTTCCCAGTCGGCGGACAAGTCAGCATCAACACAGATTTAAACCGAATAACAATCGAAAGGCACTAGTAGTTTTCAGCTTGCCTAGCCAGCGTAGCCATTGATAAGAAATATTTTTGTAGTCCAGCTGTTTTATTATCGTCATTCGCAAAAAGCGTACGTGCTGTTTCCTCGCGGAGTCTGGCTATTTCTCGACGTCGAAGATTCTGCCATCGATTATCCGATAATGTCAGGTCTAATTGTTCTAAAGTACGGCTAACCGCTTTGTCAAAAAGGGCGGTTTGTCCTTTCTCTTTCCAGCGCAAAGCTCTGTCAAAATCACTACCAACATTGCCAAGCTGTTCAGCGAGAGACATCTTGTGCCATTTGTCCACGTCAAACTCCATACTCAACTTTTAATCAATTCATTTACAATCGCGGTAATTTTTTTCTGAATCGCCGGATCTTCCACGCTTCGTGACTTATTGTTTTGGCTGGGACGAATATTGATCATCGAATCAAATTCCAAGCCATCCGGCATAGGAACATCAGGATAGATATTTATACCCCACAGGCTTGATTGTTGAGATCCTTGGTCTAATAGTAAAGCTTCTTCATCGGCATGCAACTCGCCACCGATAGCCATAATTTCTCTTTCAATATCAACTACTGCTTTAACCATATCGCCAAAACGCTGGGATGCAATTTCCTTTAGCTGGTTATTTGTTATTAGTTTGTCGACTAAGATAATTTCTGGCATAGGAAATATTTTAAGCACTCCGGTTGACCAGAACAAAAAACATAAGCTCCCGGGGTCGGACTCGAACCGACAACCTAATGGTTAACAGCCATTTGCTCTGCCATTGAGCTACCCGGGAAAAACGACCCTCATGTAAAGAACATCCCCTTCCAAGGATCGTGTGTTGTGATTATTTATAAAATCCGTGCTTTTTGCAAGCCCCCGGGCTCTAATTCCCCCTATATCTCCACTAAAACGTCCTGCACCGTGACTGGATTAACCGGGTTGTCGTTTTCATCGGTTTGCACTACCTGGATACTGTCCACCACCGCCATGCTTTCCTCATCCGCTACCTGACCAAAATTCGTATGTTTTCCGTCCAGCCAAGGCGTTGATTCGGCTGTCACGATAAAAAATTGGCTTCCATTTGTATTGGTTCCCGCATTTGCCATCGCCAGCGACCCACGCACTAACGGTTCAGCATTAATCTCGTCTGCAAATTGGTACCCCGGCCCACCCGTTCCGTGCCGCGCTCTTTGGTTCGCGTCCTTTGACAGCGGGTCTCCCCCTTGGATCATGAAATCTTTAATCACGCGGTGAAAAGTCGTACCGTCATAAAAATCCGCCTGAGCTAATTTCACAAAATTACCGACTGTCATCGGCGCCCGCGTCCCATCCAACACCAAGTTTATATTCCCCTTATTTGTCACTAACGTCACTTTAACTTCCTGGTTGATCGGCGTAATATCTGCTTCGGTCTCCGTTGTTTCGTCGGTTAAAATATTCATTGGCTCATTGTTATTAGTTAAATCAGGCGTTGCCGCCTCTTCCGCCGTTTCTATCACCGGCGCCTCCACTGTATTTGTCGTCCAGTAGTAGTACACCCCTCCCGCTGTTAATATTCCCAACAGCACCACTACCAAAACTTCAGTTACATTCATAGTTTTGGAAGTTTAATAGTCTCTTAACTTTTTCAATTTTGTGTGATCCCGAATCTTCTCCAAAGCCTTCGCTTCAATCTGACGAATCCGCTCACGTGTTACATCAAACTCACGTCCTACTTCTTCCAACGTATGGTTCATCCCGTCCACCAATCCAAACCGCATTTCCAAAATTTTCTGCTCCCGCGGTGTTAAGTCGCCCAAAATTTCCCGCACATGCTCTTGTAATAACTCACGGCCAGCCGCTTGTTGCGGCGTAATCGTATCTTCGTCTTCGATAAAGTCTTTCAACGTCGAATCTTCTTCATCCTCACCAACAGATGCATCAATTGAAACCGTTTCCTGAGAAATTTTCATAATATGCCGCACTTTGTCTGGCGGTAATTCCATCTCAGCCGCAATCTCTTCCGGCAAAGGATCACGTCCCAAATCCTGCAGCAATCGTCTTTGCACTTGAGTAAAACGGTTTATCGTTTCCACCATATGTACTGGAATTCGAATTGTTCGAGATTGATCAGCCAACGCCCGCGTAATCGCTTGCCTAATCCACCACGTTCCGTAAGTCGAAAACTTATACCCCTTCCGATAATCAAATTTTTCTACCGCTCGGAACAATCCCATATTCCCTTCCTGAATCAAATCCAATAACGACAAATTTTTCCGTCCAGTATACTTCTTCGCAATCGAAACCACCAACCGTAAATTAGCTTCCGCCAAACGCTTGCGCGCTTCCACATCCCCCTGTTCAATTCGCTTCGCCAATTCCACTTCTTCTTCCGCCTTTAACAACGGCACTTTGCCAATTTCGCGCAAATACATTTGCACTGAATCGTCCGAGATATTGCTAATATCAACAATGTTATCCAACCCCTTCCGCTTCCGATCATCTTTCTTCCCTTCGTTCGTCGCCAAATTCCCTGGCAATTCAAAATCAATCAAACTATCCCGCGGCTCTTCCACTCTAATTCCACGTTTCTCTAATGCTGTATATATCTCCTCCAAACCTTCAATGTTGTCTTCAATATTCGGCAACGCATGCAAAATCTCTTCCTCGGTCACAAACCCTGCCTGCTGTCCTTTTTGCAACAGCATCAGCACCGACGACAATTGCAATACTTCTTCCGGCGTCAATTTTGGTTCTTTCACCCGCCGCACTCGCTTTCTGGTTGCAACCCGTGTCCGCGACGCCTGCCTTCTCTTGGCCGGCTTTTTCTTAGCTGTTTTTTGCGACCGCGCCACCCGTGTCACCTTTTTCTTCGGCTTACTGGATTTGCTGGCTGTTTTCTTCTTCACTACCCGCGTCGTCCGCGTCTTCCTTCTGCCAGCAGCGCTTTTGCGTGAATATGAATTTTTAGAACGTGATTTCGGCATACATATAATAAATGAAGCTATATCTGTTATTAATACCTAAAAAACCCGGACTGCACAACTACACTCCAAAAAAACTCCTATACCTCTCGATAAGGTCATTAAAGATATCATACAGAAATTAGAATAAAAAGTAACCCTGGTATATTTATGATTTTGGTATATTCTTCACCGAATCATGCACTCGCCAAGCCGCATTATCTAATTTAATCACCTCTTCTAATTGATGTAATACTGCCTCAGGCGATGTCTTAGCTTTAACAATATAATCAGACGCTCCCAGCGCCATGGCTTTTTCATGATCTTTATGTGTATCCAAATTAGAAAAAATCACTACCGGAATGCGCTTAGTCGCCTCGTCTCCTTTAAGCGCTAGCAAACAGTTAAAGCCATGCACTTTGTCTAAATCATCCACGGACACATCTGGTTCTTTACCTAATATTAAATCTAATAAAATAACATCTGGTTTTTCTTTCTCTGCTAGCCTTAAGCCATCCTTAGCATTTGTCACTGTAATCAATCTAAACTCATCTTCATGTGCCTCTGCCGCCATTTCATATAATTTCAGCAACATCTGATCATCATCAATCATTAAAATTTTCTTCTTCTCATCCGACATATTTATATCTTACTTATTTGTCTAAATACTTTTCAACTGCTGTCACTACTTCTCGTGGCACATAATCAGCTTTCAACAAATATTCAACTGCTCCTAAACTTTTAACCTTAGCCGCCATATCCTTTGCTCGCTTATTAGACAACACCACCACCGGAATCTCTTTTGTGCTTTCATCTGCCTTTAAATTCTTTAACACATCTATTCCGTCTAAACCGTGATCCCCTTCTAGTATTAAATCTAAAATCACTAAATCCGGCTTATGTGACCGCACTTGATCTAAACCTTCTTCTCCGTTTTTTGCCACCATTACATCCGTACATCCTGCCTGCTCAAACTGAAATTTATACATAAATTGATGCATTGGATTATCTTCTATAATCAATATTTTTTTATCTTTTAGGTTTCTCATAATCACTAAATTATTTCTTTTGCGCTATCGGCAGAACTACTCGCATAGTCGTCCCCTTATTAATCCCCTCACTCTCTAAGAATACCTCTCCTCCGTGCTCTGTCACGATCTTTTTAATAATAAACAGACCCAACCCACTTCCGTCTGTATGAACTTGTTGAGAACGCGACCCTCTCACAAATTTTCCAAACAGCTTATCTTTTTCAGCCGGATCAATTCCAATCCCCGTATCTTTTACCTCTACCTCCACCTTGTCTCCCAACGACTGCATCATAATCGTTACGCCACCTTTTAATGTATATTTTTCTGCATTATCAATCATGTTCAAAAATACTTGTCGTAAATATCCCTGATCTGCTTCCACTTTCGGCAAAGCCGGATCCGGTTTTTCAAATTCTAATTTCAAACCTTTTTTATCATAATTTGGCTTCAACTGATCCATAATTTCACTCACCATCTCTTCTAACTGAACTGGCTCCATCTTAAAGTTCAAACTGCCGCCTTCCAACTCCATCGCATCCAACAAATCATTTACAATCGCATTTAATTGGTTCGCCGCATTATACATCTCTTTATGTAACTGATGCCGTTTCTCTTGATCAAATTTATCAAACTCACCATTCGCTTGCATTTCCAAATACCCTCGCAAACCGGTTAAAGGCGTCCGTAATTGGTGCGAAGCGATGTGCAAAAATTCCGTCTTAATATCCATTAATTCTTTCAAATGTTTGTTAGCTTCGCTTAATTGATCAACCAACCGCACTTCACGCTGTACTCCTCGAATCAATAAATATGCCAAAGCTGCATACCAAATAAAAATCACGCTCCTAATAATTAATCGCGTCAGATCGTCAGAAACTATGACTTCAAACAACAAAACAGATCCAATAAATAACGTGAATACTTGAGGAGCTAATATACTAATACGCAAAAGACGATGTCGAATAATGGCATATGTTGTTATGCCGGTAAAAATAATAGCCAGATATGGACCAAATACTGAAGCAAAAAAATAATGAAAAATCAACGGAATAACTAAATTAGTGATTGTTGCCAATATCGTAAAAAAACTTAAGCCAAATAAAACATATCCGACTCTCGTTTTATCCTCGCCTGTTTCTGTTTTTAATTTCCACGCCAAAACCAAAAGCGCTAATAAAATCCCGATAATCACATAAACGGCATACCACAATCCAAACGAACCAAACATTACATCAACTCCTCGTGGAGACTGAATAATATCTGATACAACAAAACTGGTCGCAAAAACCCATACTTGAATTAATAGTTGCAATAAAAACGTTCCAATTAAAAACCATCGCCAAAAAAAATTATATCTATATTTTGGAAATACTTTCGCAAATACCACAAACAACCATGAAAATAGTAGCGGCGCACTAAATGTTAAACGAGTCCAAAACAACGACCAGTTATAATCTTGCACATTATCAGCTAAATAATTCGCGGCTGTCCAAATAATGATTGACAAAATGATAGCTGCAAACCAACTATTCCTCACATTATGCCAGCTAGAATATACAACAATAACAGCTAACGCTAAATTCGTTACACTAACAATTCCCAAAAAAGCAAGATTTAACGCGCTAACATCTACTATCACCTATTTAGTATACCATTAAAAAAACGCCAGCTTTTGTGAGCTGGCGCTGAGGGAAAAGAGACAGAGAAAGCCATCAATTGGCACAAAGCCTGGCTTCAAACGTCTTGGCAGCCTCTGTAGCAACATCCTCCGGATCAATGTCGCGGCTAAAGAAGTCGTACATAGGCCGATCAATCTTGTAAAAATGGTCAAAAAACCACTCCACAGCCATGACCGTAGGTACGGTCAAAGATCCGAAAAACCTCTTGTTAGGAGCATACTTATGCAGAGCAAAGTGATAGCTCAGCATAAGCCGATAAGTCGCTGCATCCAATGCCTGCAACCAGTAATTGTACTTCTGCCGGATCGTCTCTCGACACAAAACTTGAAGGAGTCCCAGTGACAAAGAATGCCGCGGAGCCGTATTGTCCTGTTTCACCATTAAACGCGACACCTCACTCGCCCTCACAGCTCCCCAGGACATTGCTTGCATATCCTGCAAAGAAGGCCGGACAAAACCCTCGCCAAAAGGAACCTCCATTGGAAAAGGTAACAACGATTGACCCACAAGGCGAATAGTTCCAACTACTCGCCCACCTTCGAGAGCAATAAAATGTGAAGTGGTCGACAAATCATCGTAAACGTCACTCTCTTCGCCGCATCCATAGTGTGCCCTGTTGATCCATCCTAAACCGCCATACAACTCAAGACGCAAAGCATAAGTTGCCCTCTTCTCCTCTTCGTTAGCAACTTTGCGAATAACCAAATTAGCCATAGCAGTCTCCCTCTCCCAGTTGTCAAAGTACTCTCCTTACAGAAAAGACTTCCTTGAGAACAAATCCACTCCTACAAAACTTGGTACTATACCCCTAACTACATTCTTTGTCAAGAAAAGCGTTACCAGTGTCGACAAAATTCCTGCTTCCAACGCCACACTTGGACTCACGGATGGAATTGGTATTGATCCATTAACAATCCCCTCAATGACTTTCGCATCCATATAATCCGGCACATCCGGAGCAAATTTTTCCGGAGGAATAGGAAAATTTTTCATTTCCTCCGTTGTTGCCTCTGCAGGCAACCCCACATAATCTTCTAAAGTCATGCCGTCCGGAGCAAATACAAACACATTCGCCCCCCATCCAATATTCACTGCCAAAAATATATATTTATTTTGCGCTCTGGCTTCCCGATGAAACATCACTGAAATATCCAATCGAGTATAATCAATTTCATCAATTACTACGCTTGCCCCTCGTATAAACTCCGCTACATTCGACGCGTTCACTCCCAGATAAGTTTTTACCTCCGCCTGCGGATTAATTTTTTGAATTTCCTCTCCTACCACTTCCGCTTTATTACGTCCAACCGTAGTTTGATTACTCGCAAATTGACGATTAAAATTAGATACGTCAAAACTATCCGGATCAGCTAAGCGCAAATGTCCTACCCCAACTCGCGCCAACCGCTCCGCCACTAATCCACCATCCGCTCCTGTTCCCGCAATCGCCACTGTGGAATCAAACAACAGCTTTTGCTCAGTCTCGGAAATCAAACCAACATTCCGGGAAAACATATCCCTTAACAGCGAATCATTCATTACTTCTAGTTTCCCCAATTACTCCTCCATCGTCAAACTACCAATCTCTTTTATTATAGCCGTAGAATTACTTACACTATTAATATGCATGAACTTCAATCCATTCTCAAACGAGCAGAAAAATTAAGCGCTGCCGAACTTAAGGAGCTAACCGAGTCTGTTGGCATAAAATTTCAGGAATCAGAAAATGAAATTTTAGAAAAACAGGATTACCTCGAAGTTCTTGATGAAGCAGATAATCTTCAAAAAGTCCTAGCGTATCTAACAAAAAAAGGAGTTTAGCTATTACGTTTGCTTGTTTAAGACAGCTAACTCAAATCCTTCGAGCCAACATATCCAATAAACTTAATCCTTTATCGCCGCCAACTTCTGCGTTGCCTCCTGAAATTTTTGCAAAAGATCAGCCCGCGCACCTTCCTCCGCTTTATCTATCTCTAACTTCAAATCCCGCCGCTTTCCCTGCCAATAGTTCCTTTTGATTCTCCGCGTAATTACCTCTGCCGCTTCTTTTACCTTCATCTGTCCATGCTCCATATGCTCTTCCGCCAACATACGCAAACCTTCCACTAACGACACCATTTCCGCTGGCACTATTTGTATCACCTCCGCCGCATTAAGTCCGCTTAGATCACCCGCTTGCTGCAAAGCTTGATACACTTTTTTTATTCCACTATCCTGCCACAAATTTTCATCTAATTCTCCCCACACCGCTGCTCGCGCTTCCGGCCATCCCACCACTAATCCCATCAATACTTGTTCACTCCGATCCGTCACCACCCCATTCTCGCCTACAACACTTTGCGCCGTCACCATCATTCGCCGCGGAATGGCTGCCAACCGCTCTAAAATAATTCCTTCCGGCACATGCAACATATTCGCAATCATCTGCACCATCTCACCTTGCTGCACCATGTTTTCAACTTGCCGCACAAATGGCAGTACCTCTCGCAACAAATTTTCTCGGTCCTGATTATCCGCCGCCTGCATCCGCTTTAACAACACTTCAATCAGCGGTGTTGGCTGCGCCAAATATTCTTTTAATTTTTCCGGTTCATTTAACGCCACGTCCGCTGGATCTTGACCGCCGGGAAAAAGCACAGTTGCCACCCGCATCCCCGCTGCCACCGCTGCAGCCGTTGCCGCCTGAGCAGCATGTACTCCCGCCGCATCACCATCAAACGCGAAATGCAAAGTTTGCGTATATCTTTTTAACAGCGCAATCTGCTCTTGAGTAAAAGCTGTTCCGGATGACGCTACCACATTCTTCACTCCCGCTTGCTGCAACATCACCACATCCATATACCCCTCCACTACCAATATCGGCGATCCCGCTCGCACTTCCCGCTTTGCCCGATTCAAGTTGTATACCACTCGCCTTTTTTCATAAATTTGTGTCTCCGGTGAATTCACATATTTTCCTTCCTCCCCTGTCGCATGCCAAGGCGTAATCCGCCCTCCAAAGGCCACCACTCGTCCCTGCACATCATGCACCGGAAACATAATCCTCCCCCGAAACCGATCATACAGTTTACCTTGCTGACTTCGACCAGCTAATCCCGCCGCCAACATTTGCGCATTGCTAAATCCTTTGCGCCGCAAAAAAGTTTGGATTCCTTCCCATGACTTCACTGCATAACCAATTTGAAACTCCTCCATTGTCTCCGGCCGCACTCCTCGCTCTTCCAAATATTTACGCGCCTGTTCTCCAGCCGGATGCCTCATTAAAACTTCGTGAAAAAACCGCGCCGCCAATGCCAACATGTCATGCAATCCCATTTTTTGATTAGATTGTCCCGACTGCCTCTGCGTTTTTAACTCCACTCCTGTCCGATCCGCTAAAGTCTTGAGCGCTTCTTTAAATTCAATCCCTTCAATCTTCTGCAAAAAACTAAAAGCATCTCCACCCGCACCACATCCAAAACAATGCCATATCCCTCGCTCTGGACTCACCACAAATGACGGCGTCTTTTCGTTATGGAAGGGACACAACCCCTTAAAATGCTGTCCCGCCTGTTTGAGCTGCACATATTCCCCCACTAATTCCGCCAAATCTAACTTCTCTTTAATTAATTCGATTTCATCATTCATTCCCCCGTCCCCCAATATATTCTTTAATAAACTGCTGCGGATCCCGCCACCATTTTACCTTTGTTCGCCTCCATTCCTCTGGCCGCCAATAACCTGGTAATACCTCCTTGCGCCATGGCCCTGTATAAATACTAAAGTGTAAATGCGGCGTTTCCCACCAGCCATTCTCCGGCGAATTACTGTCTCCAACTTTTCCAATCACATCACCTTGTTTTATCCAAGCCCCCTCATCTAAAGCCACTGCTTTCATGTGTCCATACACTGAAAAAAAAGATTTGGCATCACTGCGATGTTGGATCACGACCATTCCGCCCCAATTCCGATGTTCCGGAGAGCCTAATCTAATCTCACTCCAAACCACTCGCCCATCACCAATCGCCCGCACTGGCGTCCCCGGCGGCACAATCACATCATCCCCTAAATGCACTGACGGCAAAAAACCACGCCGCCACACTCGCTGGCCAAAGCGATAACCGCTCACTTGATAACCTTGCACTGGCAGAATCAATCCTTGCATGCCGCTATTATACCTCTATGTTTGGCACCGGGGACAATACACCGTTCCGCGCTGTCCCACTCGGGTTCGTTGTAACTTAGTTTGTCCGCACTTTAAACACACCTCCCCGCCTCGTCCATATACCTTCAACTTTTTTACAAAGCTTCCTGTCCGCCCTTTAGCATCACGATAACTATTAAAAGTTGTTCCTCGATATTTAATTGCTTGACGCAAAACCTCTCGAATACTGCGCCATAATCGCGCTGTCTCATCCGCCGTAATCAAATTAGCTGGCCGCTCGGGTAAAATTCCCGCGCGAAAACACGCTTCATCCGCATAAATATTTCCTAACCCCGCAATCACTTGCTGATTTAACAACACACTCTTCACTGACGCCTTACGACGTTTCAAAATTTCCTCCAACTTCACACGCGTAAAGTCGGCTTCCAACGGCTCCACACCATACCGTGCCACAATTTGCTCTTTTACCTCACTCGGCACTAATTGCACATATCCAAACTGACGCTGGTCGTTAAAGTACAGTTTCGTCCGATCAGTAAACGTAAATGTTAGATGCGTATGTTTGTTTGGCATCTCACCAATCGGTGGCCAGCTATGCCCGCCCGCCACCAAACCTGTTCCGTTATCTAAAATTAATTGCCCTGTCATTTTTAAATGCACCAGCAAAAACCGATTACGCTCACTTAATTCCCAAATCAATAATTTCCCGCGACGATGCAACGCCTGTACTTTTTGCCGCCGCAATTGTCGTTGCAAACTAAGCACATCCCCATGCACCATTTTTGGCTTCTGCACTCGCACTCCTTGAAAAACTTTACCGGTCACTAACTCCGCTAAATCTCTCCGTATAGTTTCGACTTCGGGTAACTCAGGCATATCTTGCCTACCTTACCGTCAAACCACCCTTATCTTCAAGACTATTGGCAACTCACTAATTCTTCCAAAGGCTCGCTAATCACTTTCATTGTCCCCTGATTTTCTCCATTACCTTCAAACCAAGCGCTCGCCACTATATTTGTTCCGCATGCCAACGGCGGCACTATATCAAACACCACAAAAAAATCAGTCTTCTCTCCCGGAGCCAACACTTCATTTCCGGCTGTCGTTAAATCGCATACTATCTCTCGATCGACTTGCTGACACCCTTCACTTAAACTGAAAACTTCTTTCAGCTGAGCATCACTAACCGGAATAGTAAAATGTACTTTCCCTTCTTTTATGCGCTCAGAACTATTATTTTCTAAAAATACATAATATCGAAATCTTTCTGTTTCCGCCGGAATTAAATCATTCTCATCCGGCAAAGCTCGATGAACAGTTACAATTACACCGTCTTCTTGATTTGCTCCCGACTTCGATACATCCGCTTTAGTCCAACTGCTATATATCCCCGTTGCGACTATAATCCCTACCACAATTACTGCTCCCACGCCCCACCCCGCCTGCCCTCGCCACCACTCTTGTTTTCGGTAGTTCTGCATACTGTTTTCAGTATATCACACCCCACAAATTAAAAAGGCTGGTGCAGTCTCCTTGTTCAAGAAACCGCCCAGCCTAAATTGCTCTTCTACTTATCCATGCGCGATATCAAATCCCGCAATATTATTGTTCCAAGGACTCCAAGCCTCCACAAACACCCAATCCCCTGGATCAGTGCCTCCGTATCGCACTGCCAAGAAAAAGACTCCTTTCTCAGGTTCAAGAATCCATAACTCCGCTGCCGGCAAAGCCTCCTTTAGTCCTCCACAAATCTCCTGACAATGCTCAGGAATCGGATCCTTGAAGTGCTTTACCAGCGAACAAGGCTTCAACATGTTTCCTCGTGCAAATC
>CAZSUC010000001.1:157303-698565 GCA_964610055.1 uncultured Candidatus Saccharibacteria bacterium | reverse complement strand
CGAACCGCCGTTTGCTTTCCCGAAAAGCCGAATTTGAATTTGTCCGACCTTACGATTTAATTCCGAAATACAGGGCTTTTTGCGAAGCGAGACCCGCCGAAGGCGGGGCGAGCGAGCAACAAAACGCCTCTGAATTTTCAAAATGTCTGAATTGGTCGCAATTGCTGAACGAAGCTCGAACCTTTTTCGAGCGAGAATTGCTCGAATGATTTGAAACCCCGCCCCAGCGTTTCCGCCCGCCGAAACTCGGCGAGCAAAGCAAAACAATTTTCTTTCAATTTTTTGTATTTTGCGCGCGCCCTTTTTTCTTTTAAAAGGAATTGAAAATTGTTTTGCTTTGATGTTTGGCTTTATGCCAAACGGCGGAAACGCTTCCCACCCCACTGCGCCTACGGCGCAGAACAGGCGGGCGAAAATTCCTTCCCCCCAACCCCCTTCCTTTTCGCCCGCCTGATTGGACGGCCAGATTTTTTTGCGAGCGGACGGCGGGGCCGAAATACGAAAAGAAGAAAATAAAGCGGTAAAAACGCTTGCCCCACCCTCCCGTGCGCGCGTTTTTGACATTCTACTCCCTTTTTCCTTTACGATTCCCAAATATTTTGGTAATATTATGTTGTGGGAAAGAAGCATTTGCATAAATAAGTATACCACAATTTAATATTACTAATAAATTATGGCAGAGTCAAGTAAAAACAACCTATCAAAGACCGTAAAGCGGTTAAGAGAAAAAATGGGAATTTCCCAAGAGAAATTGGCGCGCCTTGCCGATGTTTCCAATAACACGATTATCAACATAGAAGCAGGAAAACAAGGCAATCCGACTATTGAAACTTTGAAAAAGATCGCCAAGGCGTTGAATACACCAATTGAGGATTTAATAAAGTAGCTATGAAAAATCATATTCCCGTATTAGAAAAATTATTTGATAAAAATTATCAGCTCGTTGATGGGACTGATGAAATTTTTGAATTAGATTTAGCTTTGTGGGAATATGAGGTTTTGCCAAAGAAAGAATTAGTTGAAAGAAGTGCATATTTTAAATTGATTGACGGAAAAGAAACAGCTCATTATAAAATTTGTAATCTTCAAAATTTGGAAGAAGTCCATAAAAATAGTTCTTTTCGGACAAAAATTTTCTTTTTAGACGGAAAATATTCAACGGGATATGCCACTCATGGCCTTTTCCCCTATCGTGGCAAATTTCACCCGCAATTGATAAGAGCTTTGTTAAATATACTTGACATAAAACCCGGCCATGTTGTTCTTGATCCAATGGCCGGAAGTTCCACTGTTGCGGTTGAAGCTAATTTGCTGGGCATTGACGCTATCTCTGTTGATTTGAGCCCATTTTGTGAACTAATGGGAAAAGTTAAAACATTTGCTTTAAACTTGGATATTAAAATCTTAGAGTCAATTATCAAAAATCCAAAAGAAATTTTGGATAAATTGAAAAAAGATAAAGTTCCGGAATATTTTAAAAACAACAAAGACGACAAAAAAAGAAACTATTACGAAATAATTTTATTAGCGTTTTTAGACACTGTCGGATTTGCTGGCCGAAGCAGTT
The DNA here is from genome assembly GCA_964610055.1 of uncultured Candidatus Saccharibacteria bacterium. Classification (GTDB taxonomy): domain Bacteria; phylum Patescibacteriota; class Andersenbacteria; order UBA10190; family UBA10190; genus CAZSUC01. The sequence continues at coordinate 696,998 of CAZSUC010000001.1, read as the reverse complement.
CTTCTGTTGATAAACTTTTTCCGCGCGTATTGGACAGATATGTTTCAACGATAAAATATTTTCAAGAAGCAAGGCAAAAAATGGATTTAAAAATTGGAAAAAGTAAAATTATTCAAGGTAGCGTTCTAAATTTGCCACTTGGTGATAATAGTGTGGATGCGGTAATCACCTCGCCGCCCTATTCTTTTGCTATTGATTATTTGAAAAATGATCAGCCCCAATTAGAATATCTCGGCCACGATCTGGAAGTTTTGCGACAAGAAATGATTGGCCTACAAGGGCGAGGCGTAGAAAATAAATTGGAAATTTATTTTGACAAAATGAATCAGGCTCTTGGCGAAATGAAACGGGTATCAAAGAAAAATGCGCCTATTGTTATAATTATTGGCACAAACGATATTCAAACAAATGGCGTGAGATTGGAAACAAAAGTCATTGAGCTTGGAGAAAAACAAGGGCTAAAATTTGAACTTAATTTAAAGAAGCCGATCCGAGGGCTACAAAATACAATGAAGGAAGAATCTATATTATTTTTTACTAATCAAAAATAACATTATGAAATACACAAAACCTACAACCGAATTGAAATTTAAAACCGTGATTAATAAAAATACTTTTTATTTTTTTAATCCAGCTTTTGAAGAAAAATATGAAGGTTATCTAAACTCGTTAAAGGAAATGCTTTTGATATTGAAAAATAATATTGAAACGCAGGGATTGAAAAAGGAATTTTTTGAACAGCTATTGATTGAAAAAGAAAACGGTCTTAGAGCGTTGCTCGCTTTGACCGGGTTTTCAAACGAAACTTTAAAAAGATTGACTACAATTATTAGGGTTGTTAATGATCCAGAATTGAGCAAGTTGGTTTATAAGGACAAATGGTTTAAGGATGAAGACATAAATAATCTGAAAGAGTGGTCAGATGCTCAAATCGCAAAATTTATAAAAGAAAACGAATTTTTTAGAAAAGGAATTTTAAATATTTTCTTTGAAGGTTCAACAGTTCCGTTTTTGACAAAAACTATTCCGCTATTTGAATTGAAGAAACTAAGCATTTCAAAACTAAAATTTGAATTGCCGGAAATGATAGACACTTTGATCAGATACAAGGAAAAAGGCAGTTATTCAGGAATGAAAGAAAATAATCCAGAAATTTTAATTGAAGAAATTTTGAATCATTTAGAAATACCGTTTGAAAAAGGCGACCTCAGCGAACTCATTGACAATGCCCCCGATAATAAAAGAACAATGGATTTTATTATTCCAAACAAACAAAATCCGTTAATTATTGCCGAAAGTTCATTTTTGGTAACTACTTCATCCGGTCAAGGCGATAAATCAAAAACAGAGATTTCTATTGATTCGCTTATCAAGTCGCACTATCCAAAAGCAAAATTTATTGGTTTTGTGGACGGTATTGGTTGGTATGTCAGAAAAGGTGATCTAAAAAGAATGGTTACGGCCTATGAAGATGTTTTTACTTTTCATAGAGAAGAATTAAAAAGATTTGAGAAAATTTTAATTGAAACCTTTCTTAGCAAATAGTTATGATGAATAATTTTTTGAACAAAATAATTAAAGGCGATTGTTTGGAAGTATTAAAAAAAATACCGGACAACTCGGTGGATATGACTTTTGCCGACCCACCTTTTAATTTAAAGAAAAAATATAATCACTACGAAGATTCAAAAGAAAAACAAGATTATTTAAATTGGTGCAATGATTGGATGAGCGAAATGGTGAGAATTACGAAACCTACGGGAGCTATATTTGTTCACAATATCCCTCGTTGGCTTTCGCATTACGCTGAGCATTTAAACAAAATTGCTTATTTCAGACATTGGATCGCTTGGGATTCCGGCGGCGCGCCAATGGGAAAAACTTTATTGCCAAATCATTATGGTATTTTGTATTACACAAAATCAAAATCTCACAAAGATTTTAAGTTTTATGATATTAGATACCCACACCCCAGATGTCGAGCGTGCAATGAATTTTTAAAAGATTATGGCGGGAAGAAAGATCAGGCGCATGGATTTGGCCCGCTTCTTTCTGATGTTTGGAATGATATTCACCGAATAAGGCACAAAAAGCGAAGAGATGAACACCCTTGCCAGCTTCCTATCCCGCTACTTGAAAGGTTAATTTTAATGACCACTGATGAAGGCGATGTTGTTTTTGATCCGTTTATGGGAACAGGCACAACAGCAGTCGCGGCCAAGCAATTAGGCAGGAAATATATCGGCATAGAACTTGATTCTGATTATGTTAAAATCGCCGAGAAAAATATAAAAGCGACAAAGGAAATGAAAATCAACGGCTATTTTGTTTCTGTTTATCTTGGGCACATTAGAACAATGAGAAATAAGGATTTCAAAGAAATTTGGAAAAACAAAGGCGATTTAAAATTGCTTGATAAAAAGAAATATAAAATAGTTAAGACAACCGAATAAACAAAATATGGCTAATAATCTATTATCAAAAGGATCGGTTTGGAGAAAATGGGATTTGCAAGTCCAGACAAGATTGGATGCAAATTATACTTGTCTCGGGAATAATAGTTTGAGTGCAGCTGATCTACAAAAATTGATAACAGCAACCGGACTTACTGAAACAGAAATTACTGCTCAGGAGAAAGAGATTGATGCCCAAAAATACGCTAAGCTATTTATAAAATATGTTGAATTTTTTACGGACATAAGTGTTTTTGGTATCACCGACCATAATACAGGTAGGGAAATTGACGCACTTATAAATGAGGCAAAAAATTCATCTCGGGAAATTGCCATTTTGCCCGGCGTTGAAGTTTCATCTGCACAGGGATTACATATTTTGTGCATATTTGATCCAGAAAAAAAGTGGCGCGACAATTGGGCTGAATCAATAGACCATTTCCTAACAGAGTTAGGATTAACAAATGGCGTTTTTAATACCCAAAATCAGCCGTTAAACTCAACGAAAACAGCTCAAGAAATATTAACGATTACCAACAAAAAAGGTGGCCTGTGTATTTTTGCCCATATTGGGACGGATAATGGTCTTTTTAAATTTTCCAACACAGCAAGCGGTGGCAATGCTCATATTTCAGTTTATAAAGACAAACTTTGCCAAATAGTTCAATTGCCCCGTAGCGCAAATTTATCCAATGGAGTGCAAAATATTATCGAGGGAAAGGATCCCCAATATGGCAACAAAAGCGTAACTCAAATTAAATGCTCCGACGCAAGAAAATTAACAGAAATTGGAGCTTGCTTTACTTGGATTAAGGCCGACCAAACATTTGATGGTCTTAAGCAAATAATTTTTGAGCCGGAAGATAGGGTTAAAATTCAGGAAAACTCACCATACGAAGACAGAAAAAAGATTTATTTCGAAAATTTGACAATCGACGGGCGGATTAATTTTATCTTGCCCAATATTACAATTCCGCTTAATTCAGAATTGATAACGGTTATTGGCGGGCGAGGGAGCGGTAAAAGTGCGCTTTTGGAAGCGTTCGCGTTTTTAAATGAGGAGCATTTGAAAGTCGACCAAAATGGTAAAAAGAAAATAATTGAATTTTATAGAGACAATGAAGTAGCAACTGATCCAGCGCCAAGTTTTATTACCAAAACAACTTTAGTCGACAAGGACTTGAATAAGCAAGAATTTCAAAAACAACTTGCCGAACATGAAAATTTAGAACTTCCATTTTTATATTTAGGGCAAGAGCAATTAAGCGGGCTTGCGACCAACGATATAGAATTGACTAAAACAATTTGCGAGCTTATTGGCATTGATATTGCCGAATTAAGCCAACAAGCGCATATTTTTAAAGCAAGAGAAATACTTGCACAGATTAAAAACACCAACCAATCCCTCGGTGATGTTTTTAATATCTATAAGCAAATTGGATATAATGAAACGACTGACTTTGAAAAATGGATTGCGTCATATTTAAAAAAACTTGGCGCACAACAAAAACGCCTCACTTCAAAAGAAACCCGCACCACCCTTGAAGAAATAAATAAAAACACGCAACGAGGACTCAAACTCAAAGAGCTTCTTGAACAAATTGATGAAACAGCCAAAGAATTAAACACTCTTGTCGTAAACACAAGTATCAATTCTTTAAATAAAAGATTGGCTGGTTTATATCCTGATGAAAAGCCGACAATAACTCCAATCGATTCAAAAAAACAGCTTGTCGAAATTAGCCAGATTCAAGGGCAGATTAAAACCGAAATGGATACATTGCGAAAAGATATTGTTGGGAAAAAAGCCGAACTTTCGAAACTGGGCATAAAAGAAGATGTAAATACACTTTTGCAGTCCAGCCAAACGCTACAACAACAAATAAATAATGCGAATAAGGATTTAGAAAATTACAAAAACGCAATTATAAGGCTTTCCGAATTTATCAAACAGCGCAATGATATTCTTGTAAATGTGGAGGGCGGACTAAACGAATTAAAAGAGCAGATAGATGTAAAATTTGCCGAATTTAAGAGTTCTCGCAACGATTCTGAAGCACAAGAGAAAGAATTGTTTGAAAAAATAATTCAAGGCATTGAAATTGAGGGTGATATTGTTTTTGATGAGGAGCAATTTTGCAATGATGTTCTCGGTAGCTTTGTTGATAATAGAAAAATTAAAAACGAGAATGATCTCAGGGAAGAAATTGCCGGTAAGAATACTGACGGCACAGCAAAACACATCACGCTAATATCTATTGCCAATTGGGTCAAACAAGATTTATCAACCAAACTTTATTTCAATAGGAGCGGAGTAGACGGAATGCTTGAATATATTTTTACCAACTGGCCTCAATTTATGCGAGTTCGGGCAATTGTAAAATTGAATGGAAAATCGACGGAAGTATTATCGATTGGCCAAAGAGGAACATTATTATTGAAAGTTTTTCTTGCTACAGCAACGGCAAAACAGGTGTTTATCATTGACCAACCAGAAGATAACCTAGATAATAATTTTATCATGCACGAATTGGTTCCGCTCATCCGAAAAGCCAAAGTTTCTCGTCAAATTATTATGTCTACACACAATGCCAATTTAGTCGTAAATGCAGACGCAGAACAAATCATTGTTGCGCGTCTTGACAATGAAGGTGATTATATAAGCGGTAGTATCGAAAACCAAACTATCAATCAAAGCATTAAAGAAATTCTTGAAGGTGGCGAGGAAGCATTTAGAAATCGTGAAAATAAATATGGCATGGCTATAATAAATTGAGGCCCCGCCGTCCGCTCGCAAAAAAATCTGGCCGTCCAATCAGGCGGGCGAAAAGGAAGGGGGTTGGGGGGAAGGAATTTTCGCCCGCCTGTTCTGCGCCGTAGGCGCAGTGGGGTGGGAAGCGTTTCCGCCGTTTGGCATAAAGCCAAACATCAAAGCAAAACAATTTTCAATTCCTTTTAAAAGAAAAAAGGGCGCGCGCAAAATACAAAAAATTGAAAGAAAATTGTTTTGCTTTGCTCGCCGAGTTTCGGCGGGCGGAAACGCTGGGGCGGGGTTTCAAATCATTCGAGCAATTCTCGCTCGAAAAAGGTTCGAGCTTCGTTCAGCAATTGCGACAAGCTTGAGTAGTGGAGTGAGTGGTGACATGATGAATCATAGATAGTTTAATTCAAAAATATTTTGATATTGATGTCTAAAGTTATTACATCGGTGCGGCGGTCACTCAAAGCTCAGGCTAGTTCGGAAAGGAAAGAAAAAGAACAGAGATTTTTTAAAGAGCCAATCAAACTGTATGGTGTACCGATGGCGTCGGTGCATCAAATTGCGAAAACGGAGAGCAAGCAGTTAGTGCAATTAGAGAAGCACAGGATATGGGAAGAATGCGAATCATTGTGGAAGTCTGGTTATTTAGAAGAGGGTATGATTGCGTGTGATTGGGCGTATATGCGGAAACGAGATTCTCAGGCGAATGATATGAGTGTCTTTGAGAAGTGGATCAAGCTGTATGTAAATAATTGGGCGGTTTGTGATACATTGTGCAACCATACGGTGGGTGCTTTTTTAGAAATGTATCCGGATAAAATTAGCGTGTTAAAGAAGTGGGCTAAGTCACGTAATCGTTGGTTGCGGAGAGCGGCAGCGGTTGCTTTAATTATTCCGGCACGGAAAGGGTTATTTTTGCCTGATATCTTTGAAATTGCCGATTTATTATTGAGAGATAAGGACGATTTAGTGCAGAAAGGTTATGGTTGGATGTTAAAGGCGGCTAGCGAGTTTGATCAGCATGCAGTGTTTGAATGGGTGATGAGATATAAAAAAGAAATGCCGCGTACGGCATTGCGATATGCGATTGAAAAAATGTCGCCTAGTGTGCGCAAGCAAGCTATGGCTAATTAGGATTTCTTGGTGAGATTTTTGATGCAGTGAACGCAGGCGATAACTTTTTGGCCGTTGATGGTAGTTTTTTGTAAGTTTGGCTTAAAAACACGCTTGCCGGTGATGTTGTAGTGTCCACGTAAAAGCTGCCGGTAGTTGCCGGGCATTGATCCTTTACCGCAAATTTCACAGTGTTGGGCCATATGCTTTAGTTGTTTCTTTTTAGCAGGGAATCAGAATTTACGCAAGGGCCGTAAAGATAGAAAAACCTGGGTCGCGGTGGACCCAGGTAGATGGTTTTTGAATCTTAGTTAGATGTTACGGACGTAACATCCAAAGAAGGGCCGAGACGGGATGGGAAACTGGTAATCCCAGGCGGCGCTCTGGCGGTAATTGGTGTTGCTGGAACATCCCTCCTTCGTAGGTGAGGTATCCATTCCAGGCCACCAGAGTGGAGCCGTGGATGGGCAGCAGATGCCACGGCGCAGGCATCGTGCTTGCACCGACCAGCCGGGAGTAAAGCGCTTGATGGCGCCCCATCTGGGATTATGAAGATCGCCGTAGACAAAAGCGATCATTCGGTTGAGGTGAGGCTCAATGATCGTGGCTAGAGACCTGGAGATGCAAGGGCTGTGGGAACATAAAATCCACGGTTCCGAGTGAGAACTGAGAGTTTTGTGTAAGAACTCCAGCTGCTTGAGAGCGAGATCTTGTATAGCAGGATCGGGTTCCCGATGTTCTGCGATCGGAGAACATAGGCCGATCAGCTTCGTGCCTTCGACCTGATGGGTCCACCATAGGTGACCAAAGGTTGCCTGACACACGACTATACTATCAGTTCTTAAGCCGCTGCCAGGCAAGGAGCCAGGATGACTGTAGCCGGTTTCGTGGTTGCCAATAGCAAACAGCACGTGGGGAGCAATGTTTTCGAGGTTTTCGGCCGTATCTCGGGCGATTTGCTGGGTTTTGGCGTGATAAATGCCCTGTTCTTGCCAGCCGTTGACAAGATCGCCTAAGGCGACGATGACGTTTGGCTTATCTTGAGAGAGACGTCTAGTGACAGCGCTAAAGGCGTCAGAGCATGCGTCGCGCATGCGATTGTAGGATGCTTCCGCGGTTGGCGGGTCAAGACGATTCAGTTGACGGGGAAAAAGCGACCCGTCGTCGAAGCAGGTTGCCAAATGCGCGTCAGAAAGAAAAGCTACTCGCATGGTCATGCCCCTTGTTTGAGTTGTGAAAGAGCGGTCAGAAAAGAGCCTTAAATAATAAGTATAAAAAATCGTATTGTCAAGTGGCAGGAATAATGGTTGGTTGGTACACTGAGTGGCATGATGTGGCAAGCAGGATTGTTAGATACGGGAAGCGAAGGCTTGATTTTGCTGGCTCAAATTTTGGGGTTGGCATTAGGGGTTATTTTGCATGAAGTATCACATGGGTATGTTGCGCTTAAGTTAGGTGATCCGACGGCGTATTATGCGGGGCGACTCACCTTGAATCCGATTAAACATATTGATTTATGGGGGACGATTATTTTGCCTTTACTTTTGATTGTGAGCCAAGTTGGGTTTGTGATTGGATGGGCGAAGCCGGTGCCGGTAAATTATTACAATTTGAAATATGGAAAATACGGACCAGTATTGGTGGCGTTATCTGGGCCAGTGACGAATTTGATCATTTTGGTTGTTGCGGCTTTGTTGGCGCGGATATCGCCGGTAAATACAGCTTTGCCGATTTTGTTTGTGTATATTGCTGTAATTAATGGGGTGTTAATGATGTTCAATTTAATCCCAATTCCGCCATTAGACGGGTCAAAAGTACTATATTTGTTTTTAGAGCATCGGCCTGATGTGGTGCGAATATTAGAGCAATACGGCATTTTTATTATCCTAGCTTTAATGTGGTTTGGAGGCGGGTTTTTCTCGCAATTTGTGTTTGGACCGGCCTTGCGTCTAACGGGAGTCATCGCTGGGTTTTAGGATTTTTTGACAATATTTACAGTATTTCATATAGTATGTCCACGCGCTTTATAGCGCTTTGTGTTAATTTTTGATAAGGAGTAAATCCGTGCCAACGACTAACCAGCTGGTCCGCCGAGGACGCAAGCAAAAGAACAAGAAATCAAAAGCACCTGCTTTATTGCGAGGCTTTAATGTTTTAAAAAACCGTCCTGTTCGATTCAAGAAAGGCGGCTCACCATTTAAGCGAGGAGTTTGTTTGCAAGTAAAGACTATGACGCCAAAGAAACCTAATTCAGCCTTACGGAAAGTGGCTCGTGTTCGTTTAAGCAATGGACAGGAAGTGGCTGCGTTTATTCCGGGCGAAGGGCATACCTTACAAGAGCATTCGATTGTTATGATTCGTGGCGGTCGACGCAAAGATTTGCCAGGAGTGCGGTATCAAGTAGTTCGTGGTGTGTTAGATGCGACCGGGGTGGATGCACGTCGTCAAGGGAGAAGTTTGTACGGGGCGAAAAGGCCCAAAAAAGAAGAATAATCTATAATCAGAACGATAAGTTATGCCACGCAGAAAAAGAGTTTATCAGAATAAGAAGTATTTACAGCCAGATCCAAAATTTGGGAATTTATTGTTGGCTAAGTTTGTTAACCACATGATGCGAGATGGGAAAAAGACAGTGGCGCAGAGTGTGGTCTATCGTGCTTTAGACATTGTGTCGGAAAAAACTAAAAACGATCCAATGGTTGTCTTTGATACAGCTATTCGCAACGTGGCGCCAGTATTAGCAGTTAAGGCGCGACGAGTAGGTGGAGCAAACTATCAGGTTGCCGTTGAAGTGCGAGGTGATCGCAAGGAAGCTTTAGCAATGCGTTGGATTCGAGATGCTGCGCGAGCGAGAGGTGGACATACGATGTCAGAAAAATTAGCCGCAGAGATTATGGATGCGAGTGAGAAACAGGGGGGAGCAATCAAAAAACGAGAAGATACGCATCGCATGGCGGAATCCAACCGGGCGTTTTCTCATTTTGCTTAATTTTAAATAAAAAGCTGTGGCTAACTCAGATAAGTTTCCCCAAGTTCCCATTGAACGGGTGCGTAATTTTGGAATTATTGCTCATATTGATGCCGGAAAGACGACAGTGTCAGAACGGGTACTGTTTTATACTGGTTTAACCCACAAGATTGGGGAAGTGCACGAAGGAGCGGCAGTAATGGATTGGATGGAACAGGAGCGTGAGCGTGGAATTACGATTACATCTGCAACCACGACTTGTTTCTGGCAAGATCATCGGTTGAATTTGATTGATACACCGGGTCACGTTGATTTTACAGTAGAAGTAGAGCGTAGTTTACGGGTTTTAGATGGAGCGGTAGTTGTGTTTGATGGAGTAGCGGGGGTGGAGCCACAAAGTGAAACAGTTTGGCGGCAGGCGGATAAATATCGAGTACCGCGCATGTGCTTTGTGAATAAGCTGGATCGAACGGGAGCTGATTTTGAGAAAGTCATTGATTCTATTCATGATCGTTTAACAACAAAGACAGCGGTTTTAACTTTGCCGATTGGACAAGAAGATAAATTGAGTGGAATTGTAGATTTGATTAGTCGCAAGGCTTGGCATTTTGCAGGCCAAATGGGAGAGCAAGTAGAGAAAACAGAGGTACCAGATGAAATGAAGGATATTATTGAGACTCGTCGTTCAGAGTTAGTGGAAGTAGTTGCTGGTTTAGACGATGCGTTAACAGAAAAGTATTTAAATGGAGATGAAATAACGGAAGAAGAATTGCATGCTGCTTTGCGCAAAGGAGTCATTGCGAATGAAATTATTCCAGTGTTATGTGGGTCGGCCTTGAAGAATCAAGGAGTCCAGAAGATGCTGGACGCAATTGTTGCTTATTTACCAGCACCGACAGATGTGCCGGCGGTAGAAGGAACATCGGTTGATGATCATGAGACTAAGATCTTGCGTCATCCGACTGATGAGGAACCTTTTACGGCACTGGCGTTTAAAGTTGCAACTGATCCATATGTTGGGCAAATTACCTTTTTCCGGGTATATTCTGGACGATTAAAGTCTGGCTCATACGTTTTGAATGCTTCCAACGGGAAAAAGGAACGGATTAGTCGAATTTTACGGATGCACTCTAACGAGCGAGAAGAAGTCGAAGAGGTAGGTGCTGGTGGAATTGGTGCTTTGGTGGGATTAAAGTACACAACCACAGGAGATACATTGTGCGATACTGAGAATCCAATTTTATTAGAGCGTATTACTGGGCATGATCCGGTGATTGAGATTGCGGTGGAGCCTAGAACTAAGGCTGATCAAGAAAAGATGGGAATGGCATTAAAAGCTTTGCAAAATGAAGATCCAACTTTTCGAGTTCGAACGGATGAAGAAACACTGCAAACTGTTATGGGTGGTATGGGAGAATTACACTTGGAAATTATTGCTGACCGTTTAAAGCGAGAATTTAACGTGGAAGTTAACGTGGGTAAGCCGCAGGTTGCTTATCGTGAGACAATTCGTAAAGTAGCTGAAGCAGAAGGTAAATATATTAAGCAGAGTGGTGGTCGAGGACAGTACGGACACGTCTGGCTGAGATTAGAACCCTTGGAAGCTGGTTCAGGAATTAAATTTGAAGATACGATTAAAGGTGGAGTCATTCCAAAAGAATTTATTGCGCCAATTAAAAAGGGAGTAGAAGAAGCTTCCAGTAATGGCGTGTTAGCTGGATTTCCAGTTGTGGATGTAAAAGCGGTTGCTTATGACGGAAGCTTCCATGATGTTGATAGTTCAGAAGTTGCCTTTAAGATTGCGGGTTCAATGGCATTTCGTGAGGGAATGCGTAACGCTGATCCGGTTTTATTGGAACCAGTGATGAAGGTAGAAGTGACAACGCCAGAGAGTTTCTTGGGTGACGTGATGGGTGATTTGAATTCTCGTCGGGGGCAGATTCAAGGTACAGAAGACCGATCAGGAGCGAAGGTGATTGATGCATTAGTTCCGTTAGCAGAAATGTTTGGATACGCGACAACACTACGATCAATGACTCAAGGACGAGCAGTATATTCGATGGAATTGGAGGCTTATCACGATGTACCGCGGAATGTGCAGGCCAAGATCGTGGGTGACGGAGTAAAGAAGAAATAGCATATAAAGTCCGGCTCTGACAGCCGGACTTTTGGTTAAAGTGTATTGCGATTTAGAAGGAAGAAGGCTAAGGTAGAATCATGACGAACTCCAAAGTTAATTTAAAGGATATTTTAGAGGTTTTGCGAGAATTAGATGGATACGTAGTGATAAAACACAAGGGAGAAGAGTTTATAATTACACGCCGACAAGAAGAAATAAGTGAGCAACAACTGGCATTACCAGAGGTGCCGGTGATGGATGATCAAGCAATGACGGCGGATGATATATTAGAGAAGATCAATCGTGATATTGCTTTGTTTCAGTTGCAGCAAGAAGAAGAGGAAGACTCGGATGAGTTTGCGTTAGAGCCTGAAATTGAGGAGATGGTGGAAGAATCAGCTGAAACTATTCGACCACCTCGAAGAGTTAGATTTGAGCCCTTACGAGGAGATTTGCCGCCAGACTTGCAGGGTTAGGCAGGATGTGTTACAAAGTTGGTAGCTTCGACGCCTGTTTTGGAAGTGGGAGGGGTTTCCGGGACAGGTGGCTGAAACGTCGGAGGTTTTTTGTTTATTTATAAGTCTACATACACACGTATGGCTGAAAAGTTTGAGCGGACAAAGCCGCACGTCAATGTGGGAACGATTGGCCACGTTGACCATGGTAAGACAACCCTGACGGCAGCCCTTTTGCATGTCTTGGGTTTGAAGGGGGGAGCGAAAAAGGTTTTATCAGTTGATGAAATTGATTCGGCGCCGGAAGAAAAAGAGCGCGGAATTACTATTTCCACGACTCATTGTGAGTATGAATCGGATGCTCGTCATTATGCGCACGTTGATTGTCCGGGTCATGCTGACTACATCAAAAACATGATTACTGGTGCGGCACAGATGGATGGCGCAATTTTAGTTGTGTCAGCCGTAGATGGGCCGATGCCACAAACTCGAGAACATATTCTGTTAGCGCACCAGGTTGGTGTGCCAGAAATCGTAGTGTTCTTGAATAAAGTGGATATGGTGGATGATCCAGAATTGGTTGATTTAGTAGCAGAAGAAGTAAAGGAATTATTAGCAAAGTACGAATATGATGCGGATAAAGTACGTATTATTCGTGGTTCTGCCTTAAAGGCTTTGGAAACTAAGAGCATTGAAGATGAGGCAGCTAAGCCAATTCTTGAATTGGTTCAAGCTTTAGACGAAGCTATTCCAGAACCAGTACGCGATGTTGATAAGCCATTGTTGATGCCGATTGAAGACGTGTTTACGATTGAAGGTCGAGGTACAGTTGTAACCGGCAGAATTGAACGTGGCCAAGTTAATTTGAACGACGAAGTAGAAATTGTTGGATTACGTCCAACTCAGAAGACGGTTGTGACAGGAATCGAAATGTTTAATAAGCAATTAGATTCTGGTCAAGCTGGCGATAATGCTGGTGTGTTGTTGCGTGGTTTGAAGAAAGAAGATGTTGAACGCGGACAAGTTGTTGCCAAACCAGGTTCAATTACACCTCACAAAAAGTTTATCTGCGAAGTGTACGTCTTAACTAAAGACGAAGGTGGAAGACATACTCCGTTCTTTAAGGGGTATAAGCCACAGTTTTATGTAAGAACAACTGATGTAACTGGATCAGTTGAATTACCAGAAGGCACAGAAATGGTTATGCCGGGTGACACTGTCAATAATCTGACGGTTGAATTAGGTGCGGCTGTAGCCATGGAAGACGGTATGCGTTTTGCCATTCGTGAAGGTGGTAAAACAGTTGGTGCTGGTGTAGTAACAAAGATCATCGAGTAATGACAGCTGAGGAAACAGTCCAAGAAGCGCCCGCGATGCCGCGGATTAGAATCAAACTTAAGGCCTATGACCATAAGTTAATTGATCAATCAGCGCAACATATCGTAGAAGCGGTGGAGCGAGATGGAGCCAAGGTAGCTGGTCCAACTCCATTGCCTACGAGCAAGAAAAAATACACAGTTAATCGATCAACGTTTGTTCATAAAGATGCACGTGATCAGTATGAAATTCGTGTGCATAAGCGTTTGATTGATATTGTGCAAGCGACTCCGCGGACAGTTGATACCTTGATGAGCTTGAATTTACCGGCCGGAGTGGATGTTTCCATGAAAACCGACTAATTATCGAGCCTAAAACGGAACAACATTAGGACACCGCCCCGATTTAATCGGGGCGGTGTTGTATTTTTTTGAGCTTTAGTTTATAGTATAGCTACCTTTTGAAAACGTCGCGGATGATGTGCCTTTAGGCAGACAGTACGCGGCCAGTGTAAAGAAAGGTTTACAAGAAAAGCCCTTCCGGTTTGATTGTGGAGAGGTTTTTCGTGTTATTAGAGCCAAAATCATGAAAGCAATCTTGGGTAAAAAAATAGGCATGTCTCAAGTGTTCCGAGAAGACGGTACGGTTGTTCCAGTTACCTTAATTCAGGTTGAGCCTAATATTGTGACTTTGCGTCGAGATGAAGTTAGAGACGGCAATGGAAGAATCCAGCTGGGATTAAAAAAGCGAAATGATTCAGAACAATTAGTGGCGAAGCGTGAGTTTGATATTGAGGTGACAGAAGATGAAAAAGTAGTAACAGTTGAGCAGTTTGTGGTAGGCGAAGCTGTAAATGTGGCCGGGATTTCCAAAGGAAAAGGTTTTCAAGGGGTAGTAAAGCGCCATCATTTTGCCGGAGGACCAGCGAGTCATGGGCATCGGCATGTGTTGCGGAGACCAGGATCAATAGGATCACGTTTTCCTCAACATGTACGGAAAGGAAAGAGAATGGCCGGAAGAATGGGAGCTGATCGGGTTACAGTAAAGAATCTGGCGGTTGTGTCAATTGATACCGAGAATAATGTGTTGGCCGTAAAAGGCGCAGTGCCAGGTAAAAGAGGTACGGTTTTAGAAATAGTTTCTGCAGAATAAGACCTATGACTACTACTAAAAAAACAGTACCGGTAATAACTTTGGCAGGGAAAGAAGTAGGAGAGATGGAGATGCCGGTTTACGAAGGAGATGCTTCAATGCGATTGGTAGCGCAAGTTTTGTTAGTGCAAAGAGCGCGAACACGAGTACGACGCGCACATACAAAAGACCGAGCTGAAGTAAGAGGTGGAGGAAAAAAGCCTTGGCGTCAAAAAGGTACCGGACGAGCGCGACACGGCTCAAGTCGTTCTCCGATTTGGGTAGGTGGTGGAATTACGTTTGGTCCACGGAGTCGTAAAACTAGAGAAGTTCCAGTGCCAGCTGATATGGTGCGAAAGGCTTTAGCGGTCGCAATAAGTGAAAAAGAAAATCAAGGTGATTTAGCAGTAGTAAAATTGGATAGTTTGCCGACTAAGACTAAAGAAATAGCAGCAATGCTACCGATTAACACGGATGGTTTGTTGATAATTGTGGCGGACAATAACTATACTGCCGTGCAAAGAGTGATGCGCAATTTGCCTGAAGTGACAGTGTCACGCTGGACACAAGTTGGGGCCGGGGCAGTGTTGAAAGCAAAGCGTGTTTGGATTGATGAGGCGGCTTGGGTGGAATTCTGGCAAAATCGATTAAAAGTGGTAGCTAAGGGAGGTAAATAAAAGATATGTCTTTACTAGGATTTTCCAAAAAAATATCAAGCCGTAATACGCAGAAGCCAAAGAAGGCTGAGTCAGCGCGTAAGCCAGGCAAGAAAAAAGCTGATTTGAGCAAGATGCATGTTGCAGGAACGATTGGATTGACTCCGGTGGTAACTGAAAAAGGAATGTTAGTTCAAGCATTAGCGAATACCGTTGTGTTTAGAGTAGATAAAACAGCGAGTAAAAAGATGATTGCAAACGCGGTGGCAGTAAAATACGGGGTTGTTCCTCAAGATGTGCGCGTGTTGGTGCAAAAGCCAAAAGTGCGACGTCGTGGACGGACATTAGGTATGACTAAAAGTTGGAAGAAGGCGTATGTGACATTGCCGGAGGGGAAGACTATTGATGTTAGTGCGATTTAATTACGACTATGCCTATTAAGAAATACAACCGTAATCGAGCAGCCCGTAAAAATTCGTCAATTATTGACAAGAGCGGTTTGCATCGAGGGAAACCGATTCGATCATTAACGCAAGGCAAGAAGCGATTAAGTGGTCGTGGAAGTGAAGGGAAAATCACAATTCGTCATCGTGGCGGAGGTATGAAAAGAAAGATTCGTCTGGTTGATTTTCATCAAGATAAAATGAACGTGCCAGGTAAAGTTGAGCGTGTAGAGTATGACCCTAATCGATCCGCCTTTTTAGCGTTGGTGGTTTATCGTGATGGTGAGCGTCGTTATCACTTGGCCTGGGAAGGAGCAAAACCGGGAGATGAGATTATGGTGGGCGAGAAAGTAACAGAACAAGTAGGAAACCGCATGAAAGTATCAGCTATTACTCCAGGGTTGAAGATCTTTAATGCAGAATTAAAGCCAGGACGCGGAGGACAGATTTTGCGAGCAGCGGGGGCGGCAGCGATTTTAATGGATGTAAAAGGACGTTTTGCTCAGTTAAAGATGCCATCCGGGGAAGTGCGCTTGATTGACAAGGAATGTTATGCAACGATTGGCGAAGCCAGTAACACTGATCGATGGTTAGAACGCGTTGGTTCTGCTGGTCGGGTGCGTCGACGCGGACGACGGCCACAAGTGCGTGGTAAAGTGATGAATCCAGTGGATCATCCTCATGGTGGTGGTGAAGGTTTACAGCCAATTGGAATGACTCATCCGAAGACAAAGTGGGGTAAGCCAGCCTTAGGAGTAAAAACACGTCGTAAGGGTAAATATTCGAATTCATTAATTATTAAGCGCCGCGAAAAGCGTAAGTAGGATATGGCAAGATCATTAAAAAAAGCTCCGTACGTTGACGAAAAGCTCTTGGCTAAAATCAAGGCGCTGAAACCAGGCGATCGAACTGTGATTAAGACCTGGTCACGATCATCAACAATATATCCAGAAATGGTTGGTTTTCGGATAGGTGTTCATAACGGGCGAGAGCACATTCAAGTTTTGATTACAGAAGATATGGTTGGGCATAAATTAGGAGAATTTTCTCCGACACGCAAGTTTATTCGACATGGCGGTAAGATTCAAAAAGAAGCCGAAGCAAAAGCGGCGGCCGCAGCCAATAAGTAGAACTATTAATTATGGAAGTAAAAGCACAACACAAGAATGCACGAATGTCGGCTCAGAAAGTACGGCTAGTGCGTAATGTGATTCTCGGCTTGCCGGTTTTGGAAGCAGAGGCTCAATTGCAATATCTGCCAGGAAAAGCAGCGCAAATCGTGTTGCAAGTGTTAAAAAGTGCAGTCGCAAACGCTGGACACAATTTTGAGATCGAACAAGAAAATTTGAAAGTAGCTGATTTGGTGGTGGATGAAGGGTTAGTTATGAAAAGAATTCGACCAGTGAGTCGTGGAATGGCGCATGGAATTCTGAAGCGCATGTGTCATGTAACGGTAGTGGTGGAAGAAACAGGTGCAGGTAGCTCAAAGAAAAGAAAAGCGAAAAAGGCTAAGATTGAAACTATCACAACACATGAATTATTAAAGCAAGAGAAGACAGAGCACGATACAGAGAAAGAAGATGAGCAAGAGAATACAGAAGTCAAAGCGTCGAAAACGGAAAAAGTGACTAAAGAAGAAAAAACAACGCAAAAGATTAAAACACAACAGCAAGGTGGAGACCGGGTACAAACACACCGGCGTAAATCATTGAAAGGAAATTAGTATGGGACGAAAAACTAATCCAATTATTATTCGTATAACTAACACTTCACGAGCGTGGGATTCAAAGTGGTTTGCTGATCGACGCCCGGTTTATCGTCAGAATCTCAAGGAAGATTTATTTATTCGTGAGTATTTACGGAAGAAGTTACGCCATGCTTCTATTTCAAGGGTTGAGATTGTGCGTAGTCAGAAAGAAATTATTTTAACTGTACACACTTCTCGTCCAGCTGTAGTGATTGGTCGTGGTGGTAGTGGGATCGAGAAAATTCAAAAGGATTTGATGCGTCGTATTGGAGCGGATCTGCGCGTTAGAATAAACGTGCAAGAAATTCGGAATCCGGATACTGATGCAGTGGCAATTGCGACTCAGGTTGTTGATCAATTAGAAAAACGGATGCCGTTTCGTCGAGTTTTGAAGCAGGCGATTTCGCGAGCGATGCAAGCAGGCGCTGTGGGGGTTCGCGTTGCTTTGGCTGGGCGTTTGAATGGCGCGGAAATTGCGCGAACCGAATGGTTAGCAGATGGAAACGTGCCTTTACATACTTTTCGCTCAGATATCAGTTATGCGCAATTAACAGCAGTAACGACTTACGGAGCGATTGGAGTAAAAGTATGGGTAAACCGAGGAGAATATACGGAAGAGCGAGAAGACAAGCCAGGGCAACGTCGTCAGCCAAGTAAAACAACAAGACGGCGCAAATCTTTGGCTGATAAAGCCGCTGAAACTAAGCGAGTGACTCGCAGACAAGTTAATCGTAGAGCGGAGAAATAATTACTATGTTAACACCGAAACGAGTCAAACATCGTAAACAACAAAAAGGCCATTTGCAGGGCTTTTCAAAAGGTGCTCAGCATGTTGACTTTGGCCAATTTGGATTAAAAGCGTTAGAAAATCGTTGGGTAACAGCTCGCCAAATTGAAGCTTCACGACGTGCGATGACTCGTTTTGTGCAAAGAAGCGGTAAAATTTGGATTAGAGTTTTTCCTGATAAGCCGGTGACGAAAAAAGGTCAAGAAACACCAATGGGTAAAGGCAAAGGTACAGTTGATCATTATGTAGTGGCATTGCGTCGCGGACGAGTAATCTTTGAAATGGATGGTATTGATGAGGCGACAGCAAGAGAAGCGTTTCGTTTGGCAAGTCATAAATTGCCGATTAAGACTAAGTTTGTAACACGGGAAGGGTAAGGATATGGAAATATCTGAATTGCGTAATTTAACTGTTGACGAACTAGCTGCTCGAGTTAGTCAGTTAGAGAGTGAATATTTCACAGCTAAGGAAGAAGTGCGCCTAGGAACAGAAGCAAATACGAGCAAGCTTAAAGAGTTGAGACGTGATGTCGCCCGGGTAAAAACAATCGCGCGGGAGAAGCAATCTCTTGATTTATTGAAATAAATGTGTTATTAGTGAGTGACTATGAAATCTCAAGATACTAACCAGCCAAAGCAGACCAAACGACGTGTTTTAAATGGCACAGTCGTAAGACGATCTGGCGATAAGACAGTAGCCGTTGAAGTGACGGCGGTAAGCGTGCATCCGGTTTATCGTAAGCGTCGAGTGGAGCGTAAAGTGTATTTGGCGCATGATGAGAAAAATGAAAAAAATGTAGGTGATAAAGTTATGATTCAGGAAGCGCGCCCATTATCAGCTCGAAAACGCTGGGTGGTTTTGTTAGATAAGGAAAATAAGTAATTAGTATGATTCAGGAAGAGACACAACTAGCCGTGGCTGACAATACTGGAGCAAAGCGCTTAAAAGTTATCCGAGTATTGGGTAATACTGGACGCAGATATGCTTACTTAGGAGATATTGTGGTAGCGTCAGTAAAAGTGGCAGAACCACGAGGAACGGTAAAAAAAGGAGATGTTGTTCGAACTGTGATAGTTAGAACTCGGAAAGAACAGAAGCGTTCTGATGGTTCAGCGATTAGATTTGATGATAATGCAGGTGTGATTTTGCAAAAAGAAAGTCAAGATCCAGTCGGAACGCGTGTGTTTGGACCAGTTGCTCGAGAAGTGCGTGCAAAAGGTTTTCAGAAGATTATTTCTTTAGCACCGGAGGTATGGTAATTATGAAGACTGATCAAATGACAATAAAAAACAGAATTCGGCGCGGTGACATGGTGCGAGTGCTTTTAGGCAAAGATCGTGGAAAGACCGGTCAAGTTATGGCTGTGTTACCAAAAGAGGGAAAAGTGGTAGTTGAGGGAATCAATATGGTCATGAAGCATGTTCGTCCTCGTCGCGCTCAAGAGAAAGGTCAACGAGTTAGTATTGCGGCGCCATTGGAAATTTCGAATGTGCAATTAGTTTGTCCAGCGTGCAAAAAAGGAGTGCGCGTGGTGATCAAGCGTGCGGACAAAGGAGAACGTCAAAGAGTTTGTCGCAAGTGTGAAGCAGTAATCACTAATGGATAGGAATAAAGTATGTCACATGATTTCACAAAAATTTATCAGCAGTTGATGCGGGAGCTAGGAGTTAAAAATACTCACGCAGTGCCAAAATTAGATCGTGTTGTCGTAAATGTAGGTATAGGTAAACAGCGTGATAATAAAACTGTAGTTGAGGCGGTACAGCATGATCTTGGGTTGATTACTGGTCAGAAACCGCATGAAAGACGTGCCCGAAAAGCGGTTGCTGGTTTTAAAGTGCGGCAAGGTAATTTGGTGGGGTATCGTGTTACTTTACGGGGCAAGCGAATGGTTGATTTTGTACAGAGATTAGTACATATTACCTTACCTCGGGTACGAGATTTTCGAGGAATTTCTGATAAAGCATTTGATGGTAAAGGTAATTTGAGTCTAGGGTTAAAAGAACAGCTATCTTTTCCAGAAATACATCCAGAACAAACAGACGCAGTTTTTGGAGTCGAAGTAACTGTTGTAACTACAGCTAAGACTGATGAAGCAGGTAAGGCCTTGTTGAAGGCTTTAGGCTTTCCGTTGGTCTCAGCTGCAGAAGTAGAAGCAGATAAAATATAATTAAGGAAATAAAGCAAGAAAACATTTATGGCAACACAAGCTCAAATCGCGAAAAGTAATAAGAAACCAAAGTACAGTACTCGAATAGTGCGGCGATGTGTGTTATGTGGTCGCAAGCATGGGTATATGCGCGATTTTGGATTGTGCAGAATTTGTTTTCGGGAACAAGCTGAAAAGGGATTGATTCCCGGAATTCGTAAATCATCTTGGTAAGGAGTAAATGACTATGGATACTATTGCAAACATGTTAACAACCTTAGTAAATGGCCAGCGGAACGGCAAACAGCAAGTAGCGGTGCCATATTCTAAGTTTAAAGAAAATCTGGCAAAAATTTTGCAGGAAAAAGAGATGGTAGCAAATGTGCGAGTTCAAGACGGGCCGCGGGCCAGAATTATTGTAACTTTGTCTTATCGCGCTAACGGACAGCCTGTGATTCAGGGGGTAAAACGAATAAGTACTCCTGGTCAACGTCGATATGTTCGTAGCAGTGAGATTCCTTACTCTTTTGACGGAACGGGATATATGATTTTATCGACTCCACAAGGATTAATGGACGACAAAGAAGCGCGGAAAAAGGGTATGGGGGGAGAAATTGTGTGTGAAATATGGTAATTTTGACTTTTATGTATTTTGTATTAAAGTAGTTAGCTATTATGTCTCGAATTGGAAAACAACCAATCTTAATACCAGATAACGTTACTATAGACGTAACGGAAAATGTGGTGACCGCTAAGGGGCCGAGAGGCGAATTATCGGTAAACGTTCATCCTGATATTAAAGTTGAAATGTCTGAGAAAGAAATTCAGTTGGCTATTAAGAGAAATTCAAAAGAAGCGTCAGCTTTATGGGGGACGATGCGGGTTTTGGTTCGTAATATTGTAGAAGGCGTGACAACTGGATACCAAAAGAAATTAGAATTACATGGAGTAGGTTATCGGGCAGCATTGAAAGGCAGAGACTTGGAGTTGGCTTTAGGGTATTCACATCCAGTTAAGGTGACGGCTCCGGAAGGAATTACTTTTTTGGTAGAAAAAGAAGTGATTACAGTAGAAGGAAATAACAAAGAATTAGTGGGGCAAGTTGCTGCAAATATTCGAGCATTACGTAAGCCAGAGCCTTATAAAGGTAAAGGTATTCATTACGTTGGCGAACATATACGGCGTAAGGTGGGTAAGATGGCGACTAAGACATCATCGTAAGCAATGCACTATGGATACTAATAAACGTAATAAAAGACACCGAGCAATTCGTACCAAAGTATTGGGGACGGCAGAACGTCCGCGTGTTAGCGTGCATCGATCAGCGCGATATGTTTACGCTCAAGTAATTAATGATACTGATGGGGTAACTTTAGTGGCAGTTCATGGTAAGACGGTTAAGGGTAAGGGTAAGACAGAACAAGCACAATTAGTTGGTGAAGCGTTGGCAAAATTAGCAAAATCAAAAGGAATTAATCAAGTAGTATTTGACCGTTCCGGATATCGTTACCATGGCCGAGTACAGGCAGTGGTAGATGGAATACGTAACGGTGGATTAGAAGTTTAGGTATTATTAAGACGAGAGAAAGAATTATGCCAGAAACTAAAACAATGCAAGTAAGAACATCTCAAGGCAAACGTCGAACGTTTGGATCAGATGCGCGAGACACAAGTCAATATGACCATGAAGTGTTAAATATTGCTCGTGTGGTCCGGGTTGTGAAAGGTGGGCGCAGATTTAGATTTCAGGCAGCAGTTGTGATTGGCGATCGATCCGGTAAGGTTGGATTAGGTATCGGAAAAAGCAAAGATATTCAGCAGGCGATTCAAAAAGCTCAGGATAAAGCAGAGAAAAATTTGGTTAAAGTGAATTTGCATAACGGAACAATTACTCATTCGGCGATGGCGGGGTATAAGGGAGCGCAAGTCTTAGTTAGACCGGCTCGACCTGGCACGGGTGTAATTGCCGGAGGAACCGTGCGAACTGTGGCAGATTTGGCGGGGATTCAAGACTTGGTTTCTAAACGATATGGTTCGAATAATAAGATTACTAATGCGGTTGCGACTATTAAAGCGCTGAGTGTGCCAGTTGGTAGTCGAGGTCGGAAAGGAGAATAGAAAGAATATGGGATTACATGAATTGCCAAAGATTGTTAAAGGTAAGCGTCGTTTAGGACGCGGAATTGCTAGTTATGGAGCAAAGTCTGGGCGTGGGCAAAAAGGACAGCGGTCGCGAGCAGGAAATAAGCGCAAAGTCGGATTTGAAGGAGGACAGACTCCGATTTATATGCGATTACCGAAGGAATTAGGAACCAAACAATGGCGAGCAGCTCGAATAGAGAAACCACAAGCAATACAATTGGGTAGTCTGAATATATTTGATGATGGCACTATAGTTGGAGTGGGGCAGTTAAGAAAGAAGGGAATGTTGGAACGCGGTGTTAAGACGATTAAATTAATTAGCGGTGGTTCACTGAAGCGTAAATTAACAGTGCGAGCACAAGGGGCGAGCGCAGCAGCAATTGCAGCGGTGGAAAAAGCGGGTGGCAAGGTAGAGTTGGTGAAATAAAGCAAATGGGGCGTGCAAAAGAAGCAGCCTCTTGATACTCTATAAAGCACAGTTATGAAATTTGATTGGAAAAAAATTACCTTATTGTGGCGTATACCGTCGTTGCGTAAAAAGATTCTGATTGTGGCTGGCTTATTGATTGTGTTTCGGTTATTGGCGATTTTACCAGTTCCAGGAGTGCAGCCGGATAGTTTACAGAATTTGTTTTCTGGTAATCAACTATTTGGATTATTAGATATTTTTTCTGGTGGAGGCTTGTCTCAGTTGTCGATCGTGATGCTGGGTGTTGGACCTTATATTACAGCGTCGATTGTGATGCAGCTTTTAACAATGATAGTACCGCGTTTAGAGGAAATGCAGAAAGAAGAAGGAGAATCGGGTCGAAGAAAAATTAATCAATGGACTAGATTCTTAACTGTGCCATTAGCAGCATTGAATGCTTTTGGTTTTTTGAATTTATTAGAAAGCGGAGGATTAAATACGGGCGGAACATTATTGCATTTTACGGCTTGGGAGACAGTGGTAACTTTGGTGGCAGTGACAACGGGAACTGTTCTACTGATGTGGATTGGAGAACTGATTTCAGAGCAAGGAATTGGTAATGGAATTTCCTTAATTATATTTGTTGGCATAATTGCGCGTTTGCCACAAACAATTGCGCAGTCTTTAGCAGCATGGACTTCGGATCAATTAATGACCTACGCTGGATTTTTAGCGGTAGCGATTGTGGTGATAGCCGGAGTGGTAGTGGTAACAGAGGGACAGCGGATGATTCCAGTGAGTTATGCAAAGCAGGTTCGTGGCAATAGGCAGCTTGGCGGTAGTAGTACGCACTTGCCTTTACGGGTCAATCAGGCCGGAGTTATTCCAATTATTTTTGCACTCTCGATAATGATTTTTCCAGGAGTAGTAGCGAACTTTTTATTGGGAGTAAATAACGAGACGGTGCGACAGTCAGCGCAATGGGTCGCAGGATTGTTTCAAGATCAGACTTTTTATGGAGTCACTTATTTTGTATTAGTTATCGCGTTTACGTATTTCTATACAGCTGTAACTTTTGATCCTAAAAATATTGCGGAAAATATTCAGAAACAAGGAGGATTTGTGCCGGGTATTCGGCCAGGACGACAGACGACTGAATATTTGAAATATGTTGTGAATCGAATTACATTATCGGGCGCAATTTTCTTGGGCTTAATTGCAGTATTACCTTTAATTGTGCAGGCGATAACTGGTACATCGACAATGACAATCGGAGGAACAGCTTTATTGATTGTTGTATCGGTAGTCTTAGAGACTATGAAACAAATTGATTCACAAATAACAATGAGAGAGTATGAGCGATTTGCCTAAAGTTATTTATATTATGGGTGCGCCGGGAGCAGGGAAAGGCACCCAGGCCGAGTTGTTAAGCCAAGAGATTGGATACAAGAGGTTTAGCACTGGTGATGCTTTTCGAGAAGTGTCGCGTCAAGAGACTGAGTTGGGACGTAAAGTAAAAGATACGATTGATAATGGTCATTTAGCTCCGCCAGAGATGGCCGCAGAGATTGTTATGACAGCGGTGCAAAGACACATTGATGCGGATGACGGATTAATTTTTGATGGTACGCCGCGCACAATTGAAGAGGCAAAGATAGTGGATGAATTTTTTGAGAAGCAAAATTATGGGCGTCCCTTAGTGATATATCTAAAAGTCGAAAGAGAAGAAATGATTGCGCGTAATTCAAAACGGAGATTTTGCTTGGGAGTTAAAGGTGATTTTCCGGTAGCAAATGAAGATGATCAAAGACGTTGCGAAGAACTAGGGGGTACAATTGGAACGCGTCCAGATGATGAACCAGAAAAATTTGCTACCAGATGGGAGGCGTTTATGAATCAAACTTATCCGGTGGTAGAGATGTATCGAGCGGAAGGAATTTTACATGAGCTTGACGGTAAGCCAGCAGTGCCGGTTGTATTTGAAGAGATAAAAAAGTTGATTCAAGCGTTATAAATAAATGATCCGTTTAAAATCAAAAGAAGATATTGTTGAATTGCGAAAAGGTGGTCGGATATTAGCTGAAGTTTTAGATGAGTTGTCGATAGCGACTAAAGCAGGAGTCACGACTCTAGCGTTAGATGCGTTGGCGCAGGAACTAATTAAAGAATCAGGATGTCAGCCAGCTTTCTTGGGATATGCCGGGGGAGGCGGAGTGCCTTATCCGGCAGCTTTGTGTGTTTCGGTGAACGAGACAGTGGTGCATGGAATTCCAGGGAATCAGGTTTTGAATACAGGAGATGTGGTGGGTTTAGATTTAGGATTGGTATATAAAGGGAAATATTATTTAGATAGTGCGCGGACCGTTATTGTTGGTCCTGGTACTGCTGAGACCAGACATTTAGTGGCGGTGACTTATGAAGCGTTATCACGAGGAATTATTGCAGCTGTGTCTGGTAATCGCATTGGAGACATTGGGGCAACAATTCAGAAATATGTAGAGGGGCAAGGATTTGAAGTGGTGCGTCAGTTAGTTGGTCATGGAGTAGGATTTGCTGTACACGAAGAACCACAAGTACCAAATTTTGGTCGAGCAGGCAAGGGTTTAGAACTAAAGCCCGGATTAGTTATTGCGATTGAGCCGATGGTGACTAAAGGCGATCCTTTGGTTGAGACTGCATCTGACGGGTGGGCAGTTGTGATTAAATCAAGAGAATGGTCGGCACATGCAGAACATACAATAGCCATTACACCGGACGGGCCTGAAATATTAACCTTGTCGCCACGAGATTATTAATATGATCATGGCGGTTGATTATGGGGAAAGATACATTGGTCTAGCTATAACTGATCAGGAAGAAGCGATTGCGGTAAGACATAGTACTGTTGATCAACGAAAAGAGGCTGGATTAAAAAAGGTAATGGAGATTGCACAGCAAGAGCGTGTGGGGTTAGTTTTAGTGGGGTTGCCAGTTAATCTAGGTGGTCAGGATACGCAGCAAACCGCGGTTTCGCGTCAATTTATACAAGATTTAACAACGGCATTAGGTGATAAGGTTGTAGTGGAAGGAGCGGACGAAACTTTAACGAGTGTTGAAGCAGAACGACAAATTCAGTGGGAGGGAGGGTCAAAAAATGAAGCACATGCAGAAGCGGCAAGATTAATTTTACAAGATTATTTGAAGAAGCAATCATAAGGTATAATAAAAGCACTGTGGAAAACAAAGATATTTTTTTATCAGTGGTTATACCGGCTTATAACGAAGAGCAACGTTTGCCCAAGACTTTGCAATGGGTGAGAGATTATTTAACTAAGCAGGAATATACGTGGGAAGTCGCGGTAGTTGATGACGGGTCAAAGGACAAAACAACTACAATTGTAAAAGAAGCGAGCGTGGTTGAGCCGAGAATTAAGCTGTTGCAATACGGTGAAAACAAGGGCAAGGGTTATGCGGTAAAATATGGAATGACGCATGTGAGTGGAAAATATCGCTTGTTTATGGATGCGGATAATTCAACAACACTGGATCATTTTGAGAAATTTTTGCCGATGTTGCAGGCTGGGTATGATGTTGTGATCGGATCTCGCGATGTGGCTGGAGCCAATATTACAAGGCATCAAGCGTGGTGGAAAGAAAAATTGGGTGACCTGGGTAATTTATGGATTCAATTTTGGGCAGTACCGCATATTAAAGATACCCAAGCGGGATTTAAGGTTTTTACTGCTGAAGCGACTGCAGATATTTTTCCTTATTTAACGATTGATCGCTGGGGGTTTGACGTTGAGGCGTTAGCAGTGGCACTGGCAAAAGGATATAAGATTTGTGAACATCCGATTCGATGGGAAAATGATGCGAATAGCAAAGTTTCTGTTTCAGCATATGCCCAAGTTTTGAAAGAAGTAGTCCAAGTGCGGCTTAATTTGTGGAAGGGTGTTTATGGTAAGCGGGCGGATGCCAGTACGGCGATCAAAAAATAAGGGAGAAGAAAAGGAGGAGGCGCTTTCAGTAGGAGAGATGCGCCAAGATTTTATAACTGGTAAATGGGCGTTGATTGCGGCGGGGAGAGCGAAGCGTCCTCAACATAAAAAAATAACCGAGAAGAGGGTATTACCAAAATATCAAGCAGATTGTCCGTTTTGTAATTTAGCTCAGTACCCTCAGGAACCAGATATAATTTTAATGCCAGACGACGCAGAGAAATGGGTATTCCATATTTTTGCGAACAAGTATCCGGCTTTAACGCCAAAAGTTGATTTTCGGGCTTGGTCTCAGGGTCCATATCGTGCCGTTGAAGCAGTAGGTTATCATGAGTTATTGGCTCCGCGATGGCATGATTATCATGAGACAAAAATGTCGGTGTCTCATGTAGCGTTAGAATTGGAGGCTTTGGTTTTGAGGTATCGTGAACTAAAGAACAAGGATTCAGTGAGTTATATTCAGATTCTGAAAAATTATGGAGCTGAAGCAGGTGGTTCATTAGAGCATCCTCATTATCAGATTTTTACTACACCAATTATTCCGAGTGATGTGCAGGATTTATTGCGTGGAACGGATGAATATTGGGCGAAGAATCAGCGTAATGCATTTGCTGATATGTTAGAATTTGAACGGAGTTTTGGAGAGCGAGTGGTTTGGGAAAATGATTATGCAACTGTGTTTTGTCCGTTTGCTCCGCGAGAGCCGCATGAAGTTTGGATTATGCCTCGAGAGCACGAATCAGATTTTGGAAATATTGGACCAAAAGAAAGAGAAGATGTGGCGGAGGCAATCCAACAAGCGTTGCGTCGTTTGTACATTGCATTTGATAATCCTTCTTATAATTTAGTTATACATTCTGCGCCGTGCGACAGTGTGGGATGGGTGGGAAAACCGAGTACGTATCAGCAATTTCGGTGGCATATTCAAATTTTGCCACGCGTGAATGTTTGGGGAGGGTTTGAGTTGGGTACTGGCTTAGAGATAGTAGCGGCCGTACCAGAGGATTCGGCAGAAGCGATGCGCACAGTAGAATTAGATAAAATAAAATCATGGTAGGGTTTTTAGTGCAGTGGTTGGCAGGTTTACCGTCATGGTTAGCAGTGATGATTTTAGCAATGGTGCCAGTTGGGGAGTTACGTGTAGCGTTACCGATGGCGCTAACGGTATATGATGTGCCAGTAGTTCCGGCAATGCTATTAACGATTATTGGTAATATGGTGCCAGTATATTTTCTCTTAATTGTATTTGAGAGAATTGTGTCGTGGTCGCGTGAGAGATGGCAGTGGGCAGCTAAGTTTTGGGAATGGCTGTTTGCTCGGACGCATCGGAAGCTGAAAGACAAGGTTGAGAAGTATGGCCCATTAGCGTTAGCTTTGTTTGTAGCTGTGCCATTACCAGTAACTGGAGCGTGGACAGGAACAGTAGCGGCCTTTGTTTTTGGTCTACATAAAGGAAAGGCATTTGGATCAATTTTGGCAGGAGTGTGTATTGCAGCGGTAGTGGTAGCGATAATAACTTTGGGGGCGAGCGCAACTGTCAGGGCGATTTTTTGAACGTGAAATGAAGAAACGAGCTTGAGTGAAAATAGGAAAAGCCATTATGCTGTGGATATGAATAACCGAAAGATAGTGGTAGGGAATTGGAAGATGGAGTTGTCTTATAAAGCATCGATTGAATTAGCGTTGGGATTGAATCGAAATTTAAAAGATGTCGAAGTAAAGTGCGAGGCTGTGGTTTGTCCGTCATTTCCAGTATTAAGAGAAGTGTCAGAAATTTTAACCAAGGGTAAAAAATTGAAAGTGGGGGCGCAGAATGTACATTGGGAAGAAAGAGGAGCGTGGACAGGAGAAGTTAGTGTTAATCAGATTAAGCCATGGGCATCGTGGTGTATTGTTGGACATTCAGAGAGACGTGCTTTAACGGGTGAAACTGATGAACAGGTACGATTAAAAACTGAGACATTGCTTCAGTCTGGAATTAGGCCAATCGTATGTGTCGGTGAAACCGAAGCAGAAAGAGAAGAAGACCGGACGGTGGAGCGCATTACTCGTCAAGTGACGGCGGTGTTAGATTCTTTGACTCGAGTTGGGTTAGCGCGAGTAGTCTTTGCGTATGAGCCTATTTGGGCGATTGGAACCGGAGCAGCAGCGTCAGCTGATGATGCGGCAGAAGTAATTGTTTTGATTCGAAAGTTGGCAGCAGAGAAATTTGGAGGCGAGGCAGCAGATACTTTGCGGATACTGTATGGTGGAAGTGTAAATGTTGAAAATGCCGGAGAGTTTATTCATGAACCGGGAATTGACGGAGTTTTAGTTGGTAAAGCTTCAACGCGACCACGAGAAGTGCGAGGAATGATTGAAATTGCTAATCAGATAGAAGACTGAGATGTTAGTTAGACCACATGAAGTGATAGCGAAAGCTCATAATATGCAATATGCATTAGGAGCATTTAATACTTCGAATTTAGAATTTAGTCAGGCAATTATATGGGCAGCGGAAAAGAAGCAGGCGCCGGTGATAGTGCAGACGTCAGAAAGCGCATTGAAATATGCAGGAGTCAAAACGATTGCGGGGATAGTAAAAAGTTTAGCGGAAGCAGCAAAGATACCAGTAGTACTGCATTTGGATCATGGACATAGCTTTGAAGTCGCTCAAGAATGTATTGAGGCTGGATATACATCGGTTATGATTGATGCTTCAACGCAAAGTTTTGCGGATAATGTGGCAACGACTAGCAAGGTAGCGGAATATGCCCATAGCAGAGGAGTTTGGGTGGAAGCAGAATTAGGGGCAATTTTAGGCAAAGAAGGAGCGTATAAAGAATATGAAAGTGACCCCAATAAATTTTTCACTAAACCGGAGCAGGCGGCAGAGTTTGTGCAAAAAACAGGAGTTGATTCTTTAGCGGTGGCAGTTGGGACTATTCACGGGGCCTTTACAGGACAAGAGTACATTAGATTTGAATTATTACGGGAAATTGAGCAAGCAGTACCATCTGTGCCGTTAGTTTTGCATGGTGGTTCAGGGTTGTCAGAAAAGCATTTGCAGGAAGCAGCGACAACGAATGTATGTAAAATTAATGTGGATACAGAATTAAGAATTAGATTTGAAGAAGCGGTGCGAGCTTATCGGCCTGAGGTAGAGGGAAAGTGCGACCCCAGAGCATTACTAGGTGCTGGGCGAGAAGCAGTGCAATTAGAAGTCGAGCATCAAATTGAATTGTTTGGTTCGAATAACCAAGCATAAGTGTGGTAGCATAAAGTTGAGGTCGTATGCTAAACCACAAGGCACAAATGTTTGACGTGATTGCGATTGGGGACACTACTCAAGACGTGTTTTTGGAAATGTCGGATGCAGACGTGAGATGTGATACAGATGGTGGTAATTGTAAGATTTGTTTTGATTATGCCGATAAGATTGCAGTTGATAAAAAGACCGATGTGGCGGCGGTGGGTAATGCGGCTAATCATGCGATTGGGATAGCGCGGCTGGATTTGCGAGCAGGTATTTATACGGTAGTTGGAGATGATGTTCAGGGGCATTTAGCGGCGGAAGTTTTTCGCGATAACGATGTGGATACGCGATATATCGTTTTTGATAGTCAGAGGGGGACAAATTTTTCGGCAGTAATTAATTACCGAACGGAACGGACAATTTTTGTTTATCATGAACCACGAGAATATCGTTTGCCTAGCGCGATGTTAACTAAGTGGGTGTATTTAACATCGGCTTCTGGACAAGGAGTTCAAGCATTGCATGAGCAAGTAAGTCGGTATTTGGATGATGTGCCGGGAGTAAAGATGGCTTTTAATCCAGGAACTCATCAGATTCATTTAGGATTAGAAGCGTTAAAACCACTGTTAGCGCAAACGGAGATATTGTTTTTAAATCGAGAAGAGTCAGCTGAATTATTAGGATTGGAAACGGATAATATACGCGAGCTCATCAATGGTTTTCATCAGCTAGGGGTTAGGACTATGGTAATGACTGACGGACCAAGAGGATCGTATGCTTCGGACGGAGAAAAGGTTTGGTATTCTGACATTTATGATGGTCCGGTGGTTGAGCGGACTGGTGCTGGCGATAGTTTTGGAGTTGGCTTTTTAGCCGCGCGCATTACCGGAGCAGAAGTACCGCAAGCGATGGAGTGGGGTAATGCTAACTCAACTTCGGTGGTGCGTTTTGTAGGAGCGAGGGAAGGTTTGTTGGATCGGAAACGAATTCAGGAAATGATAGCGGCCAATGCAAACATTAAACCAACAGAGTATAATTGAAATGATCTTATTTGCTAATTGCTAAGTAATATTATGTCTGTAAAAATTGCAATCAATGGATTTGGCCGGATTGGCCGAGCAGCTTTTAAGGTGGCTTTTGAACATGAGGAGATTGAAGTAGTGGCGGTAAATGATTTAGGTGAAATTGAAAATCTAGCTTATTTGTTAAAATATGATTCGGTTTATGGGCGATATGGTCGAGAGGTAAAAATTAAGGACGGTAATTTAGAGGTTGATGGGAGGCAAGTTAAAGTGTTGCACGAGACTGATCCGACGCACTTGCCGTGGGCGGATATGGGAGTTGAAGTGGTGATTGAATCGACAGGTGTCTTTACGGAGAAAGAAGATGCAAGTAAGCATTTAACAGCGGGAGCGCATTATGTTGTGATTTCCGCACCAACTAAGAGTGAAGATGTGCCAACTTTAGTCTTAGGTGTGAATGAGGCGGATCCGGCGGAAAAAGTGGTGTCGAATGCATCGTGTACAACAAATTGTGCGACTCCGATTGCGGCGATGATAGATGAAACGTTTGGAATTGCTAAGGCTATGTTAACAACTGCACATGCGTATACAGCTAGCCAGAGTTTAGTTGATGGACCATCACGTAAGGACACGCGAGGAGGAAGGGCAGCAGCGATTAACATGGTGCCAGCATCAACTGGAGCAGCTAAAGCGGCAACGAAAGCCTATCCAGGATTAAAGGATAAGTTTGACGGAGTGGCGATGCGTGTACCTGTGCCAGTAGTCTCAATGACTGATTTCGTGTTTTTATTAAAAAAGGCGGTGACGGTTGAAGAAGTGAACGAGGCTTTGCGTAAGGCAATTCAAGATCCAAAATATAAAGGGGTGGTGGCGGTAACCGACGAACCGGTGGTGTCGAGTGATTTTATTGGCGATCCTCATTCGGCGATTATTGATTTAGGTATGACGCGAGTTGTAGATGGGGATTTAGTTAAAGTGATGGCTTGGTATGATAATGAATGGGGATATTCCAATCGGTTAGTTGAGCAAGTGATAGAATTAGCAAGTAAGTAATCAACGTGTTGCGACTGTGATTGATGCACTGAAAGTCAGAACATTGGATCAGGAAGCATGGAAAAAGAGAAGAGTTTTATGTCGGGTTGATTTTAACGTCGCAGTTGGTGATGACAATATAGTGGATGATTATGAGGATTATCGCATTAAATCAGCTTTGCCAACAATTAAAGAATTGCGAGAGAAAGGGGCAACTGTAGTATTATTAACGCATCGAGGGCGACCACGGGAAAATCCAGATGATGCTGATCTTGAGCCGATTCGGAAAAGAGTAGCGGAATTGTTAGGAATAGAGGTAGTGGCGATTCCAGAATTGTACGGAGATCAAGCGACGGCCATGTTGGAGCGTTTACAAGTAGGAGATGTAGCGATGTTACCGAATGTTAGATTGGATCCGGAAGAGGAGCGAGCCAGTGAAGGGATGGCGCGACGTTTAGCAAAAGATTATGACGCATATGTTAACGAAGCGTTTAGTGTGTGTCATCGAGCGCATACGTCGGTAACAATTGTGCCGAGGATATTGCCAGCTTGTGCTGGGCGAAGATTGGTACAGGAAATTGAAAAATTAGAAAAATTACGTCAAAATCCAGAAAAGCCATATGTGGCAATCGTTTCAGGGAATAAGGTTGTGACAAAAATTGGCTTACTTTACAGGTTATTACGCGAAGTTGATAAATTATGTATTGGAGGTCGCATAGCAAATGTGTTTTTAACGGTTGATGGTAGTTACGAAACAAATGAGTTTTCGACAGACGATTTGACGGCGGCACGGGCAATTTGGGAAAAATATCGGGAGAAAATTGTCTTGCCGGTTGATTTAGTGTGCGGAAATAAAGAGGGCACGGAAACAAAAGTAGTAGTGGCAGGAACAATGAAAACTGGCCAAGTAGCTTTTGATATTGGTCCAGAGTCGGCAGATATTTTTGCCAGAACTGCGGCTGAGGCAAAGACGGTGATGTGGAATGGGCCGGTTGGGATGTTTGAAGTCGCTGCTTATGCGCAGGGAACAACGCGCTTAGCTGAAGGTTTATCTGTCTTGAATAATTACCGAGTGATTGGCGGCGGGGATACGGTGGTGGCGTTAGAGAAATTAGGGATTAGAGATAAGTTTGATCATGTTTCAGTGGGGGGTGGCGCAATGGTAGCCTTTTTAGAGGGGAAGCTTATGCCTGGTTTGGAAGCGTTAAAGTTGTAAAATAAAAGCATGGCTAAAATTGAGGCAGTTGTAGGAAGGGAGATATTGGATTCGCGTGGTAATCCGACTGTTTATGCTGAGGTGCGCACAGAAAATGGATCGATCGGACAAGCGATGGTGCCTTCAGGAGCATCAACGGGAGTACATGAAGCGCATGAATTGCGCGATGATGATCGGAAGCGGTATGGAGGCCAAGGAGTGTCGCAGGCAGTTAAGAATATTAATACGGAAATTAATGCGGCTTTAGTTGGTAAAGATACGGCTAATCAAAATAAGGTTGATCGGCGCATGATTGAGTTGGATGGAACGGTGGATAAAAAACGTTTAGGGGCGAATGCAATTTTGGCAGTGTCGTTAGCTTGTGCGCGGGCGGAAGCTAGTGCACAGGGTTTACCACTGTATCTTTATTTGCAGCAGCTATTTCCAAACAGAGAAATGATGCTGCCGGTGCCGCAGATGAATGTGGTGAATGGCGGTCGTCATGCAAGTAACGGGTTAGCGATTCAGGAATTTCATGTCGTGCCAGTGGGGGCGGTAAATTTTAGTGAGGCGTTGCGAATGGGGGTTGAGATTTATCAGCAATTAAAAGAACTGATTAAATCACAAGGAATGCCAGTTGAAGTAGCGGATGAGGGTGGCTTCGCTCCTAAATTAGCAAAGAATGAAATGGTGTTTGCTTTATTAACTGGTGCGATTGAAAAGGCGGGATATTTACCCGGGGTGGATGTTTTTCTCGGAATTGATGCCGCCGCGAGTGAATTTTACGATAAAGAAAGACAGGTTTATAGCATTGATGGGGCTGAATTAGCGGCCCAGGATTTGGCGTATCAGTATAAAGTATGGCGAGAAAGATATCCGTTAATTTCAGTTGAAGATCCTTTTGAACAAGATCAGTGGGAGGCATGGAGTAATTTTACTAAACGTCAGGGTGCAGCTTTGCAGGTTGTTGGGGATGATTTGTATTGTACCAATAGCCAGCGTTTGCAGCAGGGCATTGTGTTAACAGCAGCGAATGCAGTTTTGATTAAGCCAAATCAAGTAGGAACCTTAACGGAAACATTGCAGGCGATTTTGATGGCGCAAGAAGCAAAGCAAGGTGTTGTTATTTCACATCGTTCAGGTGAAACAGAAGATTCTTTTATTGCGGATTTAGCTGTAGTGGTGGGGGCGGGACAAATTAAAACTGGAGCGCCAGCGCGTTCGGATCGAACGTCGAAATATAATCGTTTGTTACAGATTGAGGCAGAGATCCAAGGAAAGTTAGCGAAACCATTTCAACGTTATTTGGGTCAGAACCAACCGCACGATAAAACAATGAGTACGCCTAACGCAAAAGCGCAGGCCATGGTATGATGTAAGTCAGTATGGCTGATCAGCACGCACAAATATGGGAGCATCGCCAAGCGGAATTATGGGACCGAATTTTTCAGGTGACGCAAGATGTAGTGACATTAGCAGACGCAATGGCGGACGATGCAGGCGGAGCGATTGTAAAAGCAGAAATGATTAAGGCGGCGATGGAAGTGGGACGAAATTTAGTGCGTGCTAATGCAGCGGAGAAGCGAGATGAGTTTGAAGGTCAATTAAATGAAGCTAAGTTGAAAGCAATTGAGACGGATTATTGGTTGCGAATGGGGTATGTATTGCAGCAGAGAGAGGATGTACAGCGTGATTTATCTAGTATTATTACGCAATATTCCAGTATTATTGATATGTTGCAAAAATTTATTCGACATGCCCGAACAGAAAAAGACGTTATTCAACGGCACACACGGGGACCTTTAGTGTCGTAAAAATGAATAAGGGGGTTGCATAGTTGATATGAAGAAGAAGTGGCGGATTATGGGCATGGATTTGTCGCCAGTAGTAACGGCAGCGGCGTTGCGAGAAAGACTATTGACGATACGTGGCATTACAACTACAGAACAGGTAGATAAATTTTTAGACTCGAAATATGAGCGTGATATTTATGATCCGTGGTTAATGCATGGGATGCAGGCAGGAACAGAGCGAATATGGCGAGCAATTGAAAAAGGGGAACGTATAGTTGTGTATGGTGATTATGACGTGGATGGGGTAACGAGCTTGGCTATTGCGGTGGAAATGTTGCAAAGATTAGGAGCGAGAGTAAGTCCGTATGTACCGCATCGAACAGAAGATGGATATGGATTGAATATAAACGTGTTAAAACGTTTGCGTGATCACATGGATTTGTTAGTGACGGTGGATTGTGGAATCAGTAGCGCAGCAGAAGTGGATTGGCTGCAGGCAAATGGTGTCGATGTGATTATAACTGATCACCATGATATACCAGATAAATTACCGGATGCGCGGGCGATTATTCATCCGCGACACCCGAAAGGGAATTATCCTTTTGGATATTTGTGCGGAGCGGGGGTGGCATGGAAGTTTGCGCAAGCTTTATGGCGAGATCAACGATCGGGAGTAAAAGACGAAGCAGAAAAATGGCTTTTGGATTTAGTGGCTTTAGGTACGTTGGCAGATGCAATGCCTTTGGTTGATGAAAATCGTGCCATTGTTAGATTTGGATTAGAAGTTTTACGACGTACGCCTCGGGTAGGTGTGCGTACTTTAATTAAAGCGTCGCGAGCCGATCAAGTTAATTTAACAGCTAGAGATGTGGTGTTTGAATTGGTTCCAAAATTAAATGCGGCTGGACGAATGGATCATGCGCAGCCGGCATTAGAATTATTACTCACAGATGAAGCGGAATACAGCGAAACTTTGTTGCGAGAAATTAACCAATTAAATACAAAACGACAAACGGTAACGAAAAAGATTATGGTCGAAGCAGAAAGACAGATTGACGTAAAAGCTGGTGTGATTATAGCGCAGAGTATGGAATGGCCAGCCGGAGTGGTTGGTTTGGCGGCTAATCGATTAGCGGAGAGGTTTGGACGTCCGGCGATTGTAGTGGGGGTGAGCGGGCAAGAATTAGTTGGATCGGCGCGTGGTCCGGCGGGGACAGATGTGTTAGGAATTTTACGCAAAGCGGAAAAATATTTAGATAAACTAGGTGGGCATAAACAAGCGGCTGGATTTACAGTAGCAAAAAATGAGTGGGATTCGTTTATGGTAGCGGTACAGAATCAGGAAGTTATTCAAGCACAAGCGGTGGAGCAGGAGGCGGATGCAGTAGTGTCGCCGTGGGTACTGACATCGCAAACGGTACGGATGTTGATGGATTTAGAGCCGTTTGGTGAAGGAAATAAGCAGCCACAGATTGTGATACCGGCATTGCGAATTGTTGACATGCGAACAGTCGGTAAGAGCGGTGATCACGCTAAATTTACTTTTGAAACAGAAGGGATGGAGATTGACGGGATTGGATTTGGATTAGGTGAGGTTATAAAAGATTTTAATGGAGTGGAGTGCGCGGATGTGTTGGGTGTTTTAGAAGAAAATGAATTTCGAGGGCGAAAGCGTTTGCAAATGCGGATTTTAGATATTGCACCGGCTGGAGTGGTGGAAATAATGCATGAATGAGAGGTATAGTAGATTAATCTTTATGCAAAAAGCGACACTATATACAGACGGAGGAGCGCGTGGAAATCCGGGGCCGGCTGGGATTGGGTGCGTATTACAAATGGGGACGGAAACAGTTAGTAAGGGCGAGTATATTGGTGAGGCGACTAATAACGTGGCGGAATATAAAGCATTGCGAGCGGGATTGAAAATGGCGTTGGAGAAAAAAGTAACGCATTTGGATTGTTTTCTGGATAGTGAGCTAGTAGTTAAGCAAATAAGAGGAGAGTATAGAGTAAAGCATCCGGATATGAAGGCGCTGTATGATCAAGTGCAAGAGTTGACGCGTGGGTTTGAGGTAGTTAGTTTTCAGCATGTGTTAAGAGCAAAGAATAAAAAGGCAGATAAGCTGGTTAATTTGGCTATTGACAAAAGGGGATTAGTCGGTGTTTAATTTGTGAATGGAAAAGCGCTGATTGGAAGTGCTTTTGGGTGCAGTTCTTTTCACAGCAGGGGGGGGTGGAAGATGACTACGCAGCAGGTTGAGGTTTCGGGCAGGGCTTTTTTGAGTAGTGAATTTGTGGAAAAGCAAATCCATCTTTTGCATCGAAGGCATACATCGTGTTTTGTGCGTTTTGTTGAGCAGGTTTTCTCTGTACTGGCAGTGGTTGGTCTGATTTGTTTGTTGTTGGCGGGATTTCTGGTAGAGGGGATTTGGTTGATGTCATGGTGGCATCATAGGTTGGACTGGTGGGACTTTGTTTTCTATCTGATGTTGGTCGGAGTGCTGGTTTTATTTCTCGGCTGCAAAATGGGCAACGGTTCGATTTTTAAATTAGATTTTTTGGAATCTCCTCCTATTCCTTGGCAGCAAAGTGTGCATTGTGGTTTTTATGCTACAAAGGTCAAGGAGATGGAGGCGATATATCCAGAGGCAGAGTTCTCGGTGCAGGAGATTAGCTACGGCGGGAAGCTGTGTGCTTCGATCTTGTTTATTCCAGGAAAAGGGGATTTAGCAATCAATATCGTTGCGTGACGTTGAGGTCTAACTGTCGGAAGACAGTTAGACCTCGTTTTAATTAGAGGATGTTAAATAGTAAGAATAACAAGAACCTCGGAATTTCTCCCGAGGTTCTTGATTATGCTAGGTGGGTAATAAGCCGGATTCTGTACGAGACGGCTATCTATCTAGGACTGGTTTCGCAACCAGTCTCATGCCTCCTACCTGATCAATTAAGATTGATCTGCTTGGAGTTGCACCGGGTGGGGTTTACCCCGACCTGATATTACTATGAGGTCGCGTGAGCTCTTACCTCACGATTTCACCCTTACTCTGCAATAAATGCAGGGCGGTATGTTTCTGTTGCACTTTCCCTAGACTTACGTCCGGCAGGCGTTACCTGCCACCCTGGACCAAGGTTGTGATAACCATGGGGTGTCCGGACTTTCCTCTCCTCACGAGAAGGAGCAGCCGTTGTGCCCGCCTGGCACTCTTGACTTTAGTCGTTTTTTATTGTTTGTCAAGGGTAGATGTATTGCGTAAGCAATAGTTAAATCGTTACAATGATAGGTACGTGTTGATACCCTTGACGTGATGGTGTAATTAGGGTAGATTCTCAGGTTGTCTGTTTAGTCATATTTATTTTTTTATGAAACGCTCGGAGTTATTTTTTGGGGCGTTATTAGTACCAGTAGACTTTTTAGCCATGATCGGGGCGGGAATGGCGGCTTATTGGTTACGCTTAAATCCAACCGTGCAGGCGGTCAGGCCGGCCATTTTTCAAGTTGACTTGCCTTTGGTTGAGTATGTTCAAATTTTAATAGGAGTGTCGTTGGTTATTATTGTGATTTTTGCGGTGTTGGGTTTATACGTGATGCAAGCGACACGAAGAATTTGGGAGGAATGGACGAAGATTTTTGCTGGAATTTCGATTGGAATTATGTTGATTATTGTTTATACATTTTTAAGAGCCGAGCTGTTTCAGTCTCGGTTTATTTTATTGGTTGCTTATGGGATAGCCCTGGTATTTGTAACTTTGGCGCGTGATATGGTGAGACGCGTACAGCGTGCTTTGTTGGAAAGAGGATTTGGTATTCATCGAGTAGTGTTGGCTGGTAATGGAAGGTACGGGGAAATGCTAGAAACTTTATTTACCAAAAATCCGCGACTAGGTTATCAAGTAGTAGGAATGCCGGCAGTAGTGCAGTGGGATAAGTTAGAGGAAATTTATAGTCAAAGTGGAATTGACGAGGTTATTCAAACTGATCCGGGATTACCGGAAGAAGATAACATGGTGCTGCTTGATTTTTGCGATAAATACAAGATTGATTATAAATATGTGCCGAATTTGTTTGAAACTTATGCGGCCAGGGTTCAGTTTCGAGAGTTAGGCGGGGTACCACTGATGGAATTACAACGGACGCCATTGGATGGTTGGGGGCGGGTTGCAAAGCGAGTCATGGATATATTTGGAGCGGTGTTTGGTTTGATTGTATTAGGTCCGATTATGTTAGCAGCGGCAGCGGCGGTTAGATCTGACTCTCCGGGACCGATCTTATATTCACAAAAGCGAGTTGGAAAGAATAAAAGGGAGTTTGAGGTGTATAAATTTAGAAGCATGCGGATTGAATGCTGTACTGGCGATAAATTTGGAGGACAGAAGGCAGATAGTTTTGAAAAAGAATTGCACAAAAAAAACGAAAGAACAGGGCCGCTCTTTAAAATGCGAGATGACCCTCGAATTACACGAGTAGGTAGGTTTATTAGAAAATGGCGCATCGATGAACTGCCGCAATTTTTTAATGTTTTACGAGGTGAAATGAGTTTGTTGGGTCCACGTCCGCATTTGCCTCGAGAGGTAGAGCAATATGAAAAATATCACCAGAAACTTTTTACAATTAAGCCGGGAATGTCGGGGATGGCACAAGTGCAAGGGAATGCAGGGCTATCGTTTGAAGAAGAAGCGCGGTTGGATATTGCGTATGTTGAAGGATGGTCGTTGAAATTGGATGTGATTTTGCTTTTAAAAACATTTAGGATTCTGCTTTCAGATAAGAACGCGGTGTAAAGTTATCCACTTTTAGATTCAGTGAGGGACAGGGTAGGCTGAAGAGTAATGAGTAATTTAGGGGGAAGAAAATATGCGAGTCGCCATCGCACATGATTATTTGACGCAGTTTGGCGGCGCCGAGCGAGTATTGGCAGCGATGATGGATTTATGGCCGAATGCGCCGGTTTTTACGTTACTGTATGATCCTGAGGCAGTAGGGATTGAATTTGAAGAGCAAAGAATTAGAACTTCATTTTTGCAAAGAGTGCCTGGGGCAAGGCGACATCACCGATATTTTCCGTTGTTAATGCCGTTGGCGGCAGAGCACTTAAATCTTTCTGGCTATGATGTAGTGATCTCTAATACGCATAGTTTTACCAAAGGGATTATAACTGATCCGCGAACGCTACATATCTCATATTGTTTTACGCCTACAAGATATGTTTGGGATGATTGTCACCGGTATGTACGTGAATTTTCTCGCCTGGCTTTGTTCCAAAGATTAGCTCCGCCAGCGTTATCGTATGTGAGAATATGGGACTATTATGCATCGCAACGAGTGCATCATTATTTGACTTCATCGCAAGCGGTGGCGCGACGGATTAAAAAGTATTATCAGCGAGAAGCGGAAGTAGTACCGCCACCGGTTGAATTAGAACGATTTAAGTGTCAGGATGAGCAACGACAAGATTATTATTTAGTAGTGTCGCGTTTGGTGGCGTATAAACGAGTGGATTTGGCGATTGAGGCGTGTGAGCGATTAGGACGTTCGTTAAAAATTGTTGGAGTTGGACCGGAGCAGCCGTTGTTGGCGCGTAAAGCCGGCAAGTATACGGAATTTTTAGGATTTGTGCCGGATGATAAATTGTCGGAAATATATACAGGAGCGCGGGCATTGTTATTTCCGCAGGAAGAAGATTTTGGAATTACGCCCTTGGAAGCGGCAGCGGCTGGTAAGCCGACGATTGCATATGCGGCGGGTGGAGCGCTAGAAACAATTAAGCCGGGGGAGACGGGAATATTATTTAATGCACAAACAGTGGAATCGTTAATAACAGCAATACTTGATTTAGAAAAGAAGAAGTTTGACCAAAAAATTATTCGACAACATGCTAGTCAGTATGGATACGATCAGTTCTTGCGAAAATTATCACAGACGGTGCACACTCAATGGGAAAAGCATCAACAAATTAATCAAACACGCATATGAATGAAAGTTGGTATAGGTATGGAGAGGTAATAAAACGAGGAATTCCTTGGATTGGGGTAACGGCTTTAGCGGCGGGAATTATAACGGCAGCGTTGCTGAGAAATTGGGGACCAAGTTATGACATGCATTTTTCTTATGTTGTTTCGTTAGGAGAACGGGAAGAATCGGAGGCCTACACGTTTGATGGATATTATGCCTTACAGGCGACGGATTTATTTGTCGCCTCATTGGCTAAATGGACGGTAGCGCCAGAGATGGTGGCGCGAGCGTATGAGGTAGCTGGTCTTGAGCAGCCACGCAGTGCGCGGGTGTTGGCGCAGGCGGTTAAGTCAGAAAAAACAGCGCCGCAGATAGTGCAAGTTACGGTAACTAGTAAAAATCAGGCGGAAGTAGAGCGGCTGACTGCTGGAGTGCAAGAAGTAGTGCAGCAAAATATTGATAATTACAATCAAGACGGTTTGCCCTTAGCTCGATTTCAAGTAATGACGACTGAGCAATGGTTAGGCCAGCAAGAAGTAGCAGCGGGAGTGACTGGAATTGCGGTGGGTTTAGTGGTTTTGTTTTTATTGATCAATGCGGTTTTGTTACGGGAGAGTTGGCGGCAAATGGTAGAGAGTGAGCAAAAATAAAAATATGAAGATCGCGGTTGACGTGCGGTCGTTGATGGAGGGGAGGTTAAGCGGAGTCGAGGAATATACGATTAATATTTTAGAAGCAATTATTCCTTTGGAGCCGGAGCATGAATGGCATTTGTTTTATAGTGCTTGGCATAAAACGCAAATGCCGGTGTTTACTGGTAATGTAATTTGGCATCATTTGCGATGGTCGAATAAATGCCTAAACGGTTTGCAGTTG
Organism: uncultured Candidatus Saccharibacteria bacterium; assembly: GCA_964610055.1. Taxonomy (GTDB): domain Bacteria; phylum Patescibacteriota; class Andersenbacteria; order UBA10190; family UBA10190; genus CAZSUC01. The sequence goes on along the minus strand of CAZSUC010000001.1, from coordinate 655,265 downwards.
GCAATTACTCAACCGCGATGGGACTGGTTGGTGCCAGATATGGATGTATTTTGGGTGCCGAATATGCGTTTAATGCCATTAAGGTGCGCAACGCCTTTAGTAGTAACAGCGCATGATTTGTCGTTTGTACGATTTCCCGAATTTTATTCGTGGCGGCGGCGGATTTGGCATAAAACTGTCATGCCTAAAACATTGTTTAAACGTGCTAACAGGGTGATCGCAGTTTCACAGGCGACGGCTAATGATTTAACTGAGCTATATGAAATTAATGAAAGAAAAATTAGAGTTGTGCTTTCTGGAGTAAAAACTGAATTGGTTAATCAAAATATGGAGTCGGTACGTCAGCGTTATCAGCTACCTAAACATTATTGGTTGTTCTTAGGAGTATGGGAACCGCGTAAGAATATTGAATCTTTAGTGCGAGCGTATACAGCAATCGCGGATCAAACACAATGTGATTTAGTTTTGGCTGGATCAAGTGGTTGGTTGGAATCAGAGATTAATCGTTTGATTGAAAATTCATCAGTTAGGCATCGAATCCATCGCGTGGGATTTATAGAAGAAAAGGATAAACAAAACATATATGCGGAGGCAGAATTATTTATCTACCCGAGTTTTTATGAAGGTTTTGGATTTCCGCCTTTAGAAGCGTTAATTGCCGGGACGCCAGTAGTAACAGCGCGAACAGGAGCTTTGCCAGAAGTAGCCGGAAGATGGGCGACAATGGTGGATCCATATAGCGTGGATGAATTAGCCCAAGTTCTGGGTGAGTTGGCGAAACAACACCAGAATGTGCCGGTGCAAACGAGACAAGAGATCCAAGAGATTTATGATTGGAAGAGAACAGCCAGACAAACTTTAGATATACTAAAGGAAGTATGCGAATAGCTATTGATGCGAGAACTTGGAGCTGGGAGGGGATTGGGCGGTATACGCGCAATTTGTTGCGCGAATTAACGCAACAACCAGATCAGCATGAATATATTGGGTTGGTATCAGTATCGGACTTAAAAGCAGCGGAGCAAATGCGGTTATCTTTGCCGGAGTCAGCGCGATCACGGTTATCTTGGCAAGTGGTGGAAGGAAGTTATTATTCGTGGCGAGAGCAGATATTATTCAGGCGACAATTAGAGCGAATACCGGCTGATTTATTTCATTTTACGCACTTTAATGTACCGTTGGGATTTAAACGTCCCTACGTGATAACGATTCATGATATCACTCGTTTTTATTTTCCTGGGCAGAATCGGCAAAAATTATTACAACAGATTGCATATGAGTTAGTGTTTAAGAAGGCAGTGAAGGGAGCGTTAGGAGTAATTGCCGTATCGCAATCAACAGCAGATGAATTAAAAACATTAACAGTGCGAGTGCCGAAGGTGCAAGTAGTTATTACGGAAGGAGTGGATCCTGATTTTTATAACCGAGTAACTGTGAAAAATCGTCGCAAAGTACGAATGTTGTTAGGCGGTAATTTTCCTTATGTCTTGTTTGTAGGAGTTTGGATGAGTCATAAAAATTTAGTGCGTTTAGTACAAGCTTTTGCGTTAGTGCATAAAGAATTTCCGCAAGTTAAATTAGTGATTACGGGACGACCGAAGCCAGGATATAGTAGTATTTTGAAGACGGTACGCAAATATACGGATGAGGATGAAGTGGTTTTACCGGGATTCGTATCAGCTGAATTGTTGCCGGCTTTGTATGCGGAGGCGGCTTGTTTTGCTTTTCCGAGTTTGTATGAAGGGTTTGGTTTGCCAATTTTAGAAGCAGCGGTTGTGAAGACGCCAGTAGTAACGTCAAATGTAACAAGTATGCCGGAGTTGTTAGGCAATGCGGCGGAATATGTGAATCCGGAGTCAATTATAGACATTGCGCGAGGAATAAAGCATGCGTTGGGAGGTGGCGCGGAGATAGAAGCGAGGGTAGAGGAGGCACAAAAGAAAGCGAGTGAGTTTAAATGGGAAGAGGCGGCCGCGGCGCATGTAAAAACATATGAAAGAGTAATGACTAAGTAAGTTGACGGGATAAGAAAAAATAGTATGGTTAGGAGTGGTTCGTTGGACAATTTATGGGTTTCTTGCAAGGGGTAATCTCATGGCTCAGAGCGAAGTAGATCCCAGGCTGGTGCGGCTGGCGAAGATTGATGGTTTCAACGAGGAGGGTTGGAGCGTGTTGGACGAGGATCCGCGAGAGGGTCTTTTGAAGTTGAGGGGGCACATTAAGCGCATTGATTGTCCGAGGGACGATGGTCCAATGTGGGGTAGGGGGCGTGTCGAGTGGGCTCGTTCACATACTTTGCTGTGTCCGTTGGGATTGTCCCAATTTCTTGATTTGCTTGATGATTTTCAAAGGACAGAGAAGCCGACAGAGCAAGAGCGGGATTCTTTGCTGGCTAAGGTATTTCCAGAGGAGACGGTCTTGCATCGTGATTTTTTGGGCACTGTGTTGAGGTCTCCACGGGGGACTTCAATGATTCTGTATGTGAGTCTGATACAGAAGTGCGGGCAATTGCCATACATTGAAGCGGGGTGCTACTCGCTAAATAGTATCGTTCCGCCTGGTTGTCAGCCTCTCTTTGGTTCCCTTGATTAAATGCCGCCGTAACGGCAATGCTGGTGCATAGCGCACCGGCTTTTATATTTCAATTAAAATTTATCAATGAGATACAAAACGCAGAAAACACCGAAAAAGAGAAAAGTAATAGCGAGAGCGACATTGCGCCAGGCACGAGGTTTAAGAGGTTGAGGCAAGCGACTATTATTTAACCAAAGTAAAAGTCCGGTGTAAATAAACATGGTGAAAGCATTAATGACAGCGGAAGTAATAATTAATTGTTTCGGTTCGTTAAATCCAGCCAGGAAAACCAGGATTCCAAAAGCGATTTGAGCCCAAAGAATAAAATAATACAGGTGTGCCATTTTGCCTTTAGCTTTGCGCGTAAAGAGCAGCCAATTTTCGGCGATGATACGACTAGTGGAATCAAGCACAGTCATCTGGGTGGCGGAAAGCATGATGCCAGTTATGATCAGGAATAACAGGCTGATAACAGGAAGAGTGAGTTGGCTGATGGCAGTGGCTTCATTGAGAACGAAAGTAATATTTTGCTCATTGCCAGGTGTGCCGTAAGCGGTGACGTAAGCTAATAAAGCTAGGGTTAACATTGTAATCAAACCGAGAACCCAAAAAATTAAAAAGTGTTCGAGATTCATGATGCGCCACCAACGATGAAAGCGACTGAGGTTAGAAGAAGACAGAGGGAAAGTGGAGCCGGTGAGGTGAAAGTGAGCGTCATCTTGATTTTCGTGGAGCAGATTAGTAATTCGTGCAGAATATTTTCCCATGCCGTAACCTTTGTCGCGCACGTAAAAAGATTGAGCCAGATTAAGATTTCCGCCTGCCCCAGAGAAAGCCAGAGCGCCTAAAAAAGCAGCAATTGCTAAGCCGTCGGGTAAGAACCAAAAATTGTGACCGTGGCCAATTAAACCTTGGGCGAGAACAACAAAGTCAGCTCGAGAAGATAGGTAAAGAGTGAGCAGAATAATTGCCGGGACACCTAAGCCGATCAGCCATTTTTGAATATTTTCAACGGTTTGGTAAAGAACGCGTCCAAAAGACAAGATAAGTCCGATAAGGAGAAAGATGGCGATGGCCGCGATGTTTACATTAGAAATACCGAAAGCATGAGCAAGTAAAGTTGCGCCGGCTAAACCGATACCGGGCCAGCCGAAACCAAAGAAGGTGGTGAGAATAAACCAGGCGGGAAGATAACGCAGCATGCGTGCGAAACCGACAAAAATGCTTTCACCATAAATTAAAGCGTATCGTTCGACTTCTAAGTTGATGAAAAACTGCATGGTAATACCGACGACAATAGCCCAAACAATACCGAGACCATAGTTACTAGAAAGATAAGGCCAAAGAATGACCTCGCCGCTACCTAAGCCGAGACCTAAGATAATAAAGCTGGGGCCAATCAAGCGGCGGAAAGATAGGGCGGGTGGTAGATCATGCTGACCAAGAGGGAGAAACTGTGACATTGGTTATAGTGTAGCATGATGATATAATAAGCGTGTGTACGATGTAGTTCCTCCAAAAAAACCGTTAAGACCGGAGCGAAAAATTGCGCACGGAAAGACACGGCGAGTACCGAAGAAAGCGGCTAAACCGCAGCCGCCAGTTGTGCAGTTTGATTGGAAATTGCCAGCACGTTTGCGCCGCCCAGTACGATATGAATTAGAAAGACAAAGACGCAAGAGGCGACAACAGCAAGCAATTATTCAATTTGAGCGGAGACCTTTATATTCTGAATTACCTTCAAAGTATCCTCTATATTCTATGCGGCGAACGCCGAAACCGAAACGAGGAGTAGAACAACATACTGGCGATGTATGGCGAGAGAATAAGCCGGGGGCGAGTGTAATGTTGCCGCCGTATGGAAACATGTTGGCGCAATCGAAAAGAATGACTCCTCCAGCCCGAGGAACCAATAAAACAAAAATGATGCAACCAAAGCCGGTTAAGGTACTGATTACAAAAGAGCGAGATATGCCGTATGAATGGGAAGACAAAAAGCAAAAACCTGACGGAGCAGAGATTAAAGTAAATGAGCAAAATGCAATCCAACCGCCTAAGCGTCGGTTTGCCTTACCTCTGCACTTTAGTATTTTTCCGAAAAATATTGTTCCGGCAAAAGCCGGACAAGACATAGAGTTAACAGAAGCGTTAAAGGAGGCTTGGCGTAAAAAAAAACTGTACGTCGATTAGTTTCTAATGCCCTGATCCTAATTATTGGATGTGGGATTGGTTGGTTAGCGTTACAAAATTTGCAAGCTTTGGGTCGAGGGTATGTTGCAATTGGCCCAATTATTAGACGCACGAAAGAGGCTTTGAATGAAGTGGCAGCTGCGCAGGCGGCGGTATCGCAAAGCGATTTTGAAACTGGGAGTGAAAATTTTGCTAACGCCAAGGAGCAATTGATGGAAGCGCGAGAGCAACTGCGGGATGCTTTATCAGCATCGCGATTAGTTCTAGAAACTTTAGATGTTACAGGCACAGTCCGTTCAGGCGATAATATGTTAGCGGCAGCGGAAAGTGTAACTGAGGCAGGGCAGAGAGTTACGGAAGCGTTGTCTGTTTTAATGGCTTCAAGTGGGTCGGTAATCGGTAGTAATCAAAAGTCGGAAAGGACTTTGGTTGGCGCGCTGGAGATTACACAAGAGAATATGGGAGTGGCACAAGCGGCGTTGGAAGACGCAGTCGAAAACTTAAATGGCGTTAATACTTTGTTGTTGCCAGCATCCGTAAAAGAGCCTGCGCAAATGTTGAAAGAAGTAGTGCCAGAATTATTAGCATCAATTCAATCTTTCAATGAACAAAGTGATTTATTGTTATCAGTTTTAGGAGCGCAAGAAGATCGACGTTATTTGTTAGTGTTTCAAAACAATCATGAATTGCGGCCAACAGGTGGATTTATTGGAAGTCTAGGAGTGGTAAATGTTAGTCGAGGTCAGGTGGAAGAAGTAGATGTGCAAACAGTATATGATCCGGACGGACAATTAAAAGAATATATTGCACCACCTGATCCGATGCGAGGAATTACGGATAGATGGTACTTACGAGATGCTAATTGGTTTGTTGATTTTGACTTAAGTGCAGAGAAAATTCAGTCGTTTTGGGAAAAGGAGGGTGGATCAAAGGTGGATGGAGTCATTGCAATTACTCCAGAGATTATTCAAGATTTGTTAGCGATTACTGGTCCAATTGAAATGCCAACTTATAACGTGACGGTGGATGAGGATAACTTCATTGCGCTAACTCAAGACGAGGTGACATATGATTACGATAAAGAAGTTAATCGGCCGAAACAATTTTTGGCTGACTTAACGCCGGTTTTGTTGAATCGAGTGTTCGCACAAGATTCGAAAGCAGTATTAGATGTGTTAAATGTCATGAATAATGCAATTCAGAAAAAAAGTTTATTAGTTAATTTAACAAGAACAGAGGAACAGGCGCGAGTACATGAGTTAAATTGGAGTGGAGAGTTGCCTGAGGAACAGTTAGGCTTGCTTTATGTAAATAATACAAATATTGGAGGGCATAAGAGTGATCAGTTTATGGATCAAGAGATTGATTATCGCAGCGATGTGCAAAGCAATGGCGATGTGGAAGTGACAGTTACGATTAGGCGAACGCATCGGGGTCCGGAAGAGATATTGGATCGTGAATATCCTGATGGCGAAAACCCAGCGTATAAAGATAATGTAGTTTGGCAGCGAGTATTAGTACCGGATGAGGCAGAGTTAATAGAGGCACGAGGTTTTACAGAAGCTGCAGATGTGCCGCGATATGATTTTCCAGAATTGCCAGAGGAATTAACGGCTGATCCTGATTTAGCGGAATGGCAACGAGCGCAAGTGGCGGATGTTAGCGGCACGGTGATTGGTCAAGAAAGTGGATATAAGTTTTTTGCTAATTGGATGATAACTAAACCGGGAGCAACGACAGTGGGAATTTACCGCTATCGATTACCGGGCGCAGCGGACTTACCGGATTTGTTAGATCCAGCAGAGAGATACGAAACTTATGTAGTAAAACAACCAGGTGATAATCGAACAGAAGTGCGAGTAGAAATACGGCTTCCCGAAAACATAGGGATTGTGCATACTATCCCTCATGACGGAATTACAACAACAAGCAGCCAAGAGTTGGTTTATCGAGGAGAGCTTAACCAAGACGTGTTGGTAGGGGCGGTTTTAGAAAGGCAATAAGGTGTGATTAAGAACGGCAATACACAAAAATTAATTTCAGCAGCTTTGTGGCTCTCGGTAGCGTCGTTAGGGTCGCGTGTCGTGGGGTTGTTACGGGAACGGGTGATGACTACGACTTTTGGGGCCGGCGATATTTTTGATGCGTTTGTTGCAGCTTTCCGTTTGCCGGATTTGATTTTTAATTTAGTAGTGATGGGCGCTTTATCGGCAGCCTTCATTCCGTTGTTTACGGAGAAATTAGTTAAAGGTAAAAAAGGTAATCATGAGGAGGCCTTTGACTTCTCTTTGTCGGTCTTAAATATTGTGTTGTTAACAGTGATAGTGTTGAGCGCAGGATATGCATTAGGGGCGCGTTGGATTGTGCCTTTAATTACACCTGGTTTTATGGGAGATAAGTTAGAAATGACGATCACTTTATCTCGCATAATGGCATTACAGCCAATTTTATTGAGTATTAGCTTTATGTTTTCAGGGGTGCTGAATTCATTTAAGCGATTTGTGGCGTATGCGTTGGCTCCGATTGTTTACAACATCGGTATTATTGTTGGTGTGGTGTGGCTGGTGCCATGGTTAGGAGTGGCGGGGTTAGGATGGGGGGTGGTGTTAGGAGCAGCTTTGCATGCTTTAGTTCAATTGCCGAGTGTTTGGCGGTTGGGATGGCGGTGGCGTCCGGTTATGAAATGGAAATCAAAAGACGTAAAAACTTTACGGCGGATGATTATACCGAGAATGTTTGGTATGGCAGGCCAACAAATGAATTTGTTTTTAGTAACCATTATTGGCTCGACTCTTTCGGCTGGCAGTATTGCGACATTTCATTTGGCGAATAACATTCAAAGCGTACCGGTGGGTATTTTTGGATTGGCATTTGCGCAAGCGGCTTTTCCAACATTAGCCGAACAATGGGCGCGGAAGCAGGCGAAAGATTTTCGGATGACGCTAACGCGAACATTTCGTTATATTATCTTTTTAACAGTACCAACCGCGGCTTTTGCTTATTTATTACGCGCTCAAATTGTGCGAGTTTTGTTTGGTGATGGGGCGTTTGATTGGAATGATACTATTATGACGTATTCAATTTTAGGTCTATTGTTGGTTAGTTTATTTGCTCAAGCAGCCGCTCCGTTGTTGATTAGGGCTTTTTATGTCAGACAAAATACAGCAACACCAGTTGTTATTTCTTTGATTAGTATGGCGGCGAATATTGGATTGGCAATTTGGTTGTCGCCGCGTATGGGGGTGGAAGGATTGGCCTTGGCTTTTTCGGCATCAGCGATTATAACTTTGGTGTTATTGCTAGGAAAACTGCATATAGAACTGAATGGGTTTGATGATAAAGCGGTGGTGGCAAGTATGATCAGGATCGCGGTGGCGAGCGGATTGGCTGGTATGGTGGTACAAGGATTAAAGTATGCAATTGAGCCTTGGGTGAATATGACGCGGTTTTGGGGTGTGAGCGTACAGATGGTTGGAGCCTTTGTAGGCGGGGCAATGGCCTATTTAGGGTTATGTATGTTATTCCGATGTGAGGAGTTAGAAGTGTTGCGAAAATATTTGCCGCGGAAATGGAAAGTTAAATTAGATGCAGGGACCGAGACGCCAAGGTTTGGTGGAATGTTGGAATAAGGGTAGACGATAATTTGACCGTTGACAAAAAAAGCGGGTAAGAGTATAAGAACTTAACAGCACCTGTCGTGCGAGCCGTCTGGAGGGTGTTGTAGGGGACTGCTAGTGCCCCAAGTAGGTTCTCATGAACCCCTCCGGGCGGTTATATTGTTCTCTTTTTCTTTCTTTTTTTGAAGTTGGTAGGGCCCCTTGCGTTGTCTGTCGGCTGATCTCATTTTAGAAAGGAGGTCGTACATGACTCCGCCGGGCTAGCTTGAGAATGGTGACTCAAATTTGCAAGAGATGCGAGATTACCCTTTCCCGGTTGCCGTCGAAAAGCTCTTTGTGTGGCGATATTCTCCCGCCGTGCCACACAATCGCTTTTCGGCGGTTTTTTTCTTTGGTTGACATCTGGAGTAGGCGGGATATGATAAAACTACGTGTGGGCTATGCGTGTGGTTTAAGTTGAGACCGAGCGGCTGGTGCCATGCGCATAGCTCTCTTTACCCTGTTGCGTTGTTCCTTCATGTGTGCCCCAAGGCTTTCCCGATGGCCCGGTCGGATTGTCCTTGGGGCGTTTTTTTATGATGAACAAGAGAGATATTGGCGAAAAGGGCGTGAATTGGTATGCTGGGCGGTATTCTATGGAGATACGTAATTTTTGCATTATTGCGCATGTGGATCACGGGAAGTCGACTTTAGCCGACCGGATGTTAGAGCTGACCGGAACAGTGGAGAGTCGGAAGATGCGAGCACAGCTATTAGATTCAATGGAATTAGAGAGGGAAAAGGGAATTACAATTAAGTTACAGCCAGTGCGCATGCAGTGGAATGGGGTCATGCTGAATTTGATTGATACGCCGGGTCATGTTGATTTTCAATATGAGGTGAGTCGGAGTTTGCAGGCGGTGGAGGGAGCCGTATTACTGGTGGATGCAACCCAGGGTGTGCAAGCGCAAACTATTTCTAATTTGTATTTTGCGATTGAGAATAATTTGGAGATTATTCCAGTGATTAATAAAGTGGATTTACCGGCAGCAGATGTACCGCGAGTCACTCAAGAGATACTCGCTTTATTGGGTGGCAAGGCGACTGATATTCTCAAGATTTCAGCTAAGACAGGAGAAGGAGTCAAAGAAGTTTTGGATGCAGTGGTGCAGCGAATACCGGCGGCACAGCAGGACAATACTAAGCCTTTGCGAGCCCTTATTTTTGATTCTGTGTACGATGATTATAAAGGAGTTGTAACTTACGTGCGGGTCATAGAAGGTAAAGTATCAGCACGAGATGAAGTGATTTTTCTAGGGACAGGGGCGACTGATCGGGCAGTGGAAGTTGGTTCATTTGCACCCGAATGGCATCCTGATCAAATGATTGATGCGGGAGAAATTGGATATATAGCAACGGGGTTAAAAGACGTGCGACAAGCGCGGGTGGGCGATACGATTGCTTTGGCAAGTCGGCGGTCAGGTTTACAAGCTTTGCCGGGTTTTAGAATTCCGCAGCCCAAAGTGTTTGCCGGAATTTTTCCTGCTCGGGGTGATGATTTTCCCTTATTAAAAGATGCGATTAGTGAATTGATGTTAAACGATGCGAGCCTAACGGCATTACAAGAGAGAAGCGAAGCTTTAGGACAAGGGTTTCGATGTGGATTTTTAGGGATGCTGCATATGGAAATTATTCAAGAGCGTTTACGTCGAGAATATAATTTAGATTTAGTGATTACGACTCCGAGTGTGGCGTATCGAATTAAGTTGCGAAACGGTGAGGATATGGAAGCGGCGACGCCGGTAGAATTTCCGGACCCATCTCAGATTGAAGCGATTGAAGAGCGGTATGCTCAGGTTGATATTTTAACGCCAGTTGGGTACATGGGAGCCGTCTTTGAAGTAATGCAGGATCGAGAAGCGGAAATTGTAAATCAACAGCATTTAGAGGGGGAGCGGGTGCAGTTAACCTATTTAATACCGATGCGTGAATTAGTGGTTGATTTTTATGACAAATTAAAGTCAGTGACAGCGGGGTATGGCTCAATGAGCTATGAGATGAAAGAGTGGCGACCGGCCGAGGTGGTGAAGCTGTCTTTGTTAGTGAATAAAGTGGAGGTAGAAGCACTGGCGGTAATTGTGGCGCGTAGTAAGGCAGAGGCAACAGGCAGGCGCCTGGTAGCGAAATTAAAGGAAGTATTACCGCGGCAATTATTTGCAGTACCTTTGCAAGCAGCGATTGGAGGAAGTATTGTCGCGCGGGAAACTTTGCCGGCAATGCGGAAAGATGTCACGGGACATTTGTACGGTGGTGATTATTCACGTAAGCGCAAATTATTAGAAAAGCAGAAAAAAGGGAAGAAGCGTATGAGCGAACATGGTTCAGTGGATATTCCGCCGGAAGCGTATTTAGCAGTTTTAAAAAGGTAAGAAATATGATGAATCAATGGGAAAAGTTAGCGCTGGGAACTTGGATCTTAGTAGGGGCAACGTGGGGATTGGCGGTAGGTATATATTTTGAAGCGGAACCAAAGAAACTATTCTTTTTAGCTGTGCTCGGAATGGGGGTAATCGGAATTGCATGGTTGAATGTTCCGCGCCAGAAAATATCGGCTGAGAAAGAAACATTACGTTTAACTGCTCGGACTGATTGGCAAGATACCGCTACTCAAGAGATCGATGTTATGGAAAGTATAGCTAAGAGTCCGGATATAAAAATGCAGTCGGAAGAAGCGCGTGAATGGTTAGATGCGTTTTTAGTTAAGCAACAGGAGAAGTGAATTGACCAACCGGGACAAAACCGGTATTGTCAGGTCAAAGATTGTTAACTTTTTCCTTTATGGCTTTTGTGATTGAAAAACTATCATTGCCGGAAGTTTTACATATTACGTCGGATGTTTATCCGGATGAGAGAGGTTTTTTTAGTGAAATGGTGCGGGAGAATATTTTTAATGATTACGGGGTGCGGGGGCCATGGGTGCAGTTTAATCGATCGCGTAGCAAGAAAAATGTCTTGCGAGGATTACATTATCAGAAATTTCCACAAGCGCAGGCAAAATTAATTATGCCTTTAAGTGGAGAGATTTTTGATGTAGCAGTTGATTTGCGCAGAGATAAGCCGACTTATGGCATGTGGGCCGGAGCAATGCTGAAGGCAGAAAAAGCTGAGATGCTATACATTCCGACAGGATTTGCGCATGGTTTTTGCGTAACTTCGGAGACAGCTGATGTTTTGTATTTATGTTCTGACTATTATGCGCCGGAAACAGAAGGAGGAATTGTTTGGAATGATGCTAAGATTGGCGTGGATTGGCCGGTCAAAGAACCTATTTTATCAAAACGAGACGCGGCTTTGCCGAAATTAGAACAAGCGGAAGGTTTTTAATATGAAAGTATTAATTACTGGTGGAGCGGGATTTGTAGGGAGTCACGCGGCAAAAATGTTGCAAGAGCGCGGGGATGAAGTGGTGTTATGGGATAATTTTAGTGATTTTTTGTATCCATCGTGGTTAAAACGAGCACGGGTAACAGACTTTCTGAAGAATGAAGTACCGGTGATTGAGGGTGATATTACTGACGCTGAGTTGTTAGAAAAAACTTTTAGAGAGGGGAAGTTTGAAGTAGTACTTCATTTGGCGGCACATGCAAATCCGAAAGAGAGTGTAATACGAGCGCAAGAATATACGTATACGAATGTAAATGGTACTTTGGCAGTATTAGAGGCGGCGACTAAATACGATGTGAAGCGCTTGGTTTTTGCGGGGAGCTCGTCGGTGTATAACGATGAACAGACTCCGTTTGAAGAAACTACTTATCCGTTACGGCCGAAATCTCCATATGGAGCCAGTAAAGCAGCAGCAGAAGATTATTGTTCGATGTGGCATGATTTGCACGGTTTACCGATTACTGTACTACGTTTTTTCAGTGTGTATGGGCCATGGGGTCGGCCAGATATGGCACCAATGATTTTTGCGGAAAAAATTCTAACGGAGGCAGAGGTGCCGTTAAATAAGGATGATCGACAAAGAGATGTAACGCATATCAATGATTTAGTGCGAGCAATTGGGGCGGCGGTCGATAAAGATTTGGGATTTGAGATTATTAATGCTGGCCGAGGTGAACCAGTGCCTTTACGTAAGTTAGTGGATGCAATTGCCGAGGCGGCTGGAAAATCGCCAATAATTGTGCCGATGGAATCACCGGCGGGAGAAATGCGAGTAACGTATGCTGATACAACGAAAGCGCAAAAACTATTAGGTTGGATTCCAGAGATATCGGTTCAAGATGGTGTGCGTGATTTAGTGGAATGGATGAAAAATTGGTATTTGCCTCAGAAGCGATGAGCAAAGTTGTGATTTTGGGTGCGGGAGGAATGTTAGGCCAGGCTTTAACGGAAGTTTGGAGTGACCAAGAAGTGGTGGCGTGGGATCGGGAGCAGTTGGATGTTACTGACGTCCAGGCAGTGAGAGAAAAAATTACAGCAGAAAAACCAGCTTGGATTTTGAATGCAGCGGCGTATACGAATGTTGATGGAGCGGAAACTGATCAAGAAGCAGCTTTGGCAGTTAATGAGATAGGGGTTAGAAATATTGCTCAGGTAGCCCGTGAGTTGGAGATTAGTTTAGTGCATTACAGTACTGACTATGTTTTTCCAGGGGATAAAGCGGAGGGGTATCAAGAAAATGATATGCCTGGTCCGGCAGTGAATGCGTATGGCGAGTCAAAATTAGCCGGTGAGAAGGCCTTAGCCACTGTGGGTGGTGAGTATTTTTTAGTGCGTACAGCTTGGTTGTATGGAGCGGGTGGGCGTAATTTTGTGGAAACGATGCTGAAGTTGGCTGATTCGCAAAATGAAATCAAAGTAGTAAATGACCAGCATGGCTCACCCACTTATACGGTTGATTTAGCCAGGTATACTAAAGAATTAGTGCAAGCTGGCTATAAGCCGGGAATTTATCATGGAGTTAATCAAGGCATGACAACTTGGTATGGTTTTGCACAGAAGATTTTTGAGTTGGCGAATAAACAAGTTAAGGTGGTGCCGATCAAAGCAGTCGAATATCCGCGGCCGGCTCAACGACCAGAATGGAGTGTGCTGATTAATGATCGAGGTCCGAATATGAGAACCTGGGAAGAGGCCTTAAGTGATTATTTGCGAAATCGTAAGGCGGAGACGTAGGATAAAAATATGAACGACTTATTTAAACAACATTCCGAGGAGCTAAAAACAGTTTTAGAAAATACACAAGAATTTCACGAACAGATTAGGCTGGTGGCGGAGCAAATGAAAGCAGCGTTTGCGCGAGGCAATAAGGTGTTGGTAGCAGGAAACGGTGGTTCGGCGGCCGAAGCCCAACATTTATCTGATGAGATGGTGGGAAGGTATAAAGAGAATAGAGAGGCGTATCCTGTAATTGCTTTAACGGCGGACGGAGCGGTGATAACTTGTATTGGAAATGATTATGGATATGAAGATGTGTTTAAGCGCCAGGTGGAAGCTTTAGGCCGAGAAGGTGATATTTTGGTGGGGTTAACAACTTCAGGGAATAGCAAAAATATTCTTGCAGCGGCTGAACAGGCACGGGCACAAGGAATGACGATTATCGCAATGACAGGGCCAAAGGGGACGTTGAAAGATACGGCTGATTATGCCATCATCTCGCCTTCACATACGAATGCTAGGATTCAGGAAATGCATTTACACGCGATTCATTTGCTGTGTGAATTATTTGAAAACGAGGTACCGGTAATTGAGGCACCCGGACCAGGTGAAGATATGAATTTAGAAGTTTAAAACATATGAAAGCAGACAAAGCACGACAAATTTTAAGTGAGTTTAAATCCAAAAAAGTATTAGTATTTGGCGATGTAATGTTGGATCGGTATATTACCGGTAAAGTGGAACGATTAAATCCAGAGGCGCCGGTACCTATTCTGGAAGTAACAGATGAGAGAAAAGTTACGGGTGGTGCGGGGAACGTGGCTAAGAATATAGTGACGATTGGCGGCCAAGCGGAATTAGTGGCAGTTGGTGGTGGCGATGCGGTGGCGCGTGAGTTGGAGCAGGCAGCAGAACAGGAAGGGTATAAGATTAGACTGATTAGTGATGCAACGCGGCCAACGACAGAAAAAATTAGATATGTCGTGCGCACACAGCAGATGTTGAGAGTTGATTATGAAGACAAGCGGGAAGTTAAAGGAGCGGCGGAAGCAGAGGCGGTGCAAGCAATTCAAGATATTATTTCAGAAGTAGACGGGGTTTTAGTGTCAGATTATGCCAAAGGTTGTGTGACGCAAAAGACAGCGTTAGCAGTAATGGAGGCGGCGCGTTCAGCCGGGGTGCCAGTGATGGCGGATGTAAAACCGTCGCGGATAAACTTCTTTACCGGAGCAGATTATATATCTCCTAATCGGAAGGAAGCCTATGAGTTTTTGGGCCTTAACCAGTTTGATAATCAGAAGGAGCCGAGTGAATTAGCGGGGTTGTTGCGAGATACATTTAACACGAATGTATTTTTAACTTTGTCTGAGAATGGAATTTATGTTTTGAATCGAGACGGGAAGTCATATCATGCGCAACAAGAATTTACGGGTGATGATGAAGTTTTGGATACGTCCGGCTGCGGTGATTCGGCTTCGGCGGCAATCTTGTTAGCCAAGTTAGTTGGAGCAAGTGATGAAGAGGCAGCGATTTTAGGTCACGCGGCGGGAACAATCAATGCTCATAAAATTGGAGCAACCGGAGTAACGGCTGATGAAATTATAGATTTATTAGCGCATTATGCCGAGCGAGGAGAATAAGGTAGTTTTTTTGGATCGTGACGGGACGATTAATCATGATTGTGGATATGTATATCGGAAGGAAGATTGGCAGTTTAAGCCACGAGCCAAAGAGGCGTTGCATAACTTGAAAGCAGCCGGGTTTAAATTAGCGTTGATTACGAATCAGTCTGGTATTGGGCATGGGTTGTACACGGAAGCGGATGTAGAAGCTTTGCATATATATATGCAGGCCGAATTGAAAAAATCAGGAGCAGAATTAGATGTGATTGCGTATTGCCCTCATCATCGAGAAGCGGGGTGTGAGTGTCGGAAGCCGGAAATTGGAATGGCGCGACAGATTGAAGAAAAAATCGGGAAGATTGATTATGCGGCGAGTTGGACAATTGGGGATAAAGAGGCGGATTTATTGTTCGGTAAAAAGCTAGGAACAAAAACAGCGTTGATAAAAAGCCAGTACTGGCAAGCGGAAGAATTATCAGTTCAGCCGGATATGATAGTGGAGTCGTTAGATGAAGCGGCGAATAAGATTATGTTATCTTAATAACTATGAAACATCATTGGCGAACAGAAAAAATCTTAACAATTGCTGAAGCGGCGGCGCGGACAGGAGAATGGAAGCAGGCTAGAAAGAAGCTGGTGACCTTAAATGGTGCTTTTGATATTTTGCATGCTGGACATTTAGATATGTTAGAAGAGGCTAAGCAGCAGGGTGATTTGTTGATTATAGGGATGAATTCCGATGCTTCCGTAAAAGATGGCAAAGGATCAATGCGTCCGTTTATTCCGGAAGCAGAAAGAGCGGCCATGTTGGCGGCTTTGAGTTGTGTAGATTATGTAGTGGTGATAGATGCGCCATATAATAAGGTGCAGGATGTTTTGATTGAGACGGTGCAACCAGATGTGCATGTTAATGGGAGCGAGTACGGTGCGCCTGAAACTTGGATTGAATGGCCGGTAATGCAGCGATATGGAGTTAAGCCTTATACGGTAGAACGACGTCCTGGGCTGGCGACATCAGATATTGTAGCGAAAATACGGAGAAGTAAGTAAACTGCAGTTCCTTTTTTAAAGATAATTAGGAATAATAAGGAAATGATTATTGTAACAGGGGGAGCAGGGTTGATTGGGAGTGCTTTGGTATGGGCTTTGAATGAAAAAGGGGAGCGAGGAATTGTGATCGTAGATGAGTTGGATCACGATGAAAAAGAACATAATGTTGGCAGTTTGCAGTATGAGGAGTTAGTGACTCCGCAAGATTTTAGACAACAATTATTGGAAGGAGTTTGGAATGAGCGAGAAGTGACAGCAATTTTACATATGGGTGCATGTTCGAGCACGACAGAACAAAATTGGAATTATTTGCAGGATAATAACGTGGAATATTCACAGGATATAATTCGGTGGAGTGCTGATCGAGGAGTGCGCTGCGTATATGCATCGAGTGCAGCGACGTACGGTGACGGTTCCAATGGGTTTGATGATGATCATGATTTATTTGATGAATTGCGGCCTTTGAATTTGTATGGCAAATCAAAACTAAAGGTTGATATTTGGGCACGAGATGGTGGTTATTTAAATAACGTGGCGGGGGTAAGGTATTTTAATGTGTTTGGACCGAATGAATGGCACAAGGAAGGGATGCGTAGTGTTATTTTGAAAAAGTATCCCGAAGCAAAAGAGCAGGGAGTGGTGCAGTTATTTAAGTCAAATCATTCGGATTATGCTGACGGGGAACAAGATCGAGATTTTATTTATGTTAAAGACGCGGTGCGGGCGACACTGTTTTTAATGGATCATCCGGAGGCTAATGGGGTATTTAATGTTGGCACAGGCAAGGCGCGGACGTGGAATGATACGATGAAGGCGTTGTTTGATGCGTTAGGAAAAGAAACTCGAATTCAATACATTGACTTGCCGGATAATATAAAAAACCAGTATCAAAATCACACTGAAGCGATAATGAAGAAATTATGGGGGACAGGGTTTGCGAAGGATAGTACTTTATTAGAGGATGCAGTACGTGAGTATGTACAAGATTATTTGGAGCCGCACAAGCATCTAGGTGAATAAAGGAGTGGTAGCCGGCAGGCGATAAGTATATGATAAATGGCGGAGGGGACTCCCCTATTCCTATTGACAATATTAGGGTAAAAGTGTTATAATTATAGGTTAGTCTTAATTAAGCAGAAGACTTATGAAAGGGATTATTTTAGCAGGTGGGGCAGGGACAAGATTAAATCCGGCAACAATTGCAGTAAGTAAACAATTGGTTCCAGTCTACGACAAACCAATGATTTATTATCCCTTATCAATGATGATTTTGGCTGGGATTCAGGAAGTTTTAATTATTTCAACACCGTATGATTTGCCGTTGTTCAAGAAGCTGCTGGGCGATGGTCAGCAATTAGGCATGCATTTTACATATGCCGAACAACCGCGGCCAGAAGGTTTAGCGCAGGCTTTTGTGATTGGTGCGGATTTTGTTAGTCAAGAAAGCGTGGCATTGATTCTAGGCGATAATATTTTTTACGGCGGCGGAATTCAAGAAGTGTTACAAGAAGCGAAGCAAGAAGTAGAGAACCAAGGCGGAGGGTTAGTGTTTGCCTATCACGTGTCTGATCCGGAAAGGTATGGAGTAGTTGATTTTGATGAGGTAGGTAAGGTGTTGAGTATTGAAGAAAAGCCATTGCAACCGAAATCGTCATATGCGGTGCCAGGAATATATTTTTACGACAACGCAGTGGTGGAGATGGCGCGAAACTTAAAGCCGTCAGCGCGAGGCGAATTAGAGATTACAGATATTAATAAGCTGTATTTGCAAGCGGGGAATTTGCGGGTAGCGAAATTAAATCGTGGGACGGCGTGGTTAGACTCGGGAACCCATGATTCTTTGTTGCAGGCGGCGAATTTTGTCCAAGTGATTGAAAAGAGACAGGGTTTGAAAGTGGGCTGTATTGAAGAAACGGCTTATCGGATGGGGTATATCACTCGAGAACAACTCATTGCTTTAGCGGAGCCATTGAAAAAAAGTGGGTATGGAGATTATCTGCTTGAGGTAGCTGACCAGACTGTTTCATAATAGAAAGACAAAGATATGCAATATTCAATTGTTGTCCCAGCACATAACGAAGAAGATTCAATCCTGCCTTTGTATGAGTCGGTTAAGCGGGTAGTGGGTGAAATGGCAGGAGAGTGGGAATTGATTATTATTGATGACGGTAGCACGGATGAGACATTGAAACGAGTTGTGCGCCTGACTGAACAAGATAAGCGCGTGAAGCTAATTGAATTCCGACGACAGTTTGGACAGACAGCGGCTTGGTCGGCTGGGTTTGATAAAGCGCAAGGGAAATACGTGATTGTGTTAGATGCTGATTTACAGAATGATCCGGAAGATATTCCGGCGATGATTAAGAAGTTAGAGGAGGATAAATTAGATGTCGTATCCGGATGGCGAAAAGAGCGGCATGATAAGCAACTATTGATGCTGGGGAGTAAGATTGGGAATTGGGTGCGACGGAGAGTAACAGGCGAAAAAATTCACGATCAAGGGTGCAGTTTGAAAGTGTACCGCAAAGAAGCTTTGGAAGGACTGGAATTATACGGAGAAATGCATCGGTATATTACAGCGTTGTTGTCATGGAAAGGATTTCGAGTGGGAGAGATGGTGGTAAGGCATCATCCTCGTAAATACGGTAAGACGAAATATTCAATCAAAAAGAAATTAAAAGGGTTTTTGGATTTATTTGTGGTGAAATTTTGGATTCAATATTCAGCTAGGCCGATGCACTTTTTTGGAGCGATCGGGGCGGGATTTATCGGAACTGGATTTGTCTTGGGTGGTACGCTAGGCGCACTGTGGTTATTTCGGATTATTGGGTTGGCGAATCGAACTTCTCCCCTGCTGGCTGTTTTATTAGTTTTATTAGGTTTTCAATTTTTATTGTCCGGAGTATTGGCTGATCAGGTGGCAAAAACTTATTACACGGAAAAAAAGCCCTATACAATCCGGAGAACAGTTGGATTTGAATAATTGCAATGAAGCTGCTGCTAATTAACAATGAATTTCCGCCGATTGGCGGGGGAGGATCAACGGTTACAAAATATGCGATTAAATATTTAGTGGCGGCTGGGCATGAAGTGACTTTAGTGACATCGGGATATAAGGGATTGCCGCGCAGGGAAGTGATTGATGGAGCTGAAGTGATTAGGATTCCGGCAGTGCGGCGATTTGCTGACTATGCGGCGATGTGGGAGTTAGTCATATTTGGAATATCAGCATTGGGATACGTGTGGTGGTACACCTTAAGGCATAAAGTGGACTTTATTCAGGCGTATTTTGCGGTGCCGGCGGGATGGGTGGCGTGGGTGATTTCATTAGTGCGAGGTCTCCCCTACGCTGTTTATTTTGGCGGATCGGATATTCCGGGGGCGAATCCATCGCGATACAAACGGGTGTATCCGGTGATTACTCCCCTATTAAAATTAATTTGGCAACGAGCGGAGTTTAGAACTGTTTGTTCAGAAGAATTGGTTCGCTTAGGTCAACAAGTTGATCCGAAAGCGGAGTTTAAGTTGATTCCAAATGGGGTGGATACGAAAAGGTTTTCTCCGATTGAACGGTCAGCTAACCCCAAAGTCAGACTATTGTTTATTGGTCGTTTGATTCCGCGGAAAGGGTTTCAGCGGGTAGTGAAGGCATTGCCGTTAGTGAGGGAGCGAGCGCAGTATCCGTTTGAAGTTGAAGTAGTGGGGACAGGAACTTATCGTAGTGAACTGGACCAGTTGGCGACTTCATTAGGCGTGTCAGATGTGATTAAGTATGTGGGGACTGTGCCTTACGACAAATTAGAAAAATCTTATCAGTATGCTGACGTGTTTGTGTTGACGTCATTATCAGAAGGTATGCCATCAGTAATTTTAGAAGCAATGGGGTGCGGATTGCCGGTGGTGGCGAGTGATGTGGGAGGAAATAACGAAATCGTTAAAGAGGGCGAAAATGGATTTTTAGTGGGAGAAAATGAAGAACAGATTGCCGAGAGATTGGTACGATTGATTGATGATCAAGATTTACGAGAACGAATGGGGAAAGCAAGTCGAGAGATGGCTTTGCAATACGATTGGAGTGCAATCATGAGTGAATACGACCGGTTGTATCGGGAATATAAACAGGGGTAAAATCGTGAGAGTGTAATTGATCGTACCTTTCACTGAGACAAAGTTTCACTCATACAGGAGAAGAGAGATGACAGTGGTTATAACGAAACTGCGTGATGTCTGGTTGCCGCCCCGGAGTGTATCTTTACAGGAACGCGTTGATAGTGCTAAGTATGACATGGTGACCGGGGTGACTATACCTCAAGATTGGTGTGCGCCCCATGCGGCTGGTTTAGCGCCTTTGGAACTCGTTTGCTTTGGAGTTGAAACGACTGATATGCAAGCGATGGATTGGGTTGAGAAGAAGCGTGTTTGGTTAGCGGATCAGTGCGATCTTTTGGCTGTGGGCGCTCATTTTTTTCTGCGTGGTTTGTTGTTGCCATATGCCAAGATTGTGCAACTGGATACTCGCGATAAGTTTGGTCTTACCCGCGGATCGTGGCTGTATAAGTCTTGCACGACACGTGGTTTGGCAATGAATCACTGTGTTCCGCGGCTGAGGGAATCTTACGCTCTCTTGATTCGCTTGCAATCCTGAGTGTTTATTCGCCCCTTAAGGAAATGCGTCTTTCTTTAAGGGGTTTTGTTAAAGAATTAGAGATGCAGACACAGAATTTTTCTGCTACCGTGATAGGCAATGGATAAGCAATTAACAAGCGATTTGCCGGAAGATATAAAAACAGCCCTAACTGGAGCACAGGTGTTGATTACTGGTGGCCTAGGATTTATTGGCAGTAATTTGGCAAGAGCGCTAACAGCAGCTGGAGCAAAAGTAACAATTTTGGATGCGTTATTGCCGCCGTATGGAGGTAATCGGTTTAACGTAGCGGATATAGAAGAGAAGTTAGAGCTGGTAGATGGTGATATTCGGGATGAGGAACTAATGAATAAATTAGTGCAAGGCAAACAGTTTGTGTTTCATTTAGCGGGACAAGTGAGTTATTTGGAATCAAAGGATAAGCCGTTTATGGATTTGGATTTTAACGGCCGAGGCAATTTAGTGATTTTGGAAGCAGTCAAAAATTTTGCACCAGAAGCGCGGATTCTTTTTTCGTCATCTCGATTAGTGTATGGAAAAATTTTAGAATTACCGGTTAAAGAGACGCATCCGACTGATCCTTTGTCTTTGTATGGAATTCATAAGCTATTAGGAGAAAAGTATTATCGATATTATGCGCATACTTTTGGAGTGCAAGGCGTGTCTATGCGGATCCCAAATCCATATGGTCCACGACAGCAGATGAAACATGGTAAGTATTCAATAGTTGGTTGGTTTGTGAGGCAGGCTTTAGAGGGGCAAGAAATTCAGATTTTTGGAGATGGAGAACAGGAGCGAGATTATATTTATATTGATGATATTGTAAATGGGATGATGCGCTTAATCGTCAAAGGACAGGCGGGAGAAGCGTATAATGTGGGGAGTCATGAGCGGATTAAATTTGGAGAGATGGTAGATATGATTATCGCAGCGGCGGGGGCGGGGACGAAGAAATACGTACCCTGGCCGGAAGATTATGAAAAAAATGAGACAGGGGATTATATTGCTGATACGCATAAATTGGAAATGGCATGTGCCTGGAAACCACAGATAGATTTTAAGGACGGTATTCGTGAAATGGTCGAGTTTTATCGCAAGAATAAAGAGTATTATTGGTAAGAGGCGTTAATGCGATCATCAACAAAAATTTGGTTTTTAATTGTGGTAGTTGTTTTAGCGGCTGCAGCAGTGTCAGCGAATTTTATTAAGGTTAAGCAAAATGACACGGAAATTAAGGAATATACAACTAACGCAGGTGAATTAACGGGCGATGCGTTAGTAGGACAGACTTTTGTGGCGGATGCAGATGACTTGTCGGCAGTAAGCGTAATGTTTGCAACGTATTCGGGGAGGGACAACACGGCGCCGGTTTATTTCTATTTACGAGAGTCCTATACAAGTGATGAAAATTTGCGGACTGTCATAGCTGAGCCGCAGGAGCTAGGAGATAATCAATTTTATCGGTTTGAGTTTGATCCGATTGCGAATAGCAAAGGAAAAACTTATTTCTTCGCGATTACTTCGCCGGCGTCAGTGGTGGGAAATGCAGTGACTGTTGATTTGAACACGCAAGATCCTTATCACTTAGGGTCAGCATTTTTAGTGCGGAACAGCGAAGGGCAGATAGGGGCGGAGGTAATTGCGCGGTCAGGAAAGCCAACGGTGGATGTGGCGTTTATAGCTCATCATGATGTGACGTTGCGAGAAGCTATTATTACCACTGTTGGGAATCAGGCGCGGTGGGTAGTGGGAACTTGGGATACACGGGAAGGAACGTATTATAACTGGATGATTTTAGCGTTGGCGGCTGCGGTGGTTGTAGGAGCAATAGTAGTTTTGAGCGGGCAAGCTCAGGAAAAAGAATTAAATCGAGTAGTAGTGGGAACGATTATTGCTTTAGTCATGATATTGGCGACTTTATGGCGTATCAGATATGCCGTAGAAATGCCGGTGACTAATGATGAGGGTAATTATTTGTATGATGCGCAAACATTATTGCGCGGACACTTAGCCGGAGGGGATGGTTATGTGAAGGCGCCGATTATGTTGTTATGGGTGGCATTATGGCAGTTAATAATGGGACCGACAATTTTAGCGGGACGCATGGGATCAATTATGGCTGGAGTGCTGACAATCATTCCGATGTATTTTATTGGACGAGAAGCACATAACAAACGAACAGGATTATTGGCAGCGGTAATGTGGGGGATGTTGGGATCGGCAGCAGTGAGTACAGTGTATGTGCACACTCAGCCAGTGGCGATGTTATTTGGGATTAGTGGAATCGCGGTGATATGGACGGCGTTGCGGGGTCATCTGGGAGGCCGGAAATTAGGATATCGCTTGTTAATAGGTGGTCTTTTATTGGGGTTAGGTGTTGCTTCGCGTAAGAGTATTCTAGCGTTAGGGATTGTGCCGTTATTATTAGTCTGGATTGAGTCGCGAGGATGGCGCAATAAATTCCAGCGTTTAGTTTTGATTGGGGCGGGATTTTTGTTAGTAATTTCGGCGTTGTTAGGGTGGGCATATGGTCAGTATGGTACACAAGGCTTGTGGGAAGTGAGTGGTTTTAATTCAGCGGAAGATGGGCAAACCGCAATTGATCCGGCAGAGGCGGAACAAGTGCGCGAATATTCAATTCGAGGCATGACGCCGTTTTTCCGAGAATCATTGCCGCTAATAATTTTGGCGCTGGTGGGAGTTGGAATGATGTGGGAAAGATGGTTACGGGTGATAGCGCGAAAGTGGGTCAGTGATAAGTCGGACAAGATCACTATTGTAATTGTCGATCATGTGCTGCCAAAAATAGGCTGGTTATTGGCATGGTTAGGGTGGTGGTGGGCGCATGGATTTTTCTTTGAATATGAAGGAGAACCGTTTTTATCAATGGGTGGAATGCGAGGGTTATGGTGGGGTATGATGAGTGTTTTACTGATTGCAACTGTATGGCCGCGTAGTAATGAAGAAGGATGGGTGGCGTCATCTCAAGTTAAAGCTAGTACGCAGCCGGATGCAGGGGTGAATATACCGATGAATGTAGTTTCAGGAGCACAAGCTCAATTTGAAATTAAACAGTCAATTAAAGTGGCACCGGGAGAACAATCGGCGGGACAGATGCTAGCGAGTGCATTGGTCTTGTTGGCGTGGTTTTTAGGCTTAGCCTTCTTTTACTGGAATTGGATTAAGTTTCATGCGAATTACATTATTGAATTTTTGCCACCTCTGACGATATTGGCGGCGGTAGGAGCTTATTGGTTGTGGAGACGTTTGTTTGTGGTAGGTAAAGGAGAAATGGTACGCCGCCCATTGGCGGTGATAAGTATACTAGTGATTATGTGGGCAGTTTATTTATCAAATTATATTACGGCAACGTTTGAGCACACTGGAACTTTTCAGCAAGATTCTTTGCGTGAGGCGGCAGAATGGGCGCAGGAAAATATTCCATCAGATAAACCGATTTTTACGGGAGCAGCGGCAGTACCATATTTATCTGGTCATCATGTGTCGTTAGATATTGCTCATCCGCGTTGGTATGCCTATGAATTTACACGAAAGAACCCAGAAAGACTGAATGTGTTTTTGCCTTCCGCCGAAGAGATGGTTCAGGCTTGGCGTGAGGCGGAATGGGTGTTACTAGAAAAACAAACTGGGTTTTCATTTTTGATGGAGTATTCCGAGATTGAGGCAGGGATGGAAACTGATTTTGAAACAGTTCATGAAGTAGAGAATGGATCAAACACGCTGGTGTTCATGCATCGAATTAAAGCGAGTGCAGTGTGAATTGGATTAAAGCGAAAGCAGGAATAATACCAGTTAGTATCGGAGTTTTAGCGTTATTGGCGCGGTGGCCGGGGTTAGGGCAATATATGACAGTGGATGAAGAGGCGTGGATGTTACGCAGCGCTCAATATTGGCAGGCAATTCGAGCCATGGATCCAGCGTCGACATTTGTGACAACTCATCCGGGGGCGCCTTTAATGTGGCTAGCAGGGGCAGGGGAAGTGGTGCAAGAAACACGTTTAGGAGTAACAGTTCAGCCAGGTAATTTACAACATTTTCGTAAGGCAGCTGTTCTGCCCGTGAGTTTAGCGGCGGCTGGGATGATTGGGATAGCGGCATTTATGTTGACGATCTTAGGAGGGGCGCCAGTCGGTTGGTTAGCTGGAATATTTTTGGCGTTAGATCCGTATTTAGCAGGAGCGACGCAGATTGTGCATTTGGATGGATTATTGGCATTGTTCATGTTGAATAGTTGGTTGGCGTGGATGGTCTGGTGGCAAAAGCAAAAATGGCGTTGGCTAGTTGGAGCAGGTATTTGGTTTGGGCTAGCAGCGGCAACGAAATTAATTTTAGCGTTATGGCTAGTGCCAATGATGATGGGGTGGGTGGTGTGGAAGTTATGGGGCAAGTCAGGAAAAATAAATATAATGTTGCGAACTTTGGGCACGGTGATTGGAGTAGCAGGACTGGTGTTTTGGGTGGCATGGCCAGCGGCGTGGGTGAAAGCAGATATGAGTCGTTCATTTACGCGTGATATTGGGACAGCAGTTACTTGGGAGCATGTTGAGTTAGATGCTGGGACGGATGCGATTCAGCCCGCGACTTTTTATATGCGAACCGCATTGGGTCGGAGTACGCCGCTGGTGTTATTTGGCTGGGTAGCAGCATTAATAGTAATAGTGCGGAAACAAAAGCACAGCCAAGAAATGGTTTGGATGTATGTTTATGCGATTGGCTTTTTGGTTATTATGACTTGGGCGGCGAAAAAAGCGGATCGGTATGCATTGCCAGCGTTGGTTGTGGGGCCGGTGTTGACGGGATGGGTAACGGCAAAGATAACTTTGGCGAGACGAAAAAAAACATGGCAAGGGTTTGCGATAGGCGTGGTGGTATTTCTATCCGTTTGGACATGGGCTAATTGGCGAGATAGTTATTTGATTGCGTATAATAATTCTTTATTACCGGAGATACGGCCACTAAGTCAGCAAGGATGGGGTGAGGGGTTAGAAGCGGCGGCAGCTTGGTTAAACGCGCAGACAGAGGCGGAACAATTAACGGTTGCATCTTGGTATCCGCAAGTGTTGCAAACATATTTTAGGGGCGAGGTAGTTAGTTTAGCGGCTCGGGAGAATGAACATGTTGATTATATTGTGACCTATAGAAACATGGGTGGTCGCGGAGAAGACACTTTGGCGAGTCAGGCGTTAGCGGCAATGAAAGATGTCGTGCCGGTGGAGGTTATAAAGGTGCACGACGTGCCTTATGTTTGGATATACGCTAAATAAACGAGCCTGTGCAAAAAACTGATTGTGGGGCCAAGGGAACGGCGGTAAGCTAAGAGTGCACATTAATTTTTAAAGAGGATTGGCGTGGTTCGCACCACGCGCACTGAAAAGTGTGATCAGGGAAAGCCGGTGAGAATCCGGCGCTGGTATGCCGCAACTGTGATGGGCTAAAAGCCATAAGTCAGAGTGCCTGAATCCTTTGTTGAGCCTACGCGCATAAGGATTTTTAGTGATTTCTCCTCATGCGTGTTGTGCATGTAGGAGTTTTTTGTATGCCTGAAAGTATAAACATAGCGGAAACCGAAGAAAGCCTAGAGGAAATGTTGGATGTTGAAGAGATTGAATCTGAGGTACAGGTTCAAGCAGAAGAATTAGCATCGGAAAAGGAACGCCAGACAGAAGAACATGAGCGAATGACAATGAGATTAGAATCAGCTCGAGTTGATTTAGAGCAAGGGACAGGGCAAAGACTAGAAATGGCGCAGACATATAAATGCGTGGTGAGGGAAGACGCGACTGGTAAGAGACGGGTATTTTGGAATGATCAGGAGATTAGTAGTGAAGGAATGGATGAAGAAGGGCAATTTGAAACATTATGTGGCGCGAAAAGTGGATATGTGGCTTATCATGAGTTTAAAAGTTGTGCAGTGGTGGTCAAAGACGAAGTGAATGAGTGGGGAGAACGAGAAACAGAATATATGTTAGTGCAATTTCGTGAAGTACCGGTTAATTTGAATGAAGAAAGCGACGAGTGGATAGGCAGTGAAGATGAAGCGCAAGTAGAACAAGTAGAGATTGAAGCGCAAGCAGAAAGTATGGTTGATGAGATAAGTGAAGAGCTTGTTAGAGAAGAAGTGGTAGTGGTACAAGAACAGCAAAGCAATGAGGTGAGAGAAGAAGAGGTGCAAGTGATAGAAAATACGTCGAGTGAAGGCATTGAGATAAATTATATAAATGCGATGGATATGGTTGGTGAAAGAGTGGAAGTAGATGATCAAAGAGAAGAACTAGAAGAACAAGCATCTGAAAATACGATTAATTCTGATGTGTTTGTGGAGCAGAGGCAGGTTGAAGAGCCGCAGCTAGAAGAAGTTTGGAATCATGAGGAGTTGCGTAAGGAGTTGTTAAAGCAAGAGGAACCTGGTGAGACGAAGACAGGAGAGGTACGGGTGATAGAAAATACGCCGAGTGAAGCCATAGAGATAAAGTATGTAAATGCGGGGGAAAGAGAAGCTGCTTCAATGCCAGAAGTAGTGCAAACTGATTTAGGACAGAAAAATGAATCTAGGAAAGTAGAAGTGAGTTTACAGGAGATGTTTCCGGGACTAGTGCCGAAAGCGGTGGATGTGAAAGCCGACCAGGTTTTATCGGAGCAAAGCGTTACGAGAGTTAAGGAAAGAGTTGAAGTTGCGATTACGGAGGAGAAAAAAATAGCTGAAAGACCAGTGATTTTAGAAAAGGGAAGAGAAAATAATGTAGAGAATATAGATGTAGATGTGAATGTAGATGTGAAGGTTGGGGAAAAGAAAGAGTACCCGAAGGTAGAAACGGTTTATAAGGCGGAGGTAAGAAGAGAGGAAATTCAGGGTATTGATGTTGAGTTAGATATGGAAGAGAAAGTCGCTTTAACGTTGATGCCGGAGCAAATAGAAAAGAGTGTGATGGATTTGTGGCCGGTGGAAGAGCGAGGAGAGCTAGAAAAAGTGATTAGAGGCGCAGTAAACAGAGAACAGCAGTATTTTTCGGGAGAGCGTACGGTAAAAGGCGAAGTGTTGGATGTAACGGTAGTGGAGCGAGATGGGGATGCAGTTAGGTATCGTTTTTATGAGGCGAAAACGAAGCCGGATAGTTTAGAGCAAGTGACAGATGGTCCGGTTGGATATGAATGGAGAGCAGAGGCGGAAAGAGAAAATTGGAGAAATGAAAGAGAGAAGCCGGGTTGGCGAGTAGATTTAGATAATTATGTTGGTCAGATTAAGCAAAGAGGGACAGAGATTGAGTTAGCGGCAGAAGCGCGTCATCGTGGCGGGATAATTATAGGAACAGAAGATGAAGAGGAAGGAACGATAAGATCCAGTCAGATTACGGGTGGCACAACTGTTAATCGGACAATGATGGTCTAATATGCCTGAGCGATTAGAAACAATACATATAATTGATTTAGTGCGAGAGGCTACTCAAGTTCGTCAGTGGCCAGTGAGAGGTCGGGAGCGAGAGTTGAGTTTGATGGCGCGAGTATTTGAGCGTGATCAAATGAATAACGTGGTGGTGACAGGAGGAGAAGGAGTAGGCAAAACAGCGTTGTTGAGAGGGTTGGCGCAGGCGGCGGTCAAAGGCAGTTTGCAGGGGATAATTCAAACACCAATTCTGGAGTTAGATTTGAAATGGTGGCAGGAAAAAATGAATCGAGCGCATGATCCGGCCGCGAAATTACGGCTTTACGGAGAAGCACTAGGAGCGCTACCAGCCTGTATTTTGGTGATTGATAAGGCAGAGGTGCTGTTGGAGTATGTGATGAATACAGCGCAGATGGCGGATGTGTGGAGTAAGTTTTGGCAGAAACAGAGGCATAGATTAGTGTTAGCGTTGTCGTTAGAAGGAGAAATAAAATTTAAGGAAAATTATCCGAAGTATGTACGTGAGTTCGAATGGATTCGATTAGATGAATTAGGAAAAGCAGATGTGGTGGAAATTTTAAGAGATCGCGCCGCTTATTTTGGATTCAAACATAATATTAAGATGGCTGCTAATATGCCGGAAGCAATCTATGATTTAGCGAGTCAGTTACCAGCGAGCTTAGCGATGCCCGAACGGGCAATTAGGTTTTTAGATGACATTGGAGCGGAGGCGGTGGTGCAGGGGCGGAGGATTGTGGCATATGAAGATGCGCAGCGGGTTTTGAGTGATAAGTTGGGGATGTCGACAATAAAAGTTCAAACGCGAGATAGGAAGGCCATTGCTGGGTTGGGGGGTAGATTAGCAGCGCAGGTCATTGGTCAGGATCAAGCAGTAAATATGGTAACAAAAGTAATCGAAAGGTCATGGTTAGGATTGAAGAATCCGGATCGACCATTGGGTTCATTTTTGTTTTTAGGTCCATCCGGAGTCGGTAAAACAGAGGTGGCGCGTGTGTTGGCGCGAGAATTGTACGGCGGAGATAAGGCGATGGTAAGGGTTGATATGTCGGAATACCAGGAAGCACATAATGTACAGCGTTTAATTGGTGCGCCACCTGGTTATGTTGGGTATGAGAGTGGTGGTCAATTAACTAATCCAGTACAACAAAGGCCATATTCGTTAGTTTTATTGGATGAAATTGAAAAAGCCGATAAAGCGGTGTTTGATATTTTTTTACAAGTGTTAGAAGATGGGCGTTTAACTGATGGGCAAGGACGAACAATCGATTTCCGGAAAACCGTGATTGTGGCGACTTCGAATATAGGGATAAGTGAAATTGTGACTGATTGGCAGGCAGGAGAGGATGTAACAAGTGCGGAATGGTTAAGTCGGCGGATGTTGCCATTGCTGACTAAATATTTTCGGTGGGAGTTTTTGAATCGGTTTGAGGGAATTGCTGTTTTTGCTCCGTTTGCGCCGGAAACTTTAGTGATGATCGGACGGTTGGAACTACAGAAGATTGAAAGACGATTCAGTCATTTGGGAGTTAATTTGTCGATGTCGGATAATATGATTAGACAACACATTGAGCAGAAATATGATCCGCGGTTCGGGGTTAGGCCGTTGAAAAGATGGCTAGAACAAACGGCGGAATCAGCGATCGGGCAATGGATGATGAAAGAAACAATATGATAGCAAAATTACACAAAGTAGAAGAGGAGTATGAGCGAATTAAGCATTGGCTGCCAATAGAAACGCAGAGAGTAATTAAAAACCGTTTGGAAGCATGGCGGCGGACAGTGAAGATTACGTCTGAAGCTAAGGTGGAAACAAAAGTAGTTATGGTGATGCGACCGGGATTGCCGCCACGTCCTATTCCGGCTAATTATTTTACAATGGTAGAAAGGAGCTGAAATGACAGAAAGAATGAATGTAATTGGACACGCTGAATTTCGCAATCAAATGCGCAGTATTCAAACAGCACCGCAAGATCGGATGCGACATATGTATTGCATTGGAAAAACTGGGACGGGTAAATCGACTTTGTATCAAAATATGATTTTGCAGGATATTCAGGCTGGGGCGGGGTGTTGTTTTGTTGATCCGCATGGAGAAGTGTGCGATTGGCTGTTAAATAATATTCCGGCGGAGCGGTTGGATGATGTAGTGTTGTTTGATCCGGCTGATACGGAATGGCCATTAGGCTTGAACTTATTGGATGGTAAAACTGAAAGTGAGAAAGATTTTTTGGTGGCCGAGGCGATTCAGATATTTTATAAACTATTTGATCCGGATCAGCAGGGAATTATTGGGCCGCAGTTTGAACACTGGATGCGAAATGCGGCTTTAACAGTTATGGCCGATCCGGCGGGCGGAACTTTGATTGAGATTCCGCGCTTATTTACGGATGAAAAATTTGAGCAAGAAAAACGTCGCCATGTGCGAGATCGGGTCGTATTGTCATTTTGGGAAGAGCAGATGGCAAAAACCGCGCAGTTTCATCGCTCGGAAATGTTGAATTATTTTACTTCCAAGTTTGGTCGCTTTATGACAAATACGACGATGCGCAATATCATCGGTCAGAAGCGCAATGCTTTGGCGTTTGATGAGATTGTGAATCATGGCAAAATTTTGATTGTGAATTTGTCTAAAGGAAGACTGGGAGAATTAAATTCATATATGTTGGGATTGATTTTGATGGCAAAGTTACAGGCGGCGATAATGCGTCGTGCCGATATGCCGGTCGAAGACAGGGTTCCCTTTTATTTATACGTCGATGAATTTCAGAATGTGATGACGGAAACATTCATTTCTATGTTGTCGGAAGCGCGCAAGTACGGATTAGCTGTGCATTTAACTAATCAGTATGTGGCGCAATTAACTGACGAGGTGCGAGAGGCGGTGTTGGGTAATGTAGGAACGTTGGTGGCTTTTCAAATAGGGGCAAATGATGCGGAAGCGTTACTGCCGGCCTTTCAGCAAACATCGTGGGATAAGGGGCAGGCGATTCAAGTGGAGGATTTTCAGGACTTGCCGCCATATCACTTTTTTATCCGTCTGACTCAGGCCGGAATTACGTACCGAGCATTTCGGGGGCAGAGTTTGCCGCCGTTAAGTTTAGAAACGGCTATAGGGAAGGTAGAGGTGCAGGCGGTAAATCGATTACGGTACGGACAACCGCGAGAATTGATTGATAGGATGTGGATATAAAAATCCACCAAGACTGGCTTGGTGGAGTAGGATGATGAAGGAGGAGGTGTGTTAGGCGATTTCTCTGGCTGTTTTGATTGAAATCTCCTGGCTACCTTCTTGAAAACTGTGTTCAGTCATGATCCGGTGGAGTTCTGGCAGTGATTCTCGCGGGCAGGTGATGGTTACGGCGCAAGCAATAGGAAATTCGGTACCGAAACGTATGCCTGGGACTTGAGCGAGAGCTGTCTTGCCCATGTCGAATTGTATCCGCCTTTTAAGCGGATTAAGGAAGTCTGTTCGTGAGAGAGGGCTTCCTAAAAGGATGAAATGATAAGTTTCTGCTGCCATGAAAATTCTCCTGACTGTGATGGTGCGCAAAGGTCAGCCTTTGTATGGGCCTAACCTGTGTTTAGCTCTGGTCCTTGCTGTTCCTGAACGAACTGCTTTGGCATGCGACATGGCGTCGTCTGTGGCATGGTCAGCGATTGCGGAGAGGTCAGATAATGATAGACCTGTCCTTAATGGATTGAGAGCCACGGTAAGTTGTCGGTTTCGTTCGTTTTCATTATCCAACGGTTTATCCTCCTACTAAAAGTGAAGGGAACAAAAGATAAAGTTAATATACTATATCGATCTACAAAAGTAGAAATTTTATACCGGTATGAGAGACTGGGACGGAATAAATTGTAAAAAAGCCCGTGCCGATGTGGCACGGGACGTAAGGAGGTGGGCTAGTGTTGACCCTTGTATCGGCGGTTGTCACGTACTGCGCTATCTCTAAGCCGGCGCGCAAAAATCCAGGCTTTCCGATTTGCACGTTCAGAGATGGCGGCTAGGTCAATGGGTGTACCGTCAGGAAGCTCGCCTCGCCCTAACGGCGCAAGGGCTTCTGTAAGTCGTCGGTTTCGTTCGTCTTGGTCTTTGTCATCAGCCAATGGTCTTCCTCCTTAAAATAAAGGGAACAGTGTAGATATGATTATTGTACATCAGCACAAATATTAGAAAACCAAGAGTGGTAAGCGAAATAGCTAGACCGTAATAAAGCCAAGTAGGATGATAGGTGAAAGAAACGGTATGTGATCCGGAGGGAACCGAAACAGAACGGAAAATATTGTTATAGGTATCAATGTTAACGGGTTGGTCGTCAAGTGTGGCTTGCCAACCAGGGTACCAGGTGTCGCGAATAATAAGGGTCGCGGGAGTAGATGATGAGAGGGTATAAGTTTGGTGATTAGGATTAGTGTTGTCGTATGGAAGCGCTAATTCGGTTTGGTCTTCAGTTAAAAGAGAAGCGCGAGGTTGAGGAGAGAAGGAATACAAGAAGATATTCGGTGCAATATTTTGGGGTAGTACTTCTGAAACAGTGTGGGGAGCTTCGTTGGCAATTAAGGCAGCACCGATATTGAGAGCAGCGGCTTTGTCAGAATCAATGTATAGTTGATCTTGGCGTGATTCGAGTAAATTTTCTAAAGTATGTGCCTGAGATTGTAGATCCAGCGAGGCGGGCCATTGAGAACCGGCAAGATTAAAAAGTGAGTGAGTGAGTGGTTCGAGTTGTTGACGATATTGTTCGCGACGAGCGGTATCGGCACGGGTTTCAGGGTTAGTTAGCCAAAGCCCTGTATCGCCGGGAGCTGAGATTGAAATGATGCGAGCGTGATCGCTGGTAACACTTTGAGGAAGGGCAGAGATGCTGGCAGGAGGAGTTAGAATATTGGACCAAGTAACACTTGGATTGGCCGTACTGGCAATTAAGATGAGTTCAATAGCTGTGAGAGGAATAAGCCACGAGTGATGTTTTTGGAAGAGCCATGGAATGGCGAGCAAAGGAATGAGAGTGATGTAAGTATATGGCGAAGCAAGTGATAAGCCCGTGTGTTTTGCAGAGGAGAGTAAGGAATTAATCTTATCTAAATAATAGGCTGAATCGCGAGCGCCGGTGAGATTTTGTGATTGCAACCAGGTTAGAACATAAGAAGCAAAATTTTCCGGCAAGAGCCAAAGGACGAGATTATATAAAATGACGCAGCTTAATATGGTTACAATAGTTGATTTAAGGATGCGCAGGTAACGAGGTGAGATATTAGGCAAAAGATCATAACCAAAACCAGCAAGGATTGATCCAGAAAAAACGGTGAAGAATAGCCAACGGGCGGGAGCAGAAAAGTACCAGAGCGATGGCTCTAAGCCAACTAAGCGAAAAGGAGAAAATTCGCCCAGGCTTAACAGAAAAGCTATGAAGCCGCTGATAATCCAGAAACGGTAACGACGTGATTTGTTGAATATAGCAATAAAGCTGAGGCATAGCGGAATGACGCCGAAGAAAAAGCCGTATTCTATTTCAATACGTTTCCCCCAATAAGTATTATCTGAGCCGAAAAAGCGTGGAAAAAGTAAGGTGGGTAGATGATAAATAGGAAAACTATGTTGATTAGCTCGTTCCAAAGAAAATTCATTAGTTGATCCACGGCTGGAAAGGAATGTGAGCTCTAGGGTGGGAAATGTTTGGACGGCGGTGAGAGTAATAGTCAAAAGAGTTGCGCCGAGGAAAATGAGGAGATGTCGAGAGGGGAAAGGCTTTTTGGGTAAAGAAACGAAATAATAAATGGTAGAGAAAAGAGCGGTGAGAAAAGGAACTTGAAGTTGGCCAGCTAAAAACGGGAGGCCTAAAGTGAAAACTAAGCCGGCAAATTGTTTGAAATTAGGTCGATGTGATCTGGCTAAGTAATGAGCGGCGAGTAATTGCCAAGGAAACCAAGCCAAAGCAAAAATAATGTTTAGGTGGGTTAAGTGCTGCCAAAGAAAGGCGTTAAGAGCAATGGATAGGGCGGTAATCAGGGCGCCGTTTTGACTAATATTTAGGGTTCGGGCCAAACGATAGGCGCCGATACCGAGAAAAAAGATGTGGAGCCAGAGTAATAACGGCAGGTAAATAAAGATAGGTAAGAAGCGTGTCAGTAAAAGAGGCGGATAAAAGAAACCGATTTGAGCAGAAGCAATTACCGGAAAACCCCAAGCAGTGTCTGGCATCCAGGCCGGTAAATTAAAGTGCCGTTGTTGCTCAGCAAAAAAATGCTCGATGGGAATATAAACGGAGCGTGTATCGCCAATACCGTAAAAACGGCCGAAAAAAAGCGGCCAGAGCGCTAAAGCGCTAACAATTAATAAGGCAAAGTAAGGACGAGAAAAAGGCGACATTCGGTTTATTAATTAGAATTATTGTACTATAAGTAATGCATGATAAAAGTAAAAGACATTATAATTGGGATTGTAATCGGGATGCTAGCGATAAGTGTGCGATTGGTTGGGATTGGATCGTTTATGACGGCCGATGAAGAAAACTGGATGATGCGAAGTAATGAGTTTTACGCTAAGTTAGCCGCTGGTGATATTAGCGGGACATTCTTAACGAGTCATCCGGGTGCAACGGGAATGTGGATCATGGGAGCGGGAATTGTGGTAAAAGAAAAAATAAGCGGAGTGGAATTAGATGACAATAATGTGATTGGCTTTAGAAAAGCAGCGACTGTGCCAGTTGCGATAGTTGTGTCAGGTCTGATTGGATTAGTGGCGTATCTATTAAGTCAGATCTGGGGAAAAGAGATGGCGTGGTTGGCAGGAATAATGTTGGCGTTGGAGCCGTATGTAGTAGGGATGAGTATGGTGGCGCATTTGGATATGTTACAAGCGATGCTGATGTTAACGTCTTTGTTGTGGTTTATTCAGTTTCGACGACGGCGTAAGACTGGTTATTTGATTACTAGCGCAGTTTTTGCGGGGGCGGCGTTAGGAGTAAAAATGGTATTAGCATTTTGGTTGGGGCCAGTTGCTGGTTTAATGTGGATGATTGATTTGTATTGGGAGCGAGGGAAGAATTGGAAGCGAGTTTTAGGTGAAATGGCAATGTGGGGCGTAATAGCGGTGGTGGTCTTGGTAATTTTATGGCCGACAATGTTAACTCGGAAGGATTTTCAATTAGGATATATTGCTAAAGATACGCAGACGGTTTTAGAGGATGAGCATGTGGCGTTAGAAATATCAGATGAGCCTATTTCGCCAGCCTCGTTTTATGTGCGAACAGTTTTAGGGAGAGTAACTCCGTGGGTACAAATTTTGAGTATAGCGGCTGTGGTTTATGTGTTATATGCGGCGGTTAAACGACGAGATAAAGGAGCGCAGACAATGGTTTGGATGATTGTGTATGCTGTTGGTTTTCTAGTATTGATTTCGTTGGCGGCTAAGAAAGGGGATCGTTACGCAATGCCGGCATTGGTTATAGGGCCTATTCTATCAGGTTGGATGTTAGCGCAAGGGATGACGTGGTGGCACAGTAAGAAGCGAGATAAATTAATTCTGATTGGGTTGGTAGTTATATTAGCGGGAGTGACATGGTGGCGGTGGGCGCCGTATGCGATTGCGTATAATAATCCGATATTTCCTAATGTGCGTTCTTTGAGTCAGCAGGGGTGGGGGGAAGGGTTAGATTTAGCGGCTGATTGGTTGAATGAAAATCCGTTGGGAGACAAATTAACAGTTGCTTCTTGGTATCCGAACGTGATGCGGCCGTATTTTCAGGGAAAAGTATTTAGCTTAAGTGCGAGAGACGATTATCGAGTAGGTTACATTATTACTTATCGTAATATGGGGGGAAGAGCTCTGGATGATCAAGCGAGTAACGTTTTAGATGAAGTGAAAGACAAGACGCCAGTACATACTGTTTCAATACATGGTGTGCCTTATGCCTGGATTTACGAGACAATGACAGTTGGATATTTCACGAAGCATGTAGGCGAGTTAACGAGCGGAATGGAAGTGGGGCAAACTGTGCAGCCCGAGCAGGATAATTGGAATGCGGTCGAAATTGGGTTTGCGACTTTTTCGAGTCGAAATAATACAGCGGAAGTCGTGTTGGAAATTAAGGAGCGGCCAGATTCGGCAACCGCGTTGCGACGAGTGACAGTGAATGCCAGTGAAATTATAGACAACGAATGGAAGCGCTTTGAGTTTGATCCGATTACAGAAGCGGCGGGACATGAATTTTACGTGGCTATTACCAGTCCTGACGGGACAGCCGGAAACGCAGTAACTGTCCGGTACATTGATGAAGATCTACGTCCCGGTAATATGTTTTTGCAACGCAAAGGAGAGACAGAGCCGGTCGCTAAGTCAGGTGATATTGCATACCAACTTTAGCTATGGATAAAGTGAAATTAGGTTTATTAGGACTGTTTATAGTGATTAATATGGCCTGGCTGGGAAGTGTGCCGGGGTTAATGGGAGATGAGGGGTCGGAGGGAGAAAATGCATGGGAGCTGACTCAAGCAGAAGAGTTGGTCTTCAAAGGAGAAAGGTCATATATTGGGCCTTTAATGGATTACGTGCGTGTGCCTTTTATTAAAGTGTTTGGATATACAGCCTTGGCGTTACGGGTGCCGA
This sequence comes from uncultured Candidatus Saccharibacteria bacterium, assembly GCA_964610055.1. Classification (GTDB taxonomy): domain Bacteria; phylum Patescibacteriota; class Andersenbacteria; order UBA10190; family UBA10190; genus CAZSUC01. The sequence continues at coordinate 618,397 of CAZSUC010000001.1, read as the reverse complement.
TGCTGATAGTGTCGATAATAACCTATTTATTGGCGATTGCTGTGTTGGAAAAAACATTCGGGCGATCAGTTGGTTTAATAGGAGCAGTGATGATGGGATTTTCGCCTATTTATTTAACTTATCAACGAATTGGTTGGGGGATTACTTTAATTCCCTTCTGGTCATTTTTGTTATTGTGGGTGTTAGAAAAGAAATGGCGTTATAAGCATTTGTTAGCGGGGGTGGTGGCTGGTTTAGGGATGCATACGCATATTTTATTTGCGCCGACGGTATTAGCGATTGCACTAGTGTGGTTAATCAAAGAAACGGTTGAGGCAGTACAGAGAAAAGGTAATAAACATATGATTCGGCGAATTTTACGGACATGGTGGGAATGGTGGCCGGCAGCGGTGGGTTTTTGGGCTGCCTTTGGGACACAGATGATTATGTTGCAGTTGTTTACGGATGACCAAGGTGATCCGACGGCTGTGGCCGATTTAATGGGTCAGCGTTGGCATGATTTACCCGGTATTTTGCGCGTGGCTGTGAGCGGGTCATCGTTTATAGCGCGTTATACGGGGCAGGAATTTCCGGGCGGAGTGCAAATAACTATTTTAGGATTATTATGTGTGGGAGTAATTTTAGCTATTGTATTGCCGCGAAAACGAGTGCAGGCTGGGGCGTGGCTGATTGGGTTAGTGATACATTTAAGCGCTTTACTGTATATGATTGATCGGTTTACATTGCGTTATTTTGTTTTAGTAAGTTTGGGAATATGGGTATTGTCCGGCATTGGGTACGGAAAGTTTTTAAAGAGATATAGTGTGCGTTGGATTCAATTAGGAACAATAACTGTCAGTGGTGCGGGAGCGGTGGTGTTTTTAGGTTTAGTGATATGGCCATTCCTGAAAACAGGAGGGAGTTTAAATGATTTTTCATTAGGAAATAGGACAAATAGTGCGGCTGATTTAGTTGATGTACAACCTTTAATTCAATGTGTGTCGGGGCTGGGTGCGATCGGTACGGAAAATGTGCATATTTATGATCGGCTTTTGTATTTAAGCCATGGAAATAGCGCGATTAAGATAGTAGGCGAAGAAGATTTAAGCGAAGCAGAATATAGAATTTATTATCGTGATGGTAAAACGGAGTCTTTATCAGGGATAGAAGCGTGTCCAGAGTTGAAATATTTTGTGGTGGAGAAGATATAGCTTGTAAGGGCTGCTATTAACGAAAGTAAAGTAACAACTAAGCCGGCTATAAACCCAGGTGAACGGTAAGTAAAAATGATTTCACTGTGTCCTTTGGGAATAGATGCGCCTAGGCGATTGTTAATTTCTTTGGCTGGTTTACCGTTAGTGAGCCAACCAGAGGCATAATTACTGTTAAGGATCACTTGAGTCGGTTGTGAGGAATTAACACTGACTGCTACTCGGTTATAGTTCCAATCAAGTAGCTGGGTTGTACCGTCATTTGAATTTGATAAGGTGACGTAGGCGCGGTCTTGATCTGATTCGCCTTCTTCTATAGCGGTAGTAGAATTAGTTGGAGTAAGAACTGAGCAATAGGTTTCGGTGCCATAGCCAGATTTGATAGCAGTGTAAGCACGAGTGTAGTCAACTCCGTTAGAACGAACCATGAAAGTGCCGACAGTGCGTTCTAAGGGATAAGCAGCGGTTTCTGGAGTGGGTACAGCAGGCACGAGAGTAAAAGCTTGTAATGATAACGGGTAAGCCAGAGAAAAGAGATCAATAGCGGCTAACCCGACGATAGCGGCGCCAAGATATTTAAAGCGTTTGGAAAATTGATCTAGACCTTGTCCGGCTAATAAGGCTAAAGGTAAAACTGCAAATAGGATAATGCGGGAGATATTAGAGCGAGGGAAATAAGAGACTTGATTGAAGAAGGGCTTTAGAGTTGGTCCTAAAGCTGAGAAGAGAAGGAAAATTAAAGCAAAAGCAATTAAAAGTTGAGTGAGACGGTGTGTTTTTAGACGAGAGAGACGAACAAAGGCGAGGGCGAAGGCGATCGGGCCAATATAAGCGCCATATTCATGCCATCCACTACCTTGGCTTGAAATGAGATTGGCATTAGTTTCTCCATGAAGAAAACGGCCGAGAAGAATTTTATGTAAAGATAATAATGTGTTAGCTGAGCTGGCATATACTTGGTCTTGAAATTGGTTTAACCAAAATAAGACAGGGATAAGTTTAATGGCAGCGAAGCCCAGAGCCCATAAACCAGCAGTAGCGGTAATAAGAAATGAGCGTTTATGTTTTGGAAGGAAGATAATTAAGAGACCCAGAGTAATTGTGACGTACATCAGCATATAAATTCCGCCCTGGAAGAAAGTGAGAGCTAAGAAGGTGCCGGTTAGGATGGAGTGTTTAAGACGAAAAGATTTATACTCCGCAAGCCAGGCCCAAAATATCCATGGTACCCACATGGCCGAAAAAATGTTAGGATGGCCTTCAACAATTTCTAGTAAGTTAACGCTGCCAAAAGCAACAACTAAAGCAGCAAGTAGAGAAGCATTAACTGAAAGTTTTAAGCGCTTACCTAGCATAAGCATGCCAAGAGCGGTCATGGCAGTTGAAAACATAATAGCGAGACGAAATCCGATTGGAATACCAAAGATGAGCTCTAACAAGAATGTAGGAGTAAAGACAGGAAATTCGGGATCGCCTAAGCCGGCGGTACCGCCGCAAATATATGGATTCCAAAAAGGAAAAGTGTGATGAACGAGAATACCTTGACGTAAAACTTCGTGATAAGAAAAATAATAATCCCAGTCAGAAATGCCAAGATTGGAGGTAGAAAACCAAAAACCACCAATGGCTAGAGGAGTAAAAATGACGAGTGCGATACTGGCAGCTAACCAACGATGGCGGGGTAAACGATTAATCAGCAAAACGGTACATAAGAAAGCGGATCCGACCAGAAGTCCTTGCCAGAGACCATAAGTTAGCCAGGTAGGTGCGTCAATTACAGGTAAGGCCTTAAGAGTATTAGGAGCTTGATTAGCGAGATAAAATAAGCCAAGTGAAAGACAAAGTGAAATAAGCCCCCAAAGAGAAACAAAGACGAGTGAAATTTTCATTTATGAGAAAGGCGCTTAAAAGGAATAATTAATATCAATATACTAATAGCTAAAGCAGAAAGACATAGTTTGGAAGCTAATTGAGTAGCTGGCGATATATAGCGAAAGCTGACGGTGTGATTTCCGGCAGGAACACGAGCAGTTTTGAACACGGTGTTAGCAACATAGTATGGGGCAAGTTCGCCATCAATATAAGTTTGCCATAAAGGGATACTAGCATCAGTGACTACAAGCCAAGCTTCGGTATCAGTAGTGACGTCAATGTCAATACGAGTTGGCTCGTAAACGGTTGTATTAACTGTGCCATTGATTGGGTCGGAGCTATACGCAGGTAAATGTTTAGGTTCGCTTGTTCCGCTAATAAGAACAAGTTGAGAAGGGTTGAATTCGGGATCAAGCATAATTGTGCGAGCTTCGTCGGCAGGGGGTACATATTCGGCATTGCGTACTAAATAGGCTTTAGGAAAAGCTTCGGGGTTAAAGTAAAGCTTAGCGGTTTTGTCGCCGAATTGATACACAGATTCTTCTGAGAAATCAGCTGATGGCATAATATCCTGAGTGTTGGGATTCAAGATTTGAGCAAAATAATTGACGCTAGCCATGTTAAAAATATGACGATTTTTTGCTAAAACATGATGACCGTCACCATCGACGTTTTCCTGATCATTACCGAAGAAAGTATCAACAAATTCTCGATACGATAGAATTGAGAGCGATCCAATCCAATTTGCACTACTTAAACCAGCAGCGGCGTTAAGATGACGATTTAAAGTGATCGATTCGGTGTCGTCAAAATCGTATGTTTGATACATAATTTGACCTGGTTTTGCTGATGCTTGAAGCTGACTGAGAGTTGGGTTCGCAACTCTGATTAGATATGTTGAGCTGGTGGCTGGTTCGGATTGGTAATATAGATTAACGCCAGAATCAGTTAAGCTCGTGAAAGACAAGATGAGGTTTTGATCGGCTGTCGGAGTAAAAGAAGGAAAACAGATAATTTGATTGTCGTTTGAAGTGATAAGACTACTGGCAATTGATTGAGAGGCGAGGATTTCACGACTATCAAGATCACTGGATATAGTGACGGTAATGTGAGAGTTAATTTCTGGTTTCGCGTGCATGGCAATGGAAAAACAACCAGACTCTGGCCAGGTGAAGATTGGTTGTTTGATTGAGAAAGAAGGTGAAAGATCCTCAGTAGTATGCAATTTAGTGGCAGCTTGAGAAATGAGAAGCTGGTGCTGACTGAAAATTCGAGCGGGAGTAATGAGAGTAGTGTTAGTTAGTAAAGGAGAGGTAGATTGAACTTGAGCGCGTGAAGTAATGGGATTATAACTCCAGCCGTAAGCAATAAGAGTAAAAGCTGTGATACCTAGAAGGATGCTAGCATAATGACGACGTTGGAGTCGAAATGGCCAGAGCCAAGCCCAGAGAGTGGCAATAAATCCGAGACCAGCTAGGAGAAAAGACCAGTTGAGTTGACTGATTAGCTGATAAAGACGGAGGCGAATTTGAGGGGTAAGTGTGGCGGTATAGGCAAAAGGCAGAAAAATGGCAATGGTAATGAGAATGGCCCCAAAATAACGTGATAGTTTTAGTTTTTGGTTTAAGAAATCAGATAAACCGATGGCAGCCAGAAGAGCGAGACCAAAATCAAGAAGTAAAACGAATCGTCCAGGAATAGAAAGGGCAGAAATAATCTCATGTGAGACAAGGTAACGATATAACGGGGAATATGAACCGAGGAGTAACGGGAGACTAAAGCAGATTAAAGCGAGACCAAGGATACGAAGAGGGCGATGCGTGCGCCAAGAGAAAAGCGAACTAGCAGCAAGTAAAAGCGGAATCATGCCAGTATAGGCAGCAAGTTCTTGAAAGCCTTTAGGGCCCCAATAATTGGCATGGTCTCCGAAGAAATAAGGAGCAAGGAAAGTAATAAAATGGTAGGGAGGAAAGCTGAAGTCGAGAAGCTCAGTGGTGCTGAGTCCGGCGCTACGTTCTGTATATGGTAAGAACTCAAAAAGAGGAAGCAGGGTAATTGAAGAAATACCCAAGGCTAGGATAGTGGCAATAATGCCCAAAACGAGAAAATGAATAAGATAATGGAGACGATGTGAGCGTGTCAGAGAAAAAAAATGATGAACGAAAAAAATGATGGCTGTAATGCCAGCGATAACAAAACAATAAGCCACGATTTGGGGCTGAGCACTGACAGCGATAGTGGCGCCAAGTAAAGCAACAATGCTTGATAAACGCAAAGAGGGTTGTTTAGTGAAACGTAGAATGGCAACTAAGAGCCATGGTAGAACCATGGTGCCAACGTAAAAATTCACATGATTTAAGTGACCAATATTGAATCCGGCAAAGATAAAGACGATACTACCAAAAGCTGAGGCAAGCGGTGAGAGGCGACACTGGCGGAGAAAGGTGTATAGTCCCGAGAGACCAATGGCAAAATAAGTGACCAGTGAAATTTGAAGAAGATTCAGGGCGGGGATATAAAGTGCGCGAAGCAGAAAATGTAAGGGAGTGAAGAAGCCAAGTTGTCCCCAGGCAAGTAAGGGGTGTCCGAAACCAAAAACGTTACTCCAAAGAGGTAGGTGGCCAGAATGTTGAAACTCAGCGTAGATGGTTTCAATGGGGTAATAAAATAATTTGAGGTCATCGAGAAAATAAACATGAGTACCACTGAGAATACGGACGAAGAAAAAAAACCAAGTAAGTCCGATCCATATAATTCCGGAGCGTTCTGTTTGCCAGAGTCGTTGTAACATTAAGTATAAGGGTAATCGCTGGAGGGGGAGCCTGGCAATGCGGTATGCTATAAATACGTGAGATAATGAAAAAGTTTTTATATATACAATTAGGAATAGTGGTATTGTTGCTAACTATATTGGCAATATGGCCAGTTACAGTTCCGGTGCGTGTGATTGAGCCTCAGGAAGGCGAAATCGATCCTGTGGTGCTAGAGACGAACGAACAGCTAGAGCAAGTAATTCAGGTACCAATGAGCGGACTTTCGGAAATTATTACACAGGAACAAAAAGCGCTTAATCCGGGTGAAATAATAATGCAAGTTCAGGACGAACAAGGAAATGTGATTCGAGAGGTAAGTGGAAAAAGAGATATTGGTAAAAAGGCAGAGGTGAAATGGGTGTTTGAATTTGCAAAAATTAAGGCAAAAACTACATCAATCGCGAGGTTGAGGTTTGTAAATTACGGGAATGAGGTGAAATGGAAGCCTGGAAATCAAGATATGGCTGAAGATAATGAGGACGTTAATATAGCCATAGTGTTTCAGACGAGAATGGGAGCGTTGGCAGCAGTTCTAAATTCTTTTTGGAGTCATGATACGGCGGGAGATGATATTGGATATTATTGGCAACGGGGTGGGCAAATTAAATCAGGAGAAAATCCGTATAAATGTGCTTTAGACAATACTTGTATTGGTTATCCGGCTCATTTTCCTTTGGTGTATTGGATGTCGGCCGGAATGCAGCAGCTAGGCTTAACTGAATATGAAGACTGGATTGAAGTCTGGCGGGTAATTGTGACGATAGTTTGGTTTGGGGGAGCCGGATTATTAGGGGCTTGGCTTTGGCGGCGGAAGCAGCCGGTTTTGGGCGTTCTGGCCGCTTTATTTTGGCTGTTTAACCGCTGGTCTTTGTATGTGGCACGAATAGCGCATACGGATTTCTTAGGTGTTGTGTCTTTGATAGGGGCAGTGACGTTGGTCGAGCAGCATGCGTTATGGGCAGCGTTGATTTTAGGAGTATCGCTTTCGGTGAAGCAGGTGGCAGTGGTGTTTGTGCCGGTATTTTTGATTAGTGTTTGGCAGCGGACACGGCCGGGGAAAAAAGTGAAAATCACGTTGTTAGCAGCGGTGCTGGTTAGTGCTATACCGGTTGTAAGTATTTTGCCGTTTGTCTGGGATAATCCGGCGGCGGTAGTGAAGGGGCTGACATATTCAGTGACGCGGGAGGCGCGGATGGATTATGATTTGCCGGCATTACCGGTTGTGTTGGACTTCGGGAGCGTGGGGAAGATGGTGGTGGTGGGAGGAATGATGGCGCTCGTGTACGCAGCGCTTTGGTGGCGGAAGATAAATATATATGAAGCCGGGCTGGCAATCTTTACGATATTGATCGGGTTTTTCCCTACTTTATTGCATCAGTATTTTGTTTGGTTGATGCCGTGGGCGTGGTTGGCGATCGGTTTGCGGCGGCGGAAGAACGTTTGAGTCAGTTTTATGTCGCAAAGCTGGATCAAAATAGTTCGAATGAGTGCGAGCGGAATATTATTGTTGGTGTTTGGGTGGTGGGGATGGAATTGGTTGGGTCAATATCAAGAGTTTGCAGCTATTCGGATTTTAGCTGCTCATGATGTGCCAGAAAATGGTATGCCTGTTTTTGCGCAATTTATAGTTACTCAGACTTTAAGGGTGGAAGAGCCGTTTGAAGCGACAAAAATAGTTGTGCCAATCTATTGGCCGGAAGAAACTGAAGAGTTGCAGATTGATTTGCGTCGGAACGGGAAATTAGTACAGCGTTGGCGGCGGCAAGGTGAAGCGGGGCGGACTTGGGAGGAAGTATTTGAGATTAATCCTGCGGTTTGGCTGGACGGGGATTTAGAAGTGGTATTTAACGGTTCTAAGATTGCACATGAAAACCAGGCGCGGGCGCCGCGGGTGTTTGTGGAAAAAGCTGACCCCAATTATCCTGACGGACATTATTGGATTGCGGAGAATAACAAGGAGGGTGATGTGGAGATGAAGTTGGTAGGTAGGAGTATGTTATGGGAAAAAATGTGGTCAGGATATAAAGAAGCACCACTATTAGGAATAAGGGATGCCTTGATGGGATTGTTGGGGGTTTGGTTTATAATTGCTTTTCCCGGTGTTGTGTTAGATGACTTGATTTATTTCTTTCGGAAAATTTTAAGGCGCACTTCGGTGGTATGAAAGGATACAGGCGGAAGTGGTAGTAGTAATAGCTACCCAAGTAAGAGCTGAAGCAGATAATTTAATGAGATCCGGCCAGGCGTTTGGCCATGGGATGGAGATGTTTAAGGCGGCAATAGCAAAAAATGCGAGGACAGTAAACAGCAGAAAAGTACGGACAGGGATAGAGGTTAATAAAAGGATTGTTGTTCCGGTGAGCCAAATGTAAAAAACGATGTGGTGGTCTGCAAAAAAGTAGATAAGCAAGCTAACCATAATAATCCAGCTGGATGTTTTGTGACTGATAATCATGAATTGAGTTGGATTACTTTAAACCCCTGGTTCTGGTAGATCATAGGGTATTGGATAAGATCCTTTGGAAAACTTTCAGTATGTGTAAAGAAGGCATGATATTGTGCGCCTTCTGTGATAGGGATTAGACCGTTAGTCAGTGAATTCTCATCAACGAACTGAACCTGGAAGTCAGTCAGCGCCTGGATCCATTCCGAGTGTCGAGTAGTATTGGTGACATATACTTTGGAGTGGCTTGGTAGGTTGTTAATCATCCACTCGATACCGGAAATTTCATCAGAGTGCAGACGTCCGTACCGACTAGACGATTCGTAAAAGTTATAAACATAGGCAGCCTGGGACCAATTAGTGATGGCCATAACGCTAAAAAAACAAACTAAAAATGCGCTAGCGAGAATGTGAGAGGGAAATATATGGTGGACTAAATGAGGCAGGGAAAAGGAAGCTAATATAATGAGGCTCATGACGAAGAAGGCGTAGAACCTAACTTCCCAAACGTGGTGTCCGAAAATTCCGTTAAGGCCAAAATATGTACTGGATAATATAATACAGGTCATCATAAGTAAGGCGTGAGGTTTGTTGCGCAAGTGTTCTAGGAGGAAGATTAGCCCGATTGGAGCAAGCATAGCGATTGGAATGAAGTTAGGTCGCATGTAATCAAATATTCCGGATGGTTGAGGAAGAGCGACAACGACGTTAAATACGGAAGCGCGACTAATAACAACCGCCAATGCAGCGAGAGCCATGATCGATGCCGCTGTAACCATAATAATAGTGAAGCGTTTGTCGGCGGGCTGGAATCCTTTATGTGAATATATGCCAGCAGGAATAAAAGCAAACATGCCGGTGAGAAGTACGATGGCGGTGATGGGGTGGCTCAGGCAGGTAATAACCAGTAGGATCAGGGTGACAATGGTTTTTTTAGAGTAAAAGCGTTCAATAAATAAAAAGAAGGGGGTATAGCTCCAGAGTTGAGCGATGGTGGCATCTTCAAAGTGGCGCATGCCAGCAATCGGGACGAGTGCCCAGAGAGCGATACTGGCGGCAGCATATTTCCAACCCCCGATCCGGTAAATTAGCCAGCCGAGAGCGGCTCCAGAAATGACGTATCCTGTAGCGGCCCACCAGACGAAGCGCATGGGCCAGCTAATTGGAATTAAAGCGAAGGGGGCGAAGTAAAAGTATGCAAGTGGGTACCAGGTGTGAGTAAGGGCGTACCAGGCATCGTTGGGGTTATGGAAAACGCCAAGGAGCATTTTAGTATAAGTGATGTATGAGGGTGCATCTCCGCCTATAGGGAAAGTAACAGAGAAGGGATATTGGAGGGTGAGGGTAAGGAGAATTACTGTAGCTCCTATCAGTGCAATAATAGATTGCCAGTTGGCTTTGTAATGTATAGGCATAACGTCTACTGTAATAATATCATGTGTTTTTAAGTGTGGCAGTGGATGGACAAGCGTAAACAAATCTGTTTATATGGCTGGGCATTACGGTATATTCTGCCGGAGTGGCGGGTGTTAGTGGTGGCGAGTGTTTTGGCGATCATGTTGAGTTTAGTTAGCAGTGTAGCCACTTACTCTTTTTTGCCTGTAGTGCAAACTTTGTTTCCTGAAGAAGTGAGCGGGCTTGGTAGTAGTAGTGATCCGGAAATGTATGGTGAGCCCTTGGCTTTTAAAAAAGTGTCCGAATGGGAGAGTCGGGTGAAAAGTGTTGTTAATAACTTTTATGTGGTGGTTGCTGGGGAAGGGACGAAGTCGTTTCAGTTGATACGGCTAGTGGGGTTTATAATTAGTCTGGTTGTTTTGTCGGCAATAATTGGCTTTGGAGTGGATTTCTTGTTCATTCGTGTGCAAACGGGCGGAAACGCTTTACTAAGAGCAACGTGTTATGAGCATCTAGTTAAGCTGCCATACCAGTATTTTGTAAAGGAGCGGAGTGGAACGATTTTGTCTCGCATGACTAATGATATCGAAGGGGTGATTCAGATGGTTTCCGGAAGTGTGGCCAACATAGTGATTAATTTTTTTGTTTCGGCGAGCTTACTTGTCGTTTTATTAGTCATTAATGCAAAGCTAGTTTTAATTATGATTCCAGTCGGGATTTTGATCAGTGTATTTTCCATTGGAATAGGCGAGTGGATGAAAAGCAATAAACGAAAAATATTGGTTGTGCAGGCGGCAGTTACATCTGTAATACAGGAGACGTTAAGTGGCATTAAGGTGGTGAAAATATTTAACCGTGCACAAGACGAAAATACGCGTTGGAGGCAGTATTTACAAGAATGGCGTCGATTAGAGGCTCTGAATGCAGCAAGCAAAGCATTGCCAAACCGTTTTAAAGAAATTACAAGCGCGTTGTTATCGGGGGCCGTGGTGTTTTTAGGGGGAGTTTTGATTATAAGGAATGAGTTGTCGGTACCGGAGCTGATTCTGTTTTTTGTCGTGCTAACCAGGTTCCAGCAGCCCGTGAATATCTTAGTAGGCGTTTGGTTTAGCATAAAAGAAGGCATGGCCTCAACTGAGAGAGTATATTCATTTTTGAATGAGCCTCAAGAAACTGATAAAGGCGTAAAGCGGGTTAGTGTGGTGAAGCATGGGATAAAGTTTGAGAAGGTGAGTTTTAGCTATGGAGATGGCTTAGTACTGAGAGATATAGATCTGTTCTTGCCGACTGGAAAGACTTTGGCTTTAGTAGGAGAAAGTGGTTCAGGGAAAAGTACTTTGGTAGATATAATTTTAGGATTATATTATCCAACAAAAGGCCGGATTTTGGTTGATGGGGTGGATGTGAAAGATTTTGAAAAGGCGAGTTATCGTAATCTGTTTGGAGTGGTGAGTCAGGACGTGTTTTTGTTTCATGATACCGTCGGGCAGAACATTGCTTATGGTGCATCACGAGAATGTCCTATAGACAAGATTCGGAAGGCGGCGGTTGCGGCTAACGCGCATGGGTTTATCAGTCATTTAGCGGATGGATATGACACGGTGATTGGTGATAGAGGAGTGCGGTTGTCTGGAGGGCAGAGACAGAGGATAGCAATTGCACGGGCTCTGGTACGTGATCCACAGGTAATGGTCTTTGATGAAGCAACAAGTGCTCTGGACAGTAAGTCAGAGCACGAGGTGCAGCAGGCAATCAACGCTTTGAGCCATAAAAAAACTACAATTATAATCGCTCATCGGCTGTCGACGGTAACTCAGGCTGATATTATAGCAGTTATAAGTAAGGGTAGAATAATTGAGTTTGGTTCGTCGGAAGAGCTACTACGAAAAAGAGGGCAGTACTATCAGATGTTGTTAACACAGCAGATGTCATTCGGTGAATAAGTCTTAATGTTGATTTAAGTAATCAAGAATTTGATGCGATGCGGGGGTGGTATTTTTGCTAATAAAGGTGTTGTTATAGAGCGCAAATTCAGATGATTGTTTGGTAAAGTCTGATAAGGCGTGTGATGATAGAAATTTTTGAAAGTCATAGTAGTCCACAGTTTGACTAACGTTTGAGGGGCGATAAATTGTACGAGTAAACGTGTCTCCAATTGACGTGGTTTTATCGTCAGTTAATTTTATAGAAAGCATGAATTTGCCTAGTGCGGATGATTCAATGATTCCGGTGCTGTTAAAGCTGACCACCAAATCAGAAATAGACATGAGTTCCAGGGCAGGATAGGGCAGCCAAGATCCGGTGTCTGTAATAAGATAATCAGTTGTGCGTTTGAGGTAAGAGGGCTCGTTTTGTTTGGACCGGGTTTTGGTGACAAGAATCGCGTTGTTTTGTCGGGTCCATTGCTTAAGTTCGGCTAGGATACGCTTGAGCTTGGGTTGAGACCAGATTAAAGGTATCTTAGAGTATTCGTGAAAGTAGATTAGGGCAGCAAGAGAATATAGCCAGTTGGGTGAACCAAAAACATATTTTCTCCATAATTCGTTACCGATGTTAAAGGATAACAATAATACAATCTTTTTGTTGCTAGGCAGGCTGTATTTTGAGCGGATATCGGCAGAGTGTTGTTGAAGTGTGTTAATGTTTTCAGTCATGGGATTGCCGACAGCTTGAAAGACGCTGTTTAGACTTGCCATAGACGCTTTGGGATAAACTTTTTGATATATGTCTTTCATGATTGGGCTGAAAGTGAAAAAAGCGTCAAACTTTTGCATTAATTCCGGAGGAGTAGCCAAGTAATCGGCATAAGACTGGAGCCCGTAGAGACGGAATTTTTGTGAGATTTGGTGGCCAAGATAATAAGTCAAAGAACCGGGACGGAAGCCAAGGGTAAAAATATTTTTAATCCGGTGCGTTATAATTTGGTGGTGTGCATCTTTGTAGTCAGAATACGGAATATATTGAATGTGCTGGTCATCCTGAAACCTTAAGTTGGCTTTAATGGGTTTGTATGTAGGTGTATTGGGCCATGATTGTTCAGGGTTTGGGCCGCATATTAAAAAAACTTTATATCCTTTGGCTAAAGCAGCGCTGGCAAGGGGGGCATATACTTTTAATTCGGCAGAACGGGATATGACAAAACCTATATTATTTGACATATAGTGGTATACATTTTGTTGTCAATAAATTCAGGATGGGTTTATATTAAGTAGCTGCAAAATTTACTTTTTAGGGCAGTATAAGCATAGTAAGTTTAGGTGATATATGGCAAAGAAAACCAATATGTTTCAGGGTAAAACAATATTAATTACTGGGGGTACTGGATATTTAGGGCGCTCGTTAGTGACAGAGATATTAAAAAAGGGGCCGCATAGCGTTCGTGTGTTTAGCCGTGACGAAGTAAAGCACCACCATCTTCAAGAATTGTTTAAGCATAATAATAAGATTCGTCATTTACTAGGAGATATTCGCGATCGAGAGAGGCTGATAAGAGCAACGAGGCAGGCTGATATCGTGATACATGCAGCTGCTCTCAAACGACTTGATTTACTGGAATATAACGTGGAAGAGTCAATTAAGACTAATATTATTGGAACGTTAAATGTAGTTGACGCTTGTTTGCATAATCGTGTTCAAAAGGCTGTATTTATTTCTAGCGATAAGGCGTGTGCTCCGGTTAATACTTATGGGGCGTGCAAATTTGTGAGTGAGAGGATCTTTAGTGAGAGTAATTATAGTAAGGGGGACATTAAAACCGTGTTTACTACGGTTAGATATGGTAATGTTTTAGAAAGCACAGGATCTGTAATTCCGTTTTTTACAGAGAAGATTATGCAAGGTGAAAGCATTCCTTTGACGGATTCGCGAATGACACGCTTTATTATTAGCCCTAAGCAAGCTGTCAATTTAATATTTGATGCTCTGAGGTATGGGGTGGGCGGAGAAGTGTTTATTCCAAAATTGCCGTCTTTTAAAGTTACGGATTTAATTGAAATACTGACAGAGCGATATCAGGCTAACAGTAAGATTAAAAAAATCGGGTTAAGACCTGGTGAAAAGATTCATGAGCTGATGATTAATTCTGCCGAAGTTCCAAGGACTTATGATTTTAAGAATTTGTATGTGATTAGTTCTTGTATACAAGCTCAATCCGGGAAGACGCGTCCGGCTTATATGAGGCAAGGAAAATTGTTAGACGAAAAAGTAATGGAACAATACAGTTCGCGGGATGCGGTAATTTCAAAAAAAGAGGTTATAAAGCTATTTAACTCTTTGGGGTTGTTAAGATGATATCGTACGGACATCAGTTTGTGGATAATAAGGACGTAGAAGCTGTGGCTAATGTTTTAAAGTCAGATTGGCTTACAAGTGGTCCGCAAGTAGTAGAATTTGAAAATCTCTTTAGTCAGTATGTTGGCGCAAAATATGCCGTTGCTGTATCTTCGGGGACCGCGGCTTTGCATTTAGCTTGCCTGGCTTCCGGATTAAAAAGGGGAGAAGAATTAATAACATCACCGATGACGTTTGTCGCTTCTGCAAATTGTGCGTGGTATTGCGGGGCTAAGCCTGTTTTTGTTGATATTAAGGCTAATGGGTTACTTGATGAAAACCTGGTATTGGGCCAGGTGACTAAAAAAACTCAAGTAATTATACCGGTGCATTACGCTGGTTCGGTATGTAATATGGAAAAAATTAGTAGGGTTGCGAAAAAGCAAGGACTAATCGTAATTGAGGATGCGTGTCATGCATTGGGGGCAGAGTATAAAGGAAGCCGAGTGGGAAGTTGTAAGTATTCTGACATGTCAGTTTTTAGCTTCCATCCGGTTAAGCATATTACAACTGGTGAGGGCGGTATGATAACAACTAATTCCGATGATTTGTATCAAAAATTGTTGCGGTTAAGAAGCCATGGTATTCAGAAGAATGAAGATAGACTATATGATCCTTGGTGTTATGAAATGGTAGATTTGGGTTTTAATTATAGAATGACTGATATCCAGTCTGCTTTAGGTGCTAGTCAGTTGAATAAAATAAGTTTTTTTATTGAAAGACGAAGAATGCTTGCTCGGCGGTATGATAAGTCTTTTTTGGGACTGAAAGGTCTACAGGTTCTGCCGTTAAGCCGGGACGTAGAGCACGCTTACCATTTGTACGTCATTAGACTTAAAGATGACATAGTGAGACGGAAATTATATGATTTTTTGCATGATTATGGAGTGATGACCCAAGTTCACTACATACCGGTATATTGGCATCCTTACTATCAGAAGAAAGGTTATAAGAAGGGTCAATGTCCTAAGGCAGAAAAGTTTTATAGTACAATCATGAGTCTGCCAATGTACCCATCTTTA
Source organism: uncultured Candidatus Saccharibacteria bacterium (assembly GCA_964610055.1). Lineage (GTDB taxonomy): Bacteria > Patescibacteriota > Andersenbacteria > UBA10190 > UBA10190 > CAZSUC01. The sequence goes on along the minus strand of CAZSUC010000001.1, from coordinate 603,333 downwards.
TCGGTAAAGGATCAGGATATAGTTATCAGGTTAGTTCGACAGTTTTTAAAGAAAAAATGAATAATCCAGCTATTATTATTCAGGCCAGAATGGGGTCAACTCGTTTGCCGGGCAAGGTTATGCTGGATCTGGAAGGCGTGCCGGTATTAATGCATGTGGTTAGAAGGATGCAGATAGCCGATTTAGGAGAAGTGATTGTAGCAACTTCTGACCAGCGACAGGACGATGTAATATTTGATTTGTGTAAAGGTAATGGAGTGAAGTGTTTTAGGGGGTCGGAAACGGACGTTTTGGAGAGGTTCTATAAGTGTTCTAAAGAGGGTGGGTATGATGTCATAATTCGGATAACTGCTGATTGTCCTTTGGTGGATTCATCTTTGATTCAAGCGCTATATAAAGCGTTTCAGAAAAATAAATTTGCTTATGCTAGAATTGATACGGAGACGTTTCCAAGAGGGTTTGACGCAGAGGTTTTTTCTTTTGAGTTGTTAGAGCAGGCATGCCAGAACGCCAGGACACAAGCAGAGCGAGAGCATGTGACTTTGTATATGAGAAGCAGGAGAAATAAAGTAAACGCTGGAGCGTTAGTGTGCAACCGCGATTTTTCTGAGATGCGATTAACCTTAGATACGAAAGATGATTACCGGCTAGTTCGCATCGTTATGCAAAATGTTAAATCTTTAACGTTCGAAAATATTGTATATTATCTTAAGGAAAATCACGGGCTATTAACAGTCAATTGTGAAGTGAAGCAAAAAACAACCTCTCTTCAAGAAGTGGCTTATACTCCAGTGGTTTACAGGATATAGTATGCAAAATATTTATAAAGATTACGGAATTCGAGAATTGAGAAGGCAGGATTTGTCACTGATTAAGGATTGGAGGAACAAGCAGATGGATATTCTGCGGCAAAATCAAAAATTAACAAATGATGACCAGGATCGGTATTGGGAAAGAATCAGTTTCGGTAATCAAGAAAGGCTGCTGGCGATTGTTGATGAAACTGGAGATCTGATTGGTTACGGAGGGTTGGTGCATGTTGATTATGTGAGCCAAAAAGGAGAGATTTCGTTTTTGTTGGATCCGAAATTGTCGGAGTCAGACGAGGAATTTTTAGGGATATTCACTGGATTTGTAAAACACATGTTAAATGTAGGGTTTGGCGATATGAATATGAACCGAGTTGTTACTGAGACTTATGTTTTTAGAAAACGGATAATATTAGCTTTAGAGAAGATCGGTTTTAGAAAAGAAGGTGTTCTCAGGGAGAATGTATACAAAAAAGGGCATTATTACGACAGTGTTTTACACGCTATGCTAAGAAGAGAGTATGAAGGATGCGCAGATTAATATTCTAATTACGAGTGTAAGTAATAAAGTTACGCTGGTGAACTCGTTTAAGGACGCTCTAAAGCACGAAAATGTGATTGGCAAGGTAATTGGTCTTGATATTAACCCTTATTCCGCGGGCTTGTATGCATGCGATGCGTTTGATGTTTCTCCTCGTTTAGATGATCCTAGATTTGACGAATATATTATCGAAACTTGTAAGAAAAATAATATAAGTTTAGTGGTGCCAACACGGGATAGTGATGTCTTGTATCTAGCAAAGAACCAAAAAACATTCGATCAGGCAGGAGTAAAAGTTGTGGCTCCATCATATGAAACGGCGACAGTCTGCAATGATAAATATGCTTTTTTTAAATTTTTAGTGCGGAACCATTTTCCATTTATCCAAACTTGGTTGGATAAGGCAGAAGTTACAAATTTTCCTTGTATAGTCAAAGAGCGTTGGGGGGCGGGGAGCAGAGGGGTGCAATTGGTGTCGAATCCAGAAGAAATGGACATGGCTTTAAAGCTGGTTTCAAATCCCCTTTTTCAGGAACAAGTGGTGGGGGTCGAGTATTCAGTCGATTATTTTTCTGATTGGCAAGGTAAGGTTATTAGTATTGTGCCGCGAGTGAGACTGCTGGTTGAAGACGGGGAATCGAAAGTTGGGGTGACGGTGGATGATAAGGAAGTGCTGGAATTGGCGAGAGCAGTTGGAGAGAAGTTGCAGCTCATTGGGCATAACGTACTGCAGTGTTTTAAGCTGAGCGATGGGTCAGTGAAACTTCTAGAGATTAATCCGCGGTACGGAGGCGGAAGCAGTCTGTCTTTTGCGTCTGGGGCTAACACACCTGTTTTTATTCTGCGCTTATTGCGTAACTTACCTGTTAGTTATCAGGGTTTTAAACCAGGGTTAATAATGATGCGATTTAGTCAGGATTTATTTTTAGAAGATGCCGAAGTGTCTAAGGTATGATTAAATTATTAATTTTTGATCTGGATAATACTCTATATGCTGAAGGTGACTATGTTATCAGTGGATTTAAAACGGTAGCGAAATATGTTCAACATAAATTCAACAAGAGCTATTTTGAAGCGTATAGATTGTTATTAGAGTCGTTTATTAGGAATGGACGCGGAAAGAACATTGAAACTTTAGTACAGAAGTTTGCTTTAGGGGCAGGGGTGGTGCCGGAATTAATTAATGTATATCGTTCTCATGTGCCAGATATACGAATGTCCGAGCAAGTAGTTGAGTTATTAGGCAGGTTGGGTGTGGATCATCAGCTTTGTTTGATTACGAATGGGTGGCCGAATGTGCAGGCACGGAAAGTTGAAGCTTTAGGTCTGGAGAATTATTTTGACCTAATTTTATACTCTCAGTTGGATGGGTTGCAGTACGCAAAACCACATCAGAAGTATTTCCTGGAAGCGTTGGAAAGGTTTAATGTTGATCCATCAGAGGCCTTAGTTATAGGGGATGACTGGGAAGCTGATATTAAAGGTGCTATGAATGTTAGTATAGAGGCGGTGCACATTAAGAATGTGATGGACAATGATGACGCGTATAAGATTCTTAATAAGATAAAAGTATGGCAGTCATGAATATTGCTAAACGTAAGATTGGGACAGAATGTCCAGTTTTTATTATTGCTGAGCTGTCAGCAAATCATAATCAGGATTTTGACGTTGCAGTAGCAACTATAAAAGCAGCAAAAGATGCTGGGGCGGATGCGATCAAGTTACAAACGTATACACCTGATACCATCACGATAGACTGTGATAACGAATATTTCCAAATTAACCAAGGAACCATATGGGATGGTACAACCTTATATAAGTTATATGAAAAGGCGTATACGCCGTGGGATTGGCAGCCAAAACTGAAAGAGGTAGCAGAGAGCGTGGGGTTGGTATGTTTTTCTAGTCCGTTTGATAAAACGGCAGTTGATTTTTTAGAAAAGATGGATGTACCGGCTTATAAAGTTGCTTCTTTTGAAATTACTGATATTCCGTTAATTAGATATATAGCACAGAAGAATAAGCCAGTAATATTATCAACTGGCGTGGCTATGAAAGAAGATATTGATTTAGCGGTACAAACCATAAAAGAAGCGGGTAATAATGAAATAGCTTTATTAAAATGTACATCCGCATATCCAACTCCTTTAGAAGAGGTAAACTTAAGAGGAATGCCAGAAATAGAAGCGATCTACCAGACTGTGGTTGGTTTGTCTGATCATACATTAGGAATTGAGATGCCAGTGGCGGCAACAGCGTTGGGAGCAAAAATAATAGAGAAGCATTTTATTTTAGATAAGGATCTGGGTGGCCCAGATGCTATGTTCTCTTTGGATCCGAAAGAATTTAAGGCGATGTCGCAAGCAGTTCGAAATATTGAAAAATCTTTGGGGACAAGGTCTTTTGTGTTGACTAATAGGGCTAAGAAAAGTCGGGAACACTCTCGTTCCTTGTTTGTGACAGAGGATGTGAATGAAGGAGAGAGTCTTACCGAATCAAATATTCGGTCAATTCGGCCAGGATTTGGGATGCATCCGAAATATTGGTCTGATGTTCTAGGTAGGAAAGCAAAGTATACTTTAAAAAAAGGACAGCCTTTAAGTTGGGACATGATTAAAGACGAATAGCTTTATATGGATAAAGTCACGATAGCAATTAATCCGCATTGGTATAGCCGCTTTTGGATGCGGCAGTTTTGGCAATTGGCGCGACAGGGAAAAATTAAGCTATATCCACATCTGCGTAAAAGTAGTCCTCCGGCTTGTTTTTATTTTGAAGTCAACGGTTTACCGTATTTGATTGATGTGACAGATAGTAAGGACTTAGCCTATGATCCGACGCAGTACGGGGTTTACTTTAAGGCTAATTATGATCCGGGGAGGTTGTATCCTGTTAATGTTGTGTCGTCTTTAAACGGCACGACATTAACAAAGCATAATTTCCCGCTTCCTGAGGAACGTAGGGTGTATGATATTGTTTGGCTGGCTGGTATTTCAGGGGGGCGTCCTCATAAGGTGGCGATGTTTTTGGCGTTAGCGTCTTTGCCTTTTAAAATGAAACTGGCGGCTAGGATGGTGAGTTCAGATGACCATGAGCGGTGGGGGGCGCTATTACAAGAAGCCGGGGTGGAAGTTTGGAAAGATAATGTGCCGTATCAAAAATGGTTAGAATGGAACCGCCAGGCACGTTGGAATGTTCTTAACAGGGGGAAGCATGATTGTCTAAGTTTCAAAATGGTTGACTATATGAGTATTGGAGGAGCAGTGATAGCTGATTATCCGCCGACTTCATATTGGCCCGTTCCGGTACGGGAGAAAGTGCACTATATGAGCTTAGGTTTAAGCGGACCAATGGATAATAATTTGTCATCTGCTGAGTTTTTAAAATTATGCAGTGAGTATAAGGAGAAAGCTAAACAGCTCTTACCTGTCCTGAAAAATGAGAATCTGCGCAAGGAAATATCGAAAAACAATCTAAAATACTTTGCGCAACACATACAGAACGGAGCAGCAGCAGCCTATATTTTAGGGAAGATTCGGGAGATGATTCCGGAAACCATGGTAGTGAAATAGTATTTTCCCCATATTGTCCAGTAACGATAAGTTTTCCAGATAGAGATGGGAGTGGAGCGGGTGTCTGAAACCTGGCTAAAAAATTGGACGTATTCGGTGGCAGTCTGACTAATTGAAAAGCGGGGAAGCCGATTTGTGTAACGAGAATAATTAGATATGATTGTTTCTAGCTTCTGGATCAATTCGGTTGCGTTTTGGAATAGTTCCCCGTTGTTTTGGACTAGCTCAGGGTGTCCGCCGCTATTCATGGCAACGACGGGAAGTCCACACGCCAGGGCTTCAATCAGAGCGTTAGAACAGGGGTCGTTACGTGAAGCGGTAATATAGATGTCGCTTTGTCTAAGTAAGTGGGCGAGTTGGTGAGATGAGACGGGGGAAAGACAGCGGATGTTTTTAAAAGTTTGTGGCGCATTGCCGACAAAGGTCATGTGGTATTTTTTAAAATCAAGGTTTTCGTCAATGTACCTATAAAAGCTAAAACCTTTGTTTTGATTAGAGGACCAAGAAGTCGCAATTAGGCGGATAGGGACGCTGGGCTTTGGGGTAGTTTGCGGATAAAATATGTGATTATCCGGAGAGTTGTAGATAACGGTTTGGTTAGGGGCGGTGACCGTCTGGATGAGATTGTTATGTTTTGCGCTCCATTGCGACTGAAAGATGATGCCGTCGGCCAAGAGGTTAGATAGTTTTAAAATTAGTTTATCAATAGTGTTATTGGTATTCCGAATAAGTGAAATGGGACCATCAATTCGGATAACGGCTTTGGCTTTAGGGAACTTTTGTTTTAAGCGTAAGGCTTGTTGAAATCCAAAGAATAAGTTACTGGGGTTGGCGTTCACGAGAATTAAACTTGCGGTTGCAGGATTTTGAGTTAAGTGACCAGTGAGTTCTAACTCTTTTGCGAGTGCTTTGAGAAACTGGTTAGCGCCGCCGTAAGGCTTTGATTTGATTGGGAAGGAGATGAAGACTTTCATATTAGTTTGTGCATATCTGTGCCAAAGCCTGATCGTATTGAGGAATAATGTTTTGTATGCTATATTGCGTGGCAGTAGTTAGATGTTGAGCAAGGACTTGAGGTGAGTTGGCAGCGCGAAGAATATCAGGGGTAAAGGATTCCGGCGAGAAAATAGCGGAGGAGTGCAGGAGGCCGGATATACCAACCGAGGTGCTAAGGATAGGGGTATTGGTTGCCATAGTTTCAAGAATAGACTGGGGGCCGCCTTCCAGGCGAGCGGTGACTAAATAATAGTCAAGGATGGAATATAAGCGGGGAAGATCATGATAGGGCACATGTCCAACATTAAGATACGGAATATTATCCGATTTTAGGCGTTTTTCCACATATTGGCGACGAGTTCCTGTGAGTACTACGAAGACTGGTTGCGGGATTTTAGCGATAATATCGCAGAAGATGTCGGGACCTTTGTCCAGCTTGGGGGTCTGTCCGTCTGCTTCAGTGTCACGTTGAAAACTACCAATGATTAAATGGTCTTTGGGGATGTTTAACTTTTGGCGATTAGCTTGTTTTTGGCTGGACGTGAAAGGCTGAAAAAGATTGGTATCAATCCAATAAGGTAAATCTATAATGGGTTTTGAGCTGATGCTGGAAATAGTCGCGTGCCCTGTTGGGTTGGCTGTATGCCAATAGTCGGTGATGTGTTCCAGGTTAGTTATGATTGGATGCCAGATATTTTTTTTCTGCGGGGAGAGGTGGTGAATAGTAGTAATGACGGGCGTGTGTGTTAAAGATTTATGTCGTAGGGGTGGTTGGTTTAGAAGATGGCGCAGGTGTGGCCATGACAAAATTGGATTAAGAGATAAGTAGTAAGAGAATATCCAAATTAGGTCTGCTTGGTGAGGGGAAGTGACAAGCTTTAGGGAGGAGGCTTGTTTAAATTCTTGTAAGGCTCGGTCAGGATACCAGCCACTAGCGGTGTCGGCAATGGGAAAAAATCTAATTGGTTTGCTATTGGCAGGTATGGTCATCTCGTGCACAATATATCAGATGTTGAGTAATGAGAATATAGATTTAGATAAGGATGGGTATGGAAATATGCAAGTGAATGTATCTGAGCTATACGCGCAATATCCGCCGGAAAATCGAGAAGATGTATCTGATGATTGGTTGAAAGACCCATTTCATAAAGTGTATAGAACTAGCTGGTTGCCGTTAAGAGCTAGGAATTATGCGTGGCATTGGTGGCGGAGAACTGGATTGGATCAGTCTTGGTTTGAAGTCTTTCAGCGCTACTGGTCCCAGGTGTTGGGAGGAAGACCGTTGTGGGGGCCAGAGGATTTATACTTTTTGCGTAGTTGGTATCGATTGAAGTTTCAACAAAGCAACGTACCGGGAGCGGCGGGGGCGGAGCAGCATTTAAGCGCTTGGCAGCAGCCAGAAGTTTTGTACCAGTTGCTACACTTGGTTTACAAGGAGTCGCGTGCTAATGAATTAGCATTATTAAATTTGATGGGACAAGTAGCGCCGCGTTGGCCAGCTAAGAGTTTAGAATTCGGGTGCGGGACTGCTCCAATTACTACCACGTTGTTGGAATTTTGGCCTAAAAGCAGACAAGGGTTAATATTTATTAGTGATATTGCGACGCTAGCATTTCATTTTGGAGCGTATAAGTTGGGATGTAATCAGAATGTGTTTCCGCTGGTATTAGATCCGGCGGATGAATTCCAGTTAAAAACAGAAGGAAAAGTAGAAGTGATTTATTGTATGACTGTGTTTGAACATTTGAATAGGCCGCTGGATACAGTTAAACGAATGCATGAGGCGTTAGAAGATAATGGTATTTTGGTATTTGATTACATTTTGGGCGAGGGAGCGGGGCTCGATACAATCCAAGGCGTACAAGAACGCAAAGACGTTTTAGGCTATATTGCAGATAATTTTCATGTTCGTTATGGCAAATTAGATACGGAAAAGAGTATGGGGAAGACTATTGTTTCTAAGAAGTAATTATTGTTTTTGAAAGACGGCAAGGTAAATATGTCCGCTAACTGGCGTGAGGAGGGTAGAGAGGGCGTACGGCAGCGGACGCGGGAGCCGTTTAATTAATTTGATCAGGGGTTGGGAGATGGGTATTTCTTCCTGGAAGCCTTTATATCCATCGATTGGATTCCCTGCTTTAACTACAAAACCAAATTTTGTAATTTCGTTTAAAGTTTGCAGGTGGTCTAAGGCAAATTGGTAAAAATTACTGAGGTTGGTTGATGAGGCGTGCCAGTCGGGGTACAAGCCTAAAGCGGCTTTAGTTTTTCGGGTAAATGACATGTAGGGGAAAGTGAGAAAAAGGTATCCATTTGATTTGAGAACGCGGTGGGCTTCGTGAATTAGGGCAGTAAATCCATTGTAATCGTGCTCAATTACTCCTAATGACCAGTAACCGTCAAAGTAGTTGGAGGAATAAGGTAGTTTTGTGACGTCGCCGGTTTGAAGGGGCAGGTTAGGGAAAATTTGGTTTACTTTGGTGATAGTTTTATGAGCAAAGTCTATTCCTTCAGATTTATATCCGGCTTGGAGGAGGCTGAGTACGACTGCTCCTTGCCCGCAGCCACCTTCTAAAATTTTAGGGGCGGGATTTATGACTGGTAGATAACGTCGAGTGATGTGTACATAGAAAGGATTACGACTGTCAGCTAGAATTTTTTCTTTAAGACGGGGGGATTGCCACTGGTTATCCCAAAATGAAGAGTTGGCCTGAGTATGTAGATAAACCAGTCGGTGGTGTTGTCGGTCGTAATATTTTTTCATGTCAGGCAGTGACAACAGCGTATATTTCTCCCCAACGAATACTTAGCTCTTGTACACATAGTTTGGCGGCGGCCATTTCTTGGCGGAATATGGATTCAGTGTATTCGATTTCATGAGTAGGATCTAAGCAGTATTCGAGGTTCATTTCTTTTTTTAGTGGTACTGTCCAATCACGGTCAATCATGGGTACGCGGATAAGAATTTTAGGGGCTAAGTGTTTTAGTTTTTTCAGAAATTCAGGACGGTTTTGAATGTGTTCAAGAACGTTACTTAACACTAAAACGTCAAATGTGTTCGGAAAGGTATAAACGGTGGCGTCGCCGACAATGAATTTAATATTTGGGAGCGAATTTCGGCGGGCGTGTTTGATGGAAACCGGGTTAATATCGATTCCGGTAATAGAGACGGATTTAGAAGCAATATCATAGGCGAGGTAGCCTGCGCCACAGCCAACGTCTAAGACGGATTGGTTAGCAGAGATGTGGTCCAGAAAAAAATCGTGGTAGCGAGTTAGGCGGTGTTTCGGGTGGATACCTTTTTCCATGGCAAAGAAAGTAATCCAACGGCGCAGATGGTTATCGTAGTCAAGCAGGTGGCGCAATATAACGAGACGCCAAGATGATTTTTGAAGTTTAAGAAGCAATAGTGAGATAACAGGCATAGAGAGCAGGGTTAAAGTAGATTGGCGTATGCTTGAAGCATATCATGGTAGCCAGTTTGGTGTTCAGATGTGTGTTTTTGGTATTCGACGAGATTATTGGCAGTTTTGGTTATAGCGTGAGTAAATGCACTAATATCCTGGTCAGAAAATTGGTAGCTATCTTTAAAAGGGTTATGAGGAGGCAGAGGGATAATTTCGCCGGTTTGTCCAGTTTGAACAAGCTCGGCAGAGGCACCGCGATCAAAAGCGACGACAGGGAGGCCGGCAGCAAGAGCTTCTAGGACGCTGTGAGGACAGGCTGATTGGTCGGAGAATAGAAAAATGTCGTATTGATTGAGACGCAAGAGTAGTTCTTCATGGGGTATCTTGCTTAAGTAGGTAATGCGGGAGTGCGATTTGGCTTGAGTTAGAACTGATTGTAAGGAGGGGGAGGCAGGGCCGGCTATGTCCAAGGTAAAATTGTCTGGTAGTAATGATATTACTTTAATAATGGGATCGATTTGGTCTAAGCGGCGCCAATTAGCAAAAGTAATGAGGCGGATATTTTTACGACTAATTGGGGCGCGTGCTGGAAATTTATAGGCGATGGCATTATAGATGATTGAAGTTTGGCCGCTAGGTTTTCCTAAAAGAAGATGACAAGCCTTTTGGCTGAATTGACTTTGGTAAATAATATGATTTGCTAGGTAATTATGGATGATTTGGGCGCGTAAATTTTTAAACCAATAAAGGCGGCCGTTTCGGCCCGGGAGGCCAGGGTGATAAACGCCGTCAAGGCGTTGAACAATGCGTCGTCTTAGCAGTTTTGCAAGGATAACATAAGATAACGGACAGGCGGACATAATAAACAGCGTGTCAAAAGATATGTTAGGTCGGGCTGAAACAGAAAAACCAAAGTTTACCAGTCCTGATTTAAAGGATGATAAAAAAGAAGACGGGCCGCCGATTTCGGCCCAGTCGTATGGAATCCAAACTTTGCGTTTCATAGGAATTGCCCTTATTGTGTGGGTATAATCACTAAAGCACGATTATGGCGTATTATCTAGTCACGGGTGGGGCGGGATTTATTGGTTCACATATTGTGACGGAGCTGGTCAAGCGTCGTCACAAAGTAGCAGTTTTGGATAATTTTATTACCGGTAGACAAGAAAATTTAGATTTGGTTCGGGATAAAATTACGGTTTTTGAAGGATCGGTTACAGATCCGTTAGTAGTTAATCGGGCAATGAAGAGAGTGGATTATGTGTTGCACCAGGCGGCGTTGCGAGCAGTGCAGCGGTCAGTGGAAGATCCTTGGGATACGAACGAAGTGAATATCGGTGGCACACTGCAAGTTTTGTTAGGTGCAAAAGAAGCGGGGGTGAAGAGAGTAGTATTAGCTTCATCTTCTTCTGTGTATGGTTCTCTTAAGGCCAATTTAAATAACGAAAAAATGCCTACGCATCCGGAGTCTCCGTATGCACTTAGTAAGCTGACCGGGGAGTATTATGCACGTCTATTTAGTGATTTGTATGGATTAGAAACCGTGTGCTTACGTTATTTTAACGTATTTGGTCCGCGCCAGAGACCGGATTCGGCGTATGCGGCTGTAATTCCTCTTATGACCCAGGCGTTGCTAACTGGTGAACCGGTAGAGGTGCATTGGCACGGGCGTCAAAGTCGCGATTTTACATATGTGGCAAATGTAGTACAGGCTAACTTAAAAGCGGCAACTAGTTTAAAAGTTCGGAGCGGAGAAGCATATAATATCGGTATGGGCCAAACAACTAGCATTAATGAATTGTTGCAAAATCTTAAAGAGTTGTTAAAAGTTGATCCGGAAGTTAAGAGGCTTCCGAAGCGGGCCGGAGATATTTTAGGTACGCGAGCCGACATACGTAAAGCTAAGCGCGACTTAGGATATGAACCAAAGATAGATTTTGAACATGGGTTGAAGAAATCGTTGGATTGGTATCGCTCTAACATAAACGCTTAATATGGGGGAACCGATCGTTTCGGTGGTTTTAGCGACCTATAATGGGGCGAATCGGATCCGCGACGCAATTAAGAGCGTGCAAGAACAGTCGTTGTTAGACTGGGAGCTAATTGTGATTGATGATGGTTCAGACGATGGTACGGCTGATGTGGTAAAGAGTATCGGTGATAATCGAATTAAGATTGTCGTGAACCAAAAGAGATTAGGTTTAACTAGATCGTTAAACGTAGGTATTAGCCGGTCACAAGGGAAATATATTGCTAGGATTGATGACGATGATGTTTGGATTAGTCTGGCTAAGTTAGAGGAACAAGTGCGAGTATTTGAAGCGGATCCGAAGCTGGGGGTATGTGGAACTCAGTATCAGGTGATAGACGATAAGGGAAATGCCTTATACCAGTTAAGAATGCCGGAGCAAGATGCGGAAATTCGCAAAATAATGCTACGTGAGAACCCATTTGGTCACGCAAGTGTTTGTGTAAGGCGAGAAGCGTTACAGCGGTTAGGAGGGTATGACGAAAAAAGACAGTATGCTCAGGATTATGAGCTGTGGTTAAGGATTGGGACGGAATATAGGCTATGTAATTTAAGTATGTGTGGCATGTCGCATCGGGTAAGTACTCGGACAGTTTCAGGAAAGCATAAAATGCGCCAGTACTGGTTATTCTTAACGGCGGCATACCAATATCGTAAAGATTATCCTGGATGGGCGAGTAATATACCGGTATATTTTCGAGAAATTCTGGTAACTGGGTTAATGCCTAAAAGTTGGTATTATTGGGCAGTGGGTCGGTGTCAAAAGAGTGGAGGATAGCGTGGCATTCCAGATTGAGGATTCGGTCTTTATGGAACTGAGCGAGAACGGCCGGGGGCTTGGTAATAGAAGGATAGTTGTCCATGATGTTTTGAATTGCAGGTAGAGGAGTGGTAGTGATATCAAAGACGTGGAGCGAGTTTATATGTGACAGTTCGGCTGGGATTGAAGCGGCAGAGGCTAAGCATGGTAGTCCAGAAGCAAGTGCTTCTAACAGGACTAGCGGAAAACCCTCAGATATTGAGGGAAGAATAAATAAATGCGAAGCGTGCATGTGTTTGGCTACGGTTTGGGGTGAGGAGGCGGCCAGGAAACGGAAGTTATGGTCTTTATATGACTTAGTTCCTCCGATGACTGTTAGTTGGAGATGAGGAACTTTGTAAAGGTGTTGGCGCAAATAGACGAAGTTTTTGGCAGGATCATCAGGCCGGCCGACAAAGAGTATTTTAAAAGGCTGCCGGGGGTGCGAGCAGGGTGAGAAGTGAAAAATATTTTGGTCAAAGTATGATCCGCTAAGAAGAATACGTTCAGTGTCAATGTTATGTTTTTGCAAATATGCATAAAATTTTTGGGTGGCCGCAAAAACTGTGTCGGCTTGCCGCAGGCAGGTATTTAGGTAAAGCCATGACCAAAAACTGTAAGCCAAGCGGTGGACTTGGTCGGGAATTTGGCGGTATTTTTCGTCTAGGTCGGCCGCATCATGGACGAAGAGTTTGTTGTGGTTATTTTTCCAGAAACCGAGGGTATGGGCATATACGATGTGGAAGCGGTGAGCATGGATGATTTGGAAGACAAAGGAAGCAAGTAAAGACTTAAATGACGAAGGTACAAAGGCGGGTATAGGAATAACGATTTGGGGTAGGGAATATTCAGGATTTTTTTTAAAAACCCCTAGAGTGACTAAAAAGCCTTTTTGAGAAGCGGTGAGGGCGAGGTCGTAAACTATTTTAGCGGCTCCGCCGGATGATTCGCCGACCCATGCAAAGAAGTGAAGAGAGGGTTGGTTAGACATAGTGCCTTCGAAAGAAGTTTCGGAATAAGGATTTTGAGATGGGTATGATGGCATAAGAGTACCAGCCGGATAAGTTGTGATTAACCGCAAGAGCGATCAGTGATTTTATCAAGTAAAACGGCAGCCAGAGACATATCCATGCTGGTAGGTAGCGGCTATGGATGTAAATCATGTTATAGAAGTAACCTTCATGGAATTCAGTAAAGTTTTTTAACATAGACATACGGTTAAACCGACTTGACCCTCCAGAGGGGGCACCGGGGTGGCGGATGACAAGCTCTGGTACGAGGAGGGTGGGGATTCCTTTTTGGAAAAGCTTAATTGAAGAAGCGTAACTTTCTCCGTAAGCGTCCTTAATGAGATTGTCGTCAATTAAATGAGGGGCATGGTTTTTGTGAACGAAGATGCCGAATTCGATTGTTGGAAATGTAAATCGAGGGCGAGAGCCGGCGTGAAAACGTCCGGTAATTAGTTCTAGGATTGGATAGGGGCGGTGAGCAATATGGTCACGCCAGTTTGTTTGAAGGACGTTTTGATAACCAAGGTTTTCAAGAATAACCTTGGCTTGGATAAGGCGGTCAGGTTTTAGGTAAGGTAATAATTTTTTTATAAAATCCTGGTCTTCAATAATAATGTCGTCGTCTAAAAATCCAAGGTAAGGTTGGTTGGCTAGCGCAAGGCCAGTTTTTTTGCCGTCTCGTTGGTAGTGGCCCTGATTAAGGGCATATTGTATTTCGGGAAATTTTTCTTGCAGACTAATTACAACTTTCTTCGTGTCGTCGGACGAGTGGTCATCCACGATAATTATTTGATTTGGGCGCAATGACTGAGCAGTAAGTGCGTTAAGTAGGCGGTTTAAATATAGGGACCGATTGTAAGTGGGAATGATTATAGAGAGACCAGGAATCATAATAAGGAAGAGTAAAGATCAATATATTTTTGGCTGACTTTATTCCAAGATAAACGTTCGCGAGAGTCTTGGAAGGCATTCAGGCGCAGAGTTTTTTGTTTGAGAGGGTTATTAAGGAGCTGCTTGATAGCACTAGCAAGCGATTCGGGGTCATTAGGCTTAGTTAGGATGGCAGTGCGATTATCTTCTAATAATTCAGGGATGGCGCCGGTACGGGATGCGATAATCGGTTTAGCTGCGGCTATGGCTAAGGCGGCGATGGCTGATTGGGTGGCGGAGCGGTGAGGAAGAACGACTATTTCTGACATGTTAAAGTATTGCTTGACCTGGGAATCAGGGATGTAGTAATTGAAAATTTTAAGATTTTTTATTTGAGACAGGAGGTCTTGGTAGGGAGTGAGTGAGCCTGGTCCGGCAATTATAACAGTCGGGGCTAAGTTAGCGGATTGGAGACAAATAACGGATTTTAGTAAGACATCTAGTCCTTTATATGAGACAATGCGTCCAAAGAAAAGCAAGGAGCCGGGGATTTGAGGAACGATGTCGGGCGAAACTTCGGGAAAGAAATGAGTAAAAGCAGCCATTGGTATAATATGAATTGGCTTAGAAGTAGGTTGACTTGTGATAAGGTCTTGGCGAAGTGATTGGCCATGGACAACAATTAAACGACTGCAGTGTTGGATAAACCTTGTAACTAGGCTAATGAAGAGACTTGATTCACCGGGATGTTGGGAGGAGTCGTGTTGGGTGAAGATAACGGGATAGTATTTGAGAAGAGAGTATAAGCGAAAATAAATCGGATAAATATCGGTAATGTGAATTATGTCTGGATTAAATTTCTGAATGGTGCGACGGAGTTGGTTGTGTTCCGGCGAAAAGAGAAACCAAAGCAAGAACGCAAGAGGGCGGTGGGGGGCAGTTTGAAGTAGAACAGTTAGTTTTTTGGAGGATGGTTCTTGATTGAAAAAGTTTTGTTTTGAAGTCACAAAAATGACTTTTGTAATTCGAGGATTTTGGGATAACGCAAGCGCAAGCTGGTAAGCGTAGTGAAAGAGACCGCTGGAGTTAAAGCAGAATAAAATAATTCTCATAGTTTAGAAGAATTCTCGAAGCCAGTGTTCAAGGGTGAGAAGGGCCCAGAGGCGGTGACCTTGGTTATTACGAGTAGATAGGTGGTTTGCAAGGAGGTATTCGATTTTTTTGGGTTCGATGAATTCAGCCAGACGGCTTTGACGTGAACATAGCATTTGGTGGGTGTAGTTGCTTAGGTCTTGGCGGAACCAGTTAGAAATAGGGATAGTGAAACCGTGTTTGTGACGGCGTAGAACTGTATCTGGAAGATATGTTTGAGCAATCTGACGTAACAAAGGTTTGCCAGGTCCAAAGAGGGAAAATTTTTGCCGTAGAGGAATTTGGGCCGTTAATTCGAGTAAGTGATGGTCTAAGAAAGGAGAACGGGCTTCTAAGCCAAAAGCCATGGTAGCTATGTCAACCTTTGGTAGCAGGTCTTCGGCTAGCCAGGTGTAGATATCAGTACCGACGTATTTTTCCAGGGGAGTGTGAGCGGGGATTTGGCGAGTGATGTTAGCGAGTAAATGATATGTGTTCAGGTTAGGCAAATTTTGAGAGCGGTAAGTTTGGTGCTTTAGCTCCTCGGTGAAGTAGGATGTATAGGCGGGTAACCGTTCAGGCCAAGGGTAGGATAAGCTTTCAAAGAATCGTCGCACGCGTTCGGTTAATGTGGATGGCCATATTTTTTCTAATATACCGGCTGCTGTGATTGGAATCTGTGGGTAGGGGATGTTTTGTAGCCAGAGTGCTGCTTGGAGGGCATGATAACGGGTATATCCTAAAAAGTTTTCGTCTCCGCCGTCGCCAGTGAGGGCAACGGTTACATGTTGGCGGGTGAATTGGCTTAAATACCAAGTGGGAAGAGCGCTGCTATCGGCGTATGGCTCTTCGTAGTGTCTAATAAGGTCGGGTAAGATAGAAATTGCGTTAGGTTTTATTATTAATTCATGGTGGTCAGTTTGGTATTTTTGTGATACCGCAGCAGCAAAAGGGAGTTCGTTTTGTGATTTTTCCTGGAAACCAATGGAGAACGTGGGGACTTTTTTTGAAGAATATTCTGACATAAAAGCTACAATGAGACTCGAATCAATTCCGCCGGATAAAAAGGCTCCGACAGGCACATCGGCAATAAGTCGTTTATGAACAGCTGTCTTGAGAGCCAAAGTTATTTTCTCTTTCCAAACATCGTTACTAAAAGAGGCTTGTCGAGTATAGTCTATAGACCAATAGCGCTTCTTGGTGAGTTGGCCAGTTTGGGTATTTAGGATGATGTAATGGGCGGGTTCTAGCTTATAAATGTCTTGAAATCCCGTTAGGGGGGCAGGAGTGTATTGTAGGGTGAGGTAATGATATATGGCATGATAGTCAGGTTTCCGATGATATTCTGACTGAGTTAAGATGGCTTTTAATTCGGATGAAAACATGAATACTTGGCCAGTATGTAGGTATTTAAATGGTTTTTTCCCAAGACGGTCACGGGCGCAGAAGAGAGTTTTTGTCTGTTCGTCATAGATGGCAAAAGCAAACATGCCGTCTAGATGATTGACGCAGTCATGTCCATATTTGTCGTATAAGGCAGTAATTACTTCCGTGTCGGTGCGGGAAGTAAAAGTGTAACCAATCTGGGCAAGTTTATGCCGGTGTTCTTGAAAATTATATATTTCGCCGTTAAAGACAATCTGGTAACGATTCAAGTATCGCAGGGGTTGGTGTCCACGATTCGATAAGTCAATAATAGAAAGTCGGCGGTGGGCCAAGCCGACTTTCTGGTCAGGCGAGATATAAAAGCCTTCGTCGTCAGGCCCGCGGTGAGTTATGGCTTGTGCCATTTTAGAGAGCTCTTGCGAGCGGACTGGTTTAGATGTGAATGAAATTTTACCGGCTATGCCGCACATATTTGGTTAATCAGGGCTTGATATATCCTGATATTATGCTCCCATGAGTGGTTTGAAACCAGGTTTTGATAAGCGTTTTCGCCAAAGGCTTTTTGTAAGTCAGGGCGATTAATCAGAGTATTTAGATGGTGTGCCAAGATAGTGATGTTATGGGGAGAGTATAGAAGTCCGGAGTAATTATGTTTAATTATTTCGGGAGTGCCGCCAATGTTGGTCGCGATGATTGCTTTACGAAAAGCGGCTGCTTCTAATAAGGACGTAGGTAAACCTTCAGAATAACTAGGATTAACAATAATGTCGGCAGATTTAACGAGCTGAATAGTATTGTAGTGGTTATACTGGCCAAGAAAATGACATTTATCGGACAGTTTGAGGTGCGAGGCTAAGCGTTTTAAACGATTTAGTTCTGGGCCAGTGCCAACGATGTAACATTGGACTGGGTGTTGAATATAGGAAATTGATCTAATTAAGTCTTTAACGCCTTTACCAGCCACGAGTCTGCCAATGAAAAGTATCGAAGTCTCTTGGGGTGAAGGAGGAGGGGTAAGCGGTTTTGAAGAAGCCTGATTGATTTTATTAAGGTTTAGACCGCGATAAATGACATGGATGGGGGTAGGCTTGCGTAAAAAACGCTGGACAAAGGCTTGGGTGGCGTGTGAGTTAGCGACTAAATAGTTGGCTTGATTAAAAACGTAATAGCAGTTTAACCGGTCTATAGCCTGGCTTAAAAATGTGAGGAATGGATTAGATAAGTATACGAGTTCGGAACCGTGTTCAATGTGTAGCCATGGTTTGTGTAAGATTCGAGCAAATATTGCTGCTGTAAAAGTTGTATAAAAAAAACGGGTACGGGAGATGATAACATCTGGATTTAACTGGAGAAGCAAGAAGATGGATTTCCAGAAGACTGGGCGCCATATTTTGGGCAAGGGATAATTAGTTAGGATTTCGAATGACGGCAAACGGATAACGTTTATATTTGGCGATATGGATTCTTGTAAAGGTGGATGAGAAGGTATGTGAGTAGTAACGATGGTGATGTGGTGTCCTAGTTTTGAGATGGCTATGTTAAATTCATGGGCATGGCTTTCTAGTCCGCCGACATGGGGAGGATAGTAAGGGGAAAATACGAGTAAGTGTTTCATGGCGTTTGAGGTGGGCTTACGTAATTTTTGTCTTCATATACTTTAATGTCAGGCAGTATGATAACTGGTTGGTATCGGGGAGCAGGTAGGATAGG
This sequence comes from uncultured Candidatus Saccharibacteria bacterium, assembly GCA_964610055.1. Lineage (GTDB taxonomy): Bacteria > Patescibacteriota > Andersenbacteria > UBA10190 > UBA10190 > CAZSUC01. The sequence goes on along the minus strand of CAZSUC010000001.1, from coordinate 585,073 downwards.
AGAGTTATCGGGCTTAGGTTCGGCTGCTAAAACAGGTAGAGTATTTTTCCCTGTAAAGATGTAGGTAGCCCCGGCAAGTAGATAATCTAAAGCGGTAAGTTTTTCGGGTTCCTGGTTGGTGTAAAAAGAGTAGTATTTTGACTGGCCATTTGGAGACATTTGGGGATAGGAAATTAGTTCGGTATTCAAACTGTATGACATTAGGATTTTATCCATAGGTGCTACCGGTTCATCTGGACTGGTAATAGCTAGGATCTGGGAACTGTAGTCCGGAGATATAGCAATATTGTTTTTTTTGTTTTCAAAATCGGCGTAAACTATGGAAAAAACTAGATTTGCGCTAATGAAACCTAGGGCGAAGACGGCGATGCCGACTTGGAGCATACGTTTGATTAAATGTGAGCGAAACCTGAGGGAATGTGTATATTCCCAGAGGTAAAATATACCGAGACCATACAGAATGAATGTGAGGGGCCAGATTAAAATAAGAGCGCGGTATCCGTAAGGATGTATAGATGAAGCTAGAACAAATACGACAACGGTTGTAAATAGTGCTAGGAATTTATAGTTTCTTTTGGCAACAAAGAGGGCTATAAAAACTAAGAACGGAATTAGGCCGAGCCAGTGCGGGAATATCCAATTAACATAGTCGTCAAAAAAACGGGAAAGACTCGGTAGTATTGTTTGCAGAGGCGATAACTCTATGTCAGGATGGCTGACGTTTAGGTTCTTCCATGATAATTGGCTGCTGAGATTTTGCATAGTAATGGCAGCGTCGATTGAGTAAGGAGAGGGTGTGTGATGGAAAACCAGCTTGACCGACGAAAATATAACTGCGCCGAGTAGTAGGGCGATACTTGCGTTACGTAAGAGAGTGAAATGCCAGCGGTTGGAAAAAATTACGTATGTTAGCCAGAAGATAGGTAGGATAGCCAGGAAGTATACGCTAGTAGGATGCATAAAGATATAAGCTGGCATGATGAGACCGATAAGCCAGGGAGTATATTTTGAAGAAGACAAACAGAGGCTAAGAATCAAGAAAAAAAGCATGAGCGCATAAAAACTGGGTACAACCCAGAAGAAGCCGTGATATCCGCCGTGTCCGTAAAAGAGTGCAAGCGCAAGTAAACCGACGGCAGTGAGGCGACGCGAATTGAACATGGTTTGCAGAAACAGGATCAGTACGGGAATTAGCATGACCGTGCCAACATAAAAGCTGAGTTCGTATGTGGTGATTGGGTTTAATTGTAGGACTTTACTAATAATTCCCCAGAAGAGGCGGTAGCTTAGATACAAAAATCCAGTTTCGTTGCGTAAGGAAATGGAAGGGTAGTTGCATAATAGATAAGGGCATCGGGCAACCGAATAGATGTGTCCGCTGTAGACGAGGGAGTCATCTGGTTCAGGAGGGAGTATGCGGTCATGCCACATGATTCCGATGAGCGCAAATTTCCAAGTTACAAAAATAAGAGCCGCAATAGTGATCCAGCGGTGATCTTTGCTCCAAAGGTATTGCCAAATACGGGCACTAATCTTTTTTGTCTTTGCGGGCAAGCCGGATAACCAGTTCGGTAATGTCTCTCTCGATGTGTTCCAACTTAACATATACTCGAAATAGTAAGTAAAAGAGTAAAATTATACTAATAAAGAAGGCTGCGTCTGCTCCTCGGCCAATACCTGCTATTTGGGCGGCAAGTCCGGATGTTTGGGGAGAGATGGTAATAATGGTGATGCTTAGCCAGATAATCATCCAGAAAAAAAGTTCGGAAAATGTAATATCTTTGCTACGGTAGCGCAGGATAGCTCGCGAAGCGGCAAAGATGGCAAAAGTTATAACTAAGATAACAAAGATATTCATGAGCTAATTTTTCTAATTAAGAATTTTAGTCCAATTTTTATAAAGTTAGAAGATGATTGGCCTTTCGTGCGAGAGTAGTCAGTGTAAGTAATAGTTACAGGGGCTTCTTTATAACGCAGTTTTTGTCGTTTGATTTCATCAATGATTTCGGAAGCATGTTCCATGCCTCGCTGTTTAATCCGGATGCGGTTATACGCTGTACGGTCTAAGGCGCGGAGGCCGTTATGGGTGTCAGAGACGATAATATCGGAAGCGATGCAAGTAAAAATAATGCCGGCTTTGAGGACAAATTTACGCAAAGGAGGAATTGAGAGGTTTGGCTTTAAGAAGCGTGAGCCAAGTACAATATTGGCTTTATGATCTAAGATTGGTTGAATTAATAAGGGGATATCTTCAGGATGGTGTTGTCCATCAGCGTCAAAGGTTATAATGATATCAGGACTAATGTGTTTGAGATAGTCAATGCCGGCTTTTAGGGCGGCGCCTTGGCCTCGGTTCATAATTAGGTCGAGTACTTCCGCTCCGGCTTGAGAAGCTATCTTGGCAGTATTGTCAGTGCTGCCGTCATTTACGACAAGGATATTAGGATAGCCTTTGTCTTTTAGTGTGGCGATGACTTGATAGATTGATATCGATTCATTAAAAGCGGGAATAAGAATATATAGCAGGAGTTTGTTTGATTCTTGTACGGGAGAGGCCATGGTTATTTTATAAAACAAAGTATTATTAGTGACAAATCCTAAGCTGGATTTTTAGTGAGCTAATAGCCTATTATGGAAGATGTGAAGATGAATGGGTTTTTGCGACAGCTGGTTTTGATAGGGGTATTTTTAATAGTGACAGTAGTGATGAGCTGGCCGGTGGTTTGGAATGCGAATAGTCGGGTGGCAGGAGAAGGTGGGGATCCGTGGCAAACAATGTGGCGGTTTGAAGAAAATTGGGATTCTTTGACAGCAGGGCAGAGTTTAATGGAATTAGCGCGAGTGGAATGGCTGGGCGGAGGTGAGGCTAGATTAGTTAACTTATCGGTTTGGCCGTGGGTATGGTTGCAAGGTCTAGTAGGTCAACCATTAGCATACAATTTAGCTTGGTTGATTAGCTGCGCTATGTCGGGTTACGCGATGTATCTCTTAGTTAATTGGTTGTTAAGACAGCAAGGATTTAAAACAACAATATCGCAAAGGCAAATGGAGATAGGGGCTTTGTTAGCTGGTTTGTATTACATGTTATTACCATATCGGGTCGCGCAATCATTGGGTCATTTTGGTGCGATGCAATTGCAATGGATGCCATTAGCGGTTTTGGGATGGTTAGCGTGGTTACAGCGACCGAACTGGCAGAGAGCGTTAGGTCTGGGACTGGTTTTAGGCATTCAGGCGTGGAGCGAGCATCATTATGCTTTATGGATAGCGATTTTTATGTTGATAACCTTACTAGGCAGATGGCGCGACTTAAAGCAAGAAATTAGCAAAAAATCTACTAAAATAGGCGTAATAGTATTAGGAGTAATGATAATAGGTTTACTGTTCGTTCCTTATTGGCCAACGATTCGATTGGCGCGAGAAACCGGAGAAGCTTTAGTGTTAGGTTCACAGCAAACGACGCGTTTTTCAGCAGATTTGCTGGCTTTTATAACACCAGCACCGTTTAATCCTTTATGGGGGCAGCTGATCCAAAATGTTGTTACTAGTCGATTCACTGGTAATTTTGCGGAAGGAGTACAGTCTTTAGGTTTGATTGCGTTGTTGTTTATTCTGTTTTTTCATCAAAAAATTCCAATGGTAAAAAAGAGGATTTGGTTGATTACTGGTGGGGTTTTTACTTTGATTGCTTTGGGGCCAACGTTGCACGTGTTTGGAGTGGTAACATCAATACCATTGCCTTATGCTCTGGTGGGATGGTTGCCAGTGTTTGAAGCTGTGAGGACAGTGAGTCGCGCTGGAGTGATGATAGGATTAAGTATGGCGGTATTGTTGGGTTATGTAGCCGCAACCCAGATTCATCGGCGAGGAGCAGCGATACTTTTAGCAGTTTTAATTATTTTCGAGTTTTCATTTTGGCCCATGAAAATGGAGGCGTGGGATACTTCAGGAGTGTATGAAGCAGCGCGAAATTTACCTGGTAGTCGTATTATAGAGTTACCGGCGGCAACGAATTATGTGGTTGCTTCGCAGGCTTTATATGAGAGTCGGAAGCATGGTAAGGAAGTGGTTGGTAGTATTGCTCTGGAGAGAGGTCAAGATGAAGCTGTGCTAACGGAAATACGTTCTTTGCCGGCATTGCGCCAATTATTGTATTTACGGACAACGCATTTGGGCGAGCAGAGGGAAGATTTTTTTCAACAAGATTTGCCGGAAACGTTGCGGGATGTGTTAGTTTGGTTAGATGTAAACGGCGTTGTAGTGCATTGGGATTCTTTATCGATGACGCAGCAAGAAACGGTTAGAGACTTTTTAGAAAGTCAAGGGGCGGAGTGGACGCGATCGGATTATGGTGATGAGAGTTTATATGAATGGCATCAAGAGCAAGCAGGAGTAAGTGATGGAATATTTATCGCTCGAGATGGACAGTGGCAAAATGTTGGTTTTGATCCAGAGCGGAAGAGCGTGTTTGCGGAAATAGAAAAATCAGCCCATCTAACGATTTATAATGACGGAGCGGAACGTTTGGTGCGATTGGAATTTAAGATACCGGCAGAGTCTCATCGGCAATTTAAAATACGTATCGACGGACAAGGAGAAGTGGCGCCTGTTATGCAAGGAGAAACAGTCACGTTAGACGTTGAAGTGCCAGGCCAGGACCGAATCGACATTGAATTCGAGAATGTTTCCGATGAGAAATGGATTATTCAGGATCCTAAATATATAGTAGTGTGCAGTAATGAAAGTCTTGGTTGTTAATTTTGAATATCCGCCTTTGGGTGGTGGTGGCGGAGTTGCGACAATGCATCTCGCAATTGAATTAGCTAAACGTGATCATGAAGTGCACGTACTAACGACCCGGTATAAAGGGTTAAGTTTTTATGAGTTTACGGAAGGAGTGCATATCTATCGTGTGCCGGTATGGCGAAGAACTCGTTTAGAGGCAGCGACTCTGATTTCCTTAATTACCTTTGTGCCGATGGCTTGGTGGAAAGGTTGGCGTTTAACTCGGCAAATTAAATTTGATGTAATTAATGCGCATTTTGTCGTGCCATCAGGATTGGTGGCAGTTTTGTTGTCAAAAATAAAACATTTGCCGCTGGTTGTAACTTTAATTGGTGGCGATGTTTATGATCCGTCAAAAAGATTATCGCCACATCGATACGGGATCGTACGTGGAATTGTGCGATGGATTTGTAGTCAGGCGCAGATGGTAACAGCGATTTCGCAAGATACAGCGGAACGGGCACGGCGTTTACACGGAGTAAAAAATAAAATTGTAGTAATTCCGATAGGTATTGCACGTAAAGCAACAGTGCCTCGTTTACCTCGTTTGGATCAGTCAAAACTTAAAGCAGTAACTATTGGGCGTTTAATACCAAGAAAGCAATACCAGTGCTTATTAGAAGCTTGGAAGTATACTGCTAATATAGAGTTGACAATTATTGGCAGCGGTCCGCAGGAGAATTTTTTGAGAGGTCAAGCGGAAAAATTCGATGTGTCAAATCGAGTTCACTGGGCTGGTTTTGTAAGCGAGGAAGAGAAAACAAGACTATTAACCGAAGCGGATATTTATGTGTCAGCGGCTAGTCATGAAGGATTCGGAATTGTATTTTTAGAAGCTTGCCAAGCTGGTTTGCCAATTGTCGCAACTAATGTCGGTGGACAATTAGATTTCTTGCAAAATGAGAAAAACGCTTTATTGGTCCCAGTGCATAATAGTCAGGCTTTGGCGGAAGCCGTGAACAGGTTAGTCAAAGATAGTGAGTTACGAAATAAAATGTCATTAAATAATTTGCAAATAGTTAAGGATTATTTTTGGGATCAGTTAGCAATTAAATTTGAAGCAGTATTAAAGGAAGCTAAGCAAATAAAAGTATGAATGTTTTGATTGAGGCGCGAGCATATCAAGCTCCGGGGGGAGTTGGGCGTTATATTCGTGGATTAACGAGAGAGTTGCTGATGCGTAGAAAAGGTGAATACGAATTGATTCTCTCAAATAAATTGGCTCAAGGCAGTACAGGGACACGAGAAAAAATCTTGCCTTTACGTCACGAATTATTGCTTCATTATTGGCTTAATGGTCCGGTTTCTGATTATATAAAATCTAGTCATCCGGATGTGGTGCATTTTACTAAAGCCGATATCCCAGTACAGAAACAAGTACCAACAGTGGCAACGATTTACGATGTAATACCGTTATTATTACCTGAAGAGCAGGATTGGTTGCACAAGCAGTATTGGCCACGCGCTTTACGACGATCAGCTCAAGCAGATAGGATTATTACAATATCAGAAACTAGTAAGAGGGATATTATAAAATACCTTGGAGTTGAGTCGGATAAAATTAAAGTAACTTCGTTAGCCGTGGATAAAGATCATTTTTGCGAACTAGGAGGAAATAGAACTGGGGAAGTCATGCAAAGATACGGTATTAGAGGACCTTTTTGTTTGTGTGTAGCGGCAGGTGAAAAAAGGAAAAATTTACCTTTATTAATTGAAGCGTGGAATATGATTGCGACACGAGTGCCGCACCAGTTAATTTTGGCTGGTAAAGCTGGTTTAGATACACCTACAATCAAGAGAAAAATTGTAAAATATGGGCAAGGAGACAGAGTTAAATGGATTGACTATGTGTCATATGATGATTTGCCAGTATTAATGGGAAGCGCAGACATGTTTGTGTGGCCATCAATTTATGAAGGATGGGGAATGCCGCCATTAGAAGCTATGTCATGCGGAACACCTGTAATTGTTAGTGACGGAGGGGCGTTGCCAGAGGTAGTGGGGTCTGCAGGACGAGTGGTCAAATTTACAGAAGATGCTTTGAACCGAAGACGTCGTGATGAGAATTTCAAGATTGCTTTAGCGCAGGCAATGGAAGAGATACTAGCTGACGAATCTCAGCGTCAGCAGATGCGAGAGAAAGGATTGGAGCATGTGAAGCAGTTTACGTGGACAAAAGTGGCGACGGAAACTGAAGCTGTTTATCAAGAATTAGGTCAATGATATGAAAATCGCTTATGTTTGGAATGCGAATAGATATAGTGGGGTTGGCTTAAGAGCGCGAAAGATACTAAGTCAATTACAAAAAACAATTGATGGTGAATGGGATGTTTTTGAGATTGATGGCCAAAAAGCAAGCTGGTCTCAGAATGGAAATTTAGTACGAACTTTATCCCCTTGGCCAGGAGTCTTGGGAAGTAAAACTGTGGGTTGGTGGCGGGTTGGGCGGGCTATGAAAAGAAAATGGGACAATGACTACGCAGTTACGCATTATACGAATCAGACTCTGAGTTTTTTAGCTAAGCCAACTGAGCCGGCCATAGTGACTGTACATGACTTAATTGAGTTAACAGATCCGCAGAGCCGAGGAGGTGAATTGTCAGCAAAATTGCTATATCGTGGTATTAAAGAAGCACGTCAGATTATTGCTGTATCTCAATATACAGCAGAGCAGATTAGTAATGTTCTAAATGTGCCAACTAAAAAAATTACAGTTTCTTATAATGGCGTAGGGGAAGAATTTTATCGGATTAAATCATTTAAAGAGACTCTAGCGTGTCATAAATTAAGACATGAACTAAAATTACCGGATGACGCTAGGGTTTTGTTATATGTGGGATCAGACCATCGACGAAAAAATGTAACCGGGGCATTAAAGGTCTTTACGGAGTTGCGTCGTCATAATCACGATTTATATTTTATTAAAGTAGGTGCACCTGGTATTCGAGAAGAACGAGCAAGATTATTGGATCGTGTCAATCGATTAGGAGTTAAAAATTCAGTAAAATTTATTAGTGGTGTTTCTAGTGAGAGATTAAATGAATTGTATAATTTAGCGGATTTATTATTGTATCCCACTAAATTTGAGGGATTTGGAATGCCGCCATTAGAAGCTATGTCATGCGGAACGCCTGTGATTACTTCAAATGTAACTTCGTTGCCAGAAGTAGTGGGCGATGATGCGGAGTACGGGGAAAGGGCGGCTGCTGTTTTTGCGCCAACGGACTATAAAGGGATGGTAGAGGCGGCACAATCTATTTTAGGGGATGAGGTTTTGGCGAATAGAATGAGCGTAATGGGTCAGCGTCGGGCTAAACAATTTACGTGGGAAACAGCAGCGGAGCAGGTTGCTAAAGTGTATAGATTAACAGAACGTTTATGACGAAGATTTTATTTATTTCCGGGATGTATCCACCTGTAACACGCGGAGGAGCAGAAGTGTCCGCGCATTTATTAGCACAGGGCTTACGAGATCGAGGATTTGAAATACACGTGCTGGCAGAGGGGAATAATAATGATGATATAGTGGACGGAATCAAGGTATTTCGAAGAGAGTTAGGGTTAACAAAAAAGCCGTTGTGGGAAGTAAAGCATGCTCGTAAAGTTGCTCAGCTGATTGAGGAGTTTATGAGTAAATATGGACCATTCGATATTATTCATGCGCATGATTTTCGAGCTGTGCAAGCCTTGAGTCAAATCAATATTACTCCTGTAATAGCAACAGTGCGTGATTACGCTCAAATATGCGGTTCACCAAATAACTTATTGGCGAACGGAGAGAAATGTTCTGGTTGTGAAGATTGGCGTGTGGCAGCGCGTAATTTGGCGGTTAAAAATGCGTCATGGTTACGTAAGCCGTTTCGTATATGGCAATATTGGTTCAATATTAGTTTTCGCTTAGAAAGCTTTCGGGCAATAAAAAATCATGTGTATATTTCTCAGGCGCAACTGGCGGATATAAAAGAGCGCCAAGACTTAACTGGTATTAAAACAGCAGTGATTTACAATCCAGTACAGCCTGAGTTTTTAAGCACGGAAATTAAGCCTGGTAAATCAGGAGACTTGTTGTTTGTAGGGACGATAGAGTCATATAAGGGAGTGGATGTACTATTGAAAGCATTTAAGAACTTAGCGGAACATAATGACAATGTTAGGTTGCGTTTGGTTGGAGTTGGAGCACAGCTGGAAGAGTATAAACGCTGGGTTTTAGGCAGTGGCGTAGATGAGAAAATAGAATTTTTAGGAAGTGTTAGTAATAGCCGGATGGCAGAAATATATGATCAAGCGGAAATAGTAGTTGCGCCGCATATTTGGGAGGAGCCTTTTGGGAGAACTACAGTTGAAGGGATGGCGCGTGGGAAGATAGTAGTGGCAGCGAATGTGGGAGGGCCGGCGGAAATAATTCAAGATAATAAAACTGGTGTTTTGTTTGGAAAAGGCGATGCTGATGATTTGGCGCGTAAATTAGCGATTGTTTTGAGCTGGAACGAGGGACAAAAAAATACTATGGGTCAAGCTGCTCGTGATTGGGTGAAGGCGAATTTGCAAATAGAGCAAATAGCGGAACAATATGACCGTTTTTATCAATCTATCTGAGAGGGGTCAAGGAAAGCACGGTCTCGATAACTTTTGCAGGAGTGAGTTCGAGTAAAGAAGAGTGTGGAGTAGTTTGAGATATTGTTCCTTGTTCGGTCACATAAACCGGCTTAGTTCCAGTGGCGCGAATAACATGAGTATGAGAGCCACGTGGTCCAGTTAAGGATTCATCAGTTGGACCAAAAATGCCAAAAGTAGGAACTTTGGACGCGGCAGCTAAATGCATTAAACCGGAGTCATTTGTGACAACACAACGACAGTGTTGCATGATCGCAGCAGTAGTTAATAAATTTTCTGAAACCATGGTCGATGTCTGAGGGGGTAAATGCTGATGTATAAATTGTTTAAGAGGCTCTTCTTCAGAGCCGCCAAAAATAAGGATATGAGCGTTATATTTAGAGACGAAATAATTAGCAACTTCGAGAAAGTTTTCTTGGGGCCATCTTTTCCAGATAAAATTTGAAGCAGAACCAGGATGAAAACCAATTAATGGTTTTTCGGAAGGAATATTCCAAGCTGATAAACTGGCATCGGCGGTGTCGATGGATAATTGAGGGATATGAAAAGAATACGCGGAATCAGCAAGAGGTTTTTTAAGCCCAAGCAAAGGTAAGAGATTGAGGTTCTGTTCAATGTCATGTAAATCAAGTTGTTCATCAATAGCGTCAGTTAAAAGGAAGCGGCTGTTTGTTAGATGACGAAAAGGATAAGCATGGGCAATTCTATGTTTTGCACCTATGAAATAAAGATAGGCGGCACCTTTCCAAAGCTGTCCCGGAGAAAGCATGACAGCTGAATCAAAGTGAAAGCGAGAAAGTTGTTGGATGAGATGAAAATGATGCCAAAGAGATTGTTTAATTGGTGCTTCAATGACTTGGTCGATATGTGGATCGTTGGCGGCTAGAATTTTTGTGCCGCGCGGAGCCACCCAAACAGTTAGGTGACAATCTGGTTTTTGAGCTTTGACGGCAGCAAAAACCGGAGATTGCATGAGAAAATTACCTATGCCGGAGAGGGATAGAAATATGATTTTGTATGACTTTGTTGACCTTTTTTTGAAAATAAGAGTATAGATTAGATAGGTATTTAATTTGTACCTTATTACAGGGGGCGAAGCAATGAGTGCAACTGTAGTAGTACAAGTGCGGGTGGCAATCATTACTAGGTGTCGTGATCGAGGAGTTTTTGATACTTTACAGGCAGGCGGAGCGATTGATCTATTCTTTTGTGAAGAGCCGGAAGAGGTGAGCAATGATTGTGTAGCGGTTGTGATCGACGGGGAAAATTTGTCTGTCGATGAAGTGGCACGTCTGGTTATGATTTTACTGGCCATGCGGGTGAACGGACAACGATTGATGCTGACGATCTTGGCTGGCCCAGGGAACGAGGCACAGTTAATGCCGTTTCGTGGGCGAGGAGCCAGGGTTCACCCGAGCGGAGAGTCCTTAGAGTTGTTGGCAGAAGCTCTGCGGTATCATAATGCAGAACTGATGCCTGATTCTTGGAAATAGGTATCAGGATCTGGCCGTAGCGTATAGCTCGGCCAGTTTTTTTTGGATTATTTTTGTGTCAAAAGTTTGGTTAACATATTGGCGGCCTTGAGTGCCATATTTTTGACGCAAATTAAGATTGTCTAAAAGGGTAATTAAATGATGAACTAATTCGTTAGAATCACGGAAAAGTAATCCACTCACTTCGTGTGGGCAAGCAAAAGGGATGGCGGAAGTATGACGAGCAACAATTGGTAGTCCAGCTGCCGACGCTTCGGTTAAGACGATGCCAAAAGCTTCGTAATTAGAAGGGTGAACAAAAATATCGGCGTATTGATAATAGGCGGGCAAGTCTGTATCGGAAACATTATTTAAAAAATGAACACGTGCAGATAAGCCAAGAGAATGGATAAGACGGCTTAAGGTAGCTTGATAGCCAAAGTCTTCGCCGATGATAACGAGGTGGACTCGAGAGTTAAGCTGAGGAAGAATAGGAATAATATCTTGCAAGCCTTTTGAACGAGCAATTCTTCCAACGGATAATAAAATTGAATCTTGATTGTTTAATCCCAAAGCACGGTAAGGATTGGATTGATTAGTGGGGGAGAAAAGCTGGGTGTTAATTGGTGGTGGTAACAAGAAAAATTGTTTAACAGGGTAGTTGTTACGCTTAATTAAAGATTGTTCATAAGGAGAAATAACAACAGTGATATCAGCGGCGGCAAAAGTGCGTCGGCCAATAGTGCGATCATAGAGTCGCCAGATTGGCTTATGACGGACTTTATTAGTGTAATAGATTGGATGGAAGATAAAAGGAATTTTATGTGCATGAGCGAATTTGGCGGAGGTATCAGCTGGTTGGTACCAGTATCCGTAGGTATGAATTAAGTCGGGTTTATGATGATTAAGATAATAAGGTAAAGCTTGGAGCTGAGGGTAGGAAATGAAAGGTGTGCGCAAGTAATGCAAGCGTTGAATGTAGATTGGATCGTCCAAGAGAGAGTCGGGTGGTAATTCAGTCACAGGTCCATGAGTGCGCATTTTACTGGTTAAGACACGTATGTCGTGATGGTCGGGTAAATCTTGTCCTAAATTGACAAGATCGCGAATGTAATTTTCAGCACCACCACGGGCCGGAGGGTAGCGAAGACAAGTATGAACTATGCGCATAGTCTGTTATATTTTTGAGCCATTTCGTATTCATAATAAGCAGAAAGTGTGCACCACACTAAACCGGCCCAACCATCGAAAAAACCGCGTCGGTAAAATGTTAGTTTAATGAATTGGCGAGCAGCAAGCCAATAAGGCAAAAGCAAAGAAGGCGTGACTGGGCGACCAGAGCGATGGTGATGAGAATGTGCCATTGTTTTGGCATCAAGAGTAGTATAGCGATGCATGCTTTTTAAATATGAGGAAATAGTGGAATGAGAATGATGCAATAAAGGAGTCGGTAAAACACGAGATAAATTATCTCCTAACTTAATTAGAGTGCCGGTCTTAGTGATAACTTGTTCATGAACAGCTGTGTCAGTCCACTGTCCGGCAGAGCGACAAAAAAGACGAGGGTTATGGCCGTATAAGTGGTAAAGAGGTTGACCAAGAAAAACAGTGACTATTTTGAGCCAATAAAAATCTTTATCTGGACGGGAAATCGTCGCAGCAATATCAGAGGCAAGAGCAGGCGGAACTTCCTCGTCGGCATCAATGAATAGATTCCAATCGTTTTTAGAGTGTTTAAGAGCGAAATTTTTTTGTGGACCGTAACCAGGCCACGGATTAATTAAAACTCGGGCACCTGATTGAGCGGCCAAGGCAGCAGTTTGATCATGACTTTCTGAGTCAATAACTAATTGATCGTTAGCAAAAGAAGTGCTATGTAAGCAACGCTGAATGTGTTTGGCTTCATTTTTTGTAATAGTTATTACTGTAAGAGGAATAGGCATGTTAGTGATTTGCAATCTGACGAGAGATAGTTGTTGGCTTAATTGGAAGTTGACTCAAGAAGCGCAAATGTTTTTTAAACTCTGAAAGTGGGACGGAGTGTGTTTTTGAATTTGGTTGATCAGTAATGATATGGTAGGTCTCGATGAACCAAGTGTTAGTGAGGTAAGCATAAAGAGCCAAGATGTTAGCTTTAAAGAGACTCCAATTAGTGCGAGTGAAATTATATGTTTTGAGCTGCCAGGGATTGGTAGAGTGCAATGATTCAAATCCAAAAACAGTCGTGCGTCCAGCTGAATAATATGTGCGAGTGGCAGCAATAACAGTGTCATTAAAGGCTCCTCCTGGATAAACCAAAGTTGAGGCATGTAGTGGTTGTTGGGACAGAGATAACTCTTGATCTAACTCGGCGAGAGATAATTTAGTAAGATCACGATGCGAAACGGTGTGCGATGCGATTTCGTGACCATGCTTTTGTAGTGGGAGCCAAGCGGAAATAGGTGCGGTAGGTAATCCTTCGGTCGCCATAATATTTTCAGGTTGGGTCGCAATAGCAAAAACTCCGGGTAAACCAAAGTTATCAAGAGCAGGAACGACTTCGTCTAAAATGTGTTGGTATCCATCGTCAAAAACAAGTGTAACTGCACCGCGGGTCATATAGATTTTATATAGTCTAAAAGACGCTGTGAAGCAGAGCCGTCAGTATAGGTTAATAGTTTTTGAGCAGTGGTAGATCTTTCAACGGACTTGAAGGTGCGGTCGGTAAAATAAGTTTGGACAGCAGTGAGCAACTGATGGCGATTATGAACGAGTGAGGTGCCACCACCGTCTGTGATATAGCGATAGTGTTGTTTAAAGTCACGATAAACCATAGATCGCCGCCACTTCCACCAGTCATATGGTTGACCGTATTTAACGTTAATAACTGGTGTGTCGGCGATCATTGATTCGATAGCAACAGTAGAAGATTGATTAATTAAAATATCGGAATACTTAAATAAGGCAACGTGCATATAAATCTGGGCAAAAGTTGGGAAATAGAGAAATTCTTTGAGGGGAGCTTCGGCACGGCGTCCAAAAGAGTATTGAGTAATGGTGTCGTATGCTTGGTAGTGGTGTTTATCCATATTGCCGCCAGGATGAACAGAGGCATAAATATTAAATTGAGGTGAAAGAGTAGAAGTGCGTAAGTCTTTAAGAATGTAAGAAAAAGGATAAAGTTCAGTTGTAGCGGCATGGATCAAATGTTTTGAAGTATCAGTAAATCCGATGTGGTTTAATAGTTCTTCTCGAGAAGGAATTTGGCCATGATGATGAAAGAAATCAAATCGAGGGGCACCGGTAATACGGATGTGACTTTGAGGAATACTAGGGAAGGCACGGTGAAGGTGATCGGCATTCATTTGATTCCAAACCGCAAAATAATCAGCTAATTCGTAATTTTGATTGTGCTGACGCATGCGTTCCATCTTAAAAACATTGTCCCAACTCGCGACGAAAGTCATAGTGGGGATATGGCAGGTTTTACCGGCGCGTAAAATAGGTGTGTCATTGAAATCAAGACCGGCCGTGGGTGTTAAAATGAGATCGGGCTTAAGTTCTTGAAAAAGTTGAATATGACCGTTAAGAGAAGCGGGGTTTTTAAAGAACTGATATTTATCGTGAAATTCAGAGAAAAGATCAGAAGCGTAATCTGCTGCTGGAGTCAAAATTAGTACGTCTGAAATCTGGGAATCAGTGTTTAACAGAAGTGATAGTGGGTGCAGAATTTCACGAGTATTGAAACCTGTTGGGCAAGAAAGTAAGAGACGCATAGATATTAGTGATTAAAAAGACGAAGCCGCCAGACAATCCACGCCGCTTCAATGATAATATTTTTACTCATTTTTGATTGTCCTTCACGTCGTTCAGTAAAAACAATTGGTACTTCGGTGATAGATAATTTCTTTTTCCAAGCGCGAAAAGTAGTAGTAACTTGAAAGCCATAGCCAGTGACATTAACGTGCGGTAAATCAATGGCTTGGAGAGCTGATGAACGCCAAGCCTTAAAACCGCCAGTGAGATCTTTGTAAGGCATGCCGGTAATGAGACTAGCATAGACGTTTCCGCCAATACTAATTAGCAGACGGCGTAAAGGCCAATTAATGACACTAATACCTTGACTGTATCGAGAACCAAGGGCAACGTCATTTTGAGAGAGGGTTGCTAAAAGGCGAGGAATGTCTTGTGGAGCGTGAGAAAAATCGGCATCCATCTGAATAATAGCTGTAGCTTGATTATCGAGAGCGTGTTGAAAACCAGCGACGTAAGCTCGACCAAGACCATTTTTTTCTGCTCGGCTTAGTAGTTGTAAGGTAGGATATGTTTGCATGAGATGGCGGACTTGATCAGCGGTGCCATCGGGTGATTGATCATCGACAATTAAAATAGTTAAGTTTGGAATTTTTTGCGCAAAAATTTCAGTAATAATAGCTTTTATATTAGCGCTTTCATTATAAGTGGGAATGACGACCCAGGGTCGATCTAAAGGAGAGAAATTATTTTTCATGTATTATAACGATAATGGTTGAAAGGAGAGGTGTAAATAAGACTAAGGAAGAGCAAAACGCAATGTCTCCATGACCTCGTCGACAGTGATAGCAGCTAACGAAGATTTTGTGGATTGTTGACCAGGATTTTGCCAGCTACGATATTTTTGAAATTTTAATTCGACAGGAGTTAGGCTAGCTGGTGGAGTAGTGCTTTTTAAAATGTGATATGGAAGCGTGTCCGGAGCTATAATTGTGTGGTGACGACGATTAGGATCATCAATGTATTTATTCAAAAAATAAGCAGGAGCAGCACGTTCAATAGTGGAGTCAGCATATAGAGTAATAGTTGGGGTATTGACCGCTGCTGCCATGTGTAAGGGACCGGAAAGGACTCCGATGGCGATATCGGCAAAAGTTAAAGTGGCAATATTTTGTCTTAAGGTTAAAGGCTGATTGTGATAATTGGGAGTGTATTTAGCTCCAAACCAAATGGGAGGGACGCTATAAGTGGAAGTTATGGCTTGTTCGAGAATAGGAATTTTTTTAGGGTCCCAGCCGCGCGTAGTGCTGCTCTCGATTGATTCTAAAATAACTATACGTGGATGAGGCCATGATTTAGTGACGATACTAGCTATTTCTTTATCGTGATCAGTGAGAAAAATCTCATATTTTGAATATGTTTCGTTTGGTAGTCCAATATGTCGATATAATTCTGTTAAGGGATTGCCAGTATGACTAAGCCCAATGTCGAGCTCAAAAACAGCATCGTAGTTGTCTGATTGTTTTTGCTTTTCGTAGTAAGACTGACTCCAGGTTGGATAAGAGACACCGTCCTCAGTGCAGATATCACCAGTTAATGAAGTGCGAGTGCTGTGATAATGAACTAGCTGGTCGATGTATGGATTAGTTTGAATGGCGTGTAAACAAAAACCACTTTGATTACGAGGTCCCCAAAAATCAAATTTAGGCCCAAAACCAAAGTGCCGATGTCTTGTTTTAAATCCCCAGGCCGTAACAAAAGTGACATGACTCTCTGGCCAAAGACGCTTGAGGGTAGTAAGAATTGGTGGAACAAAAAAGATCATGTCGCCAAGGTTGCCGACATGCTTAACTAAAAAGCGAGGTCGAGGGCCGAGACGGGAAAGATCAGTCATTTTGATATTCTGTGATTAAATTGCGAAAACGTTCGGCTGAAGCGGGATAATCATATTTTGCTAAGCCAGAACGAGCATAGTTGGCAGTTTTAGCGTAATAGCTGGGATTGTCTAAAAGTTGACGGGCGGAAGCTAATAATTGTTTCACAGTAGCATCGGGGTGAGAAAATTGATCAGGGAATAGATCAGCTTGGGCGTCAGAATTAGACCCTAAGCTAATAGTGCCAACAGCGGCACAATCAGCTTGAACGCGACCACGAGTAGCAGTGTAGTCAGTATTAATAACTAAACTAGTGTGGGCTAAGGTTTGGAGGTGAGTTTGCCACATTTCAAAAGGTAAAACTTGATAGCGAGTACCAGTTAAATTGGAGAAGTCATAATCTAGATCCGCGACTTTGGGTATAAGAATAGTATATTCGGGATAAAGGGCTTGGATGGCCTTGGCAACAAGTTGGCCTTTTTTAATATTGTCGCGTTGTGTAACCCCGGCTACTAGGATAGTCTTGTCTTTTTGAGAGAGGGGTTGGAAAAATTGACTAGCAAAAGCAGCTGGATATGGTTGAGGTAAGTAAACAACTGGGGTTTGAGTGTGAGCTTGATAAAAAGGTACAGTGCTTTGAACGATTGAAACGAAAACATCGCAATATGACATGAAATTTCGAAAATCATGCAAAGCATCAAAAGTAGTCGCAAAAGCATGATTTAAAATGCCAAAAGGTTGGGTAGGAACTCCGACAATAACTGGGTGAGGTTGTAGATGGCGTAGCCTTTGGAGGGCACGATTAAGTTCTTTGGTTTCGCTTAGTTGGTGAACAACTAAAAGAGCATCAAATGATTGCAGATATTTGAGAGAATATCCAGGCCAGAATCGAAAAGCTCGTTTGATGACTTTGCGGTAAAATTTTACGCTAGGCGAAATATTGTTGACTGGACCTAAAATAAGACCAGTTAAAGGAATGTGCTCGCCTTTGAGTGCTGAAACGTAACAGCCGAAACTAGTCGGATCAATTTCTGTGACAGGATTACAAAGATAATTTGGTTTGTTATCGGTATGATGCCAAACTAATCCTGATTTTGAAGTATATTCAAGAACAGCAAATTTCATAAACGAGAAGAATATTTACTGACTTTTTGCGATACAATGCGTTGGATGTCGTGTATTTCAGGAATATGCCACAGATAAGCGCCGCCGAAAAATACGATACAACCCATAATAGTAGGAATTAGAATTGCTAAGATATTATGTGTAATTAGGGAATCAGAAAAGGAAGGTGTAATGCGTGAAGTTAGGACGAGAGTTAACCAAAGGAATCCGGATAAAACAATAATTTTTAGGTAAGCGCTATGATGAAAAATAGAAATAAGTTCGGGTACGCGACGATGTAAATATAAGTAATACAAGAGAGCTGAGCTTAGCGGCACTAAAGATGAAGCTAACGCTAAACCGGCAAACT
The DNA here is from genome assembly GCA_964610055.1 of uncultured Candidatus Saccharibacteria bacterium. GTDB lineage: Bacteria > Patescibacteriota > Andersenbacteria > UBA10190 > UBA10190 > CAZSUC01. The sequence continues at coordinate 567,122 of CAZSUC010000001.1, read as the reverse complement.
GTAGGCGAGGAACTAAAGTAATAAATAACAAGATGGCGGTTAATTGAGAAAAAATAGTAATTAAAACAGCAGCACGAGTTTTTTGGATGGCAAGCACGGCATGCCCGAAGATCGAGCTAAAAGTGTTGGTGACAAGGCCAATAACTAATAGGCCAAGGGCAGTGCTAGTCATAAGGGCCGCGTCAGTGGAAAACGATCCGTGTTCATAAATCAAACTAATAAAAGGTTGACGTAAGTAAGCTACTCCGATGGCTAGGGGGGCAGCAACTAAGAGAGTCAGTCGTAAGGCAGAACCGGTTGTTTGAGTAAATCCGAATGTATCTTTTTGAGCAGCTTTTGTAGATAAGAGAGGATAGATGACAGTGGTGACAGAGTTAAGAAAGATAATAGTTAAAAGCTGAGTAATTTTTTCAGCGTATTTTAGAGCAGAGAGACTGCCGGTTGAGAGATCTGAGGCTAAAATGCGATAAGTAATTCCAGCGGCTTGAGTAGCAAGCATGGAAAAGATAAAAGGGTAAACCAAGTAAAGCAAATGACCGAGGCCAGACCCGCGAGGATCACAAGTAAAACGATAATTAAATCCATGACGGCTAGCTTTCCACCATACCAGGGCGAGCTGAATAATTGAGCCTAAAAGTGTGCCGAGAGCAAGGGCATAAATGCCAAGACGATGAACTGTAAGCAGGATTGTAACAATGGAAATAGTAGGTGTGATAATGCGCAATAAAGCAGGTACAGTGAAATCGCGTAGCGAATGTAAGATAGCGGTAATAAGGTCGACCAAGAACAGGAATAAAAATGCTGGCAACATGAGGCGCAGAAGATTAATGGTCAAGGCAGCAGTTTCAGGCGAAAATCCAGGCGCAATAAAACTAACAAATGGACGAGCAAAGAGAGCGATGAGAAGTAATAAAGCCAGCATAATGCCCGTGGTTAAATTAATAAGAGTAACGGCAAGATTCCAAGCAGAGGCATGTTGATTGTGAGTGAAACGCTCGACAAACATAGGTAAGAAAACAGCAGTAATCGATCCGCCTAAGAGTAATTTACCCAGCATTTCAGATGTAGAAACAGCCATGAAGTAAGCGTCAGTTTGAGAAGAAGCGCCGAAATAATGAGCGACAATCAGTTGGAGAAAAAAACCAACAATGGCACCACCAGTAGCGGCAAATCCGATAAAACTAGCAGTGGAAATAGTTTGATGAGACTCAGTCATTGTGAGCAGGCCTTAAAGCGACAGATAATAAGAAGAGAACGATTGCGACGCTTAAAAAAATATAGCTTGGTGTCTTAGTAATTAAACCGGGTTGCATTAGATTCAGAGAGATAGCAAAATAACCGGCGAGTAAAAAAGAAATACCGAAATGTGAAAGAGAATGAGTAGTGTTAATCATAAGAGTCGTTCACGGTAAAGAATGCTTTTTATTATATCCTTAAAAGCGTCAAGAGTTGGCCACGAGTAAGTAGTAGTTAAAGATATGTCTTGTAATGTCCATAGAGTGTTGTCTGTGCTAATTGCTGGTGTGGCAAAAAACATTAAATCAACTGACTGGTCAGAAGCAGCTAATTTATCAGTTAATGGAATAGTAATAGCGCTAGTAACTGTGTCGGGAGAAGCGACACCAGGATTTGCTTCCCAGATAGGTATCTGAGGATAACTAAGCCAAAAACTGTTCTCACGGATGCCGACCATGAGTGATTGTAGATTACCAGGATTAAAGGTGACGATAAGATGAAGATCGCGACCGAAAGTAGATTGATTAAGTTTAATATCAGTGTGGGCAAGTGGCTCGGTAATTAAGAGATTAGAGTTGTTGTGTGGAAACGGAATGCCATGAATATTTTCAAGCGATGAAACTGGTGTAACAGCACGAGGAAATAGGATGGGTATGGCAACTAAAAAGATAGCGAGAAATAGTGAGCTGAAAACAATTAATAGGCGGGACATAGGTATTAGGGAGCAACCCATTTAAGCCAGGGGTGGATGCGAGACAAGCGAGAGCGATCAGAGGGCTTTACTTCCTGTAAGGCAAACAATATGAGTAGATAAATCAAGCCAGCTAAGAGATATGTTGGAATAATAGTAATAGAGTTAGTGTGCCACAAATAAGTTGGCAATACGGCAATAATAGATGCCATGAGAATATTGATAATGCTTTTGATTGGCAAAGGAATATGGAATGATCGGAAAGTGTAGGCACCGAGCAAGATGAGCCCAGCGATACCAGAGATAGTCGTTTGCCAAGCAGCTCCTATGGTGCCAAATGTAGGAATCAAGATAAATCCAAGACTAATACTGAGAAGGCATAAGAAAATAGTAATGTACAAAGCAATGCCAGGACGTCCGGCTCCAGCCACAATACTAACTAGTAATTGGAAGAAAGCTAAAGCGCCTAATCCAATAATTAAAATTGACAAGATAGAAGAGGCAGGATCATAGGCATGGGAATAAAATAAGGTAATAAGCGTTTGGCTTGTGGTAGCGGCGAGTAATGTTCCAGGTACGATTAAGGCGATAAGATAACGAATAGTGTCGGAAATGAACTGGGCAGCGATAACGTGAGATTCGCCAGGCTTAGTGAGACGGGAAACGCTTGGTAAAAGAATAAAGGCGAGGGATTGGAGTAAGGTAAAGGGAATGCGTGACAAAGTAACGGCGGCATTGTAGTAACCAGTTAGTTCGTCGGAACGAAGCAAGGCTTTAACCATAAATAAATCCAGACTAATCAGTAATTGCAAACCAACAAGGACAAGAACATAAATACCGGCGAAAGAAAGATATGCGCGATAAGAGTGAGGTGATACTCCGGGTTGCAAGTGTGGTTTGGTCCAATACCAACCGAGAATTCCGGCAAAAATTCCACCGACAATAAAACCGGCTAAGGCGCCATAGACATGAAAGGTGTACATAAGAGCAAGGGCTCCAGCGAGTTTTGCGGTTGCATATAAACTGGTTAATAGGGCCTGACGATTAAATTGATGGGCTCCGCTTAAATATTGTGAGAAGACAGGATAAAAGGACTGAAAAAAGATAACGATAGCGACAAAAATAATATATGGAGTTAGGCTATTGTCGCCAAGAATGCGGGCGAGGAGTGGACTGAAAGAAGCAACAAGACTCGCAACGATTAAGCTAATGCCAAGTTGTAAGGTTAAGCCGCGTCTTAAAATAGCTCGAGCGTGCGTAGTGTCTTGAGCGACAAAACGGGAAATTGCAACAGGAACGCCGAGTGTAAGAATTAAGCCAAAGATAGTTTGTAAAGACAGAACGATGCCGTATGTACCATAGGCTTCGGGACCAAGATGTCTTCCGATCCAAAGGTGGGCAACATAGCCAAAAACTAAGACAATGGCTTGTGAAATGAGTAGGGCGACGGCGCCGGTTAAACGTGATTGAGGGGTATTGGATTTATTCATGGGGTATTAGCTAAACCTAAAGCAATAAGATCAAGATTAACAAGACTTTGTTGGGGATTTAAGAGATTAAGAACAATAAATCCTTCATTATCGATTTTAAGTTGTTGTGGTTCGATTTTCAGTGCGGAATCGGAAGTAATGGGTAAAATTGTTCCGCTGGGTGTTTGAACTGTGAGATTAGTATGGGGAGAAGTGTTGAAACTAAGATAAAGCTGTAAGGATGAATCAGGGTACTGATTTTTGTCTTGATCAATAAGAGCTTGATTGTAGGTACCGACGTTAAAATATAGTGGGATGATAGGAGCAGTAGTATTGCCGTTATCATCGAGGCGAGTAGTGCGTAAGCTGGCAGGTAAGTGCAAGTAAATATCTTCGTCATCACCTAAGTCATTAGCTAAAGTGCTTGATTTCAAGAGCCAGGAACAGAGAGGAGAAGAATCATTAATATCTTGCTCGTTATAATGAAAGATAGTGAAAGTTGAGCCGGTAAAAACTGTTTGAAGGTTTTGATTACGAGTAAAGCTTGAGGTAGATGTGTCATTGTCGGCGACAATCCAATTGATGTCATGAGCATTCAGTAGAGCTGGTAAACAGTCGGAATTGCCTAGATCAAATATTTTTTCGTAGTCAAGTTGGTTTAAGTAAATAGTGTGACGTAATTCAGATTGATTGGATTCAGCCATAATGCGACTTAAGTCATCAGCGGATCGAGAAAAAACGGGGTGGCTAGATAAAAGAAACCAAGAGGTGCTGCGCTGATTGTAATCGTCAGCAACTAAACCGGATTTGTCAGAGAGTAAGTTAAGTTCGGATAAGGCCGCTATAATTTCGGGTTGTAAGGTTGAATTAGTACGAACAGAAAAATTGGGTTGGTATGAAGCAATGGCTGGAATAGTAATAATTGTAATTAGTATAATTGAAGATAAAGTAGGTAAAATATAACGCCAACGATTAGAACGCCAGGTAAGCATTAATTTATAAATTTCTATCCAAGCAAAAGCAGCAAAAATACTTAGAGGTGCAATAACGTAGAACAAAGCGCGCACAGGGGGGATATCAAGACCAAAATGTGGGGCTTGGGAAAGAGCAAGTAAGACCAGAAGGGAAATCAAGTAGGTTAGATGCAATGAACGTTGAGAAGATGAGCGTAGAGAAATAATGAATAAGCCAATTCCGGTTAAACTTAAGAAGGTCCAGGTGATGCCCAGAAGACGAGGGTAGTCGGATAAGTTCGGAGTATCTGCAAGCAAATGCGGAGTCGTAGTAAAGAAATCACCAATTTTTTGATGCAAGCCTAGCTGAAAGGCAATTAATATTAGAGTTGCAATCAGAATCCCAAGAATAAAGGGCAAAAAGCGATAACGATTGCGAGCAGAGGCAAAAGCTTTAAGTGTGAGGGGGACGGCAAAAGGCAGGAGGACAAAAGCCGCAATAAAGGCAGAGAATTGATGGGTGATAAATAGCGCGACTAAGAGCGCGGCTAAAAGAGTGACGCGAGGCCAGGTTAAATGATGTCGAACTAATAAAAGACAAAGATATATTGCTCCGAATAAGAAAAATTCTCCGGCAATGTTTTGTAAGTGATAGCCAGGATCAATGAGATATCGAGAGAATCTAAGGTTGGTGAGAATAAGAAAAATAGTCAAAAAGATAAGAGGTAGACGGGCAATATGGGGGAAAATAAGACGAGCAGTAGCGGCCAAGACAAAAGCAGTGGCAATACTTAGGGCAATTGATAGGAAGGACACGCTGATAAGAGCAAGGCTAGTGATTGGTAGTAAAGCGGCGACTAGGGTATGCAGTCCAGGAGTATAGAAGTCGACAGGATCACGATTAAATAGTTCTATGCTCTGACTGTAATCAGGAAGGTGATGATTAGTATAAATATGCTCGGCCCAGTAAATGGCTTTTTGGCTGTCTCCGGTTGGCAGTCCGTCACGTAATAAAAGAAGCGGCAGAGAAAAAATGCCAAATAATAAGAGAAAAACACTAAGAATTAATAAGAAATGGTGTCGTGCGGCGATTAATTCGTGACGGTGGTGCCAAAATCCATAGAAAGTAATTAAAAAAGCAAGTCCCCAGCACCACCATAAAGACAGATGGAAATAAGTGAGGACAAAACTAGTTAAAGTAAAGAAAACTAAGCTAGTAAGAAAAATTAACGCTGAAGCGTGAATAATGGATTGCCGTGAACGAATAAAAATACATCCGGGGATGAAAAAAAAGAGGAGTGGTGCAATGACAGACAAAATAACAGTAATCATGATGCGTGGTTAATAATTGAGTTATAGGAATTAGCGAGAATGGGCCAAGTATATTTTTGACCGTAAGCTATTAAAGTAGACGATTCGGAAGTTGAAAGTGGGTTCGTAATTAAATGGTTAATTACTTTGGCATAAGCATGAACATTGTTTGGTTCGGCAAAAAAACGATCATGAAAAGAAGGAGGCACGATATCGGCGCGAATGCCAATATTGCTAGTTACTAATGGTTTTCCGGTAACTATAGCTAAAACGGAACGAAAGCTGCTTTTTGCTCTTTCGGTTACACTGTTATTGATTGGATCAATGATTATAGTAGTGCGTGTTAAGATGTCAGATAAATTGTTTGGAGTAAAGGCTCCATACCAAATCACCTGTTTTGATAAGTGGAGTTCTTGTATTTTTTGGCGCAAGAAAGACTCGTCATCGCCAGAACCGGCAATCAAGAGTTGGGCGCTAGGCTGAAAAGTAACCAATTCTTTCATTATGGCTGGTAATAACTCAATTGGATGGCCTGATGAGCGCGATAAACTACCTAAATAAGTAATAATGGGTTGCGAAGAGTGAGATGTCTGATGAAGTGGCAAAGAGACAGGATTAATGCCGGTAGGAATCAAATGAACTGAAGCACTAGGTTTTAAAAATTGAAAATGATCAACAAGAAAAGGGGTGGCGGCAATAATTTGGTTGCTTAAAGACGTAGCCATACGTTCCGACCAATGAATACTAGCGCGTTGAAGCCAAGAAGAGAGTTGGTTAGCGGACAATTCGAAGTCGTCAACATCTAAGATAATAGAGGTATGAAGACGGCTAAACCAATGCCATAGTAAGACACCGAGAGTGTTGTGCGGAAGTGGTTTGGAAACAATAACACAGTCAGGACGCAGATGAGTTAAAGTGCGAAAAATATGCCAGGCAGTCGCTAACATGTTAACAAATAAACTGATATTTTTGAGACGTTTTTTTCCGTTTTGATGGCGATAAAAAGGTTCAGTGCCAACTATGTGACAGGATAAACCAGTCGGACAGGATGAAGAGTCGGAGGTGTGGGATCGTAATGTAAGTAAATGAACATTGTGGTGACGGGAGAGTTGTTGAGCGAGAGGAATAATGCGGCCGCGGTTAGTGGAGCCGGATAAAGAAAGAGTTGTGACAAAAACAATGCGCACAGCGGTTATTTAGATTTTGGTTCAGTTTGGCGCAAGCGTCTAATTAATGGCCAAATCTTTAGAGCTGATTTAATAAGAGTATATGTAGAGAGCTTGCTTCCGTCTTGACTGGTCCAGCGAATAGGGAAATTAGCGGTAGTATAGCCGCGACGGATGGATTTATAGGCGATTTCGGTGTCAAAAAGCCAGCCTTTTTCTTGGAGGTTAGCGAATAAATCTTGAGCAACATTAAAATGATAGCCTTTGAATCCGCACATGGTGTCAATTTTTCCTAGACCCAAAAGACGCATATAAGTACGGTATGTCCAACCGCTAAATGATCTGAGAATAGAATGGCGTTCTGTTTTTGCTCCTCTTATCCAGCGATTACCAACCGCAATATCTGATTTTTCTAAACTGTCAATCATTTTCGGTAATTCTCCAATTGGCGTAGCTCCATCAGCGTCCATAAAAATAATAGCGTCACCGCGAGCAGCTAGCATGCCAGTTTGAACGGCTGCTCCTTTTCCTTGGTTAACGGAATGGATCAGGACACGTAGCGGTAAGCGATGAATATACTGATTTACAATTTTAACAGTATCATCTTGGCTGCCATCATCAACTACAATAACTTCGCGAATATGTGCCTGGTGATGCTGGTAATATGTTGCGATGCTATGTAAGAAAGGACCAATGCGTTTAGTCTCGTTATAGGCCGGAATAACTAAAGAAAGTTTCATATATTTAAGGTATCAGGGGGCAGGAAAAAAGAAAACCCGTGTTAAGGTGTGCTTTTGTTTTTAAGAAAACTTTGGCATTGTTATAGAGTATGATGTGGTTATTAATTGGTTTAGGCTTATTGAGCTCAGCTGTATTGGGAGTATCATTGTGCGGAAAAATAGAGAGATGGACGGTGTGGCTAGCCCTAGTTGGTGTTATGGTGGAGGCAGAATGGTTAGTGCTAACCATAGCTGATCGTATGGTTTGGTCGAATTGGCCAAGTATATATGTGTATGGTATCGGAACAGTGTTGTTTTTGTTGATAGGATTTTGGAATAGGAAAAAGTGGCGGCTACCAGAAGTCTTAATAAAAACTTGGAAAAAAGAGGTGCCGGTTGTTTTAGTAACAAGCCTAGTTTTTTTAGGGGCTATAATTGTGTTATCTCGGAACGGTTGGGTGAATGGTGGTTGGATTGCACATGGATATTATAACGGAGATACTGCGACTTTATCCGCATTAGTTAATGGTTCGTTAATGGAACAGGGATTGTTTGATCGTAACCCGTTTTCGTATTCACCTGGTTTAGAATATCCAACTTTATTGCACGGCGGATTAGCAACCTTGGTTTTGGTGATGGGTTTAGCTGATAACTGGTTAATTATCTTACCGTGGTTGGTCTTAGGACAAGTTTTAATCACGATTCCTTTGTTGTTTTGGGGGTACGATCGAATGTTTGCGCAACATTTAAACAGTAGAATGATGCTTATTTTAACAGGTTTGATGGCGATCTACGTTATTGGTACGAGTTGGGATAATTTTGTTTATCCTCAAAGTCATTTTTTCTTAACGGGAATATTTTTAGGATTAGTTGGTTTATTGAACAGGGTACAAAGCAACAAGGATAAACTAACTTTGTGGCAGTGGGGATTAGCTGCTGTATTTGCTTTAGTTTTACTCCTAAGTAATGCGGTTACAGGAACAGCGGCTTTAGGTTTAATTTGTGCGAGTTACGGAATGCAAGCGTTAAATTCGCAAAATTCTAAAGTAATTCGCTGGGTATATGTTTTAGGAATTGGGTTGTGGTTGGTGATTTTTCTAAAGTTTACCCCTGGGGAGGGAGGAATAGCGATTGTTCCTCAATTTTCATACACAGCGGCATTGGACGCGATGAAATTAGCACCGCTAATAATAATTACAAGCTTAGGGTCAGCTCTGTATTTTCGGCAAAAGCCAATTTTAGTTGGATTAGGTGTGACTTTAGTTCTGTTAGGGTTAGTGTCATTTATTTTTTCGGAGCGTGAGCTTGTAATAGCAAATGCATCTCGGTTTTGGTATCACGCAGTTTTGTTGCTTTGGCCAATGACGGTCGGAGTATTTGAGAAAGTAATTAAAGGTTGGGTTGGTATATGGATTAGCTTTAAGAAAGAGCGAATAATGCAGTTAATTTGGTTAGCAGGTGGTTTGAGTATAGTGATGATTATGCTGATGCCGGTCGGGGCAAGTATGGCGACAACAATGGATAGTTTGTTATTTCAAGACGAAAAGCGAGTGAGTCGTGAAGAAATACAGGCTTTGAGGTGGATTAAGGATCAAACCGCTGAGTCAGCTATATTTTTGCAAAATCCAGATAGTTTTTGGAGTATACCAATGTTTACAGGACGAACTGTAGTACGTACTAAAGATTACTGGTTATCTGTGAATGATGAATTATTAGCCGAAATTCAGTTAGCTTTTGCGGGGAATATTGAATCTCAGGCGCGAGTCTGCAAACAAGCAGATTTTATATTACTGTCTCAAGATGAATATCAAGTTTGGGAGAATTTTCTTCAAAAACAAGATGCTGTGTTTTTCAATAATGAGGTTGGAATTTGGATGTGCCCATCTTAATTCTGGAGATCGGGAACTGGCGGGTGAGGTGTGGCCAAGAGCGTGATTTTAAAAGTCCGGTAGTATTGGCAAAACAACAACATACTGGTGTAATTCTGGCCGCAGAAAAAATATTGCGGGGAGTGACTGTGGCCGATGGAATTTTGGTTGCTGAGAAAAATATAGAGGCTGGGGTATATACTTCTGATTGTTTGCCGCTAGGGTTACTAGGTAAGGAGAAAGCCATAATCGCACATGTAAGCCGAAAATCATTAGTCGCGGGTATTTTGGGAGCGATAGAAGATTATTTAAATATTTATGATCTTGAAGGGGTGTATATGGGTCCACATATATGTAAGGATCATTTTATATTCGAGAGCATGGGGGCTGAACTGAAAAGTTTACACAAAATGTTTCCCGAAGCATTTCAATACAATAATGTTATTTGGAAAGTTGATTTGGAATCTATAGTTAAGATTTGGTTGAAACGTTGGAGTTATAGCGGAAAAATCTGGCCAGATGGACGCTGTACGTTTGCTTGTAAAGAATTACCGTCATATCGACGAGGAGATATGGGCACGCTTGAACAGAAGACGAGGTTATTAACGACTGTACGACGAGTAAAATAACGCTTATGGTATACTAAGCTTATGATGAAATTATTGCTTAAATGGCTAGTGGCAACTTTAGCGATTGGGGTTACAACTTGGTTGTTGCCGGGAGTTATGGTAACAAGCATAGCGGCGGCAGCGGTAACGGCATTAGTTTTAGGCATTTTAAACGCTGTTTTAAGACCTTTATTGTTAATTTTAACTTTGCCTCTGACAGTTGTAAGCCTAGGATTGTTTGCGTTTGTGATTAATGCTTTTATGGTTTTATTGGCGAGTAAAATTGTATCTGGATTTGAAGTGGCCAGTTTTTGGTGGGCATTGCTGTTTAGTGTAGTTTTGTCGCTAGTGAATATGGCTTTTGAAGCAATGGAGCGTAGGGATTGATAGAGCTGATTATTTTTTTACAATTTGCTTCAGAGCGTGAATATATTTGTTGCTTACGTAGGACCAGTTAAAATGAGTGAGAGTATATTTACGAGCGTGGGAATTTTTATAGGGATGATTGATGAAACCGAAAAGAGTATCAATCCAAATTTGAGCCTGGGCAGAAGGTAGGAGAGTCCCATTCTGATTAGGGGTAATTGCATCACGAATGCCCTCAAGGTCAGCCGCAAAAACAGGCAGACCGCACATCGCTGCTTCAAGTAGAACAAGTCCAAATCCTTCGGAGTCATTCTGAGTCGATATATTTGGTTCAATAAAAGCATCGGCAGTGTTATAAAGTAAGCGTAAGTTTTGGTCACTGACTCGTCCTGACAAACATACCTGTTGGCTGATTTCGGGATGTTGATCAAGATAAACACGCAAAGTGGAATATTCAGGACCGATACCGGCGATTACATAAAGAGTATGAGGTGGAAGAGAGGGCAAAACTTTTTGAATAAACCATAAGTGACCCTTTCGAGGCACAAGGCGTCCAATTGTGAGAAGTATGACTTGGTTAGTAATAGAGCGGCCTAAAAACTGGCTTAAATCAGAATGGGTGTATTCGTGAGGAGTAAACCAATCATCTGTTCCTGGTTGAATAATAGTCACTGATCCAGTTAGGTTAAATGATTGCAATAACTTAGCAGTGTGAGTGCTGATAGGGAAGTAGGCGTTAAATTGAGTGAAAAAAGAACGTAGATAAGACTGATAAATAGCGTGAGGATAAGTTATGTCTAAACCATGAACAGTCACAGCAATTGGCTTATGCCAAACTAATTGAATAAGTCGTCCGATGAGAGCTAAAACAGGATCGCCTAGATGAACAGCATCAACTGTGCGAGCTAGAAAAAGTGCTCGTGGAATTAAAGATAGGGTGAAACATAAGGAGGATAGGCGGTGAATAAATAGTGAGCGATGAGTGACGGGGCGATGAACTAGAGCGTGGACGGTAATTCGAGGATTTTGCTGGTATTCGGATAAGATATGATGACTTAAACGCTCCATTCCGCCAGCGTTCAAGCCATGAGCGCGACTAATGAAAAGAATGCGTAGATTTGAATTAGGAGATGGTTGAGACACGACGGTAGGCAGCTTTGCGCGCATGATAAACAGCTTCTTCGGTAACAATACGATTGCGATACATCATATCTGCGAGCATGGATTGGAACAGTAATAAGAAGCCAAGAATAATTAAAACGCTAGATAACTGAACGAGAGAACGATAAGGATATGTTTGACCGGTTTGCAGGAAATGAACGAGTAGGAAAAGTCCGCTCAGGATACCGAGAGTAAAAACAATAATTCCGGGAATACCAAAGAAATAAAGAGGACGATAATCACGCGCAGCGCGAAAGATAATAGCGGCTGATTTTAATCCATAACGCCACAGATTAGCAGCTACTCGAGATTGTCCAAACTCACGCTCGCCACGTACTTTGAGCGGTACCTCCGTCATGGCGATATCTTTAAAGGCTAGGTCAATAAAAGTTTCTTGGGTGTAAGTGAAATGGCCAAAAAGAGTAAGACGTAAGGCGGCTTCACGAGTATAAGCTCTAAAGCCACAGGAAACGTCAGTGAAGTGTTTACGAGTGATAAAATTAATTAAACGAGCCATCCATTGATTTCCCCAGAGTTTGATAGCCGGCATTTCTGGTATTAATTCAGGACGAGCAAAGCGAGTGGCGGTAACAAAAGAGGCTTGGCCGGATTGAATAGGTTGAATTAAAGCGGGAATGTCTTGGGGATTGAATTGACCATCAGCGTCCATGTTAACAATAATGTCAGCTCCAAGACGTAATGCTTCACGAATACCAGTCTGGAAAGCAGCACCAACGCCAAGATTATGACCATGACGAACAACTAAAGCTCCGGCATTTTGGGCGTAAGCGGTAGTTTGATCGGTTGAGCCATCATCGACAACCAGGATTTCGATATCACGAGTCTGGGTGATCTGGCGAGGTACTTTTTGAATAACATGAGCAATGGTTTGCTCTTCGTTGAGGGCAGGGATAATAACGACTAATTTTGCCAGACGGCTATCGGCAGGTGATTCATGTGACAAGATTCCATTGTATGGGACGGGTGGCATACATACTTATAGTAGCGGATGACTAGGGGAAAAATCTATAGGCTATTCGTAAAGGTAAGATGAAGATAAATTTGATTGATTGAGCTGGTTTGGTAGTATGGGGTTATGTTAAGTTTCCTTCTTTCAAAAAAAACGTGGCTATTAGGGCTAGCTGTAATTAGTTTTGTGTTTATCATAACAGTCCCAGTACAGGCGGCTGGTTTAGAGAGTCGAGTTAATGAGGCATTTCGCGGGGTATTTGGTCGTAATCCGACAGCTGCAGAAAATACATACTGGGTGACGCGGGTAGTAAATAAAGAGAAAACAACATTTGCGGCTTTACAGGGAGCAATGGCTTATCAAAAAGCACAAGGACAAACAATGGCGACAACTACGAGCGCATCTGCAATATCAACGACAACCAAATCAGCGACCACAACTAACACAAAACAAGAAATGATTGTGGCGGTTTTGCCGTTATTTGTGCAAATTTACGGCAATGACCCGACTGCTGCAGAGAAGGCTTGGTGGAGAAAAAGAATTTCGTGTGGAGAAATTAAGAGTCTGACGGAATTAGAAAATTCCATGAAATATCATAAATCTAAGGGCGCACGTAAAGGCAGTGATTCTATTTGTGGCCAGACGGCGAGCACGACTACTGCGACGACAAGCACTAGCGGTGTGATTACAAAACAATTAGCTGGTGTTTCAACTCACACAATGGGAGATGAAGTTAGAATTGGGATATTTAATACTGATGGTAGCGCTATTCAAGTTACGGCTAATTCTCAGTTTCAGGTACGAGAAGGTCGTTCCACAATAAAAGCGACTTTGGGTAAGGATGACGTCGTGCAGGTAAGCTGGTCTGATGGTAAGTACCATGTACGAGGATCAGGCTTATCTTTTGACACTAAAACAGAGATTAGGCTAGTGCCTTTGAACTCAGGGATTATGCAAATTAAAAGCTATTCTGATTTATCTACGACTATTTCCGGCAAGAATTATAATCGATTTCGAGGCGTAATTGAGATTCGGAAGTGTACTACTTGTAGTGAATTATGGGCAATTAATGAATTGCGGACGGAATATTATTTGCGCGGTTTGGCTGAGACCAGCGGAGAGGGTCCCGAAGAATATATCAAGGCCTTAGGGATTGCAGCGCGGACATATGTTTTGTATCACAAGGTGGTAACGGGAGGGCGAAATGAAGCTCGAGGATACGATATCGGACGAACGGCTGACGATCAGGTGTATCGTGGGTATGAGTATGAAATAATAACTCCTCGGATGTCCTCAATATTTAATAAAGTAAAGGGGATTGTAGCAACTGATAGTGAAGCTGATGAACTGGTGTCAACAATTTACTTCTCTGATTCTGACGGACGAACGCGGAGTGCGAAGGAAGTGTGGAACACTGATCGTTTTCCACATTTACAGCAATCAGTTAAAGATCCTTATCATGTCGCAACATCTTGCTCAGGACATTGTGTAGGTATGAGTGCACAAGGAGCTTATGGGTTTGCAAAAGCTGAGGGGTGGAGTTTCCAGAAGATACTGCATTATTACTATAAAGATATAAAATTAGTTAAGACGTACTAAGGTTAGGAGATAGGGCATAAAATTGAATAATCTGCTAGGCTGAGAGGTAGCTATGAAGATATTATTGATTACTGAAAATTGGGCGCCACGAATAGGCGGAATTGAAAATTATTTAGCTGCTTTAAGTCAGGAAATAGCTAAGATTGGAAGAGTGCAAGTAATCGCTCCAGTTACGGAAATAAATTTTCACGATCGAGTTCAAGATAAGGTATTAGTTGCTCGTTATCGCTTTTTTAACCGTTGGGTGAGACCGAGGTGGTTTTGGCTATATCGCAAACTAAAAAAACAAGTATTAAAAGATAAAATTGATTTAGTATGGTGCGGTAAGGCCTTGTGCGAAGGACTAATTGCTCGTCGGATTAAGCGTAAAACTGGTGTGGGGTATATGGTTTGTACGTATGGTATGGAGATTGAGCAATGGATGCAACGACGTCGAACACGTAAACAGCTACAAAAGGTTATAAAAGAAGCAGAGAAAATTTTGTACATTAATGACGAAACGAAGCAAATTTTGTGCAAACTAGGGGCAAGTAAAGAGCAGCTCATTGAAGTTTTGCCTGGAGTCCAGGAGCGTTTCAGCCGAGTATGGCCAGAAGAAGTGATGTTAGGAATATTGAGACACTATGGAGTAAAATCGCCCTTTATTTTAAGTGTTGGACGTTTGGTTCAACGTAAAGGTTTTGATGTTTTAATAGAAGCTTTTACTGAGTTAGACCAAGTTAAATTTGGCGATTGGCAATTAGTCATAGTTGGCAATGGTCCGGAATTAGATTATTTAAGAGAATTGGTGCGTTCGAATTTTGCAGAAAAGAGTGTGAGATTTCTAACTAATGTACCAAACCGTCATTTACCAGTTCTTTATCGAGCAGCTGAGTTTTTTGCGATGACACCTAAAGATTTGCCAGGTGACAAGGAGGGGTTCGGAATGGTCTATACAGAAGCTTCGGCAGCAGGACGAGCAGTATTGGCAACTAGAACTGGAGGAGTCGTAAAAGCGGTTGTAGATCGTCAGACTGGAATTTTAGTCGCACCAAATGATATTAAGGCGGTTAAGAACGGACTAGAAAATTTAATTGAAAATAAGGAGGAACGTGAAGTTTGGGGAAACAAGGGTCAGGAAATGGCACAGCGAGAATGGCAATGGTCAAAACGAGCAGCTGAGCTGATTAAATGGATAAAAGAAAGAGCAATATGAGTCTGGCGCGTACTCAATTTTTGTCATTGGTTACTAAGGCGATAACGACAATATTAGGGATTATTCAAAGTGTGATTGTAATCCGTGTTTTGTCCCCGGCAGAATATGGATTGATTGGTTTGGTTACTTCAATTGGCGGAGTGGTAGGAGTGACTCAACATTTGGGTATTGTAGATGGGACAATTAGGGAAATTGCGATTTTAAAAGACAAGAAAGCGCAAGGAACAGTATTTTGGGTATCTCAGATTGTAAGACAAGTCGTGACAGTACCGTTATCAATTGCACTTTTATTGTTAGCGAGCTGGATTGCTGGTTCTTTGTATGGTCGTCCAGAAATAGCAGGGTTAATTAAAATGTTTGCAGCTGTCTTAGTTTTACAGGGATTACAAGACGTCATGGGAGCAACAGTAACTGGATTAAAGAGATTTGTTTCTTTGTATAAAGTGCAGATTTTAACAGCCTTGATTAACGTGGGTGTTTTTGGGTGGTTGACTTGGCAATATGCAGCAAATGGATTCTTTGCGGCTATGATTATAACGACATTGATCATGGTAATCTTGCTGGCAGGGTTAGTGCGTAAGGAGTTGACAGGAGACTTGAGTTGGCCTGGTTGGCCAGAAATTAGGCAATATGGCCGACGAGTAATGAGGATTGGCATTTACATGTATTTGGCTCGGATATTCTTTGTGGTATGGCAAAGATTGCCGTTGTTGCTGTTAGGAGGAGTGCTAACAGCGGATGAGTTGGGGCACATTAATGTTTCGTTAACCTTCGGATCAAAACTAACAATTGTGGCCATGGCTTTATCAGAAGTTAATTTGGCCTGGATGAGTTCAGTGTATATGCAAGATAAAGCGGTCTTTGCACGAATTGTGTCACGGAATATGAAACGGGTTTTGGTGGTTTTGGCGGCGTTAACGGTAGGATTAGTCTTTTTTGTGCCAGAGATATTGCAATACGTGGTGGGGGCAGAATATTTACCAGCACGACATCTAATTTTAATAATGACATTGGCTTTTTTTCTATATGCCTTATTAGACGTTGGGACGAGCAGTGCTTTAGTCGCGGCTGATAAACCAAGAGATCGAGCAGTGCTTTTTGGCATTATGACCGTGGTATCGGCGGTGATTATCGCGTTTCTATTGTGGCAACGCCCAGATGCTATGCTAGCGGCAATTGCGGTATTGAGCGGAGTTTCTTTGGCTTATGTATTGTCGCTTTGGTATAGTTTGAAACGTTTAGATTTAGCACTAGTGGATCAAGATGTATTGATTGTACTAGCGAGTGTAGTGGGAGTGATTGCTTGGCTATTCTTTGATCCAAATATATGGCTGCGCGGGATCGTCTTCATAGTTTTAATTGGACTTACTGGATGGTGGATAGGTAAGTCTGATTTATTGCCAAATTTGTGGAAACGCAAAGTGCGGGATGGACAGATAGGCATTGTATGTTTTGCCGGAGCAGCATATGACGCTTTGCCGTTAACGAATCGACAGCAAATCATGAAAAGATTGAGTAAAAAATATCCAGTTTTATATATAGAACCGCGAGTATGGCTGGTTCGGGCGTTGTGGTTACGAAGGAAAGACTGGCGAGAGATTGGACGTTTATTATGGAGAATTATTTGGTTTGAGCAAGCAGAGACGGGATTATTTATTAAATCTCAATGGAATCTAATTCCATGGTCACGTGAATCAGAGGGAATAAGTCGCATGAATCATTGGTTGAATCGGTACAATGTCTGGTTATTAGCGGGACTATTAGGCTTTAGTCGTAAAAAAACAGTGATGTGGATTTATGATACGGAAGCAGCAGAGTATTTATCTACTTGGCAAGGGAAAGTGGTATATGACTGTGTAGACGATCATGCGGCTCAAGCAGGCCCGAATCGGAACGCTGAGCGGGTACGCCGAGAAGAAAATGAAATTATGCAACGAGCTGATTTAGTGACAGTAACGTCACATAAATTATGGGACGATAAACACAAACAGAATAAGAATGTAAATTTAGTTTTAAATGCTGGAAATGTCGAGTTGTTTTTGGCTGGAGCGGGAAATAAGCAAGCACCGCCAGAATTATCTAGTTTAACTGGTCCAGTTTTAGGCTCGATTGGGGCGTTGGATGCGTATAAGATAGACGTAAAGATGTTGTATCGAGCAGCTGAGTTGCGACCAGAATGGCAGTTTGTTTTAGTTGGTAAACCAGTAGTTGATCGAGATGGAGAAGTTGAAAAAATAGGAAATCTAAAAAATATTACGATCTTGCCAGCAATTGCGCAGGAGTTAGCACCGGCATATGTTTCGTATTTTGATATTTGTTTAATTCCTTATCGAGTTAACAAATACAATGAAGCAAGTTTCCCCTTAAAGTTTTGGGAATTTATGGCCAGTGGTAAACCTGTGATTGCATCTGGAGTACCGGAATTAAAACGGTATCAAGATCAGATTAGTTATGTTAAAGGGGCAGAGGAATTAGTTAAGGCAGCAGAAAAATGGCTACATGTTCCCGATGTGCAGGCAGGGCAAAGAATTGAATTAGCACGAAGCCATTCTTGGGAAAAAAGAACTGAGGAATTAGAAAAATTATTAATAGCTATGATAAATAAAGATTAATATGAAGGTAGCATTTGACGCATCAGATTTAAGTACAAATCGGGCCGATGGCACTACTCGTTATACTCGTGAACTAGCAGAGAGGTTACCGAGATTAGCGCCAGAAATACAGTGGGATTGGCATGCTCCTACTGATTTTGATTTGCAATCTCATGCTAACGCAACAAAACATATCTCTCCGTTTATTAAGTATTGGACTCAGGCGCGTTTACCATGGGAGCTGTATCGGCATCCAGCCGATGTTTTATTTATGCCGATTCAACAGTTGCCACTAATGCGATCTAGCAAAATGAAAACGGTGGCTGTTATTCACGATTTGGCGGTACACAAATTTCCGCAACAATTTCGACGCAAAGATTGGGTGTTACTGCATTGGTTTAGTGCGCAGGTAGCGCGCGAAGCGGATGAGATTATTGCTGTTTCGCAAGCAACTGCTAATGATGTTCTGGAATATTATGGGCGAAGTAAGCACGTAACTGTAGTTCCTCATGGAGTTGATCATAAAAAATTTCGACGACCTATAAACATTAATGAGCATGAATTAGCGTGGGATAAACTGAAAACTTGGCAATCAAAATTAACACGGCCATATATTTTGTTTGTTGGTCAGATTCAGCCGCGTAAGAATATTACTGGTTTAGTGGGAGCTTTTGAAATTTTAGCGCAAAAAGATACTGATTTGCAGTTGGTCATTGCAGGTGGGCATGGGTGGTTGCAAGATCCTATTCTAAAACGTATCCAGAATAGCTCAGTATCACAAAGGATTATTGTTACAGGACGGGTTCCAGAAAGTTTATTGACACCATTATATTGGCACGCAGAAGTTTTAGCGTTACCAAGTTTTTATGAAGGATTTGGAATGACTGTTTTAGAGGCGCAGGCGTGCGGTTGTCCAGTAGTAACAAGTAATGTGTCATCTTTACCGGAAGTTGCGGGAGATGCAGCAATTTTAGTTAATCCTGATAATAAGACTGAGATTGCTGACGGAATTAGTTCAGTAAGGCAAAGGAAAGATCAATTAATCTCTCAGGGATTAACTTGGGCAGCTAAATTTACCTGGGAAAGGACAACTAGAGCAACGTTAGAAGTGATAAAATCACTAGTATGAGAAAAGTAGCTATAATAATCGTAAATTGGAATACAGGAAAATTATTAGCAGAATGTTTGCAAGCTTTACAAGGATTACCAGAAAAAGATTTAATTAGCCGTGTTGTAGTGGTTGATAATAACTCTGAAGATGATTCGCTGCGGCAAGCGCAAAAAATAACGCAAAGTTGGGATACGGTGCGTTGGAAACGAATGGACAGTAACTTTGGTTTTGCCGCTGCTAATAATTTAGGAATTAAAATGTGTCGGGAAGAGGGTAACGAGCAAAGCGATATTCTATTACTTAATCCAGATACGAGAATGAAGCCGGGCTGCTTAAAAGCTTTAGGCCAGGTTCTTGATGATAAGCCAAAAGCAGGAGTGGTTGGGCCAAAATTATTGAATCAGGATGGCAGTTTGCAATTGTCGGTTCGAGAATTTCCGGGATTAATCCTCTTATTAGGAGTTTGGTTTAAATTACCGTGGTTGTATCCTTCGTGGCCGGCGTGGAGACAATATCTGAAATTAGATTTTGATTACACAAAACAGCAAGTGGTGGATCAGGTTATGGGGGCAGTTTTTATGGTCAGAAGAGAGGTATGGAATAAGCTGAATGGGTTAGATGAAAATTTTTGGATCTGGTTTGAAGAAGTTGATTTCTGCAAAAGAGTTCAAAAAGAAGGATTTGAGATTTGGTATACTCCTGATGGAGAAACAGTGCATTACGGAGGCGCTAGTTTTAATCAATTACTTGGATTAGCTAAAAGTAAGCCCTGGATTAAAAGCAGCCGATATTATGCAAAGAAACATTTAGGATGGTTGGCGGGAATAATTTTAGATATTTTAAGTCCATTAGCATTGGTTTTATCCTTGGTTTCGAGCCCAAAACATTTGCGAGAAAAAAAGCTTAATACAAAGAAATTATGCTAGAGATAGTAAGTAATCAAAAAGTACGGCGAGAATTTATTTGGATATTGGTAGGAGTAGGAGTGGCAGCCGTGTTAGCTTTGTTTGTAAATCTTCAGGTTGGGGTATGGTTTTTAGTAGGATTAGCAGCGGGTTGGTGGACATGGCAGAATCCGGTTGCGGCGGTGAGTTTTTTAGTGGTTTTAATGCCGTTATTACCGAGTTTTAAAATAACTCAAACAATAGGAACGTTTACACTGATTAAAGACGTAATGATTGCGGTATTGTTTGTACGTTTATGTGCTTGGCCATTTATAACACAAACATTACCTTATCGACGAAATGTGTTGTGGTGGCCAGTTTTGGCATTAGGAATTTGGACGATAGTGAGTATGTTACGAGCAGATAGTTTAGTGCTAGGTGTGTTACGTGCGCGGGAAATAGGCTTGTATGTATTGTTATATTTTGCTGTGATTTATATGCCTAAAAACAAGAGTCGAGAAAGGCAGTGGTTGAACTGGGGTCTGTTGGCGCTGGGAATAACAATGATACTAGCGGTTTATCAGTGGTGGTGGGCAGTAGACAGCGCGGTGTTACGTTTTGATCCAGGGCAAAATATATGGATTCCGAGAGTCTCAAGTGTTATGGGGCACCCGAGTGTTTTTGGAGAGTATCTGATCATGGGAATATGTTTATTAACAGCAATATTCTTAGGAAATAAGTCCAAATGGCGCTGGGCGGCTCTGTTAAGTGCGGGGATGGTTGCTATACTCATTTATCTGACATATTCGCGAGCGGTATGGATGGGGATGCTAGTTGGATTAGGTGTAATAGGAATGACGTATGCATGGTTTTTAGTGAAGCAGAAAGTTACAAAACGAAAATTAGTACGAGGTGTAACTTTAATAGGTGTGTTGGGTAGTCTAACGCTGGCAGGAATTTTAATGTTTACAAATGCCAAAGTATTTGTTCGTTCAATATTTGATCCGACTTACGGCAGTAATGAGGAAAGAATTGAATTCATGGTACGTTTGATTGCGCCTGTAAGTAATGCTCAGGCTTTGTTTGGTGCGGGATTGGGAAATGTTTTGCAACAAAATTTTCGAGATACAGATGTCAGCGGTTATGATATTGTTTCGGGAGAGAGTCGGACAATTCAGTTAGCCAAAGACAGTACTTTAGTTGATAATCAGTATTTAAAAACATTTATTGAGATGGGGTTGGTTGGGATTTTGATTTATGTTTGGATCTATTGGGTGATAGCGAAGCAAGGATGGAAATTAGTAATGAATAACAACAAAGACGGTGTGGTGATGGGATTATGGGGATTAGGTTTTTTGGCTGCGTTTGGTCTACAAGCTCTATTTATTGATATTTGGGATATATTTCCAACGAATTTAATTTTTTGGTTGATGGCTGGAGTTTTAGCAAGTAGATCAAGCTAGGCGAATCCGCGACGGTATTTTCGATAAGTATCTACGCCCCAAAGGAACCAATAGCGCCATGAGAAAGGGAGGTCTTGGGCATGCAGATAATCAAACGCTTGGCCGCCAAATCCAGTTTTAAAAATCCGAATGCCAGTGAATGGGTGGTTGGGTTGATTAGCGGGCGCAATGCCCCAGAAATTAAAATTAGTGGCACCACGATGTTGCGCTTCTTGGATAGCATGCCATTGAACAGCGTGGGCGGCAGGAACATTGCTAGGCAGTTTAAGAGAAGCGCCGTGATGGTAAAAAACAGTACCGGCATAATCAATGAATATACCAGCAGCGACGTCTTGATCATGATAACGAGCAATGACAGCAAAAATATGATTATGAGACTCAAAAGCATGCCATTGATTAGTAAGAAACTTTAAATTGAAGGGCACGAAGCCATGCCGTTGTCGAGTTTTATCGTAAAGCGGCCAGAAACGATCAAGCGCAGAAATATCAGTAATAATTTCACAACTGATCCCGGCTTGTTCAGCTTTACGGATAGCATGACGAGTAGTTTTGCGCATACCAGCAAGTAACTCGTCACTGGGACGAGAAATGTCTAAAACCCAAGTTAATTCAGTGTGAACGTGAAGGGGGGCAGGATGAAAATTTCGTGATTTAAATAATTGCTTTGAATCTGGCGAAGTAAGAAGTAGGGGGGCGATGCGTAAGGCGACAGCATGGTCAATAGAAGCAGTGGTGTTTAAATGCGCAATAATAGCATCTAAGGCTTGAGGGGTGAGATCTGGTTGTAAATAAAGCGGTCCGTGTGGAATTAAATAATGGCGTCCACGACGGGCGTTAACTAAAATAACGGTTGCGAGGGCAATCGGGTGATTGTGATCTAAAACAACAAGACGTTGTATTTGTTCGTTATCAGCAAGTTGAGTTTCTCCCCAGGCCCATGATTGCAGAAAAGTGTTGGGATGAGCAGCGAGAACTAATTTTTCCCAGTCAGTTTGATTAGTAATGATCTGAACTTCAAGCGACATGGTTTTGAATTAAATGAATTAAACGATGCGCGTCGCTTTCAGTGACAAAAATATTAGTTGGCAGATTAACAATACGACGAGCAGTTGATTCAGCAACAGGACAACTACCTGACTGATAACCAAAATCGGCTGGATTAACAGTGCGAGGGGCGATAGGGGCATCGTACCAATCACCAAGAAGGATGTGTAAACGACGAGCTTGCATATGTAAACGACGAGGATATTTCGTTGTTAGAGGAAAGCGTAACCAAGATGGCTCAGCTGTAGTCGGGATAATAGGTGGATTAGCTAAATGGTCGAGATAAATTTGAGCAATATGACGGCGATGAGAAGTAAAACGGAGCAGTTTATCGAGTTGATGAGAAGTTAAAATAGCTAAAGCGGGAGACATGCGCCAAAAAAGCAATGAAGGTTTGGCACCCGTTCGCTCAGAAGGAGTAACGGCTTTACTAATAAGGTTGAGTTTTTGGCTGATAACCAGAATAATACGACCGATTTTGCTCGTGAAATACAAAGGAATAACTAAGCGAGAGACAAGAGGATGTAAAAGCTGTTGAATGATCCACCAGACAGGGGGTAAAGGTAGACTTGCTTGAGCAGCGCGAATTTTATCAGCAAAATCAGAATTAGGAGTAATAACAGTGCCACCAAAAACTCCGGATAAAGCTTTGTCACGGCCAAAACTAAGAATGGCGGCGTCACCAAAGGATCCGACTAATTGTCCGGCATAGCTAGCGCCAAAAGCATGGGCACAATCTTCAATTAGGAAAATGTTATGTTGTCGAGCAATTTCTTGAAAAACTGATAGGTCAGCCGGTAAACCGAGGGTGTGCTGGATAATAATAGCTTTGGTGTGAGACGTAATAACTTGTAAGACAGATTCGGGGTCTAAATTGTACGTACGAGGTTTGATATCCGCATATACTGGTTTGCCGCCGGCCCATTGAATTGCAGCCGGAACAGTGACGCAGGTAAAAGCTTGAATAATAACTTCGTCGTCAGGACGTAGTTTTAATTGAGCAAGGACCGCATAAAGAGCGCTACGACCTGAACTTGTGAGAATAGCGTGACGATTAGGATAAAGGGCGAGGAGGCGATCAGTTAAAATTTTGACATAATGAGGATTAAACCAATTCCAAGGAGAGAACAATTGCTTAAGAGCGAGTTTAGCGTCGTCGTTCTCAAGGTTTGGGGAAACTGATGTAAGAATATTGCGCATGGATGCACCTTAACTTAGTAGGGATTTACGGACAAGTTCAGGAATTCGTCCTTCAAGTAAGATTACGCTTGCGGGAGGAATTTGGGCTAAGGCGGCTTTAATTTCAGTTGGTTTGGACGCGATTTTCAGGTTTGAGGATGAGTCAGTTCCGAAACCATGTTTAATGTCGACTGAATAATGCGAATTAGTTAAATATACTTGAGCATCAACTGAACTGAGCGCTTGGCCGATTAATTCATGTGTTAAATGTGCGCGTGAGCCAAGTTCAATTAAAGGGGAAAGAAAAATAATTTTATGCTTATCAGGAAAAGTAGCTAAATGACGAATTGCTTCTAAGACGCCAGTTTCATTAGCACTATAGCTATCATCAATAACAGTTTGACCATTTTTTTTAGTTATTAATTCCATGGTACGAGGCATGGGTTGAAGATGAGAAAGTGCCGCAAAAATGTCATTTGAATTAACTCCGAGAGCCATCGCCCCAGCGACGGCGGCCAGAATATTAGAGATAGGAGCTTGGCTTAATAGCGGAATAGTGACATGGCGTTGGTCGTTATTTATATGCAGAGTGAAATCAAGTTGACGGGGAGAGGAGACAATACTTTCAGCTCTAATTTGGGCATCGGCAACGGTACTAAACCAGATAATGCGTCCAGAGAAATTATGAGCTTTGTCACGCAGAATAGGGTTGTCCTGGTTTAAGATCAGAGTGCCATCTGGGGGCAATTCTTGAGCGAGTTCCCATTTAGCAGTCGCTAAGTTTTCAGGTGAACCAAACAAAGCAAGATGTTGGTTGCCGATGTTAGTAATGATACCGAGTCGCGGCTGAGTTAGGCGAGCTAAGGCAGCAATTTCTCCTTTAGTATAGGCACCCATTTCAGCGATATAAATCTTAGTTTTAGGTGATAGCTGTGTTATCATATCTTGAGCAATAGCTAACTCTGAATTGCGGTGGTGACGACTAGAAACATGAGTGAGTTTAGCGTGAGTAAGGATTTGACTAAGAAAGTATTTAGTCGAAGTTTTACCAAAGCTACCAGTAATACCAACAACGGTAAGAGTAGGAAGATTACGACGTAATAAGTGGGCGTGATTAATAATGCGTTGTCGTTGCGGATAAGTTATCAGGTTTACTAGCCCGACAGAAAATGCGGTTAAGAAAGGGACAAGGAAGATAAAGGAAGCCCATTGCAGCGTTAATAATAAAGTCGATTCATAGGTTAAGAAAATCAAGCTCATTAGACTGATAGCAGAAAAGAAGATGACGAGTAGGGCTTTTACAGTTACGGCAGGGCGGTAAATTCCGCGTTGATAAATACGCCAAAAGTGATGAAAACTGAAACCAATTAAACTAATGAAGCTAAGGGCTGAGGCAAAAGATAGCTGTTCAAAAACAGCCAGCCAAGCAAAAAATAAACAGGTAATGCCTAAAAAGAGCCAAAAACTGAAAGGACCTTGGCGCTCTTCACTAGTTAGAAGAGAGCGCATCCGATCCCAACGGTATTCTTTGCGTTGCCAAAAGTATGCTTGGGAAAAAATTGTCGCTGTAATAGTACTAGCCCCGACTAGGATGAGTATAATAATGGTGATTGACAGCATGAATTAGCTCTAGTTAGTATCTATACTTTATCATGAATATATGAGCGATCATATGCAGACGAAAGAGCAGGTCACGATTCAGATTGTCGGCTGGAACAGTGAAAAAACATTGCCAATGGCAGTCGCTGCTTTGACGAAACTACCAATAGGAATAGCAAAAATTTGTTATCTGGATAATGCTTCGCGGGATAATTCAATTGCTATTGTGCGTCAAAATTTGCCAGAGGCAGAAATCGTAGCTTTAGATCAAAATTTTGGATTTACAGGGGCACATAATATTGGATTGGAACGTTGTGATACTCCTTATGTTTTTACGCACGATCCTGATTTAGAGCTTGTGCCAGAAGGGCTGATGAGATTATTAGAAGTTATGCGTCTTAATCCGAAAGTCGGAGCAGTGCAAGGTAAATTATGGCGAGCAAAATCTAAACAAGAATTAGTGATTGACTCGGCCGGAATTGAAATGACCCGTGCTTGTAATGGAAGTGAACGAGGAGCGGGTCAGATTGATAACGGTCAGTTTGATCAAGCGATTGATGTTGCTGCGACAACTGGAGCAGGGAGCTTGTATCGCATGGAAGCTCTGCGTTCGGTTCGATACAGTGAAAAGGAATATTTTGACACTGATTTTTTTGCGTATAAGGATGATGTTGATTTAAGTTGGCGCTTACGACGTGCTGGCTGGCAGATAAAGTATGAGCCAGTCGGATGTGGTTTTCATTATCGTACTCTTGGACGTAAGGGATGGTTGAATTGGGGGATGGCACCACAAGCTATATACAAACGTTTACAAAATAAACGTACGTATTATAGTTTGCGAAACTGGATATGGATGCTGGTTAAAAATATAACTTTCAGAGAATTAGTCGCTCGGGCTATTTTTATAGTAATGCGTGGGTTAGTATGGTTTGGATTGACTTTAGGATATTGGCCGCTCGGAAAAGCATGGATTGAAGCGGGAAAAGGACTGATAAAAATGTGGCATAAGCGTAAGCTAGTAATATGAAACTCTCGATTATCATTGTGAATTACAATACTGGGGCTTTGACACATACTTGTTTAGAATCTTTGCGTTGGCAGAAATTATCTTACGAAACAGAAGTTATCGTAGTAGATAATGCTTCTCGAGACCAAAGTGTAGAATTTTTACGATCAGATTGGCCAACTATTCAAGTTATAGCGAACAAGCATAATCTTGGTTTAGCAAAAGCGGTTAATCAAGCTTTGAAACAAGCAGAAGGGGAATATTATCTAGTTTTAAATCCTGATATTGTTGCCACACCGGGTGCCGTGCAAGAATTAGTTCGGTTTATGGACGAGAATTCAGGTGTTGGTATAGCAGGAGGGCAGTTAATTTCACCGAACGGAGCATTGCAAGCGTCTTGTTTTCGTTTTTATCGTTTAATGACTGTAGTATATCGTCGGACTTGGCTAGGCCAAACATATTGGGGAAAAAAGGAAGTTGATCGTTTTTTGATGCAAGATTTTGACCATCACACAGTCAGAGACGTGGAGTGGTTAATGGGCTCTTGCCTGATGTTACGTAAGACAGCAGTAGCAGAAGTTGGTGGCATGGATGAGAATTTCTTTTTGTATTTTGAAGACGTGGATTGGTGCCGACGTTTTTGGGAAAAACATTGGCGTGTAACATATGTACCTGAAGCAGTGTTTTCTCATTTTCACCAAAGAAGCAGTGGGGCGAGCTCTTTATTAGGCGTGATAACTAATTGGGCAACACGAGAGCACATTCGTTCGGCTGGTAAGTATTTTTGGAAATATCGTAATCGGCCGATGCCGAAAGTTAAATAATATGGACCATGGCAATGCGCCGGTAGTTAAGATCGAGGAGTTTGAAGGACCATTTGATTTGTTATTGGAATTAATACGAGCGCACAAGTTAGATATTAGTACAGTCAATTTAGCTGATATTACTGATGATTTTTTAAAAGCGACTGAATTAGACCAAACGATTTCAGTAGAGCAGCAAGCTGATTTTGCTCGGACAGCGGCTTTGTTGTTAGTTATGAAATTACGTTGTCTGCTTCCTGACCTTACGGCTGAAGAAGAGGACGTGATTGATGATTTGTCTTGGCGTGTCAGAATATATGCGTTATATCGAGAACAAGCGAAGAAATGGCAAGAGCAATGGGGAAAATATCCATTATTACCTGGTCCATTGCATTTGCACTTGGAAGCAGAACCGGTTTGGCCGCAAATTACTGGTAATGATTTAGCACATGCATTTGTGCAAATGCGGGATAAATTACCGACTCCTTTAGATAAGCGGCGTCATTTAAGACCTCAGGGCAAAAGAGTACAAGAATGTTTAGCAACCCTGAGACGACGCTTACAAGAAATGCCACAAGTATGGTTTAGCGAAATTATTCGTGATGCTGACCACCAAACAGTGGCAACTTCGTTATTAGCAGCGTTAGAATTAGAAAAAAATAATCAAGCAAAGTGTCAGCAAGAGCAAATATTTGGCGAGATTGAGATTAAGGCGGTAAAATCGGAAATACCGAATCATTATGAAGAATGAGACACAAAAACTTGAGGCCTTGCTTTTTTTGGCCGGGGATGCGGTTTCAAAAAAAGAATTAATACGTTTATTAGGCCAAAATAATACGGAAGATCTTGATAAATGTATTGATGATCTAAAAAAAATCTGGCAAGGTCGTGGTTTGGCTATTATGACTACCTTAACTCATGTGCAAATGGTAACGAGTCCAGTGGTGGCGGATTTTGTAGCAAAATATTTAGCCGAGGAAACAAGAAAGATATCAGCAGCAGCAGCTGAGACTTTAGCGATTATTGCTTATCGGGGTCCAGTCACCATGCATGAAATCGATGCTTTACGTGGGGTAGATTCTCGGCGAGTGGTGACTCATTTACAACAGCGAGCCTTGGTTCGTGCTGCGAATCAAAAGATTCCAGCAAAATATGTGATTACAGAGGAATTTTTACGACAGCTGGGCGTGATTAAGACGGATGATTTACCTAATTTTGAAGAGTTGTCGCAAGACGATAAAATAGAACAGTTACTTAACCAAGCGAATTCATGATTGCTAAAGCGTTATTAATTGCTTTGACGTGTATGCTGACAAATGCAAATGGTTCGTGGTGCGAAGATCCGGAGCAGATAACAACAGCTAACGTGGCGGGAGTACAGATATCGGCTCCAACAAAGACTGGACCAGCTATGGATTTGGTAACCACAGCTGAATCGGTTTTAGCTTGGGATATAGAGAGTGGACAGATTTTATATGAAAAAAATTCGCATCAGCAACGTCCAATTGCAAGTGTAACTAAGTTATTGTCAGCTTTAACCGTGAGGGAATGTTTAGATTTGAGCCAAGTAGTAGTAATTCCAACCGAGGTACGTAAGGCTCAGCAAGCAGGGGTTGATGTAAAATTAGTTCCGGGTGAGCACGTATTAGTGAGCGAACTTTTAAAAGCTGGTTTAGTGCCATCCGCAAATGATGCGATGATCGCATTGGCTCAGGCGTGTGCAGGTAGTGAAAATGATTTTGTGAACAAAATGAATATTTATGCCTTAACTCACGGAATGGCCGAAACAAAAGCCACTAATGCAACAGGGTTGTCTGGCGGGGATCAGTATGCGACAGCAACTGATGTGAGAAAAATGCTAGAATTAGCTTATGCTGACGATGTTTTACGAGCAGATTTAGCGGCGTCGGTCGGTGAGATTACGTCTGTTGAAGGGTCGAAGTTAAAATATAAAACGACGAATGAATTGTTAGGCACTTATATACCAATTTTAGCAGGGAAAACTGGGTTTACTTTGGAAGCCAAAGAAAATTTGGCAGTGATTAGTCAAACAAACGATCGTCATACGGTGGGAATTGTTGTTTTAGGAAGTGATCAGCGTTTTGTAGATACTAAATTAGTCATGGAGTGGATAGAACGTAATTATTCATGGCCGGATACAACCCGGTACGGAGGATAAATGTTGCAATTTTCTGATCCAAAATTAGTAATAGACGTGGTGCGGGTTATTGGACTGGCAATGATTACTTTTTTAGTCGCCTTGGGGTTAACGCCAGTTTTAACTCATTTTTTGTATAAATATAAGTTTGGTAAAAGCATTAGAGACAATGGTAATACGCCAATTTACTCTAAGTTGCATGCAGAAAAAGCGGGGACTCCGGTGGGAGGAGGTATTATTGTTTGGGGAACAGTTTTAGGCTTGGCGTTATTATTTTGGCTGGGAGCATATATTTTGCCGTGGCCATGGTTACAATATTTAAATTTTCTTAGTCGCTCACAAACCTGGCTACCTTTGGGGGCACTAGTGATTGCAGCGTTATTAGGGCTATGGGATGACTATTTAAATGTACATAAACGCGGAAAAACTGGCGGTATGAATATGACGCAAAGACTATTGCTCTATACAGCGGTTGCTGCGGGGGGAGCATATTGGTTTTACGTGAAGCTTGGTTGGAGCGTAATTCATGTGCCGGGAGTAAATGATTTTGAAATTGGTTGGTGGTATGTGCCGTTATTTATTTTAGTAATTGTTTCAACTGCTTTTTCAGTTAATGAGTCGGATGGTTTAGATGGTTTAGCCGGTGGAATTTTGTTATTTTGTTTTGGGGCTTATACAGCTTTAGCGTTTGTGATTGGGAGGATGGAATTAGCAATGTTTTGTGCGGCAATAGTGGGGGCACTAATGGCATTCTTATGGTTTAATATTTATCCGGCTCGATTTTTTATTGGTGATACGGGAGCGATGAGTTTAGGCACAACCCTAGGAATTATTGCAATGCTGACTAACTCTGCTTTGGTTTTGCCTATTATTGCGTTTCCGTTAGTTTTAGAATCAGCGTCTGTCATTATTCAAGTGGCTTCAAAAAAAATACTAAAGAAGAAAGTCTTCTTGTCAGCTCCAGTTCATCATCATTTTGAAGCTAAGGGGTGGCCGGAAACAAAAGTAACAATGCGCTTTTGGATTATTGCGGCGGTTTCGGCTGGTATTGGTTTGGTGATTGCAATTGTAGGACGAGGACAATGGACATGATTACTGATTTAAAGGGAAGCAAAGTTACTGTCATGGGTTTAGGTCAGCTAGGTGGCGGTGAAGGTGCTGTGCGATGGTTATGCGAGCAAGGAGCTAGAGTTTTAGTGACTGATTTAAAAACAGAACAGGAATTAGCAGAAATTAAAAACAGATTAATTGATTGTCCGGAACTTGAATGGCATTTAGGTGAGCATCAGCCGGAATGGTTTACACAAGCCGATCTAGTTGTGCGTAATCCAGCGGTCAGAAGTGACTCAAAATGGCTAAAAATGGCGCGTATGGCGGGGGTTCCAATTGAAATGGACAGTAGTTTGTTGATCAGATATGCACCAACAAAAAATATTTTTGCGATAACAGGAACAAAAGGAAAAACGACAACAGCACACTTTATAGGACATATTTTACGTTCGATATATGCTAAAGTTTGGATGATTGGAGTTGACGGAGAATCTCTTTTAGGAAATTTATCAAAAATCAAATCGACAGATGCGATTGTTGTAGAGCTATCGAGTTGGCGCTTAGAGGCTTTAGCTGAACATAATTTAAATATTCCAGTGGTAGTGGTTACTTCTTTATATCCGGATCATTTGAATACATATGAATCGTTAGAAGACTATTACGCTGTAAAACGTTCAGTAGTTGCGCTACAAAATAACGATCAATTAGCTCTTTTGAACTATGACGACCCTAATATTAGAAAATGGGAAGATACAGGGAATGGACGTAAGTATTGGTTTAGTCGCAGCACGGTTCCTCAAAATGGTATTGGCTGCGAGGCTAACAAAATTGTTTATGTAAAAGATGGAATCAAGACAGAAATATGTAAAATAAGTGATTTACCGGATGTCGGAGCGATAGGACAGATGAATTTATTGCCTGGTATATTTTTGGCAATGCATTTTGGCGTTATTGAAAAGTTGCGATTAGCACTTAAGTCTTGGACTGGTGTACCACATCGACAAGAAATCATAGCTGAAAATAAAGGGGTGACATTTGTGAATGATTCAGCAGCAACGATACCGGAGGCTAGTTGTGCGGCTTTAGAGCATTGGCACGAACAAAAAATAGTGTTAATCGCGGGAGGAAATAATAAAGGGTTGAAGTACGACAATTGGGCAAAATGTGTAATGAATGCGAAGTTGGGACATATAATTTGGTTGCCAGGTGATGCAACTAATATAATGCAAGATGCTTTGCGTTTATTGCAATGCACTGTACCAATGACAGCGGCATCAACGATAGAAGACGCGGTGCAATTAGCTCGAGATACGGCTCAGGCTGGAGAAGTGGTTTTAATGTCACCAGGAGCAACAAGTTTTGGATCATTTAA
Organism: uncultured Candidatus Saccharibacteria bacterium; assembly: GCA_964610055.1. GTDB lineage: Bacteria > Patescibacteriota > Andersenbacteria > UBA10190 > UBA10190 > CAZSUC01. The sequence continues at coordinate 535,550 of CAZSUC010000001.1, read as the reverse complement.
AAATGAGTTTGAAAGAGGAGAGGCTTTTAAAAAGGCGGTGTTACAATTGAAATATGACGCAGAATAAACCTAGCCGACCATTTGATATTGTTTTATTGGCAGTGATTGTAGGGTTAACTTTGTTTGGTTTAATGATGGTGGCTTCAGCTTCTTCAGTAATTGCGGAAAGATTTAGTCAGGATCCTTTTTATTTTTTGAAACATCAGCTTCTTTATGGCGGTTCTGTTGGTCTGATTGCTTTATTAGCCGGAATGTATATTCCTTACAGAAGCTGGCGGCCAATGGCATTACCGGTATTGTTAGCGTCATTAATTTTGCTTGTCTTAGTCTTTATTCCGCAATTACAGGTGGCTTCAGGTGGAGCAGCGCGGTGGATTGGAATCGGGCCGATTACAATTCAGCCGACGGAGTTAACGAAATTAGCTTTTATTATTTATTTAGCCGCTTTATTGGAAACTAGGAGTGCTCATATTCGGAATTTTAAAGAAGGGGTGATGCCATTTTTAATTATTATGGGCATTATCAGTATTTTAATTATCATGCAGCCAGATTTAGGCACTTTAATCAGTATTTTAGCGATTGGAAGTGCCATGATTTACGCGGGAGGCATTAGATTAAGGCACTTATCTCTATTAGGTCTGAGTGGTTTGGTTATTTTAGGCATATTAGTTAAAACGGCGAGTTACCGATTGAACCGTATTATGGTTTATTTGCATCCGGAATTAGATCCACAAGGCATTGGCTATCAGATTAATCAAGCATTATTGGCAGCTGGATCAGGTGGAATCTGGGGATTAGGATTTGGGCGAAGTCGACAAAAGTATCAATATTTGCCTGAACCTGCCGGGGATTCTATTTATGCAGTAATTGCGGAAGAATTAGGATTTATTCGAAGTACTTTGGTAATTTTTGTGTTTGCGATCTTGGCGTGGCGAGGATTTAGTATTGCGCGAAAAACACCAGATATCTTTGGTAGGTTATTAGCGGTTGGAATTACTTCTTGGATTATTGTGCAGGCGTTTATCAATATTGGATCAATTTTAGGAGTTACTCCGATGACGGGAATTCCTTTGCCGTTTATTAGTTATGGAGGATCGGCTTTAGCAACCACGCTCTTTGCAGCCGGCATGCTGTTGAATATTAGCCGCTATGCCAAAGAGTAAATAGCGTGATAATCTAGACATATGAGGATAATGTTGACCGGCGGTGGAACGGCCGGACATTTAATACCATTTGTGCCGATGATTGAATCTTTGCGCACAAGATTTATTGAGCAGCAAGATAAATTACCAGCACGGGTTGATCCAAATGAATTAGAAATTGTGTTTGCGGGAGTTGTTAATCAGGCGGCACAAGACTTATTTGGCCAATATGATGTTAAAGTCACAAATATCGTTTCAGGTAAATTACGTCGTTATGCTTCTTGGAAAAACATAGTCGACTTATTAGTTAACTTACCGCTAGGAATTGCCAAAGCCTTAGTTGTAGTTTGGCGCCAAATGCCGGATGTTATTATTAGTAAAGGAGGTTATGGAAGTGTTCCGGTTGTATTAGCAGCTGTTTTTTTTCGAATTCCAGTTTTATTACATGAATCTGATGCGGTACCGGGTTTATCAAACCGTTGGTTGAGTCGTTTTGCGACAACGATTGCAGTTGGTTTCGCTGAAGCGCGAGAAGAAATGGGAAAATACAAAAATAAAATATTTGTGACAGGCATTCCGGTTCGGACTAATTTAGGAACTATTGACCAAGTATCAGCAAAGCGTCAATTTGGTTTTGCTGCTAACGAAGTTGTAGTTTTTATGTTTGGCGGCAGTCAAGGTGCGCAACAATTGAATGAATTGCTGTTGCATCACTTGCCTTTTTTTATTGCGGAAGCCAGCATTATTCATGTGACTGGTCAGGATCACTATCAAGCGGTGGTAACGGTTGCACAAGAATTAATTAATAATTCTCCTCGGAAAGAGCAATATAAACCTTTCCCTTATCTAAGCGATGACATGGAAATTGCATTGGCGGCAGCTGACATTGTGGTTTCGCGAGCCGGAGCAACAACTTTAGCAGAATTGGCACGATGCCATAAGCCAGCTTTAATAATTCCGCTGGAGCATTCGGCGGCTAATCATCAGATTAAAAATGCTCAGGTCTTTGAACGTGCGGGAGCAGTATTTGTACTTGAACCGCCAGCTAATTCGGGTAAGGAATTGTTTAAACATAATTTACATACTCTAATTTCCGATCCCGCGACACGTCAGCGGCTAGCACAAAATATTGCGAAGCTAGATACACCGCAAGCAGGCGCGCAGATTGCTGACTTAGCTTTGCGATTAGGAGCAGGATTTGCAGCTGCGTATGAAACTGGATTAAATTAGTTCCCATGAGTCAAGTTTGCTTTCTAGGAATTGGAGGGGCAGGAATGAGAGCGTTAGCGGCACTCGAGCAGTCAAAGGGAGTGAGAGTGTGTGGTTGTGACCAAAATCAAGACATATTTAATGATCCTGATTTAAAAGAATTTGAATTGATAACCGAAAAGGAAATGCGGGATCGCATTCAAACATGTCAAAGGGTTGTGTACTCGGATGCTTTAACTGCCCAGCATCCGTTACTGATGATGGCGCAAGAATTTAATATTTCATTGCGTCCATATCAAGAAGAGTTAGGTGATTTTAGTCAGGATTATCACGTTATTGCTGTAGCGGGTACGCATGGAAAATCATCAACAACAGCTTTTTTGGGGCATATTCTGCTAAATAATAAGGTTGAAGCGAGTATACTTTTAGGGGCAAAAGTTCCGGGGTGGCCGCTGGGTAATGCCTGGGTAGGTAAAAATGAGTGGTTAGTAGTGGAAGCAGATGAATATCGCAATCATTTTTGGAAGTTAAATCCGGAATATTTAATTGTCACAAGTTTAGATTTTGATCATCCTGATTTTTTCAAATCAAAAAAAGATGTTTATCAGAGTTTTCAAGTCATGGTTGATAAATTACCGGCTACAGGAAAATTGATTACTGATGAACAAACATATAGTGAATGGAAACCGGTTATTAAAAATAATCAATTAATTACAATTGGAAATGATTTAGTGGGTGAAATAAAAATACCGATACCGGGTCAACATATGCAGCATAACGCGGCTTTGGCAGTCAAGGTGGCGGAATTGTTAGGAGTTGCTCGTCACCAAGCGGAAGCGGCGCTAGCTACTTTTCCGGGATTAGGACGTCGTTTTGAAATTATCGGGAACTTGAATCGAGCGTTAATTGTTAGCGATTATGGCCATCACCCAACTGAAATTATGGCTACAATTAAAGGTGCGCGGGCTCATTATGCGGATAAAAAGATCTTGGCAATTATTGAACCGCACACTGAGGATCGTCTCCAAGAGTTTCAACATGATTTTGTTGAGGCCTTGAGCGAGGCAGATAAAGTAGTTGTTGGTCCGGTCTATCGAGCCAGACAAGAAGGTAAAAATAAAATAGAGAGTACAGTACTAGCAGATGAATTAGAGACAAAAAATAAGCCCGTCATAGCACTGACTGACTGGTCAGAATTAAAGGAAATATTACAGAAAGAATCGCAATATTTTGGCTTAATTGTCATATTTTCGGCAGGATATTTAGATGGTATTGCAAGGGAGTTATTTAACTAGTTTGTCAATCAGATTTGACATATTGAAAATAAGCCAGTGCTGTACAAAAATAGAGGCTTAGTGTAGGGTGGTATGTTAAGAAGCAGTATCCTTGACTTAGAGTCAATGTAGTGTTATAATTTGCAATATTAAGAATTATTTACTATAAATACGAGCAAGAATAATAAATGACACCTATGGCCTCAAAAATAAATGTTGATTTAAAGAAAAACATTGATAACCTGATGAAGGTTCTGGACGAACGTTCTCGGGACGTAATGACGCGTCGATATGGATTAAATAAAGACGAACCGGAAACCTTAGAGGCGATCGGACGAGAGTATGGAATTACACGTGAACGAGTGCGACAGATTCAGTCTCAAGCCAAGAAGGCGCTGGTGGGCCTAAAGCATTTGACTGACCCGGCTACTGATTTAATCAATGAGGTATTTTTGGCATACGGCTCAGTTTTAACGGAAGAGAACGCGGTAACAGCAATTGCTGAATTTGCTCATCAAGATTTAGGTCGTAATGCGGTTGTATTTTACTTAGATGTTTTACCTCCTTATCGTTTAGAATCTCGCCATTCTTTATTCCAGCCTCATTGGCGATTACCAGATATGGTATCAAGTACAAGCGAAAGTGTGATAGAAGAAGCGATTAATGTTTTACGTCAATATAATCATCCATTACCAGAATCGGAAATAGTAACAATGATTCGAACTAACTTAAAAGCGGATGATAAAGCGTTACCAGAAAGACATATTTTAGCTTTTCTAACCGCAAGCAAAGATATTGATAAGACGCCATTTGCTGAGTGGGGTCTATTAGATTGGTCAGAAACAAAGCCACGCGGAGTAGGTGATAAGGCCTATGTGGTTATGCGACGCCATAAGAATCCTGAGCATTTTACTAAGATTACAGAATTAATTAATGCGGCAAATTTTGACCACAAACGCGCCAATGCGCAAACCGTACATAATGAATTAATTAAAGATAAGCGCTTTGTATTGGTTGGACGCGGTCTGTATGGGTTGGCAGAGTGGGGATATATCGCTGGTACTGTTTCAGATGTGATTGAAAAATTATTAACTGAAGCCAATACTCCGTTAACTCGAGATGAAGTGGTGAAACGAGTTTTAAATCAGCGTCAAGTCAAGAAAAATACAATTTTATTAGGCTTACAGAATCATAAGCGTTTTCGTAAGACAGCTGAAAATCGATATACCCTCCGTCGTCCGTAAGAGGAGTGCTATAATATTAACATGATAGATTTTGGCGCCGCCGTGGTGGTGCTGCTTGACGCTATTTTGGCGTGGGGCTGGATTTTGGTAATGGTCTTAGCTTTATGGATAGCCTGGGAGGTTTATCGTCTGATTAAGCACATTGAATACGTTTCTACGATTGAATGGACTGTTTTTGAGATTTCGATTCCAGAAGATAATGATCAAACACCAAAGGCAATGGAAAATGCTTTTGAAGTGTGGGGTGGAATTCATAAAAATCCAGATTTGGTTGAAAAATATTTTATGGGATATTTCTTGGCTTGGTATTCATGCGAAATCTGGTGCCGTCAAAATGAAGTACGTTATTTCATGATAGTTCCGACAGCACATGCAAAATTTTTTGAAGGAGTGATTTATGGACAATATCCTTCTGCTGAAGTGAAAGAAGCACCAGATTATACGCGTCGTTTTGATTATCGTAATTTAGAGAAGACATACGATTTATGGAGCGCTGATATTGAATTGGTGGAATCTGATATTTATCCGATTCGGGTATATCGAGAATACGAGGAAGCTTTGGCAGAAGACATAAAGTTTATGGATCCTCATCAGGCATTAGTGGAGGCTTATTCTAATGTTGGTTCGGGGGAAGAATTTTGGGTACAAGTTCTTATCCGACCGATAGATGCAGGAGCGATTGCAAAATGGGCGGAAAAAGGACAAGAAGAAATTTCTAAAATATCAGGAAAGCCCCAGGAGGATCCGGAACCCAATTTATTTGTACGCGCAGTTCAAGCTATTGCATCTTTCCCCTTATTACTGATGAAAGCGGCTTTTGAGGGTCCTGAGGCTTTGGTGGCGGAAGAAGAAAAACAAGAACGTATCCTAAAGTTTAGCAATCCGGCTGAAGATGCGGCCATGAAAGGAATATTGCAAAAAGTTTCCCGAACGGGGTTTTTAGCAAAAATACGAGTGATTTATATTGCCCCGGCCGGAAAATTATATAAGCCCAATATCAGTAAAGCCGTTGGTGCTTTTAAGCAATTTAATACGTTTCATTTAAATAGTTTTAAGCCATCAAGAAATAAAACTAATGGCCCAAATTATTTTATGAAGCATGCGCGAAGAATGTGGCGTAAACGAGTAGCCTTAGTGAATTATCAATCCCGTGATTTTTGGGGAGATGAGTCGGGTCAGATGATGACAGCGGAAGAACTAGCAACAATCTTTCATTTGCCAACTCGTTATGTTAGAACTCCGGGAGTTACTTGGGCGAAGAGTGGTATGGCGACACCACCTGATAATTTACCGTACGTATAAGCTATGGCGGATGAGAATAAAACAAATGATATTACCGTGTTAGGAGAGACGAATTTTCGTAATCAACGCCGACAATTTGGTATTTACCCTGATGATAGGCGCAGACATGTATATGTAATTGGAAAGACAGGAGTAGGAAAGTCGACGTTGCTAGAGAATATGATTATTCAGGATATCGTGCAGGGGAAAGGAGTCTGTTATGTCGATCCGCACGGGGACACGGTCGAGAAATTATTAAATGCAATTCCACCAGAACGGATAAATGACGTGGTGTATTTTGATCCTTCCGATGTAGATTATCCGGTGGCATTTAATGTATTAGAAGCTTTTGACCCGCAGTATAAATATCTGATTGCTTCTGGACTAGTGAGCTCATTAAAGAAAATTTGGGCGGATTCATGGGGGCCACGGTTGGAATATATTTTGAGAAATACAATTTTAGCGTTACTGGATTATCCGTCGAGTACAATTCTAGGTATTTTACGGATGTTGTCAGATAAAACTTATCGTAAAAAAGTAGTGGATTGTATCCAGGATCCGGTGGTGAAAGCTTTTTGGACGACTGAGTTTGCCAACTATAACGAGCGTTTTCGAACCGAGGCGATTTCTCCAATTCAAAACAAAGTGGGGCAGCTATTAAGTTCATCTATTATTCGTAATATCGTGGCGCAGCCTAAAAGCACGATCAATATGAACGAGATTATGAATGAAGGAAAGATTTTGTTAGTGAATGTCTCGAAAGGCAAAATTGGCGAGGATAACTCGGGGCTGTTAGGCGCAATGTTGATCAATCGAATTCAGTTAGCAGCGATGGATCGGGCAGCAATTCCAGAAGAAGAACGCAAAGATTTTTATTTGTACGTAGACGAATTTCAGAATTTTGCGACTGAATCTTTTGCTGATATTTTATCGGAGGCAAGAAAATATCGTCTCAACCTAACCATTGCACATCAATACGTGAAACAGATGGAAGAAGAGGTGACTGATGCAGTTTTTGGAAACGTAGGCACGATCGTATCGTTTAGAGTAGGGGCAGCGGATGCAGAGTATTTAGAACAAGAATTTGTGCCGGTGTTTACGCAAGCTGATTTAGTAAATTTGGATAAATATAACGCGTATATCAAGTTGATGATTAACGGAATTAGTAGTCGTCCGTTTAGTATGAAAACGTTGCCACCAGAAGAACTTAAGTTTACAAAAGGTGAAGTGGTGCGAAAAGTTTCGCGAGAACGTTTTGGCAGAAAAAAACAGATTGTTGAAGATAAAATTAGACGCTGGAGCGGTTCTGCTTTTGAGGAAGAAGGACGAGAAGAAAGCAATGATCAGGTGAATACTCGTAAGCAAACATCTGCTATTCCGTCTGCTTCGGAGATTGCCTCTAATGCTTTAGAAGAGGTGGTGCTTAAGTCAAAAGAAGCACCGATTAATGACCTGGCGAGTTTTTTGCAAAAAGATCAGCAAAAAAGCCGGAATAAAAATACGCATAAACACATCATTACGTGTGCTCGTTGCGGAAAACAGGCGGACGTTCCTTTTCTGCCCACTCAAGGGAAACCAGCATACTGTAAAGAATGTTGGGATATTGTAAGACAAGATAAAAATAAGCAGCAGGAAGCGCAAAAAGTTTTACCACCTCTGCCGCTTTAAGAATGTGCTATAATAGTTTGAGTTATGCGTAATACTGCAAAGGAAGTAGATTTGTTCAATATTGATAAGCCTTTTAATTTTGCCGAGGATGCGAATTGGCGCATTTTTCGGATTATGGCTGAATTTATTTCTGGATTTGAATTTTTAGCACCACTAAGAAAAGAAGTAACTTTTTTTGGGTCAGCTCGTTTAACAGAAGATTCTCCTTGGTATAAACAAGCGCGTGAGTTAGGGCAATTACTTGGAGAGGCAGGATTTACTGTGATTACTGGTGGTGGGCCGGGAATTATGGAGGCTGGTAACCGGGGGGCACATGAGGCCGGTGGAGAATCGATAGGGTTAGATATTGAATTACCGTCGGAACAACGACGAAATCCATATGTTGATAAAGGTATTGGTTTCCATTATTTCTTTACTCGTAAAGTCATGCTGTCAGCTTCAGCGCAGGCATATGTTTTCTTTCCGGGTGGGTTTGGAACTTTAGACGAGTTTTTTGAAATGATTACTTTGCTGCAAACTAAAAAAATGGAGGATGTGCCAGCAATTTGTCTAGGAGCTGAGTTTTGGGGTCCACTTGATAGTTGGGTGAGAACTCATTTAGTGGAAAAATATAAAACTATTGCGCCTGGAGATACAGAAATTTATACAATCGTAGATACGGCTCAAGAAGCTTTCAATCTGATCAAGGATTCAAAAGAACGTAAGTATTTTTAAGAAAGTCCCTTATAAATAAGGGACTAAAGATGAGACTGGTAGGATTTGAACCCACGACCTGTGAAGACAATAGTGCTGCCGGCAATTCTGTATTAGAGAATTGCGCCCTATTCACAAAAAATCGGGAGGAGTTGACTTATCCCGTTTTTCTATGAAGATAGGACTTGACATACCCTATGTCCTGGATTCACATGCTCTGTCATTGAGCTACAGTCTCATTAAATAAGAACAACGATGACAGAATAGCACAGATTAGCTATGCTGCAACTTATGCAGAAATTAACCTCTCGAGACTTAAGAGAAACATATCAACGTTTTTTTGAAAGCAAAGGGCATGCACGTATCTCATCGGCACCCTTAGTACCAGAAAATGATCCGTCAGTTTTGTTTACTACGGCTGGTATGCACCCGTTAGTACCGTATTTAAAAGGTCAGCCTCATCCAGCTGGTACGCGCTTAACAGATGTTCAAAAGTGTTTACGCACGACCGATATTGAAGCTGTGGGAGATCCGACCCATGCCACTGTATTTGAAATGTTAGGGAATTGGTCTTTAGGTGATTATTTTAAAGAAGAAGCAATTAGATTTAGTTGGGAATTCTTGACTGATGCGCGATGGTTAGGAATCAAACCTGAATATTTAGCAGTAAGTGTCTTTGGAGGAGATAAGCAAAACCAACGGGACAATGAAGCATTCGAAGTGTGGAAATCAGTTGGTGTACCAGAAGAAAGAATTGCCTTTTTAGGGAAAGAAGATAACTGGTGGCCAGCTGGAGGGAAGGCTCCGGGGCCGCAAGGGCCAGATACAGAAATGTTTTTTTGGACCGGAGAATCCGATCCGCCAGTTAAATTTGATCCAGAGAATAATTCTTGGGTAGAAATTTGGAATGACGTATTTATGCAATTTAACCGCACGGATAGCGGTGAATATGAGTCATTGCCACAGCAAAACGTAGATACTGGCATGGGTTTAGAGCGAACGGTTATGGTTTTGAATAGATTGAGTTCGATTTATGAAATTGACTCTTATCAACCTTTAATGGAACTGATTCGTCAAAATGAATCGCAAGCAGACGAGAGACAGGAAAGAATTTTAGCCGATCATATAAAAGCGGCGACTTTTGTCTTGGGGGACGATGTTCCGATTGCGCCTAGTAAGTCAGAACAAGGTTATGTTTTACGTCGCATTATTCGACGCGCAGTTCGGTCAGCGCGAATTTTGGGAATAAAAAATATTGAAACTTTGATGCGTGCGGGCGCGGAGTGTGTAATTAATGAATATGCGGAATCTTATCCTAGTTTAAGAAAGCACCAAGATTTAGTCTTGAACGAGTTGGGACAAGAAATTCAACGTTTTCAGTCAGCTTTAGATCGGGGGTTAAAGGAATTAGCAAAGACTGGTTTTAACTGGAAGGATACAATTCCAGGCGATGTTGTGTTTAGATTGTATGAGTCATATGGTTTTCCGTTAGAGTTAACTGAAGAGATTGCGCATGAAAAGGGGTTAGAAATTGATCACGCAGGTTTTGATAAGGCGCTACAAGAACATCGCGATACGTCGCGCACGGCAACAGCAGGGCGTTTTGCGGGTGGCCTATCTGATCATTCGGAACAATCAGTTCGATATCATACGACTACACATTTATTGCATCAGGCTTTGCGGCGTATCATAGGTGATCATGTGCAACAAAAAGGAAGCAATATAAATCCTGAAAGATTACGATTTGATTTTACGCATGATGCGAAGTTAACTCCGGAACAAATTGACCAGGTTACGCAACAGGTTAACGAACAGATTGAACAAAATTTACCGGTAATCAGAGAAGAGATGACAGTGGGTGAAGCAAAAGCTGCTGGTGCGATTGGATTGTTTACCCATAAATATGAAGAAAAAGTGAGTGTCTATACGATTGGTGACTATTCAAAAGAGATTTGCGGAGGTCCCCATGTGTCTCGCACTGGAGAATTAGGCCATTTTAAGATAAAAAAAGAGGAATCGGCTGGAGCTGGCATTCGTCGCATTAAAGCTGTTTTGGAATAGCCTTTTAACAGCGTATAATGGCATCATGAGAGACATTAAGCCTAATCACTCGATTACTCCTAAGTCGCATATTCCGGAAACAAATCATCCTGAGTGGAATGAGATCAACCAACCAAATACTCGTCGTCCAGCGAAGCGAGGAGTGAGTAGCTTTGATATTAGTCGTAAAGCGTATCCAAGTCAGTCAATTGGACGCAGAATGCGTAAGGGTTCATTACAACCAGAAGCTCAGTTACAACCAGAACCAACGCCTGAGTTAGGTGAGGCAATTCAAAAATTGCCCCCCAGAATTCCAGTAAAAGAATCTAAACAATCAAAGGAGCAGTCACCTGTCCGCGCTGCGCATTTAGGAGTACGTGAGCGAGCAGTTGTTTTAAGTATTTTAGCGATTGGTTTGGTAGCGGCGTTATTAGCAGGAGCGATTTTTTTACCAAAAGCTAAGATTGAGTTAACGCTAAAAACTGCGCCTTTATTACTAGAGGAAGAAATAAAAATTGCGGCGGAAGGAGGCGGGGAAAATACGATTACGGGAACTTCTTTTTTTCGAGAAATAGAGGTTCAGGGGACAGTACAAGTACAGGGTAAAGAAACTATTGGCGAGAAAGCCCGAGGAACAGTGAAAATTATCAATCGGTCTTTTGACGAACAAAAAATTATTGAGCACAGCCGTTTAGTTACTACTGATGGGCAATTGTTTTATCTAGACAAAAATGTAACTGTGCCAGCTGCTAGTGCGAGCGGAGTCACACAAGCCACTGCTACAGTAGAAGCGGCTGTAGCAGGGCCAGAGGGTAACATTGAGCCGCAGAGATTAAATTTTGCAGCATTAAGTGACGCTGCTCAGGCTTTAGTGTACGCAGAAACAACAACTACCTTTACTGGTGGGTCGGGCGAAGAAGTGCAAGTCGTATCGGAAGCGGATATAGAATCTGCTCGTCAGGCGGCGGCAGAAGCAGCTAAGAGCGAAGTTGAGGTTGATATTAGAAGCGAGTTGCCTGAAGGCTGGACTTTGCTAGACGAGAGTTGGAATGCAGAAATTGATAATTTTACAACGACTCCTGAGGTTGGTACCCGAATACCCGAGTTAACATACAGCGGGCGCATTACCATGAGAGTGTTTGGTTACGAGCAACAAGCCCTGGAGGATGCCTTGGCTCAAGCTCTAGAGAGTCATTTAGAGGATGATTATATGCTATTCCCCGGTCCAATTTCTTTTTCTAAAACAGCTGATGATATTAATTGGGAGGACAGCACAGCAATAATAAAAGCTCGGGTTACTCATACGACTATTCCTAAAATTGCTATTGATACTTTAACTGAAAAATTGGCTGGACAAAGCGAATCTGGGGCAAATCAGTACTTGGAAGGGCTGCCGGGAGTGCAACAAGCTAAGATTGATTTATGGCCGTTTTGGGTTAGTTCTGTGCCGAGAATTACTGGGCGCATCACATTAGATTTAACCCCAGAAAGACAGCCTTAAAGAATCATATTTGACAGGTTCGTACAGTTCTTGTAAGTTTTTAGTACGCACGTTGTTGCACTGGGGAATGCAGGTGCGGCAGACTAGAGGGCATGTGCCTTTCGAATTGAGTCGGCCGAGCGTGCGGCTGTATTTTTTTAGTTTTAAGGATAATCCTTTTGTCTAACCAGAACACGGTAGAGGTGGAAGGCGAAGTTTTAGAAAATTTGCCTAATGCTCAATTCAAGGTCCAATTAGACGCCGGACAGGAAATTGTAGCCCACTTAAGCGGTAAAATGAGAATGCATCGCATACGCGTTCTCCCAGGGGACAGAGTAAAGGTGGCGATGTCGCCTTATGATTTGTCTAAGGGAAGAATTACAGTGCGAATGGAATCATAACTAGACGTTTAGTATGAAAGTAAGAGCATCAGTTAAAAAAATGTGTGCAAAATGTAAAGTAATCCGTCGCAAGCGGAGAGTGCGTGTTATTTGTGAAAATCCTAAACATAAGCAACGACAAGGATAACTATGGCAGTACGTATTAGTGGAATTAATTTACCAGATAATAAGCATATTAAGATTGCTTTGACTTCAATTTACGGAATTGGGAATAGTTTAAGCGTAAAAATATTAGAAGATTTAGCAATTGATAGTTCGACTAAAACACGGGACTTAACCTCAACAGAAGAACAAAAATTACGTGATTATATTGAAAAAAATGTTCGAGTAGAAGGTGAATTGCGTCGAGAAATATTGATGAATGTTAAGCGGTTAAAAGATATTGGTTGTTATCGAGGGGTGCGACATACACGTAATTTGCCAGTAAGAGGTCAACGGACAAAGACTAATTCTCGAACAGTCAGAGGAAATGTTCGTCGCACAGCGGGCAGTGGTCGCAAGTCATCTAACGAAAAGACATAATTTATTTTGAGATATGGTAGCACCTAAGACTAAGGCTAAACTTAAGCCAAAAAAGAAAAAAATACGCAAAGTTAAAGAAGGATGCGTATATATTCAAGCGACATATAATAATACGTTAGTTAGCGTAACTGATTTGTCAGGTAATGTGGTGGCTTGGAGCAGCGCCGGGCGGATTGGTTTTGCAGGAGCACGCAAAGCAACTCCGTTTGCCGCTCAGAAAGTTGTAGCTGACACGATTGAGCGAATGAAGCCATTAAACATGGAAGAAGTAAAAGTTTTTGTGCGTGGAATTGGCAGTGCGCGTGAATCGGCAGTTAGAGCTTTGGCTGCGGCAGGATTAGTGATTACGTCTATTCGCGACTTAACTCCCATTCCTCATAATGGAGTACGGCCACCTAAGCGTCGTCGAGTTTAGTTTGTAATTCAGGTATTACTAGTATGAATGACACTAATAATCAAACGCCGGTTCCGGCAAATAGACCGAATATCCAACAGCAGCAACGTGGTCGTCGCCGCAATCGTAGTCGCTATGGCACCCAGTTGTCAGAGAAACAGCAGTTGAAAGAAATATACGGTATTCGTGAAGAACAGTTACGGCGTTATTACAAAGAAGCACAGAAGGCTACAGCACAGACTGGTCAAGTTTTGGTGGAGTTATTGGAACGTCGTCTTGATAATGCTTTGTATCGGGCTGGCTGGGCACCGACTAGAAAATCAGCTCGACAAATGGCTAGTCACAAATTAGTAACGGTAAATGGACGAGTGATAAATATTCCCTCAATTCGCTTGAAAAAAGATGACGTGGTAGCGGTAAAAGATAGTAAGCGTTCAAAAGAAGTTTTTGCTAACTTTGAGAAAAAGTTGCAAAATGCTGCGTTACCTAGCTGGATCCAATTAGATCCAAAAGGGTATGCCTTTAAGGTAGTGGATACGCCGTCAGTGGAGGAAGCGGCGGTAGGGGTGGATATCCGCGCAGTGGTGGAATTATTCGCTAGATAGTTTTCATAATTATTTTAAATATAATGGAACCAATTTACTTACCGGAAAAGGTGGAGATTGAAGAAGAGAAGGATAATACAACAACCTTCTCGATCCACCCATACCACCCCGGGTACGGACCGACGGTGGGTAATGCGCTTCGGCGCGTATTGCTGTCTTCTTTGCCAGGCACAGCAATTACTCAAGTTAAAATTGATGGGGCAGATCATGAGTTCACAACTCTAGATGGCTTGAAAGAGGATATCGTGCGTTTGGTTTTAAACCTGAAGCGTGTTCGCTTAGCGAATGCAAGCGATGAACCTCAAGAAATTACCTTGAACGTTAAAGGTAAGAAGCAAGTTACAGCTGGAGATTTTGAATTACCGCCTGAAATCACAGTTGCCAATCCTGAGTTCGTGATTGCAAATCTTACGGAAGATAATGCGGATCTAACTATTCGGTGTAAGGTGGAAAACGGACGAGGATATGTCCCATCAGAAACTCGTGATCGAGAAAATCGCGAAATCGGAATGATCGCAATGGACGCTATCTTCACACCCGTACAACGCGTTAGTTTTCGAGTTCAAAACGTGCGGGTAGGCCAAGCCACTAATTATCATAAGTTAATCCTGACAATTGGAACTGACGGTACAGTTGCTCCAATTGATGCTTTGAAACAAGCGGCTGCTATTTTGCGAGATCATTTTTCAGAATTAGCTAGTGACTTTGAACTAAAGTTAACAGCCGAGCGTCCAACTGAACAATTCGAAGAAGAGACTGAATTAGAAGAAACAGAACCAGAAAATACATTGAGTTTGCTACAGTTACCGTCTCGCGTACATAACGCTTTAGAAAGAGTGGGTGTAACAACTGTTGAACAGGTTCTGGAGTTAAGCGAAGAACAAATTCAAGATATTCCTGGTTTAGGTCAAAAAGCCGTGGCGGATATTTTGGAAACCAGAGAAAAGTTTCGACAAGCAAAGGCAGCTAAATTAAACGAAAATGAAGCATAAGAATAAAAAAATTATCTTGGGACGCACAGCTGACAAGCGTAATGCCTTGTTAAAAGGTTTAGCGAGCAGTTTGTTTGAGCATGGCGGTATTACCACCACGAGTGCTAAGGCAAAAGCTGTGCAACGTTATTGCGAACCATTAATCACAGAAGCGAAGGGTGATTTAACTTTGGCGCGTCGCCGACACTTATTGAGACAATTGAGTCATAAGAGGGATTTAGAGTTTTTGCTGAAAGTCGCTGAAGCAGCTAAAGAACGAGCGGGTGGGTATACTCGAGTAATTAAGTTACCAACGAGTCGAATTGACGATGCTCCAATGGTGCGTTTAGAGTTGGTTGATGAAAGTAAATAATCTATGGCAAAAAAAGACACAACTAGTCCGGTAATCCCAGGTGAATGGCACTTGATTGATGCTAAAGGAGCCGTGTTGGGACGATTAGCAACTAAAGTCGCGACTTTATTGCAAGGTAAGCATCATCCAGATTGGGCACCAAATCGTCTGGCCAGTGTTTATGTGGTTATTGTTAATACGGATAAGGTTGTTTTAACCGGAAATAAAGAAGAAGATAAGATGTATTATCATTTTACTGGTTATACTGGCGGCTTAAAGCAAAGAAACGTTAAAACGCAACGAGCATTGGATTCACGGCAAATTATTTGGCATGCTGTTAGCGGAATGTTGCCAAAGAATAAGCTACGAGATCAAATGCGAGAACATTTAAAGCTGTATACCGGAGCGGAGCATCCTCATATGGCTCAAATTTCAAACCCTAAGTCGAAAGATTAATTACATATATGGCACAAAAAAGTACAACCGGAGCTTATGGATTAGGGCGACGCAAAGAAGCAATTGCGCAGGTTATTTTAATGGGAACCGAAAAAGAGCGGACGGTTAATGGGATTGATTTTGCAACTTATTTTCCAACAGTGAGCATGCAAAACGTTGTTTTGAATCCGCTTGGTGTGGTAGGTCAAGAAAAAGTATCGGGATTTAAGGCGAAGGTTTCTGGCGGTGGAAAACAATCACAAGCAGGAGCATTACGTTTAGCGATTGCGAGAGCAATTGTTGCGAGAGATGAAAGTTTCCGAAAACAGTTAAAAGACGCGGGAACATTAACACGAGATGCACGCGCTAAAGAACGTAAAAAGTTTGGCTTAAAAAGAGCACGTCGCGCACCACAATTCTCCAAGCGTTAATTTGCGGATTCTGATTCGGAACTGTTTAGCGTTAAGCTGCTACTAGTTAAGGTGCTGTTAGCGCCACTTTCTCGGAGATAATACAAGTATTTTCCAGATTCTCCGACAGTAATTTGGGAAGACCCATTGTTAGTGGTGTCAATTTGGTATGACTGCGGATAATCGCGAGTGTCTATTTCAGTAACCCAGATCTCGTCTTCAATCTGATAAATTAAATGTCGGCTACCAGCAAACCATTGAGGATTATAAATTGTGTGCGTTAAACGAGTAATTAAACTTAATTCTTGCATGGCAATACCGGTGCGTTCGGCGTCAAAATTATAAACGTATAAAGAATAACTATCAGGCGCAATTAAGAGTAATTGCTCGTCTGGCGACCAGGAAAATGTTTGGACTTGATCAACAATCTTTTGCCAATTCTTGGTGCCGGTCCATATCCATAAAGAACCGTTATCTAATTTAATTGTTAAATATCCTCCGGGAGTGGCATGTAATTCTTTGATTTGACCAGGCAAAGACGGGATCTGCAAAGAAGTTGATTCGCCTTGAAGGGTTAAGGCGGATAGCTGGTTATCCGGGGTAACGATATATAAGTAACGATTACTAGTCGCAAAACTTGTAATATCTGTTTGTAGCTCAGCATTAACTTGATTGGAAACTTGAAAAGCATATAGTGATCCTGTATTTGATTGCCAAAAAGCTCTTCCAGTGGCATGAGGGTCCCAGGTAATTTTATCTAAGTTATCAGGCAAATCCTGTTGAATAAGCGCAGGAGTACTCTCGATCGTAAGTAGATACTGCTTGCCAGAAGTTAGTCCGACTAGGACATATAAATCATCGGGTGACCATAATAGTGATTTAATTTGACCAGGGACATCAAGAGGAGAAATAATTTCTTGACCAGATTGATCAATGACGCTAACTTGATGAGCTTGATTAGCATAAACTAATAAATTGCGGTTAGGTGAAAGCGAGAAAAGGGTAACATTAGTAGCAAGGTCAGTTGAAGTTAAATTAGTGGGAAAAAGAATAATATCTCGGGCTTCAGTAGCACGACCAGGTTCAATTGTGAGGCGTTTATGCCAAGTCTGATAACCGGTTTTTGTGACAGTAACGTCGACTGTACCCGGCATGAGACCAGAAACAATTTCAGGAGAACGCCCAATTATTTGACCATTAACTTGAACATCGGCACGAGTCGGGAATGTTTCTATAGACAGAACGCCAACAGGCTGAGGAGTTAATTTTTCTTGAAAACCGGCTCGATACCCAAGAGCATAAAAAATTACCAAGGGCGCGGAGATGAAAAAAAGCGCTAAGGCAATTAAAGCGATTATGCGCCGAAAAGATTGTTGCATAGGCCGACTATGACTCTTTTTGCGTAAATAGTAAAGCTAAAAACTAGAACAGAATATTTATCTTGCGAATAGCAGGAGGGAAACGGTATGCTACAAGCCATGACCCAGTTTATTATATCGGGACAAGAAAAATTAGCCGGTAGAATAGAGGTACAAGGAGCAAAAAATGCTGCCTTGCCCTTGTTGACTGCGGCTCTATTAACTAATGAAGAGGTTGTATTGGAGCGTATACCAGTTTTACGGGATGTTGATAGTTTGTTAGAAATAATGCGCGGAATGGGTGCTGAGGCAGAACATGTGGATGGAACTTGCAGGATTAGAGCGAAGGAAATTAATTGGGAAAATTTACCGACCGAATTAGTGGGCAAGTTGCGAGGATCAGTTTTGCTGATGGGTGCATTAGTCGGAAGATTAGGCAAAATTACTCTGCCAGAGCCAGGTGGCGATATGATTGGCGCACGGCCGATTGATGTGCATTTAGATGCTTTTGGACAATTAGGCGTAAAAGTAAATCGAGAGAACGGATTGATTGGATTGGATAGTAGAAAAGCTAAACCGGGGCGCGTAATTTTACGAGAGTTTTCCGTAACAGCAACAGAAAATGTCATGTTATTAGCGGCACAATTGCCAGGAGTAACTAAGATTGAGATTGCGGCTGCTGAACCCCATGTTAAAGCTTTAGCTGATTTATTAAATCAAATGGGAGCGAATGTAACTGGTGCTGGGACACATACGATTACGATTACTGGTTCAGACAAATTAAAAGGGGCAAAGTTTAGAAATATTGATGACATGATTGAGGCGGGATCATTTTTACTTTTAGCTGCAGCCACGCGGTCGGAAATTTTAGTAGATCCAGTACCGCAAGATGACTTGCTATTATTCTTGAAAAAATTGGAGGATTTTGGAGTCAAACTTAAGCCTGAGCAAACCGGAATTCGAGTTTATCCGTCTTCACTAAGAGGGCGTCGTGTGCAAACCTTACCTCATCCTGGTTTGGCGACTGATTTACAGGCTCCTTTTGCCGTCTTAGCAACTCAAGCACAAGGGTCTAGCTTGATTCATGACCCTATGTACGAAGGCCGATTTAAATATGTCAATGAATTACTAAAAATGGGCGCGAATATAACTGTGTGCGATCCGCACCGAATCATTGTAGAGGGACCCAGTGATTTACAAGGAGCTAAATTAAATAGCTTAGATATTAGATCAGGGATGACTTTACTCATGGCTGGATTAATAGCTAACGGTGAAACAGTGATTGACGAAGCGGAAGTAATTGATCGGGGTTATGCGCGTATTGATGAGCGCTTGCGAACTCTAGGAGCTAAAATTGAACGCCGTTAAATATGGCAATTAATCGGAAAATAGCGATTGACTTAGGGACAACTAGCACTTTAGTTTATGTGCCAAAACAAGGAATTGTTTTAAATGAGCCATCAGTCGTTGCAATTTCGACTGATGAAAATGCCGTCTTAGCCGTTGGCAAAGAAGCAAAAGAGATGATTGGGAGAACACCGGAGACCATCGTTGCTCATCGTCCTTTGAAGGATGGCGTAATTGCCGATTACCGAGTAACACAAGCAATGTTGAAATATTTAATTCAAAAAGCGGGAACGGCGGTGAAGTTTTTACGGCCAGAAGTATTGGTTACTGTTCCGGCAGGGATAACGAGTACGGAAAGACGAGCCGTAGTTGACGCTACTTTGTCAGCTGGAGCAAAGGCAGCTTATCTGATTAAGGAGCCGATTGCGGCCGCTATTGGTGCCGGGATCCCGATTGGAGAGAGTTCGGGACACATGATAGTTGACATTGGTGGCGGGACAACAGAAGTGGCAGTCATTTCGTTAGGTGGAATTGTTACAGCTCATTCTGCCCGAGTCGGGGGGAATCGCTTTGATCAAGCAATTATTGATCACATGAAACGTCGCTACGGAGTCGTGATTGGGGAGCAGACGGCTGAATATATTAAAGTTTCAATTGCATCAGCGGTACCTCAAGAAAACCCAACAGAGCTATCGATTCGAGGGCGAGATGTAGCATCAGGTTTACCAAAAGAATTAGTAATTTCTGCGCACGAAGTAACAGAAGCGCTGCGTGAACCTTTAGATGATGTCTTGCAAGCAATTAAACACGTCTTACAGGAAACGCCACCTGAGTTAGCAGCTGATGTAATTGACTCAGGAATTGTGGTCAGTGGTGGTGGTGCTTTAATGAGGAATATAGAGCAATTAATTACGCGTGCGACAGCTGTACCATGTTATATCGCGGATGACCCCTTAGTGTGTGTTGCCAAAGGGGCAGGAGCGGCGTTAGAAAATCTTGAGCAATATAAACGAAGTGTATTATTGAGTCGGTGATTGCTTGAGTTCGGCTTTTTGAATATGATGTGATGATGTTTAAAGCCAGCCAAGTTAAGATTGCATTAGTACATGATGAATTAACACGGCGTGGTGGAGCGGAGGTGGTATTAGAAGAGATGTTACGCATTTTTCCCCAGGCAGATGTGTACACTTTATATGCTGGCCGGCCGCAAATTACAGTTGATGGAAAAACTTATAAAGTACGAACTTCATTTTTACAGTCTTGGCCGATTTGGTTTCGGCGTCATCCGCGCAGAGTGCTGCCGTTTTTACCGCAAGCCGCTGAACAGTTTGATCTGTCAGATTACGATGTTGTGATTAGCTTAGCGAGTGGATTTGCTAAAGGAGTGATTACGCGCGCTAACGTACCACACTTAAGTTATTGCCACACGCCGACTCGGTACTTATGGGATACTACTCAAACTGCTTTAAAAAGGGCGCCAAATTGGCAAAGACCAGGAGCGCATTTGTTGTTACATGTCTTACGTTTAGCTGATTTTGCGGCGGCGCAACGAGTAGATTTATTTATGGCAAATTCAGAATGGACTGCGCAAAGAATTAAACAGCTGTATCGTAAAAATAGCACGGTTATTTATCCGCCGATTAATACCACTTTTTATTGTCCTGATGAAACAGGAGTTAATCGAAAAAACTCTTTTTTCTTGTGTGTAGGTCGTTTAACTTCCAGTAAACATTTTGATCATGCCATTGAAGTTTGTGAAAAATTAGGCTTTGGCTTAATTATTGTTGGGCGCGGAGAAGAAGAAAAAAGATTAAGACAATACGCAGGTAAGCATACTAGATTTGCTGGTAACGTCGACCAGATTGAGCTGCGGAAGTTGTATCGTAAGGCTCGAGCCTTGTTACAGCCCGGGGAAGAAGATTTCGGAATGGCGGCGGCAGAAGCGCAAGCATGTGGTTGTCCTGTGATTGCTTATGAAGTTGGTGGCGCGCAAGAAATAGTAGCGGACGGGGAATCGGGTTGGCTATATAATCAACAAACACCAGAAGCGTTAGCGGAAGCGATGCGGCAATTTATTAATCGAGAGACCAGTTTTCGTTCGGAAAAAGCGCAACAGCAGGCTTTACGTTTTAGTCAGACCTATTTTCAGCACAATGTTTTAACTATCCTAGAAAAGGCGCTAGCGCACCATAAAAACCACGGTTATAGTTAAGTAATATGAAATACAATATCTCAAAAACAGGTTTAGAATTAACAGAAATTGATTTGGAGCTGATCCAGAAGAAATGTCAGCAATTAGATAAACTAGCGGATGAGCACGGAATTGCTGATATTCGTTTTCAGCGAGGCAATCACCATATTAAAGGCAAGGTAGTGACGTGTGCTTTAAATGTAAGCCAAGGTAAGGAAGTTTTGCATGCTGAGCGTCATGGCGAAAATGTTCAAGATGTCTTTGATGCCGCTTTAACAGCTCTTAAACAACAACTTAAAAAAGTACGAGACAAAAAAGCAAATACCCGGTAAGCTGCACGCTATGGGATTAACAAGTTTATTGAATATAAAAAGTCGTCACGAGCGAGCTGCTTTAGCACGTTGGCCTCAAGTACGTGAAATTACGTCTTTGGCGCCAAAGTTTGAGGGTTTATCTGATGCAGAATTAAAAGAAAAAGTAACGCAATATCAAGGACAAGATTGGGATCAGGTTAAGCAGCATGTGAATGAAATTTTTGCTGCGGTGCGAGAGGCTGCGAGCAGGACATTAAACATGCGTCATTTTGATGTTCAGCTTTTGGGTGGACTTTCGCTTTTGGACGGAGAAATTGCGGAAATGAAAACTGGGGAAGGGAAAACCTTGGTCGCAACCTTACCTCTAGTGACACATGCTTTGGTGGGCAAAGGGGCACATTTAGTCACCGCAAATGATTACTTGAGCCGTCGCGATGCAGATTGGATGAGACCAGTCTATGAATTTTTTGGATTAACAGTCGGAGTGGTGGCGCCAGGAATGCAACCGCAAGAGAAAAGAGAGGCTTATGCAGCAGATATTACTTACGGAACTAATAATGAGTTTGGCTTTGATTATCTGCGAGATAATATGGCAGTCATGCCAGCGGCAATGGTGCAACGTCCTCTGTATTACGCGATTGTGGATGAAGTGGACAGTATTTTAATTGATGAAGCCCGAACGCCTTTAATTATTTCTGCGCCTGATGCTGAGTCAACTCAAGAATATGTGCAATTTTCTCGTTTAGTACCGCAATTAACAGAAAATACGGATTATAACGTGGATGAAAAAAGACGCGCTGCGGTTTTGACCGATGAAGGAATAGCGCGCGTAGAACGTATTTTAGGAGTAGAGAATATTTATGAGGAGCGCGGTGTGCGCGTAGTACATCATTTAGAACAAGCTTTGCGAGCGTACGCTTTGTATCACCGAGATAAAGATTACGTGGTTAAGGAGGGGCAGGTGATTATCGTAGATGAATTTACTGGTAGGATGATGGAAGGACGTCGATATTCGGAGGGGTTACACCAAGCGATTGAGGCTAAGGAAGGAGTAAAAGTACAGCAAGAAAGCCGCACTTTAGCGACTATTACTTTCCAAAATTATTTTCGTCTATATAACAGATTAGCTGGTATGACGGGAACAGCAGTTACGAGCGCGGAGGAATTTGAGAAAGTATATAACTTAAATGTATCTGTAATTCCAACTAACAAAGAGATGCGCCGGCAAGATCTGCCGGATCGAATTTTTGCGACAGAAAAAGCTAAGTTTCAAGCATGCGCAACGGAAATTAAGCGCCGTCATGAAACGGGGCAGCCAGTTTTAGTAGGTACGGTTGCCATTGAAAAATCAGAATACTTATCAGTACTTTTGCAAAAAGAAGGAGTGCCACATGAAGTTTTGAATGCCAAGCACCATGAGCGTGAAGCAGAAATTATTACGAAAGCTGGTCAACCGGGAGCAGTGACAATTTCGACAAATATGGCGGGACGCGGTACGGATATTAAGCTTGGCGAAGGGATTGCGGAAAAAGGCGGTTTGTTTGTATTAGGTACGGAAAGGCATGAAGCGCGACGTATTGATAATCAGTTACGAGGAAGATCGGGCCGGCAAGGAGATCCAGGAGCAACTCAATTCTTTGTGAGTTTGGAAGATGATGTCATGAGAATTTTTGGCGGCGAGCGCTTAAAAGGAATTATGCAGCGTCTTAAAGTGCCAGAAGACCAACCAATTGAAAGTCGTATGGTGAGCCGTGCTTTAGAAGGAGCGCAAGAGCGGGTGGAAGGATATTACTTTGACATGCGTAAACAGGTTTTATCTTACGATAATGTTTTGAATAAACAGAGAAACGCTATTTATACTCTGCGAAAAGGGGTAATGCTAAACGGGTCCTGGAAAGAATCGGGTCAGGAACCAGTTCCGATTGAAGAATATGTGCCAACCTTATTATCTGATCAGGCACGAGGGTTAGTTGAAGTGCATACCGGCGTAAGATCAGTGTCTGATTGGGATATCGAGGAAATTGCAGAATCATTACATGCTTTGGTAGGCGGACAAACTGTCGAGTGGCGAGAGAAATTGATGCCGGGAGTTGAAACTGCCCAAAGACGCGGAAGCGAAGCGGGACAAGAGGCTTTAACTGAAGCGGCAACTGAAATATTATTATCCGGAGTTGAGGCTAAGAAACAACAACTCGGTCCTGAGATGTTAAAGGAATTAGAAAAAGCGGCGGCCTTACGATCAATTGATATGCATTGGATGGATCATTTAGACACGATGGACTATTTGCGAACGGGAATAGGGTTACGAGGGTATGGTCAACGTGATCCATTAGTTGAATATCAAAAAGAAGGTTATACCTTATTTGTCCGTTTATTAGCGACGATTAAGGCATCACTAATTGAGACTGTATTAAAGGCACAGGCGGTGCGACAGGAGACCCAAACTGGCATTGCTCAACATCGTGATACCACCTCTCCGCATCGGATTGGTGCTGATTTATCGACAGCTCAACAGCCGAAACAAGAGCCGGTACAATCAGTAAAGAATGAATATAAAAATGTGGGTCGCAATGATTTGTGTCCTTGTGGGAGCGGAAAGAAGTTTAAGAAGTGTCACGGAAAATAAAAAAGAGCAGTTACCTATACGCCTTTCGACTTGGTAACTGCTTTGTTCGGGGTCAGGCGCCTAGGACTGACTGACCGAACTGGAAGCGTCAGGGAGGACCGATCTTCCCACAACAAGCGATACCCTTGTAATATTACACCTCCGGGTGAATCACATGATGCGATGCAAAATGTGATTCCGCTTGGCCTAATGAGAATTTATCATGTTTAATGTTATATGTCAAGAACGCATAAAATCAGATGCTTTTTATGAGCTTTACGAATAGCTCAAAAGATAGATATAGTAGGTTTATGCA
This sequence comes from uncultured Candidatus Saccharibacteria bacterium, assembly GCA_964610055.1. Classification (GTDB taxonomy): domain Bacteria; phylum Patescibacteriota; class Andersenbacteria; order UBA10190; family UBA10190; genus CAZSUC01. Next base: position 511,298 of record CAZSUC010000001.1, on the reverse strand, counting down.
AGAACGAATGCGTTTATGGTTAACCGTGTGGGCGATTGCGTTGTTAGGTGGGTTTAGTTTTTGGATTGCTTCGCCTAGTCATCCCATCATTCATATAGGCAGTTTTTACCGAGATTTAAACATTAAACTTGGCTTAGATTTACAGGGCGGGGTGCATTTAGTGTATCGAGCCGACACAAGCGGTTTGTCAGCAGATGAAGTCCCTGATGCATTAGCCGGAGTTCGAGATGTAATTGAAAAACGCGTTAACTCTTTTGGTGTTTCAGAACCAGTAGTGCAAACAAATCGAGTTGGAGATGAGCAGCGGGTAATTGTAGAGCTAGCTGGCATTCATGATTCTGATCAAGCGATTGAATTGATCGGAGAGACTCCACAGCTTGATTTTCGACGTGAGGTTAGTGAAGAAGAAGCAGTACAACAATATAATTTAGACGATACTAGTGAGATTACGGGGCCAGTTTTTGAAAGAACTAAACTAACAGGCAAGTATTTAAAACATTCCACTGTGTCATTTGACCAGGTTACAGGCACGCCGCAAGTAAATTTGGAGTTTAACGATGAGGGGAAAGAGCTGTTTGCGGAGCTAACTAAAGAAAATTTGAACAAACGCATTGCTATTTATTTAGACGGGGTACCAGTTAGCGCACCGGTAGTCCAATCTGAGATTACTAATGGACACGCGGTGATTTCAGGCGGTTTTACAGTGCAAGAGGCAAAAGATTTGGCGCAGAGTTTAAATGCTGGGGCGTTACCGGTTCCGATTGAGTTAATTGGTCAGCAAACTGTTGGTCCGTCCTTGGGGCAACGTTCAATTGAACAAAGCTTAGCCGCCGCACTTTTGGGATTGATGGCGGTAGCGTTGTGGATGATTGTTTTTTACCGTGCTCCCGGATTAATTGCTTCCTTAGCCTTAACCTTATACGTGGCAGTATTGATTACTCTGATCAAGTTAATGCCTGTTACTTTAACTTTAGCTGGGATTGCCGGGCTTATTCTTTCGATTGGAATGGCGGTGGATGCTAATGTCTTGATTTTTGAGCGTTTTCGAGAAAATGTGAGAGCCGGTAAAGATGTTATGTTTAGTGTGAATGATGGCTTTCGAGAGGCCTGGAGTTCTATTTTGGCTTCAAATGTATCTAGTCTGATTACAGCGGTTATTTTATACAGCTTTGGCACTTCAATGATTCGTGGTTTTGCGGTTACTTTTTCGTTTGGAGTTATTCTGTCAATGTTTACTGCGGTAGTAGTAACTAAACCTATTCTTAAATTATGGTTAATGCTGAAAATTAGTCGCAATCCGTTCTTGTTATCAGCCAAGCCAATTCAGGAGGATAAAGTATGATTAAGCATCCTCGCGTTTGGATGTATGTCCTAGCAATTATCTTGCTAGCTTCTATGGCGATCATTGTGTTAGTAAAACCGCTATGGGGAATAGATTTTACGGGCGGTTCATTGTTGGAAATTTCGACAAATACAACTGCTCCAGCTGATATACGTGCGGCTTTACAGGCTGCTTCTGATCGCGAAGTATCCGTGCAATCGACTCAGGATGGAACAATGATTATCAGAACAGCACCGTTATCCGAAGAAGAGCATCAAAGCGTCCTAGATACTCTTAAAGAATCTAATTTAATGACTGAGGAGTTAAGATTTGAGTCGATTGGACCAACAATTGGGGCAGAGCTCAGGCAAAAGGCATGGATGGCCGTGGGATTGTCGATTATCGGGATGATCGCCTATTTGGCCTATGCTTTTCGGCAAAGTAATGGGTTGGTCTCTTCCTGGAAATTTGGAGTAGCAGCGGTGGTAGCATTGATTCATGATTTGTTAGTGACAACGGCAGTATTTGTTGTAGTTGGTCATTTTACAGGCGCAAGCATTGATACAATGTTTATCACGGCAATGCTTGCGATTTTGGGATATTCCGTCAATGACACGATCATTATTTTCAATCGTATGTGCCAAGAATGGATATTAGATCGATCAGCCAATTTGCCAGAACTAATGGATCGAGCAGCGCGAGCAACTTTAATTCGATCATTAAACACTTCTCTAACAACTCTCTTAACTCTCACGGCATTACTTTTGCTTGGTGGAACAACGATTAGATGGTTTGTGATAGCGTTAATTACGGGCATCATAGCGGGGACATATTCGTCAATTTTTGTTGCTCCGCCAGTCTTAGATTTGCTTGCGAGAAGACCGGCGCGATGACTAGTCTGAATAAGACAGATATTTTTCAAGAGCAAATTAATAAGTGGATAGCAAGCGAAACGATTCCGCAGCCGTTATTATTACACGGAGATAGTGCGGATGCTTTGGCAAAAGCGGCTTTAACTATGCAACAGCAATTATTTTGCGAGACAGAGGGAAAATTAGAGCCATGCGAACAATGCCGAAGCTGTAAACAAATTAAAGAGGGGAGTTATCCTAATATTCTCTCGACATTTCAAGAGAATAATAGAATTAAAATTAAAGAGATTAGACAAATTAAGAGCTGGCTGAATTTATCAGCATGGACTGGACCGAGAATTGTAATTATTACTGAAGCTGATCGCTTGGAATTAGCGGCAGCTAATATGTTGCTAAAAACGCTAGAAGAACCAAAACAGTTAACCAGATTCCTCTTAACGACGACAAGATGGCGGCGAGTATTGCCAACGATTCGTTCTCGTTGTGTGATGTTAAGAATGCCGGTTATGCATACCTTACAGGAGAACGGTCAGCCATCATGGTTAACTCAGACTACTACAGAGAGAATTGGTTATTCTCAGAGTAAAGAGCCCTTAACTGAAAGTGATTTTACGGCGATCTATGAGTTTTTAGAAACAAAATTACGAGAATATGGTCCGACTCCGGAAATAAAACAGGCTTTCGGAAGATTAAGGGATTATCACTACGTAGTTACACATAAAGGGAATGAGCGTATGGTACGTGATTTATTAATTGGTTCCTTACCTTCATGAAAAGCACTATTGAGGTTTTTCGGCAAGATGATTAAGTTAAAATAAGATTATTAGCATTATTTTTTATGTCTATAAACAACGTGCGGGATCAGTTTCAGGCCAAAGCAGACGAGAGTTTGATTTGGTTAAAAAATGAGTTGACTAAAATTAGAACTGGACGCGCTTCGGCGACTTTGGTAGAGAATTTGATGGTTGAGCATTATGGGGCGCGCACACCTTTAAATGGATTAGCCTCAATCGCCAATAGTGATGCCCGTACGATTGTAATTCAACCTTGGGATACCGGAGCTATTCCGGCGATCCAAAAAGCTATTATTGAAGCCCAGTTAGGACCACAGCCAACCGTGGACGGTCGAGTTGTGCGACTTTCTTTTCCGATGTTAACAGAGGAGATGAGAGAGCAGTCAGTGAAGGTATTGCATAAAAAAGCGGAGGAAGCTCGAGTAAGATTACGCCAAGCTCGAGAAGAAGGATTAAGCGTGTTACAACGAGAACATAAATCCGGGGAAATCCCAGAAGATGATTTTTTTGGTGGCAGAAAAGTATTGGATGAGATGATCGGAAAAACTAATGACCGAATTGCTGAGCTAATTAAAGCCAAAGAAGAAGAAGTGCGGACAATTTAATGTTCCCTCTAGCCGGTCAGCTATTATCCTTGTAAGCTGTATTTTATATGGATGTGATTATCTTAGCCGCTTTAGTGTTTATCGGACTGCTATTGGCAGTTGTTTTAATACATGAATTTGGTCATTTTATAGCGGCTAAAAGAACGGGCTGTTTAGTGGAAGAGTTTGGATTTGGTTTCCCGCCACGACTTTGGTCGCATAAATGGGGAGAAACGGAATACTCGATTAATTTATTGCCGATTGGTGGGTTTGTACGGATTGAAGGAGAAGATATGGAAAATGATAACCCCGGCCCAAGAAGCTTTGCGACAAAAGCGGCTTGGCAGAGAATAATAATTCTTTCAGCCGGAGTAGTAATGAATGTTGTGCTGGCGTGGATTTTATTATCTGCTCAAAGCGTGGTCGGGGTACCAATGCTACTGGAACAAGAGAACGACCAGCATATGACTGATTTTCAAACTTACATTACAGGAGTTGCTCCGGAATCACCGGCTGAGCTAGCTGGCTTGCAAAGCTTGGATCGGATTATAAAAATTAATGAGATAGAACAACCTGGTATTAACGATATTCAGGCAGAAACAGAAGCGGCGGCCGGACAAGCAATCACCATGGTTGTAGATCGCCAGGGCACAGAAGAAACAGTAACTGTGACCGTGCGCAATAATCCGCCAGAAGGAGAAGGTCGATTAGGCATTGAGCTAGCAGCAACTGGTTTACAAAAGTTTCCCTGGTGGCAAGCCCCGTGGCAAGGACTGGTTCGTACTTTTGAAATGCTCAAAGCGATTTTGACGCAATTTGGCTTAATTATTGGCCGGATGATTACAGGAAATGGCAGCACGATTGAATTGGCTGGCCCGGTTGGGATTGCGGTTTATACGAAAGAAGCCGCTTCATTAGGATGGGCGTATATTTTAGAGTTTGGCGCTTTAATTAGTTTGAATTTAGCGATTATCAATATATTACCTTTGCCAGCCCTTGATGGAGGACGAATATTGTTTGTACTGTTAGAAAAGATCCGAGGGAAGCGTTTAGCGACCCAAATTGAACAGCGCACCCATACTATCGGATTTATGATACTGATTGGTCTCATGCTTTTGATCACTTTTAAGGATATTCAGAGATTTTTTTAAATTAATACTATGCTGATAAATCAAGCCAAGCTATTCAGTAAAGCACGAAAAGAAGCCCCAAGTGACGCAGAGGCGGTTAGTCATAAATTGTTGACTAGAGCTGGTTATGTACAGCAGGTTGGTGCTGGTATTTTTGCTTTACTACCTTTAGGGCACCGAGTAACCCAGAAAGTAGAAACAATAATTCGAGAAGAAATGCGGGCGATTGGCGGACAAGAAATATCGATGCCGGCATTGCAACCGGCGTCTTTATGGGCTGAAAGTGGTCGTTTAGACGTCATGGATCCACCTTTATTCCGCGTTAAAGATCGTCATGAAAAGGATTTAGTTTTAGCTTCAACGCACGAAGAAGCAGTGGCGGTGCTAGGTCGCAGCGCGATTGAATCATATAAAGACTTACCCTTGGCCGTATTTCAGATTCAAACAAAATTTCGGAATGAGGCTCGAGCGACTGGTGGATTGTTACGCGTTAGGGAATTTACCATGAAAGATTTGTATAGTTTTCATCGTGATTTAGAAGACTTACAAACTTATTATGAAGCGGTTAAAGAAGCGTATATAAAAATTTTCCAACGATGCGATTTGACTGTGCATGTCGCCAGGGCTCAAAGCGGTACAATTGGAGGTAAAGTAAGTCATGAATTTCAAGTAGAGTGTGCAAGTGGAGAAGATAAAATATTACGTTGCGAAAAATGTGGTTACGTCGCGAATGCGGAAATAACAGAGGAAACAGAAAATCAGTGTCCAGATTGTGGCAAAGAGATGAAAACGATTAATTGTGTTGAGAATGGGCATATTTTTCAATTAGGCACGAAATATTCTGAACCAATGAAGGTTATGTATACAGAGGAGGACGGGACGCAGAAACCAGCCCAAATGGGTTGTTATGGAATTGGAGTAGGCAGATTGGTAGCAACTATTGCAGAAACTCATTGGGATGAGCACGGACTAAAATGGCCAGAAAGCGTTTCTCCTTTTGATTGGCATATATTAGCTTTACAACCATCAGTTAAAAAAGAAGCATTAGAAATTGCTCAGACCCTAAGTCAAACAACTGATGTTTTGTTGGATGATCGAGATTTGTCGGCGGGGCAAAAATTTGCTGAAGCTGATTTGTTAGGGATAACAAAGCGGCTAGTGATTAGTGAGCGCAATTTATCGCAAGATAAATACGAGTTATTCAATCGATTAACACAACAAACATCGTTAATATCAAAATCTGAAATTTTAAATTTGGAAGCTTAACCTGATATGCGCTTGTCCGATCGTTTATTAGGCGCTTTCTCTCAAGATGTTGGCGTTGATTTAGGAACAGCAAATACATTAGTGTATGTGCGAGGTAAGGGAGTAGTGATCAACGAACCCTCGGTGGTGGCTTTAAATGCGCGCACACATGAAGTATTAGCAATCGGGAAAGAAGCGCAACGCATGGTAGGAAAAACACCGTCACACATCGTGGCGGTGCGGCCATTGTGTGATGGTGTCATTTCTGATTTTGAAGTAACTGAGCAAATGTTACGGTACTTTATTCAAAAAGTGCATCAAGAAGGTTTCCATATTTTACCGCGCCCCAGAATTGTGATTGGCTTACCATCTTCAGTAACTGAAGTAGAGCGACGGGCAGTAGAAGAAGCATCGTTACGAGCCGGGGCACGCCAGGTATTCTTGATTGAGGAAGCAATGGCAGCGGCGATTGGATCGCGTCTCCCGGTGCATGAGGCAACTGGAACAATGATCGTTGATATTGGTGGCGGAACTACAGAAATTGCTGTAATTGCTTTGGGCGGGTTAGTAATTAGTAAAACCCTGAGAATTGCCGGGGACGAAATGAATGAGAATATCATTCAATACGCACGGGATAATTTTAGTTTGCTTATCGGTGAACGGATGGCAGAGCGGATTAAGATTCAAATTGGCGCGGCAATCGATTTACCAGAGCCTTTGGAAGCTCCGATTCGAGGAAGGGATTTAGTAACGGGTTTACCAAAAGAAATAATCATGAATTCAATGCAAGCCCGTGAAGCGTTACAAAAGTCATTGCACACGATCATTGAAACAGTAAAAGCGGTAATTGAGGAGACGCCGCCTGAATTAATTGCTGATATTATTGAGCAAGGAATTGTTTTGGCAGGCGGAGGATCGTTAGTGCGTGGCTTTGATCAGATTCTGTCACAAATGACTCAGATAAATGCGCGATTAACCGAGGATCCTCTGACCGCAGTCGTACGGGGAACCGGCTTGGTTTTAGAAGATTTAGAAGCGGTACAAGAGATTTTACTCCCTAGCGTTCATGATACGCCGTTAAGATAGTGTTATGTTAAAGCGGTCACAATTTGTTTTAATTAGTTTTGGAATAGGAATTTTAATGTGGCTGGCCTTACAAACTCCGCTATTACGACCATTAAAAATATCCGCATGGAATTTTTGGGTACAAAGTATTGCGCGAATTTTTCAGATACATGATTTCACGGTATCTAATGACATACAAGATAATTTAAATCGACTGCAGATTGAAAACGCTCGGTTAAAAGCAGAATTAACTGATTACAGCAAACTACGAGAACAACTAGGCAATCTAAGTTATGAGCAAATGCGAGTTATTCCCGCCTTAGTGACAATGAAGCCGGATGATTTATTTCAGACTGAATGGGTGTTAAATAAAGGGGCAAAGGACGGCGTGATACCAAATGCTCCAGTGATTGTTAAAGGGACTATGTTGGCCGGATTTATTACCGATGTTTATGAAAATAGTTCGGTGTGTCGTTTAGCCTTAGATCCAGCGGTTAGTATTCCAGCGGTTATTGAAAATGAAGGGGGAGATAAAGGCTTAGCAATTGGACAAAGTTATACGGCGATCACGATTAACACTATCAAGCGAGACGCAAACATTCAGCCCGGACAAATAGTAGTAACCGCGGGACGCGATATCACTCCTTTAGGATTAGTGATCGGAAAAATTAAAACTGTGAGAAATGAAGAAAATGAAGCATACCAAGAAGCTCGTTTAGAATTAATGTATACTCCCGATGATATTGAAGCGGCTAGCATATTAGTTAATCCATGAAAAAAACAATTGTAAGATATTATGTCATTGTTACAGTTACGCTTGTCTTGATTTTAGGTTTAGGCGGACATTGGCATTGGCAAGCAGTTTCTTTATTCTCTGGAGTGGCAATTGCATCAGCACTAGTTGTGTGGCTAACTCGTTATCCTTTAGCTTGGATTATCGGCTTGTGCATATACGCTGAATTGAAATCAGTTTTACCCATAGGAACGGCAAGCTTAGTTGTGGCATGGCCTTGGGTTTGGAAACAGTGGTTACGAGTTGAAAACCCTGACGGATCCAGACGATTTTGGGGAACTATAATTCTGATAAGCATGTTTCAAATAATGACCTGGTTAAGTGGAGAATGGTGGCAAGTAAGAAGCAGTTTGTCATGGCCGTGGAGCTGGTGGATTCAATTACCTTGGCTGCAGTTATTCTTGGGTTGGATAATCACAGCTAGTATGAGTGGACTATTAGCATGGTTTACAAGGACGGCTTGGTGGCCACACGAGCAACATGGAGTAGCAAGTATTGATCAACAAAAAATCAGATATATTTAGTTAATATGTTAACTGATAATTTGTTAATTGAATCGACGATAACACCAACGCCACCACCGCGGCGTCGATACGCAGCATTTTCAGTGATAGCAGTGATTGTCTTAGTGATTTTAATTGGGCGAGGATTGTTTTTACAAGTTATCCAAGGTAATTCTTTTCGAACCAGCGCCGAGGGTAATCGAATTACAGCAGTATCCATTCCGGCTCCTCGGGGAATTATCTACGATATGAATCACAAGCAATTAGTTGAGAACGTTGCTAGTACTGATCTAGTCTTTGATCCCGCAACGTTACCACCAGAAGAATATGAATCAAGTTTATACGAAAAATTACCAACCCTACTTGAAATCAGTCCCGATGAGATTCGTAACGCTTTAATAACAGCACGGGCTAATCAGCGGATTACACTAATTACTAGTGCGCTGGAACATGATCAGGTGATTGCAATTGAGCAAGCTTTACCAGAATTACCAGGAGTTCAGTTAGTATCTTCATTGGTGCGTAATTACCCATACGGTCATATTTTAGCTCATGTTTTAGGATATACGAGTCCGGTCACGGCAGAGGAGTTAGCTGATCGAGAAGAATTACGCTCAACTGATATTACGGGCAAGACTGGTTTAGAAAAAGAATATGACGAAGCGTTAAGCGGACAACACGGATACTCGTTAGTGGAAATCGATGCGTCTGGAAAAGCGCGCAAACAATTAGAGCAGCAGTCAGCTCAAAGTGGCTATGACTTGGAATTAACTCTGGATGCCGATCTGCAAGAATTTATTTTTAATTTGTTCTCTGAAAAAGATTATAAGCACCAGGAAGAGAAAGGTACGCCTTTATCAGGAGCGGTTGTGGCGATTGATCCGCGCTCTGGAGCGATCAGAAGCCTAGTGAGTTACCCTTCTTTTGATCCTAATTTCTTTTCGCGACCAGAGTGGGGAGGAGAAGGAAAGGATATATTTCAAAATGAATCTCGCCCGTTGTTTAATCGAGCTATAGACGGTTCTTATCCGCCGGGGTCAACAATTAAACCACTAATTTCTGCGGCCGCCTTGCAAGAGCAAGTTATTACTCCGGCTACAACCGTTTCTTCAACTGGAGGAATTGCAGTTGGCCCGTGGTTTTTTCCGGATTGGAAAGCGGGCGGTCATGGAATAACGAATGTGTATAAGGCGATTGCGGAATCGGTTAATACTTTCTTTTACATCGCGGTTGGTGGCTACGAGAATCAGCCTGGTCTTGGCATTGAACGATTAGTTAAGTACTTAAAAATGTTTGGCTGGGGAGAAGAAACGGGAATTGATTTGCCGTCAGAAACAAGTGGATTTTTACCTTCGGCGGAATGGAAATTAGCGACTAAAAACGAACCGTGGTATATCGGGGACACCTATCACGCGGCTATTGGTCAGGGAGATATTTTAGCATCGCCTTTACAGGTTGCGGTTGGGACGGCGGCGATTGCAAATGGTGGCACAAAGTATCAACCTTTTTTGACACGACGCTTAGTGCACGGTGACGATGCGACTGAGACAACTTCAACCGCTGTAAAATTAGAGATTAATCCGAGTTATTTACAAGTCGTGCGTGAAGGTATGAGACAAGCAGTAACTGATGGATCAGCCGTGAGGCTAAAAGATATGCCTATTAAAATTGCTGGTAAGACTGGGACAGCTCAAATTGGCGGGTCGGAAGATACGCACGCTTGGTTCTCTAGCTTCGCACCGTATGATAACCCGGAACTGGTAGTTGTCGTGTTATTAGAGAAGGGTGGAGACGGGGATAAAGAGGCAGTTCCGTTTGCGCAAGAGATTTGGCAATGGTGGTCAGAATACCGAATGGATGAAAATGTTAATCCTGATTGACATAGTGTGTAAAATTTCACTTGACCAAAGTGCGAGTCGTTTTTACACTATCGCGGTATAGAGGTTTCACCAGGTAATTATTTATATGCCCGGAATGGCGTGATAAAAATTATCTGGTGTTTAATTAACTAACAGCGTCATAAATACGTAATTTATGAAAGAGCAATTCTTAACTCAGGAAGGTTTAGACGAATTAAACAGTAAGCTGCACGAGCTTAAGGTCGTGCGCCGGCGTGAGATTGCGGACGCAATTCATACAGCCAAGGAGCAGGGAGACCTATCCGAGAACGCCGAATATACTCAAGCAAAAGAAGAGCAACAACGGATTGAAGAGCAAATTGCGGAATTAGAAATTACTTTAAAACATGCCCAGGTTATTCAAAAATCGTCTAATGATGAAGTATCCTTAGGAAATACGGTGACTTTATTGTGTGATAAAAAAGAACAAGTTTATCAGATTGTTGGTTCAAATGAGGCTGATCCGTTAAAAGGACGAATTAGCAATGAATCTCCGATGGGACAAGCTTTATTAGGTCAAAAACAAGGCGCAAAAGTGCAAATTCCAATTCCGGCAGGTAATAAAGAGTGCAAGATTGTTAAAATCGTCTAATTGCACAAGACAAAAGGGGCTTGGTTTTGCTAAAGTTAGGGATAACGGTTATAAAACTTAAATATGCCCCAAGAAAGATTAGAAGAAATTCGAGCGTCCCGATTAAAGAAACGGGCGCAGATTTTAGCCAGTGGCGTTCCGCCGTATCCAGCTGAGGCTAAGAGAAGCCACACAGTGGAGGAGGCGTTAGCTGATTTTGACAATTTAAAAGAGGCAGAAACGCCAGTTATGCTAGTGGGACGAGTAGGGGCAATCAGGCGTCATGGCGGCGTAATTTTTATGGATGTGAAGGACGAAACAGGAACTTTACAGTGGCAAGCAACAACAGAGGATTGTTTAACGGAAGCGTGGAAAAATTTTGACCAATTGGATGTCGGGGATTTTGTGCAAGGGGCAGGACAACTTGGAATGAGTAAAAGAGAAATGCAAACGTTTTTGGTTAAAGATTGGCACTGTTTAAGTAAAAGTATTCGGCCCTTACCATCAACATGGTATGGACTTAAGGATAGGGAACAGAGATACCGAGAGAGAGAAGTTGATTTCTTATTAAACGATCCCGCGCGAGCGGTAATAAAAACACGGAGTCAGTTATTAACTGCCTTGAGACAACGCTTAACAAACGATGGTTTCTTAGAAGTTGAAACCCCTATTTTACAGACGCAAGCAGGAGGAGCAACGGCAGAGCCATTTGTAACTCATCACAATGCATTGAATCAAGATTTGTATTTACGAATTGCGCCAGAATTATACCTCAAGCGTTTAATAGTGGGTGGGTTTGAAAAGGTTTTTGAGATTGGACGTAATTTTAGAAATGAGGGCATGGATCGCGAGCATAATCCAGAATTTACAATGCTTGAGTTTTACTGGGCATACGCTGATTACGAAGACCTGATGTCATATATGGAGTTGTTATTACCATCTTTAGTAAAAGCGGTAACGGGCGGAACGGCAGTAACAAGAGGGGAAGGAGTATTGGAATTTGCTGCTCCATGGCAGAGATTGAATTACATCGAGACTATGTCAGATCGATTAGGGTGTGATATTTTAGCAGAAAAAGATCCGGATTTTTATGTAGGCAAATTAACTGAACATGGCTTGGCAATTCCAGCAGGAAGAAATTACGCTAAATTAGTCGATGAACTGTTTAAAGAATTAGTGCGTCCGGGAATCATTCAGCCGACGATAGTTTATGACTACCCCACAGAATTAGTGCCGTTAGCAAAACAAAAAGCTCAGGATGCGCGCGTTGCAGAAATGTTTCAAGTGTTGATAAACGGAGCAGAAATAGCGAAAGCATACAGCGAACAGAATGATCCAGTCATCCAAAGAGAAAAATTTGAAGAGCAAAAACAAGCAAAGTTAGCAGGTGACAAAGAAGCGGGAGATGTTGATGAGGACTACCTAAGAGCGATGGAGTATGGCATGCCGCCAGTTGCTGGTTTAGGCATGGGAATTGATCGATTATTATGGTTACTGACGAATAATGATAATTTGCGCGATACGATTGCGTTTCCAACCTTAAAAACAACTAATGATTGATATTGATATTCTCCGGAATAATCCGGAACGCTTAACAGAAGTTTGCGAGCAAAAGAAAATTGCAGTGGATATTCTAAAATTGCAAAAATTAGATGAGGAGAAGCGCACTTGGCAAAGCAAGTTAGACGATATTTATCGACAACGGAATGAATTAGCGGCAGCAGTCACAGGTGGCCGCCCGACAAAAGAACAGATTAATCAGGGGCGCGAATTAAAAGAGACAGCGGCAACAATTGAAGAGCAGCTAAATAAAACTCTGGCTGATTTTATGCTCTTATGGAAGCAGGTGCCGAATTTCCCGTCAGATGACACACCGATTGGGCCAGATGAATCAGGTAATCAAGTTTTACGCCAAGTTGGTAAACCGCGTCAGTTTAATTTTGCACCACGGCCTCATTGGGAATTAGGGGAAATGCTAAATATTATTGACACGGAAAGCGCCGCGGAATTAGCTGGGTCAAGATTTGCTTATTTAAAAAATGAATTAGCGTTACTACAGTTTGCTTTGCTCCAATTTGGATTTTCCGTTTTAACTAGCACGGAAAAAATACAAGAAATTATTACTCAGGCGCGGTTAGATGTGCCAGCCAAGCCATTTGTGCCGATCGTGCCGCCAGTATTTATTCGTCCAGAGATGATGGAAGCGATGGCTCGTTTAGAGCCGCGAGAAGAAAGATATTATATTCCAAGTGATGATTTGTTCTTAATTGGTAGCGCCGAGCACGCTTTGGGTACTATGCATGCTAATCAAAGCATTGATGAAGCGAAGCTGCCCCTAAGATATGTAGGTTATTCTACTTCATTTCGCCGAGAAGCTGGCTCTCATGGAAAAGATGTACGCGGAATTTTACGTTTACATCAGTTTGATAAATTAGAAATGGAAATTTTCTCCACGCCCGAGACTTCGCAAGCAGAACAAGATTTGATCGTTGCTATTCAAGAATATTTGATGCAAACACTGGGATTACCGTATCAGGTAGTAATTTGCTGCACGGGGGACATGGGGGGGCCAGATGCGCGGCATATCGACATTGAGACCTGGATGCCTGGTCAGGATAAATACAGAGAGACACATTCGGCGGATTTAATGACGGATTATCAAGCGCGTCGACTTGGTACCCGGGTTAAAAGCCAAACCAGTACGAGACTACTTCACATGAACGATGCGACAGCTTTTGCGATCGGTCGAACTTTAGTGGCAATCATGGAAAACTATCAAGAAGAGGACGGGAGTATTACAGTGCCTGAAGTATTGCGACCGTGGGTTAATTTCGAGGCAATTTTGCCGGCATAGTATCCCTTCCGCAAATTAGAAATATCCGGGATACTGAACTACATGGTAGGCCGTAATATGCGCCATGTTGGAAGAGTTTATCTCCGAAAAACCAAGGAGTGGTTTGTTGATGTCTTCCCTTGGATTTTAATTATTACACTGGTTACAGCATCAATTGGGATTTTTATTCGTTTATTGTTTTTTACGGATATGTTTAGCGTCCAGGCAATCACTGTCTTGGATGCTAAGGCGACAACTGAAGCGGCGGTGCGAGCGGTGGCTGAGCAAGAAGTAAGTAAAACGCCGTGGCGGCAAAGTATTTTCTTTGTACAAACTGATATTGTGGCAGATAAAATTATGGGCAGTTTGCCACAGGTAAAAGCAGTCTTAGTGAAAAGAATCTTACCGGGCACAATTAAAATTACGGTTCATGAAAAAAAGCCGGCGATGCTGTTGGCTTCAAATGGAGATTATTATTTTGTCGACGATCAAGGGATTCTGTTTGAAAAAGCAGATTTATTAAATTTACCCGGTTTAGTACTGCCAACTGTAAAAAACATGAGCGCTCAGACTGAAATCTCATTGGGAGCACCGGTTGTGAGTCCGGAATTTGTTACTTTTGTTCAAATTGCAAGTAAGAGCTTGTCCGATAGCATGGGCTTAGAAGTGGTAGAGATCAGAATGCCATCATTAGCGGCACGGGAAGTATACTTTGCCCTGAATAATAACTGGGAAATTAAGTTTGATATTACTCGAGATCCAGAGGGGCAAATTTCTTTACTAGAACGAGTGGTAAATGAAATGCTAAGCGAAGAAGAGAAGCAAACGTTAGAATACATTGATTTGCGAATACCGCGCCGGGTTTACTATCGAACGTACTGATTAATAGTGATGTCTCCCTGGTGCGAGAAGACTTCGGAATAGGTTTGAGAATAATTAAGGCGCCAAGAATCCGAAACAGCTAAAGGCTGGCCCCCAAAGCCAGTGGTATCGACAATCCATAATGATTTAGCCGTGCCAGCAAATATTTCGGGTCCTTGCACATCAGCAGTGGTTAAGATTGGGCCACCAGAAAAGTGTCCGAGTTCGCCTGTTTCTGAATAAAGACGAGGCGAGTCAGAGCTGTGCTCTTGTTCCGCATAATAACGAATAGAAAAATAAATATAGGGAGAAGAAACTAGGATTGGTTCATTAGTTTGATAATGAGCATACAAGTCGTCAACAGCTGCTTTGGCACCAGGATGAGACATGAGATCAAGTTCTTGCCAATAATGCCAAGTGCCCCAAGCGAGTAGTAAAATTAAGGCCGTAGGAAGTAAACGTCGCGCCCAGACATAAGGAAAACGAGTCACCAGGACAGCGGCTCCGGCTAGAATGAACAAGTGGGCGAAAACGAAATAGCGATCCTGATATAAACTTTGGCCGCTAAACAACGAGAGTGCGATGCTAATAACAAAAGGAACGAAAGCACCAATAACTAATAACCAGGCAGAATCACGATAACGCGAAAAACGATGCTTCATGAGATAAAGCAAGGCGATAGCTCCGAGCACAATAAGCGACATCGGCAAGATAGTGATCATAATTCCACCGATGGAATCGTGAGGAGGGATACCAGTAGTCGGGAAGAATAAGCGGTAAAATGTATCCGGCACAGACCAGCCGCCTAAATCTGGAATCCAATAGCTTTCTTGAACCTGACCGTTTTGAGATAAGAAAGTTGGCAACCAAGGCAGATATAAAAGTGCGGCCAGAAAAGCGGAAATCACTGCATACCAGAAAGAAGATGATTGGATAAGTTCACCAATGCGCCCTCGAGTTTGAACTAAGAAAAAGCCAGCCACAAAGATGGCGTGACCAACTAAAGTAAAGAAGGCGTAATAATGAGTGTAAGCTAGCAGAGCAGCGGAAACGGCATACAACATCCACCAGCCAAATGATTCACTGTGTTGCGTCCGAATGGCTTTTAAGAGCACGTACGTTGACCATAGCGCCAAAGCGGTGCCTAAAGTATACATACGAGCTTCCCAACCGTATTGAATTTGAAAACCGGAGACCGCAATTAATAAGGCGGCGACAAAACCAGCATATCGAGATTTAAAACCATATGAGACTAATAGATAAGCAGCGGCAATAGTAAGGCCAGCACAAAAAACTGAAAAACTACGCAAGGATAATAATGAAGTGCCAAAAATAAAAGCCCAACCCTTTAAGGCGAGATAATACAAAGGAGGATGAACATCGGTTGCATCCCGTACAATCATTTCCGAAACCGGAAACTGAATTAAGCGCCAAGAGAAAGCTTCGTCGAACCAAAGACTGCGCGCAGTAAGATGATAAGAGCGTAAGCCAATTCCACCAACAACTATGAAAATTAATAACCAGGTAGCGAACACTCGGTTCATGCGAGTAAGTTTAGCGGAAATTTGCTTTTTTTTGAATAAAATTGACTTTTGCAGTCTGCAAGCATGATGTAGAATAAGAATAACGATTTACTGATACATAAAACAAAAATATGAATTTCGACGCGAGAACATTAGCTTTAATCAAACAACGCTTGGATGAGGCTGAGCGCAGCGTCCAATATGTTCGTCAAATTTTAGAAGATGCGGAAGGAAACTTAAGTGAAACGTACAGCAGTCATTCAGAACCAGTAGTGCCTGAGCCAGTTACGCAACCATCAGGAGAGAGAATTGTGGAAGGTGTGTTTGATGGACAAAATATGCGAGGTAACGACGGGGAAGAATATCCAGTACCACCAAATTACGCGTCAAAATCAAAATTGGTTGAGGGAGATATTTTAAAACTGACTATTGGCACAGAAGGTTCGTTTACGTATAAGCAAGTCGGACCGGTTGAGCGCAAGCGGGTGACTGGAACATTGGTCGTGGATGAACATGGAAATTTTGGGGTTGAGACTCCGGAACAGACTTACCGGGTTTTGTTAGCTAGTGTGACATTTTACAAAGCAGAAGAAGGTGATGAGGTGGCGGTTTTGCTACCGCAAAACGGCGAAGCTGAATGGGGAGCAGTTGAAAATGTTATACACCGGAAATAAAGTAAATAAGATATGAATCAATTGATTAACAAAATGATTGGCTGGCTGCCGTTTAAGTATCAAAATACAGCGCGGCAATTTTTAAAGTTTGGAGTGACAGGAACGATCGGTGCGATTGTTGATTTTTCAACATATAATTTATTAGTCAGAGGCGCCGGCTGGACAACTTTTTATGTGGTTTTCGGCCAAAAGATTGTGGCGGCAAATAATGTCAGTGTGTTTGCGGCTATCGTCAGCAATTTCTTGTTTAATAAATATTGGACGTTTAAAGACAAGAGTGAGAAAGTAGTCCAGCAGTGGTTCGGATATTTTGGATTAAACGCTGTAACATGGGTTTTGAATCAATTGTTAATGTCATATTTCACTTTCAATGTACCGATAATGGAAACATTGTTTGGCGCGCAAAAAGACAATGTAGCCAAAGCGTTAGCGATTGGAATTATCTTGTTTGTGAATTTTATTGGCAGTAAATTCTTAGTGTTTAACCGTAAGACAAAATCTGTGCGCTTTGGAGCCAGATAAAGACCAGAGGGGGATATGGCAACACTATATCGGCAATACCGTCCGCAAAAGTTTCAGGATATTAGCGGACAAGAACATATTACGCAGACGCTAGGCCGAGCGATAATTCAAGATCGCTTGGCGCATGCGTATGTTTTTCATGGCCCTCGCGGCACTGGCAAAACGACCACGGCTCGAGTCTTTGCGAAGAGATTAAACTGCACGGATCCAGACGGTCCAGAGCCATGCGGGAAATGCCAGCATTGCCAAGCCGTTCAATCAAACCAAAGTATGGATATTATTGAAATCGATGCGGCAAGTAATCGCAGTATTGACGATATTCGCGCTTTGCAAGAAGGAATCGGATTAGCACCGGGGATGGGGAAATATAAAATATATATTGTGGATGAAGTGCATATGCTGTCGGGTCCGGCTTTCACAGCTTTATTAAAAACACTGGAGGAACCGGTTAAGCACGCTATTTTTGTTTTAGCGACAACTGAATTTCATAAAGTTCCAGACACGATTTTGTCTCGTTGCCAAGTTTTTCGGTTTCGACGCGCGACCCATGATCAAATGCAAGCTCGGCTTAAATATTTACTAGCTCAAGAAAAACGTGAGGCGGAGGACGCGGCGCTGGAGTTGATTATCAATCGCAGCGACGGATGTTACCGTGATGCAGAATCAATGTTGGGCCAAGTCTTGTCAGTCTACGACGAAGGCCAAATTCAAGCACAGCATTTAAATGATTTTCTGGGATTGCCGCCAAAGGTAGTATTAGAGAAATTTTTAGGTGGCTTAGTAACAGGAGAATCACAACCATCATTAGCAGCTTTAGAAGAAGCTTTTGGGCAAGGATTTGATCCGGAGCAGCTATTGCACGAAAGCGTTTTGGCCGCGCGAGATGCGTTACTGGCTTTGATCAAAGAAGATAAACAATTGCCGTTTGAATTTGCGTCCTTACCAGGTGCCAGAACAAAACTTTTAGGCATAGTGCGCACTTTACTTCAAGCAGTCCAAGATTTGGCATATGTGCCGCAGCCGATCATAGCAGTACAGATAGCGATTGCGACTATTTGTTCAAAAAAAGGAGAGGTAACATCGACCACGCCAAAGCCAACCCCAGTACCGGCAGCGAAAATAGAGATTGCAGCGCCAGTACCAGCACCAATAACGGAGCCACAAGCCGTGGGCGAAGTAACGGTGGAAGCTATTCAAAAAATCTGGCCACAATTGATTGAAGCGGTCCGTAAAACTAATCCGGTAGGATCAACCTTTTTACGCGCCATGCATCCTGTTGAAACGTCAGGCAAAACCGTAAAATTGGAAGCGGCTTACGCTCTGCATTTTAATTTTTTGAATAAAGCGGAGAATAAGCAGGTGTTGGAACAAGCTCTAAACGAGATTTTAGGGAAGCAATTGACGGTGCAATGTGCATTGGCGGAGCCGAGTAGTCGGAATGAACTGGCAATTCCTAAACCAAATGCCCAAGAAGATGAGCTTTTAAGTGCAGTTAAAGAGGCGTTTGGCTGAACTTGCCGCTGAAACAGATTTTCAGTATAGTAAGCCATACCAATCCGGGATCGTCTAATGGCAGGACAGCGGCCTTTGGAGCCGTGAATCGGGGTTCGAATCCCTGTCCCGGAACACTAAAAACAGGTTCTAAAACCGACCATTTCCTATCCAACCTCCTATGCAAGACATTAACGATTTTCTATCAGAATTAGCGAAAGGAAGCACGCATATTATTGCAAATCCAGAAACCCTAAAGGAGCTCGAAAAACAAGGAGCCGATATCAAACACATTACAAAAACAGCAGATCAGTTTGTCGAGGAGTTATTTAAGCAAAGGAGATTAGAGGCCCTTGCCATTATTGAAAAGCTACCCAAGACTCCTACTATCGCAATCCCAGAAATTGAGACTCTTTATAACGAAATAAGAGAGTGCATCCTTTTTGGATTGTATGGCGCAGCTATTTCCCTTAGCGCTATTCTTGTAGAATTTTCTATAAAGTATGCCATCGTTAAAAAGAAATCCGGAGAAACTTACAGCCAAGAGGAGTGGGATAGAATTGAATCAATGGAGCTAGGATCTGTCATTGTTGAGGCAAAAAATATTGAACTTATTGACGGAAAAATGGTGAAGCAGTTGAATAGTTTTAAAAATACGGTTAGAAATCCTTATCTTCATTACAATATAAAAAAGTTAACCAAGGACGTAGTCGCGCCAAAAGTGAAACATGTAAATCTTAAAACCAGAACGATGGAAGAATTGGATGTGCTCGCCAAAGACAACCCGATAATTTGGGATACTGCAAAGAGGTTTGTTGATAAACAAATGTTTTTGAATGTATATGATTTCGCTAATCAGTTAGTCATTCACTTATTTGTGGCCGATTAACTAGTTTCGGTCGCGAGGTTCTGATTGCTTTTGACTTCAGATACAAAACCGTAGTGACACACGCCAGAATAGCTTGTTTATCTTCACGCTTGCCGTTTATATTGATAGATGGCATATTCTCGACTTTATGGCATTTTCTAAATACGCAAGAGAAAAAGAGTCAAATTAATTTAAGTAAATATGAAGGACGTTTTACTTCGCGTTGGGGAGAAACTGATGTGATTGAAATCAACGGTTCTTTGTGTATGTTTTTTCCGCTTGCCCATGATCCGACAGATGGATTATCTCCTTTGAAATTAGCAGGGAAGGATATGTTTCAAATTACTGGTGGTAATGATTTTGATGGCATTGGAGAGATATTGAAATACGAGCTTGATAAGACAGATAAAATTCGAGCTGTTTACTGGGGCTCAGATCCAATGAAAGTGTTTCAATAATCCGCTGTCTTGAAAAAGACAGCGGATGGTGGCGGGGAATTAGGGGGGGGAAGATGAGTTCCCGGTACCAGTATTAATGACCTAAGGTAAGCTGTAGGTAGCTAGATCATCAAAAACATTGACACTAGAATGAATATATTCTATAGAATATAGGTTCTTTTAGAAACTGAATCTGGTTTTACTGTTTTTTGACATCTTCCGCTGGATAGTTCCTGCGGCATCAGAAAGCAGAGCGATGGCTTTCTGAAAAACAATCGAGTCGCTATGAAGGAGATTTACCATGAAGATTCGTACTGTCAGGATGTTGGAGAGGGGTAAGGGAGAGTTCGTGGAAACGGACATTCCTGATGGAAGTTGGATTGCTGTGTTTCGTTCACTGAATACCGCGGTTCCTGCTGAACAGATGAAGCCGGTTCTTCCTCTGCCCGAGGAGCTGATGCAGATCAGTGGCGAGAAAGAAGGCCGGAAACTGCTTCGCGACTACGTTGAAACAGAACGACTGGCTACGCTCAGTCATTCACCCATCAATCTTCAGCATTACGTCCTGGGCTGCATCGGTTCGATCAACATTGGTGACGATGACTTTCCTGAATACCACGGACGCGAGCACTGGAAGTACGCTCTTGTCGCTGATCAACCCTTCGGAGTCCTATGCTGGGAAAACTGCACCTGCTACTCCGATTGCTACTCCCTTAAGTGGGAGGATTTCGTGGTGGCTCGTAAGGTCAAGGGTAATAAAATCACCAACACCCCCAGCGTTCGTCACCCCAATTTCACTCGCGTAAAAAGATGGCGGTGGGCGCGGTTGAGCGAACTGGCAGAGTGTCTCGATGAAGACCCGATGGTAGTGTGGAATTTCTATTTCCATATTAGTATCGGCTCGAGCCGGAACGCTCAAGGTGCCAGCGCGCACATTCTGCACGTCCGTTGCGGCGATAAGCCGAGTGATGCACCGTTCGGATCACAGGAAACGGATGAGGCATGGTGGGATGAAGTTCCCCCTCTCGGATACATTACCTGTGATAATTTACGTCCTAGTCGCGATTGTTACTGGAAAGAACAGCCACCACACGCGATGTGGGTGCCGGCAGGATGGGCGATGCAGACGTGTTATCTTCATCACTTCAGTTTCAAGCCCATGAAGGTAACGCAGTTGATCTAAGTAAGCAAGAACCACGAAACAGATTATCTTAGTAGAGGCCTCACTAACATGATGTTCAGTGGGGCTTTTTCTTTGGAAACGAGACCCGCAGTCTCTACTTGTTATTTGATAGTCAGGAGTACAGGATCAGAATGCCGCCGCTAGTTTTTAAATAATCCGTTGTCTTTTTCAAGACAGCGGATGGCAGTGGGATTAGGGGAAGATAAGTTCCCGGTACCCGTATTGTTGAATACGGCTGATCGCCCATTTGTTGGTTGCGGGGACAAGCAAAAGAGTGGCGCGATACCGGCTCGGATTATCCAGGCCCTGCAGCCTTTCAACATCAAAGGTCACGCGCGGATCGCGATCGTCCACCCGACAAAAAGCACTGTAAATCGGAGACGGCATCATGAGATACCCGTCTCGCATTGGTGATTGATCTTGCGAGACCTCAAAAATACGCAGAGCGGGATCAGACGGGTCGTCAGTGCGAGCGCAGAAACGAACCGGCGAGAGCCAGTGGAGCCATTCTCCAAATTTTTCCCCGTTGGCCACAATAATGCCAATCTGCTGATCCGGATTAGCATTGGCGTACAAGGAGGAGAGGTAGAGAACACGTAAAGGCCCACCGGCTTCACGATCATGCAAACACTGAGACAACTCAGTGTCATTGACCAGGTTGATGGCGGAAAAGTTTTGCGGATAGCCACGCTCAGGTTTGCCGAGAAATGTCACAATCCGTCGAAAATCCTGATTAGTAATGTTCGGGAAAGTGATCGGGGTGCCATGCTGGCGCAAATAGGCAACACTGATAGCAGACTGATTGTCCGTCGTCACGGATGCATAGAAGAAACCGGCTTGGCAGCAGAGGAAAATCTGTTGAGTTAAATAATTGAACATGACGGTACCGATCGGAACACCACGGCGCACGATGGTTGCGGCGCCGCTAAATCCAGTCACACTGGCAGGAGCACCGTACTTTGCTTCCCAAAGATGAACGACATTCGGTTCACCTAAAACCAGATCGCTAACGTATTGCCTACCTTGAGAGTGTTCTTGAATAAACGCACGAGCATTCTTGGAACGATCAAAGGGATCGCATCCAATGAACGTCCGAGCACCGGAAACGTTTCCGAAGCCCTGCCCCAACAAGGGATTGGCAAATTCACCAACTTCTTCTGAGATAATGATAGCGCGACTGTCAAAGCCGGAAAATTCCTGCGTGATAGCGTTTTCTGGGCCTCGATCAAGCCCCAAGGTATCACCCTTGCACCAGACGTGAGAGGGGTTGACAGCTTCTGCAATCGCAGTGCCTAACAAAGTCTTGTTAGCACTCAGCAACGCCTCAATCGCTGCGTTGCAGTACGCAATGTCGATGCCTTCTAACATGGTTCTTTCTCCAATGAATGAAGAGAACAAGAGAACGGGCAATAAAAACAACAAGGTGAATGTACGCTTGTTAAAAGCGAGTGTCAAAGTCGTTATTTTGCGGTAAAATAAAAGGGTGACAGCTCAGATAAAACAACCAATAAACTGGTGGCAGATGATAGTGGCGGTGGTTATAGCTGAGATGGCGGGTGTGATTGGTTCATTTTTCACAACGCCAGTAATCCCGGAATGGTACGCGACTTTAGTGCGTCCAGAATTATCGCCGCCTAATTGGGTATTTGGACCAGTGTGGACGACATTATTTGCTTTAATGGGAATTGCCTCTTATTTTATTTGGCAAAAAGGATGGAGTAAGAATGTGGTTAAAACAGCGTTAACAGTGTATGGTGTGCAATTGGGTTTGAATATGTTGTGGTCAATCATATTTTTTGGACGGCAAAACCCAGGGGCAGCATTTATTGAAATTATATTTTTATGGATAATGATTGTCGTGACTATCGTAAAGTTTGGACGTATTTCGCGGTTGGCAGCTTGGCTGCTGGTTCCTTATTTACTCTGGGTCAGTTTTGCTAGTTACTTAAATTACGCGATTTGGGTGTTAAATTCGTAGGGTGTTAGGCTGTAATTATGTCAGTTGAAAATAGCGGCGAGAAAAATACTGGGAAGCAAGAATCATTAGCTAATGGAGTGGAAATATTTGGCGAGCAAGTTTTAAGTCCTGATGATCTAAAGGAAGTCGGGAAGAGTTTACAAACAGATTTACAGGAAGCACTCAAACAGAAGAGCATGCTAGTGCAAGGAGATGATCCTTTTGTGGGTCCAGAAAACAAAACTGGATATAACGAACAGGGCTTTGTTAGGATTGCGGAGAAGATAGCGGCTTTGAAAACGATGAGGATTGTGATTAAAAATCCGCCGGCTGCTTTTCAAGCAGGATTGAAGCGAGGTATGCGTATTTTACAAGCGAGGCCGGAATCCTTGGCACGATATGCCGCGGTTATGCAAAGAACAGGAATGTTGGAGGTGGATAATAAGACACGAACTATAATTGTTGAGGAAATTAAAAGACAGATGAAAGATCCGAAGACTGATCCGACAAAGCTAGCTGCTTTATGCGTAAACGCCAAGATTATAGGAATTCCATTCCAAGGCAAGTCCGGACAAATAATAGCGGAAAAATTAAAGAAATTGCTACAGCAAAAAGAAGTACCAGATGCGGTTAAATTAATGGCACAAATTAAATATTTGTCGGAAAAAGGGGAGAATTTTAAGCCTGAGCCAGATGCGCAGGAAAAAGCGGACGAATATTTAGCGCAAACTACATCGGCTCCTCAGTTTGTTGAGACGAAAAGATATTATAACCAGGTGTGGCCACAAGCTGCTCAAGTTGGACGACCAGTTAATGAATTAGTCGGGCATGTAAAAGAAACTCGCACGCAGAAGAATGGATTATGGCAAACAGTGTTATATGCGGCAAAATTGAAAGAAATAGAGCGGCAAAGCCAGCAGACGAAAGCGGCGGCAGTACCAGCGTCAGCACCGACGCCGTTAGTAAAACCAGAGACGAGTTTGGAGCAGGAATTTATGAATAAAACCGCACCGCAGATCAAGAAGGAAATAAACGAATATAGCACCGAGGTTTTGTTGCGATTACTAAATAAGATTGTAACTGCTACTAAAAACCCTGGTACGGTTAGCTCGGAAATAAGATACGAAACGGTTTCGAAAGCAGTATATGAGAAGCTATTTGATTTATTTACACAAAGCGAACAAATAGTTGAGAGCCGGCAAGGAATTTCAGGCAATGCTGAATTTAAAAAACGGATTGCGGAAATAAGTGAAGAGCTTAAAGAAAAATTAAAAGAATCGCAGACTGATCAAACAGAAAAAATGGAGCTTTCGAGTGCAGATATAAAACTTTTATGGAAAAATAGAATTCTTTTAGAAGAACTATTAACGAGAGACGATTGGAATTAGCCGCTACTTGTCTAACTTGACAAAATAAGCCTATTTATGCTATAGTTAAATAGGTTCTTTTTTGTTAGCGAGGAGGTTGTGGATGAATCGAATGAAGAAGGATAAGAGTAACGGGCACGGATGGCTTTTCTGGGGCGAGATGGTGCTCTATGGAGCGGCCATCTTGTGCCTGATCTTTGCTGTTTACCTGCAATTGCAGGTTCAGCAAAACAACCATTCAATCCCAGCAGAACAACGGTATCAAGAGTATCAAGGCCCTGAGAAAGAATCGCAGCGAGGTGCTGCGTTGTATATCAGGGCAGTACTTTAGCAAAGGAGAGACGAAGATGACAGCCAAGGAAGGCACGATTATTATCAATGTCGCTTACGTCGTATGCTTGGTGCTGATCCTAGCATACTCTGTAGCGACGATTCATGCCTGGAGTACTCTGTGATTTTACCCCCTATAGCGCGATGCACTATAGGGGGTTGTTTTTTATGTTAGACTTTGGGGGTATGTTGAATATTGATTTGCAAATTCACTCTGATTTTTCTGACGGAACATTATCACCTCATGAAATTATGCGCCGATGCGCAGCGGCTGGGATAAGGATTGCCTCTGTCACAGATCACGATACGGTCGAGCATTTGGAAGCAACGGCAGAAGCAGGTAAGAAATATGGGATTAAAACTGTTACCGGGATTGAATTATCAACCGTCCATAATGACAAAGAAGTTCATTTGCTAGGGTATAATTTTGATCCTCATGATCAAATGTTAGCGCAAACTACCCAAAATCTTGCTCAGGCACGTGAGAATCGCGCCCACAGCATGGTGAAATTATTACGTGAAATTGGCTGGGAAGTAACTATGACAGATGTTGCGCAGCAAGCTCAAGGACCAATTGGTCGGCCGCATATTGCGCGAGCAGTGTTAGCACACCGCGAGAATCAAGCTCGATTACAAACGGAAAAAATAGTGAATACGAGTGATTTGATTGTCCATTATTTAGAGCCAGGGAAGCCGGCTTACGTCAAAAGATTTAAGTTAGAAACCAAGGATGCAATTCAACTCTTACATCAGGCGAAAGGGAGTGCGGTTTTATCTCATCCGGCTTGGACATTCCAAGATCAGAAAGATTTACCGATGCAGATTATAGCGGATTATATTGATGCTGGTTTGGATGGTTTAGAAGTTTTTTATCCGTCTTATACACGTGAAATGACACTGGCTTGGCATGAAGTAGCGTTGGAAGCCGGATTATTTGAAACGGCGGGATCTGATTTTCATGATCCTAATCACGAAACCTTTGGAACTTTAGGAGGCGGCAATACTTATGGGCTTAAGCCGGTTTGGCCCGCTTTTATGGAATAGTTTATGATAAATATATGAATAAACTTTGGTTAGTAGTTATCTTAGCAGGCGTATTTTATGTAGCCGGGCAGTATATTGCTTCTCAACCCGACCGGATTAAACAAGAAGCAGAATTAAACCGTGAGATTACCGTGCAAGGCTCAGGAGAAGCTTTGCAGCGGCCAGATGTTGCGCGAGTTGTTTTGGCAACAAATTCGGGAATTCAAACGAATGCTGAACAAGCTTTAAGTGTTATTGCGGATAAAATTAATCAAGTAATTAAGGCGCTAAAAGACGCAGGGATTGCGGAAGAAGATATTAAGACAACAGGATTATCAGTAAATCCGTCGTATGATTATACTGATGGGCGTCAAAATTTGCGGGGGTTTGAGGCACGAGAAGAGCTAACTGTAACCATTCGAGAATTAGATAAAATTGGGGAGTTAGTCGGCCAAGCGACAGCTTTAGGAATCAATCAAGTAGGAGGCGTTAGTTTTGAAGTGGATGATCCGAGTGAAATCGAATTAGCCGCGCAAGCCGATGCAATTCAAGATGCGCGCCAAAAGGCCGAGGCTTTGGCGGCGAGCTTAGGTGTACGTTTGGGTCAAGTGAAAAACTTTCAAGCTAATACCAGCCAAGCGGGAACTGAACCGGTACTTTATCGCAATGCGGTGACGGAGGATAGTAAGGCAACTGTACCGCTGCCAGAAGTTGCGACTGGCACGCAAACAGTTAAAGCGGATGTGAGCATTACTTATGAATTGCAATAAAGATTATGTTGGCACTTAGTGTTATTTTATTGATTTTAGGTTTTGGGTTTTTAATTAAAGGAGCTGATTGGTTAGTTGATGGTTCGGGGTCATTAGCAAAAAAGTTTGGTCTAAGTGAGTTAGTGATTGGATTAACAGTGGTTGCTTTTGGAACATCGAGTCCGGAACTTTTTGTGAACATGCTTTCTGCTGTGCGCGGCAGCACTGATTTAGCGCTCGGAAATATTGTGGGGAGCAATATTGCAAATGTATTTCTAATTCTAGGAGCAACGGCAGCAATCTATCCTTTGGCAGTCGGGCGAACTACCGTATGGCGTGGAATTCCATTTTCTTTGTTGGCGGCAGTGGCGGTATTCTTTTTGGCAAATGACGTCATTTTAGATGGAGCGAAATCAGCTTTATTATCTCGAGCAGATGGATTAGCGTTACTGCTCTTTTTCATTATTTTCCTGTATTACACCTATGGAATCAGAGAGGTTCAGGGCGGACAGGATAATCCGGATGTAAAACGCAGATCAATGACAATGATTGTGACTCTAATTGTGCTTGGTTTAGGCGGTTTAATGTTGGGAGCGTACTGGATTGTTGAGAATGCGAAAATACTGGCGGCGGCGATGGGGATTAGTGAAAATGTCATCGGATTAACGATAGTTGCTTTTGGAACGTCGCTGCCGGAATTAGCAACGTCAATCATGGCGGCTTGGCGCAAAAATGCTGACATCGCAGTTGGTAATGTAGTAGGATCAAATATTTTTAATTTGTTGTTAGTCTTAGCTATCACAAGCACGATCACGCCAATTAAGCTAACGCCAACAATGAATTTGGATTTGTTAGTTATGATCGCTGCCTCTGCGATTCTGTTTTTATCGTTGTTTTTGGGGCGAAGAAATATGCTAGAACGGCGCGAAGCAATTGTAATGTTGGTATTATACGGAGCGTATATGACGAGCTTGGCGTTACGGGGATAAAATATGGCAGATTTCAGCGACTCACTGACTGTTAGTCAATTTGTTAGTTTAATAAATACCGCTTTAGATGCCGCTCAAGGGATTAGCGTCACGGGAGAGGTTGATCAGTACAAGATTATCCATAACAAATGGGTAACGTTTACGCTGAAAGACGAGCGAGCTAGTGTTAATTGTTTTATGACAATCTGGCAGCTTAAAACCCAGATTGAAGATGGGATGCTGGTAAAGGTAACTGGACAGCCACGATTACGCGAGAAAGGGTTTTTTAGTTTTGTGTTAACTGACGTGCAGCCGGCAGGAGAAGGAGCTTTAAAGAGAGCGTTGCTGCTATTACAACAGAAATTAGAGACGGAAGGGCTGTTTAGCCCGGAACGAAAGAGAAGCCTACCGCAATTTCCGGAACGCATAGCTTTGATTACTAGTCGTGAGGCAGCGGCTTACTCTGATTTTATTA
This sequence comes from uncultured Candidatus Saccharibacteria bacterium, assembly GCA_964610055.1. Classification (GTDB taxonomy): domain Bacteria; phylum Patescibacteriota; class Andersenbacteria; order UBA10190; family UBA10190; genus CAZSUC01. The sequence goes on along the minus strand of CAZSUC010000001.1, from coordinate 483,261 downwards.
AAATTTTGCAGGCGCGCATGGGCGGATTAACAGTGCAACTTTTGCACGTACAAGTGCAAGGCGAAGACGCGCCGCGGCAAATTGTCCGGGCTTTGAATTACGCCAATACTAATTTAGATCGGATTGATGTAATTGTGATGGTGCGCGGAGGTGGCAGCATGGAAGATTTGCAAGCGTTTAACACTGAAGAAGTAGTGCGTGCGGTAGCCGGATCACGGATACCAACAGTTGTGGGAATCGGACACGAGCGTGACATAACGTTAGCAGAATTAGCGGCCGATCAACGCGCTTCAACGCCAAGCAACGCAGCTGAATTATTAGTGCGGTCGCGCGAAGAATTACACTCCCGGCTGGAAGAATGGGCGGTAAAATTGCGCCAAAAATTAATTATCGAGGTGTCGAATCGAGAGCAACAAACAAGGTTTTGGGCGCAGGTATTGCATGAACGTTGGCATACGACTTACCAACAAACACAGGAGCATATTTTGGCATATGAACGTCTGTTAGCGTCTTTAGCACCGCAAACAGTCTTAAAGAGAGGATTTAGTATTCTGCGAGATGAGTCGGGAAAAGTTTTAACCTCAGCTGCTAAAGTGAAAAAAGACACAGTCATTCAGGCGGAAATGCGAGACGGCGTAATTCAAGCTAAGGTTGAAAAAGCCCAAATAAAGCACTAAAATTTGAGTATGGCGACTAAACAAAATTTTCAAACTGCTTATCAAGAACTTGAGAAAATCGTGCATGATTTTGAAACTAAAGAATTGGATTTAGAACAAGACATGCCGAAGTTTGAACAGGGTATGAAATTGGTTAAGCAGTTAAAACAACAGTTAGGAACAATGAAGAATAAGGTGGAGGAAATTGAACAAAAATTTGATGACTAATTTTATTGTTAAAAATTGATTTATGACCAAACCTTTTCCATATTTATTAGCCAGCATGACTATCACGGCAGCATTAGTTGGCTTGCCGGTAGCAGCGCTAGCTGCGACTTTTTTGTCGGAAGGAAATGCTGATTTCAGCCAAGCAGTAGATGATGATGTGTACGCAGCCGGCCAAGTCGTTTCGGTCCGTGGTGACGTCCAGGGGGATGTCATGGCCGGAGGCAGTACGGTGGAAGTCACAAAAAATGTCACGGGAGATGTAATTGCGGCAGGACAATCAGTGATGGTGCGCGGAGCAGTTGGCGATGATGTGATTGCGGCCGGAAGCGCGCTGATGATTGAACCCACCACAGTCGATGATGTAATTGCGGCCGGAAGTTCCGTCTTGATTGGCCAAGACACGCATGTGACTGGCGATGTTTACTTAGCCGGCGCAACTGTTGTTCTTCGCGGTAAAATTGACGGTAACGTTAAAGTAGCTGCGGATACGATTCGATTAGGTAATAACACAGAAATTAACGGCGACTTATTAACTTACGGCGATACGGAACCAACTATTATTGCAGAAGATGGAGCCTTGGTTCGAGGAGAGCGGCACCATTATCACTTACAAGCAAATGCTAGACAGAAAACAGACGGGATGGCGTCATGGACAGGAATGGTGTGGATTACCGATATTGCGCGCCGGATTGTAACTTGGTCGATTTTAGCATGGCTTTTGATATTAATAGCACCGAGTTTAGCAACACGAATTATCAAGCAGCAAAAAGAACATCCGGGTAAGAGTTTCGTTTGGGGATTAGGTTGGATGGTGGCTTGTGTACCGGCCGTCTTTATTCTGGTAATTACAGTCATCGGAATTCCAGCTGCTGGTTTTATTGGAATCGCTACGATCGCCCTGGGAATTTTGGCAGTTGCGTATGCGCATGTGATTACGGGGGCGTATTTAGCAAAATATGTCTTCAAAGGAAATGAGGAGCGCAAATTGGGCTGGAGAGAAGCGTTGGTGGGAGCGTTAGCATTAGCAATTATCCGTGCGATTCCGATTTTAGGTTGGCTGACAGTGGCGATTATAACTCTGATGACACTGGGAAGTATCTTAGTCACAATTGGACGAGCAATCCGCACGCCAGCGGAACCAACGATCACGGCTTAGTTTTAAGCTAACAAACGATCAATTTCTTGTCCGGGAAGTGCTCCTTCCCGGACAATGGTATAGCCGGATTTTTCAGGACGAATAATGGTACTGGATTGAGAAGAAGCAAGCGTACCACCATCGATATACCCAGCTAAAGATAAATCATAAACATGATCAGCGACTTCACGCGGAAAAGTTTGGCAGAGACAATCAGTTGATAAACAAGGATCAGCGCCGGAAGGATTGGCACTGGTAGCGGTTAGAGGATAAGAAAAACCGGCGGCCAAATCACGCATTAACGGATGATCAATTAGACGAACACCGACCAAACCATCCTGAGCGAGGTGCGCGAGATTAGGTTTTGATTTAATTAAAACAGTGACGGGGTGACCGTTGAGCCGTTCAAGATAAGTGCGACTGGTGCGATTAAGGACTAAATACTCATCCCATAAGCTGTCATTCATAAAGACAGTAAAAGTTTTATCTTGAGGACGTTTTTTAAGATTACGAACTCGCTGTAAGGCAAATCCCTGCGCAATATCAGCAGCGAGACCATAAGAAGTACCGGTGGGAAAAGCAACAACTCGCCCAACGCTCAAAGCGTGGATTGCTTCAGGTAATGAGATTGCAGACAAGGGGGTCATACGGGTAGTGTATTAGGTAAGAGCTATAAGGGGAAGTATGCCAAAAAGTACACGGTGGCTTTTAATTGTCATTATATGCTTAACGATTGGTTGCACCATAACCGGATATTTATGGTGGCGAACACCAGCCCAGCAAAAAGTTAAGGGTGTCACTGTTAAGCAGACAGAGTCATTAGGGTTGCCTGATTTGATTGGCCAAAATGCTGATAATGTTTTGGAAGGGAAGAGTGCGGTGATATTAAGCCAAGCCGACAACCAGATTATGTATGACTATAACGCGTTTGAACGGGCGCCGATGGCGAGTTTAACTAAACTTATGACAGCCATAGTGGCGCTGGATTACGGATTGGATTACAGCAAAGCCATGCATATTTTGCCGGAAGAATATGGGGTCGGGGGAAATTTAACAATGTACGCAGGAGAAACTGCGACGGTGCAGGATTTGTTTTACGCTTCGTTATTAGGGTCAGCAAATAACGCGACACGCGCATATGTACGTTCTTTGGAAGAAAAAGTTTCAACGGAAGAGTTTGTTCGCGCCATGAATCGTAAAGCGGTGGAGCTAGAGTTAGAGCAGACTCACTTTACTGACGTTACCGGTTTAGATACGACCAATATTTCGACGGCTTATGAAGTGGCTTTGATGGCAAAAGCAGCGTTTATGTACCCTGACATTGCCAAAGCAACTAGCGCCCCGACATATACTTTTGTGTTTGGTGAATCGGGCAGAGAACATCAAATGAATAATACAAACAAAATGATTACGGAAAATAACCAGGATTTCAGTGGTAGTAAAACTGGATTTTTGTACGAAGCTGGATATTGTTTAGTCACACAGACTAAAACTAATGAACCACGTATTGTGGTAATCATGGATAGTCCAAGCGAAGAAGCGCAGTATCGTGATATGCAACGCCTGCTAAATTTGCCCACTTGGTAGGCGAGTGTATATACTTGAATTATATGGAAAATCAATTCAAACCTAATATTTATCCAATCATGTATTGGGCGTTGGCGTTTGGGGCAGCGGCGGGAGTGTTATTGTTTTTGATTACTATTGCTTCAGCTTATATCGGGGCAGTTTGGTTTCCAATATTTTTGATCGGCATGATATGGGGAGGATATCGAAATTATCGCTTACAAAAAGCGCAGTGGTACCAACAAGCAGGACAGCCAATGCCGTCACAATCACCGGTGCAAGAATTTAAACAAGCTATTTCTGATATTGCCGGCGCTTCTCAAGAAATAATGACATCCGAAGAAGAAACAACAGCACCAGCAGAGGAAGTTATGCCAGAAGAAATGACACCCGAAGAAATGCCAACACCGGAAGCAGAGCCACAAGTTACGCCCCCAACCGACGAGCAGCAGCCGAGAATTTAATATTGACGACCAACGCCGTAGTAATGAATGCCAGCGGCAGCAATTTCAGCGCCGTCGAGAGAATTTTTACCGTCAATAACTAACTTGATGTTATGTTGGCGTAAATATTCAGGAGTTAGAACAGAAGTAAAGGCGGTGTGGTCGGTAGCTAACATGACAACTGACGCATCGGACAGGGCCTCTTCTAGGGATGCAGTAGTGGATAGCTTGAGAGCGTATGGATCAAACACCTGTAAAGAAAAGCCAGCTTCCTCTAAAAGATGCCGGATTTCCAAAGCTGGGCTTTCACGTAAATCATCAATATTTTTCTTGTAAGCTAAACCGAGCAAAGCAATCTTGGCTGTTTGAACATTTAAACCAGCGCCAGATAAATTATCTTGTAATAATTGCACGACATAAGCAGGCATACTGTTGTTAATTTTGCGGGCGAGTTTCAAGAATTCATGATCAAAACCAGCTTGGCGACCGCGCTCAATCATGTAATAAGGATCGACGCTAATACAATGCCCACCAACGCCATTGCCCGGATAGTGGGGCATAAAAGCAAACGGCTTAGTGGCAGCGCCAGCAATAACATGCACAATATCAATGTTTAATTTATGAAATGATTTGGCCATTTCGTTGATAAAGGCGATGTTAATATCACGAAAAGTATTTTCGAGAATTTTAACGGCTTCTGCTTCCTGAATAGATGCCATAGGTTTAATCGGAGCTTCAATAAAACTTTCGTAAAACTCTTGAGCTTTAGTAGTACCAACTGAAGTATATCCACCAACTACGCGTGGAATGTTGCGCACTGTCCAAGTTTTATCGCCAGGATTGATACGTTCTGGACAATGGGCGACGTATAAAACATCGCCATCGGCCTGGTCAGCATCTAAAGGCAAATCAGTACGTTCTCGTAAAACCGGAAGGACAGCTTCGTCCATCACGCCAGGATTGATCGTGGATTCAACGATTAGAACCTGGCCAGCGTGTAAATAAGGGCGAATACTGGTAACAGCTGAAATCAAAGGAGTGAGATCGGGTTCATGATTATCTTTGACCGGAGTTGGCACGGCAATCAGGACAATATTAGCTTCCGTGACACGAGCATAATCAGTGTCAGCTTGAATAGGATATTGTTTTAATTGAGCAGCTAAAGCTTCGTCTTGATAAGGCATTTCTCCACGAGAGACTTGTGCGACTTTATCGGCGTTATTATCAATTCCGATAACATGCCAGCCTTTTTCCGCGGCTAAAAGGGCGGCGGGCAAGCCAACATAACCAATACCAATAACAGCTAATTTACCAGTTGTGTGTTCCATAGCTATACTCTAGCGAACCGATTATCACCCGTCTAGCTCTGGCGCGGTTGGCGCTCAGCCGGAATGGTGTAGTATATTAACAGGCTTACCTTTAAGTATTAATCATTTCTAAAAATTATATGGTCAAAACTGTGACTATTTACAGCACTCCTACTTGCGGTTATTGCACTGCCGCAAAACAATTTATGCAAGAGCATAAAGTAGAATATACCGATATTAATGTTGCTTTGGATCAAGCAAAAGCGAAAGAAATGATTGATAAATCTGGTCAAATGGGCGTACCAGTTATTGTGATTGCAGAGGGAGAGAATGAAGAAGTAATTATTGGATTCGACCAAAACCGTTTGGCAACTGCCTTGGGAATATAGTATGGCGACAGATGCTAGTGAATTTGACGTTGCGATTATTGGCTATGGCCCGGCGGGAATTACGGCCGGGATTTATGCTGCTCGTAAAAAATTGCGCGTAGTGATGATTGGTGATTTGCCGGGAGGAGAGGTGCGAAATTCCGGCGAAATTGAAAATTGGCCAGGAGACGGCGTAACAAGCGGTAATGAATTAGCGGATAAGATGGTGCGTCATTTGGGTTCACACCAAGAAAACGTGCAAGTTTTAACAGCGCGAGTACAAGAAATCAAGAAGTCCGGTCAGGGATTCACGGTGATATTAGAAGACGGACAAACGATCAATAGTCGCACAGTTGTTTATGCAGCGGGACGACATCCGCGTGCCTTAGGCGTGCCAGGAGAAGAGCAATTACGAAATCGAGGAGTAACTTATTGCGCGACTTGTGACGCACCCTTGTTTCAAGATAAAACGGTGGCAGTGATTGGCGGAGGTAATACCGGAGCAGAAGCAGTGATTATGTTGCAAAAGATTGCGAAGAAAATTTATTTGCTGCACTTGTTTGATAAATTAGATGCGGATCCAATTTTGGTGGAAGCTTTTAAGAATGATCCAAAAGTAGAGATTATTCTGAATGCCGACACTAAAGCGATTACAGGGGACAGCATGGTACAGGGATTAACATATGCCGTGAAAGGCGAGGAAGAAACAAAAGAATTAGCAGTAGAAGGAGTGTTTGTAACGATCGGTGCAGTTCCAAATACCAAGCCGGTTGCCCAACTGGTTAAATTAGACAAATTGGGTGCAATACCAACTGATCGGTACGGCAAGACGAACGTAGATGGATTTTTTGCAGCGGGAGATGTGACTGATATTCGAGACGCTCAGATTGTCGTGGCGGCTGGGCATGGTTGTTCAGCGGCTTTATCAGCAGGCGATTACTTAGTTCGTAATTAGACTTTTATGTGGCAACGGTATTGGCGACAGTTATCACAGCTTAAGCTACACCAACCGTTGACTTCCCATTATGTTTTGCTGTCGTTGTTGTTTTGGGTTGGGTTAGAACTGTTAACTCAATTTTCTGGCTGGATGATTGTTGTGGGAATAGCTCTGATTTTAGTGATGGCAGCCGGAGTGGCATTAGTACGAATTGAAGAACAACATGCATTTCATCCAACCCAAGCAGTGCTACCGGTTTTGGCGGCGGCGGGATTGATTGGCTTTACTTTATTTTTGCCTCGAACCGGATTACTGCACATTTACTTTATCTTAGCTACTCTTATTTTTTTCTGGCTGCTTAAGCATGGTACGCGGCAGGCTTATCCAACGTGGAATTGGACCTTAACCATGGTGGTTTTGTTTTTAGACTTAGCCGTTATTTTTGGGATTCGATACCACTTGTATTCACCGTTAGTTTGGATTTTAACAACAGCTTTTATTGTGACTTGGTTGGCAAGCTTGCAAGCCTTGCGCAGAGTGACAGGGAATTGGTGGGAAACATATTTGCCGACCCTGGCGTTAGCTGTAGCAGTTACGGAGATTAGTTGGATTATGCAGTTTTGGTCGGTGCATTACATTGTGCAGGCAGGAATTGCGGTGGTAGCTTATTACGTGGGATTTAACTTGCTTAGTATTAGTTTTGAACGTAAGCTAACACGCACTGATGCCTGGGAGTACATTGCGGTCGGCGGCGTGGGACTGCTCTTGCTACTCTTAACAGCGAAATGGTTTTAATATGAAAATATGTCTAAAAATATAGATGAGACGACGGTAGTTCGGTTTTCGATTTGGTGGGTATTATTTTTGTTAGTTCTAACAACTGGAGCGGGGATGGCGGGTGGAATTGTAGGGCAGCAATTTATGCAACCGGATTTAACCCCACTGATTGATAATGACGACGGCTTAACAACAGTTATGCAAGAGGTGACAATCTCACCGAATAAGGCGGCGGCGGAATTAGTGGAATCAACTGGCCGATCAGTGTTCTTGCTGTTTCAAAACGGAAAACCAGCCGGAATGGCAACAGCGGTGACGAATGACGGGTTAATGGTTTCGGCAAGCGGAATTAAAGGCGATTTAACCGCGTATGATAACGAAGGGCGAGAAGTAACGGTGGAGTATTCCGGCGATGATCCGGTTTTTGGCGTAGAATATTTGCGATTTCCAAAAACAGTAGTAGCACCTTTGGATTTGAGGTCAGATGATGCGCCGGTCGGACAAACATTATTAGCAATCGGACGGGATGAAGATACGTTTTCCGCTAAAATCCGATCAACCGTCATCAACCAGTATGAATTGCCGCAGTCTGCACCAGGAGAGGGGATTCAAAGAGTACTGCGTAGCAGCGCAAATTTAAGCGACATGGTGCCAGGCACACCGTTATTAGACGAAGAAGGGAAGATAGCCGGAATTTGGTTAGGGGATGATACGGTGATGCCAGTTAATTTACTACGAACCAGCTTGGAACGATTTAATTCTGGACAGCGAGAAATTAATCCTTTGGAAGAAATTGGATTAAATGTTGATTATGGATTTATCCGGACGCCAGAAGATGCAGAGATAGCGTTTGGCGTTAAATTGGCAGCTATAAAGTCAGCGTCAGTGTCGGCAGCAGCAGGATTAAAGCCAGGAGACGTAATTACGGCAATTAATGACCAACCGGTTCTATGGAAAGAGTCGATTATGAGCCGTATACCGAATACTGCTTTCACCGTGACTTACATTCGCGACGATCAAGAACAAACTACTACCATTCAGTTAGCGGAATAGACGGGGTATAATAGGGGAGATGAATTTAATCCAACCAAAAATTGTGGTCGGAGTAACGGTAGTGATAGTGTTGTTTTTGTTGATTTCATTGGCTCAAGAGATGAATAGAAGAATTGCAATTCAACGGGAAGTCAGCCAATTTGAACAAGAGACTCAGGCGATGCAAAAAAAAGTAGTGGAATTGGAAAACTTGAATCAATATTTTAGAACCGATGCCTACCAAGATCGCTTAGCGCGGGAAAAATTAAATTATCGCGGTGAGGGGGAAAAAGTGGTTTTAGTGCCAGACATTGAAGCGGTTACAGAAGAAGCAAAAAGTTTGGAGGTTGAGCCGGAAGAATACAGTATTCCGGAGAAATGGTGGCGAATGTTTTTTGTTGACGAATTAGAAACGGAGGAACTATGAAAAAACGTTGGTGGCTATTATTAATCCCAACGATATTCCTAGCCGGAATCATTAGTTTGATTGTGGCGTCAGTGTATTTGATTCCTAATCCGCGCGTGAATCCGCTGTCACGCTGGTTACCTTGGCCGTTAATTTGTTCAACACGCGGATGCGTTACAACAATGGACTGGGCACAATACATTGATTTGTCCGACCGCTTTTCTGAGCAAGCAGGCACTGCAAAATTATCCAGCACAGAGATGCTAACAACTTTGGCGCGGCAGCACTTAGTGAGCCGTGCGCAATTAAAATCGTCGGTAACAGAGGAAGATGCTTGGCGTTACCGAACAGAGATTTTGAATTTGTCAGATGAAGAGGTTAAAGAATTCAGCGGCTTAGAAGCAGATGAATATGATAAATATGTGGTTTTGCCGCTGTTGCGCCAGGAAAATATTCGGCAGTACCGGCAAGCTGAGACTACGGATGAGTTGTACAAGGTGTTAGCTGGTGAGAGATGGATGGCGGCGTTGCCGATTGGAATGTGGTGGGATAAAACGGATGGGAGTATACGGTTGAGGTAAAGATTAACCTGAGCTTCTTTTGATCAGATCAACTAATTGTTCATGAACAATGCCATTAGATACGATGGCTCCGTTAATGTCACCATCGTATCGCTGTTGATGACCGTTAACATCTGTAACTTTTCCGCCCGCTTCTTCAACGATCACTTTTACCGCGGCTATGTCGCATTTTTTAGCGGTTCCGGCAAAAATAGCGGCTTCAAATGCTCCTTGTGCGACCAAACAACTGACATGTACGATACTGCCGATTCGATAAAAATCTAGACTTTTTTCTTTTTGTGCCAACATTTTCATTTGATGAAACTGCAATTCTGCACTTGGCCAATCTTCTAAATTTAAAGCCGCTCTATAATCTAATAGTTTTGTACTAACATGAATTTGCTTGTCGTTCATAAAAGCGCCTTGTCCCTTTATGGCCGTATAGAAAATGTCTAGAAAAGGGTCATAGACAACCCCGACAAGAGGTTCACCATTTTTGACTAGAGCGAGCGAGAAAACTGCCATAGGGATACCTTTTGCAAAAAGAAAAGTACCATCAATTGGATCGCAAACCCAGGTATATTCCGATTCTTGAATTAGACTCGCTTCTTCGCCAAAAACAGCATGCCGAGGATAAGATTTTGCAATGCGCTCAATTACAATATTGTTTATCTTCTCATCCGCTATGGTGACAATAGTTTTGTCGTCTTTTTCACGCTGCTCTATATCATCGCTTCTAAAATACTGACGCATGATCTCACCGGCTTCACTAGCTAATTGTTTGGCGAATATTAAGTAGTCCTCTAATTCGTGATTATCCATGTGTTCATTATATGGCTAATTGGCGAATTTAGTTTTATAGTTTGATGCTTTTCACGCGTTTTAAACTCATGTTCTGAAGTGAGCGGGTAACGGGAATCGAACCCGTATCTCAGCCTTGGGAAGGCTGCGTTCTACCACTGAACCATACCCGCCTATGCGTTGTGTATACTGCAAATTTAAGTGCGAAGCAACTTAATGCAAGACTGTGCTAAACTTGAAGAATGGATGAAGAAAAGCGAATACCGGATGTATGGGCGTGGGGGTTATTGATTGCGATTGGATGTGCGGCAATTTTGGCGGTAGTTTTGGAAGCTGGTGATTTATTAACTGCGGGAGCATTGCAATCAAGTAGCCCGCGGATGAAAGTCGCGCAAGGTGCGGAGGTGACAGCGATTTTGTCAGATTCGGATAAAGCGCGAAAAGTGGAGATTTGTACGGCTAATCAGCATATTTTCGGGTGGTATACGGATTACGTTGACTGCGAGACATTGATTCAGGTATTAGAGCCACATCGACGTCAGATTACTGTCACGATACCGGATGACTTTATGTTGGAAAGAGCAGCGATAATTGTGCGCATACGACAAGACAACGGGAGCTTAGTTCCGAACACACCAGTAAATGAAAAGGTTGATCTTTGGATCACTAAGAGTTGAACTATCTTGCTGACTAAGTCAGTCCTGGGTAAAGTAAAAGTCTATGGAGAAATTTATAAAAGCACATGGATTAAATATTTTAATTAGTCTTGTCGCCGGAGCGGTGGGAGCAGGTTTGGTGCTGCATTCGCCGCAAACAACCGGGGTAACTTCCTCGCCGGCAACTGGAGAGCCATTGGCTCAAGATGCGTATCAAAATACAGAATCGGCGGTGATTAGTGCAGTGGAAAAAGCGTCGCCGGCAGTGGTCTCAATTATTATTACAAAAGATGTACCGATTTTAGAGCAATATTACGATGACAACTCTAATTCGCCGTTGAATCAATTCTTTGGAAATTTCCAATTTCGAGTACCGCAATTGCGCCAGAACGGAACAGAAGAACAGGAGATTGGCGGCGGAAGCGGATTCTTGATTTCGAAGGATGGCTTGGTAATGACGAATAAGCATGTGGTGTCGGAAACAGATGCTTCATATACAGTGTTCACAAGCGATGGAGAGAAGCATGAAGCAAAAGTTTTGGCTCAGGATCCAGTGAATGATGTCGCAGTATTAAAGATTGAAGGGGACAATTATTCGTTTTTGCAATTTGCCGATTCGGATCAATTAAAGGTGGGGCAAACTGTAATTGCGATTGGAAATGCATTAAGCGAGTTCGATAATACTGTGTCAGTTGGGGTAGTGTCGGGATTGTCGCGTTCAATTGTTGCGAGTTCAAATTACGGTTCAACGGAAAAATTGGATCAAGTGATTCAAACTGATGCTGCGATTAATCAGGGCAATTCCGGCGGACCGTTGTTAAATTTGAATGGTGATGTTGTAGGGGTGAATGTGGCGGTGGCGGTGGATAGTGAAAACATTGGTTTTGCTTTGCCAAGTAATTTAGTGAAGGAGGCGGCGCAAAACGTGGAAGAAACTGGTAAGATTTCACGGCCGTATTTGGGGGTGCGGTACACAACGGTAACAGATGAGATTCAAAGCGCAAATCATTTGCAGTACAATTACGGCGCCTTAGTCATGCGCGGACAGACCGTGAGTGAATTAGCGGTGGTACCAGGATCACCAGCGAATAAGGCGGGGATTGTAGAAGGTGACATTATTTTAGAGATTGACGGGCAAAAAATAGATGAGGACAACCCATTAGCGAATATTGTTGGCAAGAAAAAAGTTGGCGATCAGGTGCAAATAAAATTATGGCACCAAGGACAGGAAACTCAGATAACCGCGACCTTAGAGGAAGTGCCAACTGACGAGAGCGAGTCTTGAGGATTGCCTACTAGCTCAAATCTCCGTTAGTATTACGTCAGCGCCTAAGCCACCTTAGCTCAGTGGTAGAGCAACGCATTCGTAACGCGTAGGTCGTCGGTTCAAATCCGACAGGTGGCTCAATATGGTACCTGATACTTGGTCAGAACGACTACAAGACATGAGCCGGCGGCTGCAAGACGCAGCCGACCGTCTTTGACGTACCAAACTTAAAACAACGGATTGAGGATATAGGTCAGCAGGAATTGATGCCCGGATTTTGGGATAATCGAGAAACCGCGCAAGCCCTGCAGCAGGAAAAAGCAGCGGCACAGGGACGAATTGAAGCGTGGCTAGAATTAGATCAGTTACTGACTGAAACACGAGAATTATTGGCATTAGCGGCGGCGGAAAAAGATGCGCAGGAAATTGAGACATTGTTAGCTGATGTGGAAAAAATTGAGAAGGGGTTAACACAGATTGAGCATGATTTACGTTTTGACGGGCCGCATGACGATCAAAATGCAATTGTGACAATTCAAGCCGGGGTAGGAGGGACAGACGCCCAAGATTGGGCAGAAATGCTGGAACGGATGTATTTAAGGTTTGCAGAGCATGAAAAATGGCAAACGAAAATTATTAATCGGTCTCCGGGAGAAGAAGCGGGGATAAAACACAGTACAATCTTATTTAGCGGACGTTTAGCTTACGGCAAATTAAGAGGGGAGCGGGGAGTGCATCGATTAGTGCGACAATCACCTTTTAACGCGGATAGTTTGCGCCAAACTTCGTTTGCACGCGTGGAAGCGATTCCACAATTGCCGGAAAAAGAATTACCGGAAATTGATATGAAAGAAATTGAAATTGATACTTTCCGCGCCAGCGGGGCGGGAGGACAGAAAGTGAATAAGACGAGCTCAGCGGTACGAGTCAAACATATGCCAACCGGAATTACAGTAGAGTGCCAGAATGAACGCTCGCAGGGACAGAACAAAGCACAGGCTCTAAGTATTTTGAAAGCGAAATTAAGCCAGCTGATGGAAGAGCAACGCGCACAAACAGTGAGCGAATTGCGCGGTGAAATTAAAGAGGCAGCCTGGGGCAATCAAATTCGGTCATATGTTTTGCATCCGTATAAATTAGTTAAAGATCATCGCAGTGGGGTTGAGACGACGGATGTACAAGCGGTACTAGACGGACAACTCGACACTTTCCTTGATTCCACATTTGAGGCAAAATAAAAGGTACGGGCTAAGTCCAATTCATGATTACTTTTTCTAACGTTTCGAAAGCATACACACCGAGTAGTGCGGCTTTAAAAGATGTATCTTTGAGCATTGCAACTGGTGATTTTGTTTCTGTTGTAGGGCAAAGTGGAGCAGGGAAATCAACTTTATTAAAATTATTGTCGGCTGAGGAAAGACCGACAGCAGGTAAGATTGTGATTGATGGCTGGGATATTACACGGATTAAAAAGTGGCAAGTTCCGCATTTGCGCCGGCAAATTGGAGTAGTGTTTCAAGATTTTAAATTATTACCGAAGCGCAGTGTGTTTGAAAACGTGGCGTTTGCGATGGAAGTTGGTGGAGCACCGACGCGTGAAATTCGGAATGCAGTGCCGCATATTTTGAAATTAGTGAATTTACTGGAAAAAGCAGATGTATATCCGACGAATTTGTCTGGCGGAGAGAAACAAAGAGTAGCGATTGCACGAGCGTTGGCGTATAAGCCGCAAATTCTTTTAGCGGATGAGCCAACAGGTAATTTAGATGCTTTGCATTCGTGGGATATAGTGCAATTGCTGATTAAAATTAATAAATTAGGAACAACAGTTTTATTAGCAACTCATAACGACGATATTGTAAACGCGTTAAAAAAGCGGGTGGTAACTATTAGTAAAGGCTTGGTTGTTTCTGACCAGCAAGGAGGAACTTATAAACTATAACTATGGTAGGAATTTCTTTTTTTCGAGTAGCACGATCAGCGTTTCAAAACTTTTGGCGAAATATTTGGCTGTCTGTCGCGACGGCTATTATGATGACTCTAACCTTGTTAATGGTGTCATTTTTGTTATTTGCGAATGTATTTGGCAGCGAAGTATTGCACACGATTGAACAAAAGGTTGATTTGTCAGTTACATTTAAAGAAAATATTCAGCAAGAATACATTGATGCGATTGCAGCGGAGCTGGAAGCGCGCAGTGACGTGGAGAGCGTGCGGCTTGTTTCCAGCGAAGAAGCGTTGGAAAATTTCAAAACGCGCCACCAGGATGATCCGTTAATCGAGGATTCACTACAAGAACTAGAAGACAATCCGCTGCCAGCAAGTATTTATATTGTGGCGACTGAGCCGCAGTTTTACGAAAAAATTGCCCAGGCTTTGGAGGCGGAAAAATATGTCCCTTACATTGAAGAAATTAATTACGACTCTTCTCGTAGCGTGATTGACCGTTTAATTTCGTTAATTGATTCGATTAAAAACGTTACGATTGTAATTTCCATAATTTTTGCATTGTTGGTCATATTAATCACTTTCAATACAGTCCGGTTGGCTATTTACAGTTTCCGAGAGGAGATTGATATTATGCGGTTAGTTGGAGCATCGAGTTGGTTTATCCAAGGGCCGTTTATTTTTGAAACAGTCTTGGTTGCCATTGTGGGAGTTGGTTTGTCGAACGTGATTTTATTTCCTTTACTACGTACCGCAACCCCACAATTACAACGATTTTTCTTTGATTCCCACACTGATCCATTTAATGTTTACCAATACGCGGTAGAGAACTGGGTTAAAATTGTCGGATTGCAATTAATAATCGCGATTGGTTTGGCGACATTTAGCAGCTTGATTGCGATCAGACGATACTTGAGGGACTGATAAATTTGAGGGCTAGATGCGGCTGAGAATTTCTGTCAGACTGACGGGAATTTCTTTAACGCTCACTAAAGGCGCTTGGCTGATAGCGTCATACACTGAGGGTAAATAACGGGCGGAACGTAAAGCGACGCGTAATTTTTGACCGGAAAATTGAGTGGTCGGAACTAATCTAACAGATAAAATACCCGGGTGCTGCCGCAAACGACGCAACAAATCATAACGCAAGCCTTCAACCCAGACATCAAGAAAGCGGGGACAGGAGGTCGCGTCAGCTAATTCATCACAAGTGCCAGTGTGAACTAAATGGCCTTGGCTTAATAACAAAATAGGCCAATCAAAAGCTTCCGCGACTTCAGGAAAACGAGTAGCGATAATAATAGTTTGATGAGGCATGGCGGCAGCAATAAAATTGGCGAGAAAGGCCGGGGGCAAAGTATCAGCAACATCATCAAGCAGAACAAGAGGAGCGTCGGATAAAGCAGCGCGTGCCAGATTAAGCCGCAAGCGTTCGGTGGTGGAAAGTTGGGATGGGGTGCGATCTAAAATTCCGTTTAAATCGGCAGCGTCGGTTAAAGCATCAATCTTTTCAGACAAATTCAAAACATCATGACTGCGGCCATAAGCATAAAGAATGTCACGCAATGAGTCACCTTGGGGTTCAGTTTCTTCGCTGGAAACATAACCAGCAGCAGTGCGACGATTATGTGCTGGATTAATTCCATTCACAAGAATCCGACCAGACAGAGGAGTTATACCGCCTGCTAAAGCACGTAAAAGTGTGCTTTTACCAGACCCGGCTAACCCAAACAAAACAACATGATCGCCGTGCGAAAGTTGTAAATTAAGATCTTTAATAACAGGAAATGACAGAGGAGCGCGACCAAAAATTGCCTTTAGTTTAGAGCGAGGCGCGGTATATGTAACTGATAAATTGCGAACATCAACGTACGCGGAAGGACCGGTCATGTTCTTGATTATACCACATGCTAGCGTTCCCGAGAGGATTCGAACCTCTGGCCTTTGGCTCCGGAGGCCAACGCTCTATCCACTGAGCTACGGGAACATCGGGCTTTACTGTACCCCGAATGACCTGATTTGACTAGTTGCTTACTTTATACTTTTAAGGTAGTTTATGAATACTTATTCCGGGATCGTCTAACGGCAGGACGTTGGGTTCTGGTCCCAAAAATTGGGGTTCGAATCCCTGTCCCGGAGCAAGCCAATTTAGTTCGAGTCAACCGGACTCTATCCAAGGTCTCAATTATCATATGGAGCACAGAAGTGCCCCTAAGTCCAGGCGTGCCTAAGTGTCGTGGATATACTATTGTATGGGGTTAACAATTGTCTCTAATATCAATAATGAGTCCAAATTTAGAATCAGAAAATACTGCAACGAAATTGAAACTCCCTGCTCTTGAGTTTGGACCTCTTAAACATGCCGTGGGGCACATTAGTCACGTTTTGGGAGAAGGTGGGGTAAAAGATGTGATTAGCATTGAGGACATTCAGGTCTCTTCTAGAATTAGGGAAAAACTATACAAACTCTCGGACGGGCAAGCAATTATTGTTACAGAACGAAAAAAACTTTCTCGTCCCTCTAGTGTGGACGGCATATTGCAAATTGATGCTAGTACTGAATCAAAGTGGTTATCCCATAGATTACTTGATGAATTTCAAGAAAATGTTGAACAAAAAGGCCTTAAGCACATTGCAACCGAAATAGCAGCTAGTTGGAATGGTAAGTTTAGTTTTCATGCTGAGGAGAGGGATAAAGCTGGTAATGTTGTATCGAAGGGTTTAAGGCCACCTCAAATAGGAGGACTGCATGCAATCGGTTCACACTGGAGCTTGAATAATCAGCCAGCTACCATCGTAATGCCCACAGGTACTGGCAAAACCGAGACAATGCTTGCCACCTTGATCGCATATGCCTCTGGGAGGTTACTAGTTGTGGTTCCGTCTAGAGTGCTGCGCGATCAAACGGCTAAAAAATTTCTTACCCTTGGCTTACTGCGATCACTTGGGAACCTAATGCCTGGAGCAAAAAACCCTATTGTGGGAATAGTTACCAGGCGCCCCCGGACTAAGGATGAAGTCAGCATATTCGAGGATTGCAACGTAGTAGTAGCTACCATGAGCGCTTTAACTGGAAGTGTTACATCTAGTCTGCTACCTGCAGTTGCGGAAGTAGTTGATACTTTAATTGTTGACGAGGCTCATCACGTCGCAGCAAAGGGTTGGGCATCTTTCCGTGAAAATTTTTCTGCGTGCAAAGTTTTACAGTTTACTGCCACACCATATCGGCGAGATGGGAAGTTGGTTGATGGGAAAGTGATTTATGAATACCCACTTCAATTGGCACAGCGTGATGGATATTTCAAAAAGATTTCTTTTGAATCAGTTTATGAGATTGACCAAGAGGCAGCCGATCAGGCAATTGCAAAAGCTGCAGTGGATCGTTTACGTGAAGATGTCGCCTCAGGGAAAAACCACATAATGATGGCAAGATGTGCAAACATAAGCAGGGCTAGCTATGTTTGCCAAATTTATCAAGAAATTGCTCCCGATCTTAACCCTGTTCTTGTTCACTCTGATTTAGCTGATACCGATGGATTGATAGACACGTTAAGGTCTGGAGGGAGTCGAATAGTCGTGTGTGTTAATATGCTAGGAGAAGGTTTTGATCTTCCTCAACTGAAAGTTGCCGCTATTCATGATACGCACAAAAGTTTAGCAATACTTCTGCAATTTACCGGAAGATTTACTCGAAGTTCTGCTGAGTCAATTGGTGATGCAACTGTGATTGCGAATATTGCCGAGCAAGGTGTGTCTTCTGCTTTAGAAAGACTTTACAGTGAAGATGCTGACTGGAACCACCTTCTAAGTGAGCTTAGTTCTGATGCTGCTCGGTCTCACGCATCTTTGGTTGAATTTCTTAACTCGTCACAGAGACTTGATGAAGTTGACGGTGATGAGGAGCTTGAGATATCGCACCATCTTCTAAGGCCAACTTTCAGTACCCTTGTCTATGAAGCAGCATCTTTTAACCCAAAAAGGTTTTTTAAAGGAATACCAAAAGGTCTCAATGTGCATAGGGTATGGCTTCATGAGGAAACAAATACTCTTTATTTTGTAACTCGGCTGGAGCCACCGATCCGGTGGACCCGCTCAAAAAAGATTCGTGATCGCATATGGGATCTTTTTGTTCTTCACTATGATCAGGATCAAGGGTTGCTTTTTCTGTCATCGAGCGACAAATCTTCAAATCATGAAAAGGTTGCATTAGCAGTCGGTGGTACACAGATAATATCAGGAGATATAATTTTTCGGTCGCTTGGCAATATTAATCGCCTGATTTTTCAAAATGTGGGAGTTCGGAAGCATGGGCGACGTAATTTAAGGTACGCGTTGTATACAGGTTCTGATGTTGCAGAAGCTCTAAGTATTTCAGAAAGAGCTGGATCTATAAAATCAAACCTGAGTGGAACAGGCTGGGAAAATGGTGGGCCGGTAACAATAGGGTGTTCATATAAGGGCCGTATTTGGGCCCGTGAGCCCGGGACTGTACCCGAGCTTGTAAGATGGTGTGAAGCTGTTGGTAGGAAGTTGAAAGACGATACTATTGATACAAAAAAAATTATTGAAAACGTTTTGATTCCGGAAGAGGTTACCGCTCTTCCAGACGCACAAATATTAAGCATCGACTGGCCGGTAGAGTTGATACGTCAGTCGGAAGAGCGCGTGACACTGCTAAAGGGAGATGATGAGCTATCGATTGCTATGTTTGATATCGAAATACTACACTCTGATGCAACAACTAGTGAGGTTGATTTCCAACTTCGTTCAAGTACAGGAGATGTTTGGGGGATTTTTAAACTAACTGTTGGGGGTATAGAGGGCTTTCGGGTTACTCGCTCATCTTCGATGGAACTAAAAATTCGAGTCGGCTCCTTAGAAGTGAAAGTTGAAGAGTATTTTTCTAACTATCCTCCACTAATACGTTTTATGGATCTATCAGAACTGGATGGCAACCTTCTGATTCGCCCTCAGAGCACACAAGATCTCACTTTTCCCGTAGAAAGATTTGAGGTTTGGGATTGGGAAGGTGTGGACATTAGCAAGGAATCAATGTGGAAAGAGGGCGCTGAGCATTTGGATTCGATTCAGTGGCGTGCTGCGCAGCATTTCATTGAAGGGGGCTTTGACGTGGTATTTAATGACGACGCTTCAGGAGAGGCGGCTGATCTTGTTTGTTTAAAGGAAGAGGATGATCATATTAGACTCACATTGGTTCATTGCAAATTTACAAAGGGAAGTACCCCCGGTGAACGAGTAAATGATGTAGTTGAAGTGTGTTCTCAGGCTATTCGGTCAGCAAAGTGGAAATGGAAATTTAGAGATTTATGCCGCCATGTTTTGGGAAGAGAGAAGAGATTGATAAAAGTGGTCAGAGCAACTCGTTTTTTGGTAGGTCAAACCTCAGACCTTAACCGCTATGTAAAGGTAAGTAGGTTTAAAGAGATAAGGTCAGAGATAGTTATAGTCCAACCAGGGCTTTCGCTTGCTTCGCATACCCCGGAGCAAGCAGCCGTACTTGCAGCTGCGCATAGTTACTTGAAAGAAACTATTGGAACAGATCTTGATGTTATATGCAGTGCTTAGGCAGGTACCTACTTAGACTAGTTGCTATGCGCTCTAAGAGAAATTTTTTGATTGGTAAGAATTAATTTTGTTTGCAGACAAGATAAGATGTCTCTTTTCTCGCTTCGACTGCCCTCTTTTAAAACATACTTCGCATAACTGCGAATATCTACTTTTGGCGTACTACTAATTTCTTCTACCTGCAGCACTCCAGATGCGAACTTTTGGTACTTTTCTAATTCTTTGGCTAGCTTATTACTAATAAGCATTTTATCCATATCCAGATTGTCTATCAGCTGTAATAGCTGCTCAACAAGGTTTTCTTCTCTTACGTACGGTTCGTGACATTCTACTCGCTTGCCCTTACTGCATCGGTAATACACATATCTATTTACTGATCCGTTTTTAAGTTGTTTGTATTTCTCCTCCGCTGATATTCCAGAGCCACACTCACCGCAAGTTATGAGCCGAGTGAAGTCGAACTCCAGTGTTCCGGGCTTACGCTTTTTTGTAGCCACGATATTTTCTTGTACCAGATCAAATATCTTCTTAGTGATGATTGATTTGTGATTAACTTTGTACCAATTTCCGCTACCCTTCGGGTATTCAAATTTCCCATAGTAGTAAGTATCGCGAAGTAGGAGATAGACGGTGCTTAGCACCATTTGTTTTCCTGATCTGGTAGTAAAGTCGGTCTCATTGTTAATCCATCTTAGT
Organism: uncultured Candidatus Saccharibacteria bacterium; assembly: GCA_964610055.1. Lineage (GTDB taxonomy): Bacteria > Patescibacteriota > Andersenbacteria > UBA10190 > UBA10190 > CAZSUC01. Next base: position 462,893 of record CAZSUC010000001.1, on the reverse strand, counting down.
ATTTGATGGCCGCTGTAGCCTTCATATGCGACCTTCTCGAACATCTCCCTAATAATGGGCGCGCGAGCGGGATCAAGTGTAACTTTCTTCTCGCCCTTCTTCGCAAATTTATTGTTGAGATACCCAAGCGGCGATACCCCTGGCCTATACCCCATCTCACACTTAGCGCGCAGGCCTCGCTTCACATTTAGTCCTCGATTGTCGTTCTCAAGCTTGGCTTGGCTACACAGGATCATGAGTAAGAATTTTTCATTCGGCGAGTTATGGAATGTCTGACCGTGAGTGCGGATTTCTTCAAGCTTCTTTTGATCCATGAGATCAACTAGTGATCCCAGGTCACCAGCGTTTCTGCTTAAGCGGTCTGGCGCCCATGTCAGAATTCCATTGAATTTGCTACTCCTAATATCTTCAATTAGCTTCATGAATACCGGACGTTGCCCCGAGTCTTTAGCTGAGTGACTTTCTCGATATATCTCCACCACGTTAATCCCATCTCGTCTAGCCATGTCCTGCATCTCTTTTACTTGGGAATCCACTGAAAGGGCTTGAAGTTCGTCCCGTTCTGACGATTTTCTGGCATATAGGCAGTAGCGGATGTCGCTCATAGCAGGTCAACAGTGCCGCAAGGTTTTCTACAAGGGAAGTAGGTAACTGGCCTCAAATGTTATGCTATTTATATGCAAGAAAAGACGATTCTCAATTTTGTTGGTGGTAATAGCTCAGAGGAGGAATTGCTCAACAACTTTTCCCAAGAGCTTTTTCATAGGGATGGAATTCCTACTCGTTTAAATTTTTATCTAAATAGCAGTCAGCTACGTCACCTATACGATAAGCTCGATGCTATTTATAAGACGAGAGTTAAAAAAGCAGATATTCAAGATTTAATGGAAAAATATCCTGATCTTAAACTTCTGCTATTTCCAATGGGCTCTGAAAATATTGAAGATATTGTTTTTGCATGTATAACCTATGACGTTGATAAACTATTCCCGAGAATCAATTTTTATATTGAACGTGGTGGCAGTGGTTTGGTGGTAGATTTTTTGAAGAAAGAGAAATTGGAGTTTGATGGTGATAATTTGGTAGAAGCTAGTTTGTTTGATTTAAGAAGACAGGGAATTATTTTTGGAGATAAGCTTATCTACTATCATCCATTTTTGCGAAGGTTTTTTCAGGGAAAGTTTACTGATACAACTAGCCTGCTGATGAAGGCTCATGATGATAATGATATTGAGCTTAAGTTAGCTGTTGATCCAAGCCGAATGACTGATTCGAAGAACTATTTAGAGTATGTAGAGGCTGACTATTGGCATGGTCCTTACTTTTCAATTGAAAATTTGAATGATCAAAATTATGTAGGAACGACACTGCACAAGAGGATGGAAAATAGTCAGAAGAAAATACTGGACGATACCTACCCGATTAACGCTACAGTCTTTGATATAAAAAATCAGTCGACAGGACCTAAGAAATCGATTTCTGTCGAAGAAATTTTGCCAATTAATGGAAGTGCTGGAATTACTGACAAGGTTGTACTGCACCGGTTTGCACACTTAGAATGGGATAGGTCTCAGCAAAAGTTTACTCATTTTGATGGATCTGTTTTTGCGTATAGCCGAGCAGTTCACAATGAGAGATTTAGGGATGAGTGGAATCCTCTTCTTAGTAGGAGCAGGGGAAAGCCGACAAAGATTAAGCTATTTCGATTGGATGGAATTATCCAACCAGACTATGCATTCCAACTACTTGGTGCTTTCTTTAGATACAACGAGATGATTAGTGAATTCTTTGGCGAAAAATCTTCCAATGATGTCCTTGTCTAGTTGGCACATCAGAATCCCTTTGGCTTATGTGCCCATACTCGCCCTCGCCGTCGGTTATTCTCGATCGCTTTTTGCAGAAGAATTGAAAAGGCATCTGCTAGGTCATCGTGTTTCTCAATTCCAAAGCCCGTTAGCTGATTAACAAGCTCCTTGGAACGTTCTCGAGGGAAGAACACCTGACCGTTTTGCAAAAGATGAGTTACGGTTTCGAGACGTGAGAACTTGTCTTGTCCGAATACCTTTGCGCCATCAACACTGTACCCGTCGGCTTTCAATTGCTGGATTAACGATTTTTGATAGGCGACATCTTCAATGTATATCTTGGGATGCCCCAAGCTATCTGCAACAGATTGTAGCGTAAGGCGCTGGTCTGGGAAGCTCATTCGTTTGTTGATGATATTTGGCAGAATAAATATCTGCATCTTATCTTCATACCCATAAATGCGAGCACTTAGGATTGCTGTGTAATCATTGTTTTTCTCAAGTCCGATTGCGAGATCAACGGCCACGACAGTTTTGTAGCGCTCCTCTGGCGGAAGGTTATCGTAATATTTAATCCACTCTTGAAGCACAATCTGGTCTTGATTTGGAACAATGTTAAGCATGTATTCACGATGCCAGGCTGGTAGGCTTGGTACAGTCTTACGTAGACGATCAATGCTTTCTTGGTCAGGGAACTTGCCTGGCCAGAGCGGCTTATCATTCTCATCCAAAAGAGGGAATTGCAGAAAGGCTCCATCAAGTCGGTCACGATCCATATCTTCTTTTAATCGCATGAGGAGTGAGTCTTCATGCAGTAGATTTCCGATAACAACAACTCGGGTGTTGCGGTCTCCAGCTGGGATGATATCTCCCATGAGCCAGTTATATGTCTTATTGCGTCCCTCTCGGGTAGCGGTTGACTGCAAATCTTCAACGTCATCGCAGATGATGAGATCCGGTCGGTGTTCTCCGAACCGTACGCCTCGTACACTCGTTTCGCTCGAAGCCGCCATAATCTTGGCACCGTATTTTTTGATAACGAGTGATTCTCGACCCCACTCATCGGTTGCGTGCTCAAGAGCACCGAAGTCATTCCGCAATATTTCATTATTCTCAATCTCACGCTTCAGATTCACAAGCATTTGTTGAGCCTGTCCCTGCGTCTGGCTTAAAAGCATGACGAATTTACGCTGCTGAACACCGAGGATAGCCCAAAGGGGGTATGAAAGCGTCATGATGGTTGTCTTGGCAGACCCTCGAAATGCAACGATAGCTGCATGTCGGATACTCGAGTCCTCGGTGAGCTTGAATAGCTTACGTTGAAATTCTGCAGTGTCGTACTTTACGTATCGGGATAAGTAGATATGGAAGAACAGAAGATGGTTATGAGAGGCTACTGCTTGTCGTGCCATGCGGTCACGCATTAAGTGACCTAATACTTCAGGCGATAGAATATTATTTTTCATAGGTTTCATTTAGTGAATTAATTTCCCCTTGTTCAATAAGGGCTGCTTTTGCTAGCGCTTCTTGAACTACTTGCTGCTGTTCAGCGGTAAGCTCATCGTTTTGCTTCGGTCCCACAGACAGCTCTACTCGGGTGGTATATGCCGGATGATGATGTTTCAGCCAATAGATAATCCCAGTCATGTTGCCCTCTTTGATAGCGGCAATGAGCTTTGATTCCGCCATGTCGTTGATAAGCGAAGATCCTGATAGCAGAGCTTCATCAACGGCTTCGGCAAAATCCTTATCACTTTTCTTCCAGCGATAGAACGTTGCTCGACTTACGTCAGTGCGATCGCAGGCAAGTTGCACAATCGGTACTTTCCTGAGCTGTTCAAGTAATGCTTCTTTTTTCTTACTCTGCTTTATGGCTAGTGCCTTGCTCATACAACCACTCCTTTCTCCCCAGTTAGCTTCTCCCAGCGCTTACGAATCACTTCCGCGTATACAGGAGATTTTTCCATGATGTAGCAGCGTCGCTTCATTTTCGTGGCAGCGATCAATGTACTTCCTGATCCTCCGAATGGCTCCACGATTAAGTCGCCACGTTTCGTGAGTACCTTGATGTAGGGAATGAGGATTTCGATGGGCTTGGTACCGAACACAACGCCCTGCCCAGAATGCTTCTCATCAGAAGCATTGAATTCAATGAAGTCAGTTGGCATCACTTTCTTGCCCTTCTTGTATCCCTCCCAGTGTGGTTTTCCGGCTATGGCATACAAAGCAGTCTCATATTCTTCTTGAAGACCATCTGCTTCTTCGGAATGGTTGTAAGTGACATCGGAATTCTTGCTTGCACCTACCATTGCGATGTCATGCTTGCTGAAGAATTTGTGCTTAGCGGAGAAGCCTTGATGGCGATTCGGCAGATGCCAGACCAGCATGTTCTTAACTTTCCAGTGCTTTTCCATTTCTTCCCAAATAACGCGCAGATTCTTCCAATTCTCGTAGACGATAATACTGAAGTTTGTTTTTTGTACCTTGGCAATATTACCCATCCATAGCTCAGTGAAGTTATCTGGTAAAACATCCGTTTCGAGATACCGTCGATCACGCTTTGCCCCAAATCCTGTTACTGCTTTGCCATGACGCTTGGCGTTTAAATAATCTAGTAAATATGGGGGATCGGTCAGACACATGTCCGCCTGTTCACCATTCATGAGCTTTATGAAATCGGCCTCAATAGTCGAGTCTCCAACTAGCATCCGACTGTCACCTAATTGCACGATGTCACCTTTCTTGAGTTCAACAGTTTTGATATCAAGTTTTTGAAGTTCTTTCTCAAGGTCGAATTCTTCTGGCGTTTCAATTTCAGCAAATACTTCATCGAGCTCCTCGGAATTAAATCCGACATCGGCGAGTAATTTCTCATCGAATTCAGCCAATAGGTCAAAATCCCATTCACCTTGATTCTTATTGAGTCGAAGATTAAGTTCCTTTTCCCGCTCAAGAGTAGGGATATTAACGTAAACGACGGGGACTTCTTTGAAGCCAAGCTCTTTAGCAACAGCCAAGCGAAAATGCCCACCAATGACTGTGTTTTTCCGAGAAGGAGCACTATTGCAGATTATCGGATCAACGAGACCGAATCGCCGCACACTCTCTTTGAGCTGCTTCCTTGCGTCGTCGTTCCAATGCCGAGGGTTATATGACGCTGATTTTAGATTCTTTGTGTTGACGTACTCGACGTCGATATTTTGTTGGTTTTTGTATGGAGTCTTTTTCATGACTTTATTTGAAGGATTAAATAAAGCCACGCTCGATGATAGCAAAGGTGTTATTTATTTTCTTATCTCCAACAAAAAACTGTTCAGTGACATCGAAAATAAATGGTTAAAATAACCACCTTCGATTTCACTGAACAGTTCTACGCTGTTACGCCCGCGAGGCTAACTGCCAGCTCTACTCTACATTTGTTATCGGAGCACGCCTCCGTCGGAGTAGGGGAATACAACTACGTCTTTTGCAGACATTGAAGTATCCTTTTTTATTATTCTTTAAACGAGCGTTGCTTCTAAGTAAATTTTACTCTTAACGCTCTCATCGTCAATGGTATTTAGAAAAGTTGATTTAAAGCCTGTTTAGAGCAAAAATGGATACATAACTGAATATTTGCCTAAACCTCAATTTTCGAGGCATGGCATTGAAACCCCGTACCAGGATACTGAACCCGTCGTTCAGCAGCCCTGGTACGGTCATACCCCGAAAGGGGTATGCGCGATCGAAAGATTGCGAGCTGGCGGCGGGCTTTGTGTTTATATAGCCCTCGCCTCTAAATCCGTACCAGGAAATGAGGAAAATAAACTTTCAGTTAAATTTTGATACTAGAAGTTTTGGCGTTATTGCCTTAATTATCTGCCTTTTCTTTATTACAAAGTGGGTTTTTCGGGGATTGTGGTTTAATAACGACCTCGTTACCACTACGACGGCGTTAGAAAACCTATATGGTGTCATTCAAAGGTCCGGAGAGTTGCCTTTGTGGTCACCCGAGTTAGCTGGTGGCTACCCATTACTTGCGACCGGTCAATTAGGTTTCTTTTATCCACTGCATATGGCTTTACGCCAGTTTTTCCCAGCTGTTTGGACGCTTAATATTTCAATGCTTATTCACAGCTTATTAGCAGCGATTGGTGTTTTTTCTTTTTTGAGATTTAACAAAGTTCAGACTATGGCATCCGGGATGGCAGCGTTGTTGCTGCCACTAGGGGCAGCCTTTGTAGGTAAGTATGAAATGATTAATCTCATTTTGCCTTTTACCTGGGTGCCACTTTTATTTCTTTTTCTACAAATGTTTTTGAAAACAGGGGGAGTCCGTATATTAATTTATTGGATTTTGAGTAGTTCCCTTTGTGTATTAGTTGGCCATCCTCAGATGGCTGTCATCATCTTCGTTTTACAAGCGATATTCGTTTTGTGTCTTCTTGTCACTGATTACAAGAAATGGAAGCGGGCGCTATTGATTCTGATAAGTGTATTCATCGTCATTGGATTAACATCTTTCTACTGGTTGCCAATAGTTGAAGTCATTCCTTTTACTGATCGGGCACAAGGTGTTAGCACGGATGAGGAGTTATTGGATTTTAGTTTTCCTATTGAGGCGTTAAAGGGGCTAGTGATTCCACATCCGTTTGGTCATGGTGACGAATATATGGGGCCTAAAAATGAAGCTGAACTATCAAGCTACTTGGGTCCAATAACGCTACTTCTCTCTTTGTTTGGTCTTTTAGTTGGTAGAAAAAGTTTTCGATTCCTTTGGCTTTTTTCTGTAGTGATTACAAATCTTGGTTTCGTGTTAGCCCTCGGAAAAGATTCGGCTGTATATGTGTGGTTAGTTGATATGGGGTGGAGATATTTTAATTCGCCCGCGCGTTTCTTTCTATTTTCTAATATTGGTTTAATTTTGCTTTCTGCTATCGGATTTCACTGGATTGTGAACCTTGCTCATAGCAGAAGAATGAAGACTGTTCTCGCAGTGATAATTCTTATAGGAAGCATTGTTCCTGTTTTTTATGTTTCTTGGCGATGGCACGATGAAGTGTCTTGGCAGGCTACTCAAGAACCAGAAGTAGCAAAGTTTTTTAATAGTCAAAATTCATTTGTACGAGTTTTTTCCAAAGAGCGTTTATCGGCAATTGCTCCACACAACAACTTCGGGATTATGATTTGGAATCCTATTGTCCCACAGTATGCATATCGGCAAAGTTTTTCCTCCCCCTTTAATCAAATTGATGGTATTAATCTTCGCCTTTCTGAGTCCTCGGTGGTTGGAGAAATTACCTTGAAGCTATTTGACGATAGAGGTGATTTACTAAGAAAGAGCTCAATATCTACTCAAAATATTAGAGATGGTGAATGGAGTACGTTTTCTTTTGAGCAATTGGATAACATTCAGGATCAGGCAATGTATTTTGAGATCACTTCAGATATATCTCAAAAGCAACAAGCTTCTCGTTTATACATACATACAAACCCTGATAGCAATCAGTACAATCCTACTGGGCAACTTTTTTCCTGTAGGAACGTTGATGACTGTGAAGCTGTAATCGCAGGAGATAACACGACTGACATATCCTTCCAGTTGGTAGTATCGAATGATCTAATAAAAGGCTATGAACTATTAGCGCCTTATACACCGGCTGGATTTGGAATTAACACTGCGCAATGGACGGGACCACTTCCACTATACGACGTGAGTAAGTATTTAGAATTTCTTGGTGATCGTGGCAGTGGTTCAGCTTGGCAAGATAACCGTTCGTTGGTAAATCGTTTCCCTATCACGCATGTAATAGGCTTATACCCACCTTATCGTTTTGCAGATAATCTTCTAGATTTTGAGGAGGTCTCAGAAATTCCATTGGGGGATAAGATTATTCGTACTTATGAGAACAAAGAAGCATTTCCTAGAGTGCATTTTGTTAGGCATGTACAGGCATCTGCAGATAGTAGTAAAGAACAGAAAAATATCTTACTAGATATTGACTCTCAGGATATCAACTTTGCAGTAGCTAGTGTTTCAGAAAATATGGACTTTGCAGCCACTGGTGAAGTTCTAGGCGTCCAGGACAATCGCAATACCGTTGCTGTACAAGTGAAGAATGAAGGTGACGGATTTCTTGTAATGAGAGACGTGCTTTTCCCAGGATGGAAGGCGTATGTCGATGGGAATGAAGTTCCTGTTTATCGAACGGATAGTATATTTCGAGGAGTTTACGTGCCAGGAGAAGCTCATGAAGTTGTTTTTGTTTATAAGCCGCGATGGATTCAGGAGGCGTTTATCATTACGGGTATTTCTTTGGCAATCATGCTTCTGATGGGGTTAAGGCTCTCAAGGAAAGGGGCCTTCTAGAGGCTATGCAAAAGTCTCTCTATTTGAAGTCGGGGCAACACTACACTGATCTTTACGACCTCATAACCATCCATCGAGCACTGGATGTAGTAGATGTCTACCAGAAAACGTATCAAAAAATGGTCAAAGACTCTCGAAATACAGAAACGCCCCTCCAAACAAAGAACCACCTTAACCGAATGCTCTACAATCAACTCTTCTATACTCTAACCGGCCGCTATGAAGAGAAAGAAAAGACAATAGCTGAGTGGGTAGAAAAAGATCAAAAGCTTCAAAATAAATACGATAACACTCCACCACCTCAGGATATTCAATGTCAGTGTGGTGTTCTTATGCACGCCACCTTTAAGAGTCTTCGAACTGGGATTAATGATAAGCCATCGAAGATGCTGTTCTTTTTTGCCTGTCCCGATTGCAAAAAACGAAAAGCAATCTTTGAGAATGGTAAGGAGTGGAAGCCAGAGCCAGACCTATGTCCCGAGTGTGGGAAAGAAATAACCGTAACATCTAAAAGAAAGGGTGATGTTGTTACTACTACAAGTGCATGTAAAGCATGTGGATATTCAGCTACTGAAATAGATGACTTCTCAGAATTTGAAGCTGAAAAGGAAAAAGAGAAGAAAAAGGATGAGGCACTACTTAAAAAATATCGTCACCTATTCTGTCTTACCGAAGAACAGGGCAAAGCCGCCCTTGATCAACGAGAAGCACTTGAAGTCGCTTCAGTTGTTCTGAAGGAAGAGCGAGAGAAATATGAGGGTCAGGCGTATGCTGAAGTGTCAAAGCTTAAGAAAATTAAGGTCGCCGATCTTAAGAAGAAGCTCATTAAGCCTCTCGAAAAAGCGCAGTACATGGAATTCTCGCTTGGAAAGCCAGAGGATGGTATGAATTTCATTCTTCCATTCAGTGTTCAGGATGCTGACCCTAACCGTAGTACCCGCGCCAGTGAATATGAGTTACGACAGCTTATCAAGGAAACTCTCAAGGATACAAACTGGCGACTCTTGTCTGGTCATATCTCTTACCGCCTCGGATATTTATCTGGACGTATTCGTGGCTATGAACGAGAAGAGGACTTAATGGAGCTATATACAGAAGAACAACCAAAGAAGCCAGCTGCGAAAATAACGGAAGAGATGAAGCGAAAGCATGCCAACAACAACTGGGTGCAATTAGCTAAAATGTCTGGTGAGTTTGAAGGTATCGAGAACGCACGCAAGCGCAGACTTGAGAAAGAGCCGGATGGATTCTTTTTAGAAGATAGTGAGGGTGGTATGTATACCTGTGGTATTTGTGGTGAGAATATGCCTGGCAGTAAAGCATGGTGGAATCTTGATGGACTTCGCTGCGCTGACTGTTGGCGTAACATTAAGGAAGGCATTATCCCCTCACTACACAGCGATAACGAGGATACCTGGTTTACTGAATGGCAAACGAATTATGACTATAGTGTTCATCCATCGACGAGAAAGGCGTTGGAGCGGAAGGGTGTCCTGAATGGTCGAAAGCTTAAACGTGTCGATGGATCAGATTACTGCACCATCTATCTAGTGGATGAAAATGAGAATTTTCTGAAGAAGTATCCCAAGAAGGCAAGAATAGATGTGGAATTTGAATTCCCTTGGGTTGAAGATGGAATTACGGTCGATACATCATCTTAAAGTAGTGTTCACTTTCTGATACTGTCGTGGCATAATGTGTTGTCATGGTTAATAAGCACGAACAAAGCAGTACCAATGAAGAGAAAGCGACTTATTCTGTTGCGCTGTCTTATGCAGGTGAAGATCGTGAATATGTAGAAGCTGTGTATAGTGAGTTACGGAAGAGAGGCGTTTCTGTATTTTACGATCGTGATCCAGATATAGAGACGGAAATGTGGGGCCATAGCTTGCCGGGGTATCTACAAAATATTTTTGGGAAAGGTCGTGCTAGTTATTGTGTCATCTTTGTTACTGATATCTATCAACAGAAGGCATTTACAACGCATGAGTTAGAGAGTGCGCTATCGCAGGGCGTTTTAAGTGGAAAGAGAGATTACATTCTACCAGTTATGCTGCAAGGAGATGAGCTACCAGAGCAGTTAAACCCAACTACTAAGTACCTCGACGCGCGAAATAATAGAATTACGCCTCAGGAGTTAGCTCAAAGTATAGCAGCGAAAGTGCAGCCGCCTAGTGGTGAAGTTGTTGTTGAGTCAGTACCCCAGACCGTGTCTCCCGCTGTTAATATTAGGTTGCCGCGGATCCCAACGATTGAACATGATCCATCTAGTGACCCAGATTATGTTGTAGATTCTCTTGTCGATGAGCTAGTTAAGCGAGGGGAGTTGCTTAAGGATAGAGGTATTCAAGTTTCGTTAGTTAATCGTAATGGAGAGCGGATTGTTCGTGTTAGAAGTGGAAATAAGAAAATTTACAATCTTGCTATCTGGCTTGGTGGGATGACTGGTGATGATGACATATCGTTCTATCAGTGGACTGATCGGCGTTTTGATCGCAAAGCAATGCATGCGTTTGGTGGAATTGAGTGGAGTCAAGAAAAGGATTCATATGTTATTAACTTGATGGATGTGAGTTTACTAAAGCCAGTAGGCGTTGGTAAGGTCTTGTTGACTACCTCTGAGCTACTTGAGTTGTTGTGGGAGAACTTGGTTGAGCATATTGAGCGTGAATATGAGGGTAATTGAGTAGTGCTATGGATAAAGACGAGAAATTCAATTGGTCGACAGGAGAACCCAGCATCATGATCCGTAAAGGAGGGATATACTCAAATGAAGCGAAGGGGGGAATTGAAATTGCCTTTAAGGTTGAAGTAACGGATTACACTTTACTAAATGGTGAGGAGCGAAAGTTTGAAAAGCTAAGCGATGATGTAATTGCTCGTGATGTGAGTAGTTTACATGCTGATGAATCCTGGTATTGCTTGCTTTATGAATGGAATGGAATTGAGTTTGAGCGGGTAAACCCGAAGAACCAAGATTGGTTTGTTTGTTCGCCTAGATCAAAGTAGGTTAGGCCACAAAATATTTGCAAAGTCCAATAAATGAGACACGAAACACCCTCTTTTTTATAGTGTCTCAAACTGTCTCATTTTCGGTTCGAAAGTCCGTCCTAAACACCTCTCAAGACCCTCTTATTTTCCGCTCCTGGTATCTCTTTTTTGGTTCGAAACCAAGGTGGCGAACTGATCCGGACTTAGGTCCCATGATTTTTCTAGATTCGCTATTTTGTACATATTGTACGCCGTTTTTTCTGGCTCAAACTTATTAGAAACAGAGGAATCAATTCTCAAGTCTTTTTTGGCACCATGATCAAAATAGATGATAGCCTTCTGAGCAATTAGGCGTAAGTTTGTTATTGGACGCTAAAATAAATCCCGTATCGAAACATCAAGGGTTTTAGCTATGCGTTCAATTTTGGTCAGAGTGGGGTTTCGTTCGCCACGCTCCACGAATCCCATGTAGGTTCGATGTACGCCTACGGAGTGAGCAAGCTTTTCTTGCGATATACCTCGCGAAAGACGTAGCTTCTGGATTCGTTTACCAAACTTAGTTCGTATGTCGGTCATTAATTTAAGCGTCTTCCTTGTGCTACATACGGTCTACATACAGCTTGTAGCTTTTCTCTAAGAGTGGTATACCAAAAGTATCTAAATAGACCAGTTAAATTACCATGAATCCACTAAATACAGATTTTAGAAAAGGCGTATTTATAATATTAGCAACTGGTTTGTTGATGTTTGTTTGGCCTATAGATGGACTTGCGGCAACGCAACAAGATTCGGATTTGATTCCCAACAAAAACGTGCCATTAGTTGTTGAGCGTATTTTTGGTGAGGTTTTTAGTAAAAAAATAAATGCGATGGAAAGCGAATATTGGAAGAAGCGAGCTAGAACCGACAAAAAGACAGAAGAAGCCTTGAAGGGGGCTATGGCGTTTCAGAAGGCTAAAGGCCTTACAATGCCAGATACTAGCGCTAAGAAAGCCGTAAGCGTTACCCCTAAAACTAACAGTACTTCAACTGTGGCAAGTGTTGCTCCATTACTAACACTTTCTGATGTATTTGTTCAACTTGATGGGATAGGCGTGCTTATTGCCAATGATGGCACATATCTAGGGCTTATTTCCTCGAATCAGTACAGCTCTAATTCTATTATTAATTCGTACGGAACCTATGGAAGTAAATACTCCTCAAAAAGCATCTTCAATGAATATGGTCGATATGGTGGGGCTTACTCATCACAAAGCCCATTCAATAACTACACATCTACTCCACCTAGAATTTTTCTTGGCAACACCTTTATTGGTTATCTAACAACAAACTCATTTCTCTCCTCTGGTATTAATACCTACAGCTTGGTCGGCTACTTGCAATCGCATTAGTATGATGCTGCATAGTAATATGATTGGAACGGTGTTGGCCTGTACTATTACGGGAGGTCTAATTTTTGGTGTTGGTAATGTGGTAAATAACAGAATTGAGCAACAATTGAATGTGAAGAGCGAAGCTATAGCAACCGTCCCTATAGCTCCTTCAATTGCACCCACTATAAGCATTAGCCCGTCTTTCCCAACAAAATCCACATCAAATCCAGCGGTACTTAGTGCCAAAACCAGCAAATCATCACCCATTGTAGATGCTGACCCGATTGTGAATTGTGAATATCCTCATGTAGGCACACTAGCCATCAAACAAAGTGAATGCGCTGGCACAAAAACAGAATGCGAAGTTGCTTCTGGGAAATGGCAGGTTGTTTGGACAACGGAATGTGATGCCTTATACGCAAAGCAAGCTAAGGCAGCAAAAGCTACGCCTAAAGCTACGCCAACCGACGAGCCAGTTGATGTACCAGCATACACGCCAATGAAGATGAGTTGTCATGTTGGCACGAATTATTACTATATTACTGCGCAAGAGTGTATGGATAAATTAAATGCACACCAAGAAGAGTTGAACAAGCAGGCAGAGGAAAAGACTAAGTATGATGCAGACATTGCGGCGCTTGAACTTAAGCACCGGCAAGCATGCGACGCTGCTGCTGGCGAATGGTATGACCTAAGGAATGAATTTCTCGCCTCTCATAGTAATCAGTTTAGTTCGAGTGCCGAGGAGCAAATTGCGCTATTTCAATACAGAGCTCAATATCAGCAACAACTAATTGACGCTGGATGTACTAACAAAGTTAATTAAAAAACCATGTCACAACCGAAACAACAGTTCACGCTGAAGAATGACAGGTATCGTAAGGAGCACGGAGGAACAGCTAGGTTTCTCTCAACTTCACTTATCGGAGCTACAGGGACGGGCGGACATTCAGTGCCCGCAAGATATGGAGAACCTGACATGTCCCCAGTGCAGGCAGTTGATTGGCACCCCGATGCGTCACCTTGATGATAGGCTTGCTTATCGTCTTCACAAAGGCTCTTTTTTCAAGAAGAAGAGTGATGTATTCAGATGATTGAAGAAGTAATAAAAAACCAAAAACCCGAATTATAACGGGCTTTTGGAAAACCGCTGTTTTAAGCAGTTATTCGGCCTTCATTTTAGGAAGGGCAACAGCCATGACAACTGCGGCAACACCAACGAGAGCGTAAACGGTGCGAGTGATCGCAGTCATATCACCAAAAATAACAGCCACTAAGTCAAAATTAAAGAGGCCGATTAGCCCCCAATTTAAACCACCAATTATTACCAATGTCATGGCAACCATTGTTAAAGCATTAGATTTCATGCATGATCACCTCCTTTGTTTATATAAATATTTTACCGCGTAACGCCATTTTTGAAAACAGTAATTGGCGGAGTAGGTAGGTTTTTGTTATGGTGACAGCATGGAGTTATCTTTAGCATCTGACCATAACGGATGGGAATTAAAAAACCAGCTAGTGAGCTGGTTAAGTGAACAAGGATTCACTGTTAAAGACTTGGGACCACAAGATCTGGATCCACAAGACGATTATCCAGACTATGCTTGGCCGGTAGCAGAATGGGTGGCGGCTGATGAGAAGAACAGGAGAGGCATTTTAGTATGCGGGACAGGGATTGGCATGAATATCGCGGCTAATAAGGTGAAGGGGATTCGGGCGGCTATGATTTATGATCCCGAAATCGCGCAAACGGCTCAACGTGACGATGATGTAAATATATTAACGCTGGGAGCAAAACATATTACACCCGATCAAGCTAAAACAGTGGTTCAGGCGTGGCTTAAAACACCTTTTTCAGCAGCAGAGAGGCATCAACGACGCGTGCAAAAAGTACATACATACGAAGAAAAGAATTTATAACTAATTTTATTAATGCATATGATAGAAGTCGAAGTTGTTCCAGCAATTTTAAGAAAAAATTTTGAAGATATTGAACAAGATTGGAAAACTATTGTCACAAAAGCAGATCATATCCAGTTAGACGTCACTGACGGTATCTTTGCAGGAGAGGGAACTTTTCGAGACATACGTCGATTTAAGCAGTTGCCGCAAAGTGAGAAAGCAGAATTGCATTTAATGGTACATACACCCAGCAATTTTATTGACGATATTATTGATTTGAATCCGGCCCGATGTATTTTTCATGTTGAAGCATTTGAAGGTACTAGCGATATTGAAATGACATTTGCACGTTTGAAAGAGAAAACGACTAGCGAATTAGCTTTGGCATTGAATCCGGAAAGTCCGGCTGATTGGATTGAAGAATATTTGGGCTTAGTAAATTACGTCTTGTTTATGGGATACAATCCGGGATGGGCGAATCAACCTTTAAATCCAGACGTATATCGTAAAATTGGCGCTTTTCATGATAAGCATCCAAATATTCGGATTGCTGTAGATGGACACGTAGATAAAGAAACGATCGGCAATTATGTTGATAGTGGAGCCAGAATCTTGTGTGCAAATACGGCTATTTTTGGCGCAGGCAATGCAAGTGAAAACTTAGAACAATTACAATTATTAGCGGAAGCGGGTGCCAGAGGAGAAGCGGCGGAAGGCGAACAAGCTTAAGGAGTTGTGAGGAGGGGCGGGAGCAGTGTAATATACAAAGAGCTTATTCCTTCTGCCTCCATGCAAAAACTGTCTACTTTGGAAGACTTAACGCGAATGGCGCTAACTTTGCGTCGTGACGTTATTAAGATGTTAGCTGCGGCAGGATCAGGACATACCGCGGGTCCATTAGGGTTGGCCGATATTGTGACTGCTTTGTATTTTCATATTTTGAATGTTTCGCCGCAAACAAAATCAGATCCAGAACGAGATCGCTTGTTTGTGTCTTGCGGCCATACGGCTCCGGTGTGGTACGCGGCTTTAGCGAGAGCAGGATTTTTTCCTATTGAAGAATTAGCGTCACTGCGTAAGTTAGGAACGCGTTTACAAGGACATTTGGATCGACTAACTGTGCCGGGAGTAGAATCTTCTGCGGCAAGTTTAGGACAAGGTCTGAGTTTAGCATCTGGCTGCGCTTTAGCCGGAAAATTAGATGGACTGAAATATGAGACTTACTGTGTTATTTCTGATGGCGAATTAGATGAAGGCTCAACTTGGGAAGCAGCAGCGTTTGCTAGTCATTATCGCTTAGGACGATTAACAGCAATTTTAGATCGGAATAATATTCAGATTGACGGAGACACAGAGTCAGTTATGAGCAAAGAGCCGATTAAAGATAAGTTTGAAGCATTTGGTTGGCACGTGATTGAAATTGACGGACACAACATGGAGCAGATTATTGATGCTTGCAGTGAAGCGCATGCGATTATTGAATCACCGGTTTTGATTTTAGCGCACACTATTCCAGGGAAAGGTGTGAGTTTCATGGAGCATGACTATCGTTGGCACGGAATGCCGCCAACTCCGAAACAAGCTGAAAAAGCTTTAAAAGAGTTAGATAATATTTTTTAGTATGGCGATAATAAATAAAGCCGCATATTTAGCCGTTAAAGCCCTAGGAGGACATGCCGAACAAGCCGCCACTAGAGATGGTTATGGAGTTGGTTTAACCGAGATAGCTGAGCATAATCGTCAAGTCGTGGCTTTGTGCGCTGATTTAGCTGAATCAACTAGAGTCGATAAGTTTGCCAAAATGTTTCCGCATCGGTTCATTGAGACCGGAGTAGCAGAGCAGAACATGATTACCGTTGCGGCGGGTATGGCTTTGCAGGGTAAGATACCATTTGCTTCAACTTATGCGGTTTTTTCTCCTGGACGAACTTGGGATCAAATTCGAGTATCGGTGTGTTACAACAAAGCAAATGTAAAAATTGCTGGGGCACATAGCGGAGTAACAGTTGGCCCGGACGGAGCAACACATCAAGCTTTAGAGGATATCGCCTTAATGCGGGTACTGCCGAATATGACTGTGGCGGTGCCGATGGATGCAGAAGAAGCGCGTAAAGTTGTCCATGCGGCTGCAGCTCGAACTGGGCCAGTCTATATGCGATTAGGACGAGCAAAGTCACCAGTGATAACCACGGCAAAAACACCCTTTGCTTGGGGGAAAGCGATAACTTTACGCGATGGCAAAGATGTGGCCGTGATTGGAGCCGGCCCAATTATGTATGCGGCCCTACAAGCCGCCGATCGGTTGATAGAAAAAGGAATTTCAGTGCGTGTGATAAATTCTCCCAGTATTAAGCCAATAGATGCTGATACAATTGAAAAAGCAGCGCGTGAATGCGGCGCAATTGTGACAGTAGAGGAACACCAAGTCATGGCTGGTGTTGGCGGTGCGATTGCAGAAGTGGTAGTGCGTGATTACCCAGTCCCAATGGAAATGGTTGGCATGCAAAATACCTTTGGGGAATCGGGTGAACCAGAACAATTACTCAAAAAATATCACCTTGATGCTGAAGCAATCATGGTGGCTATCCAAAAGGCATATAAACGAAAGTAAAAGGCCATAAAATTTGATAATTTGCAAGATTAACTGATCTTGACAATAAACAGGTGGATGTATAGAATGTGGCTGCTTCGATGAAGAAGCGAGCCGGCGGGAAGTGATGATGCCGGTTTTTAAATATATGGTTAACTAAAACATATATGGAAACGCTATTAGACAAAGTGAAAGTTGTAGAACAAGAAGCGCAACAACAAATCAAGCAAGCGGAAGACACATCCAAGCAAGAAATTGCAGATATGCTAGCGCATGAAAAGACGATGTTAGCTGAAGTAAGACAAAGAGCAGAAACACGAGCAGAAGCAGTGCTTAAGGAACGAATAACTAAGGATCATAATGATGTGGGGCAGTTAGTGGCAGCAGGGAAGAAAGCGGTCGAATCAGTGAAAAAAATAGCAGATAAAAACCGCAAGAAAACAGTGGAACAAATTGTTGAATTGTTTGAAGCTGAATATTTAAACTAAGCCGCCATGATAGCGCCGATGCAAAAAATTCAGATTGCTATTCCAGCTAAAGACACAGCGAAATGTTTGCGTTGGCTGCAAGACGAAGAAATAGTTCATATTATTCCGTTGCAAAATCAGAACGAGGCTGCCACAACCCCGACTGGATATCAATTAGCTCAAATTCAGTTTGCTTTGGAGTTCATGCAAAGAATTAGACGAGAGTTGTCTATGCCGGAAAAACGGTCATGGCGTGACATGTTTGCTGGTAAGCCAACGGCGAGCTTAGATGAGTTAGAAAAGATTATAAATCAGTTAGGTTTAGATAAATTGCTAGAAAATATCCGTGTCATGAGTGACGGTCTGGCGGAATTAGTAGCAGAGAAACAAGCCTTAACCGAAGAGAAAGATTTAGTTGCTCCGTGGGTGAATCTGGCTTTATTGGGTCAAGATTTAGGAGGCACAAAAACAACAACTCAGCTTTTGGCTGTCGCACCATTAGCAGAAGAGGAGCGACTTAACACTGTATTTGAGCAAGTGCCAACGGCTGTTTGGCAAATTGTGCATAAGGTTGAAGTCAAGAAACAGGGGACTTTATATATTGAAGTTATTGCCGAGAATAAGGATAAGGCTTTATTAGATAAGGCTTTAGGAGAAATTAGTGCTAATGTTGTCACACTGACACTTCATACAACGGAGACTCCGGCTGATCGTTTGCGTCATTTAGAACAAAAATTACAGAAAAATGAAACGGCATACACCGAAGAGATGGCGCGTGCTCAAAGCTATTTACAACAAGAAAGAAATTTGAAATTTGCATACGATGCTTTGCTACATCGCCAAGAAAGAGAGGCGTTATCGCAGAATATAGCTGCACTACCATTTACTACAGTTTTAGAAGGCTGGATACCAAAAGATCGATTACAGTCTTTTACTAATGATTTGGAACGCATTTTTCCCGCAGCGGCGATTGAATCAGTGCAAAATTCACCAGATGAAAATCCGCCGGTTTTATTCGCAAACAGTTCACTAATGCGTCCTTTTGAAGCAGTCACGGATATTTATGGTAAGCCGCAATACAATGAGCTCGATCCATCGCCAGCCTTATCAATATTTTTCTTGCTTGCTTTTGGATTAGCACTCACTGATGCTGGATACGGAATAGTGTTAATGATTAGCATGGCAGCTGCAGAAAAGTTTTTCCGTCTCAAGCGATCATTGAAGAAAATGGTGCGATTGTTATTCTATGCCGGGTTCTTTACTGTAATTCTAGGAGCGTTAACGGGCGGATGGTTTGGAATTACACTAGAAAACTTACCGCCAAGTGCAATTAAAGATATCTTACTCAAGATTAAGTTAATCGATCCGGTGGGTGAACCAATTACTTTGTTGATGGTCGCTTTTGCATTGGGAATCGTGCAATTACTTTTTGCTCGAGTAGTAAAAGGATATGATTCTTGGCGAAAAGGGGATCGATTCAGTGCGATTTTCGATAGCTATGCCTGGATCACCATGATCCTGGGTATCTTGGCATGGGCGGGAGCAAAATTAGGTTATTTACCTATGTCCTGGGAGAAAATAATGTTAATTTGGGTGGAAATAAATGCAGCTGTTTTAGTTTTGACTCAAGGACGAAAACAAAAAAATATCATTATTAAACTTGGATCAGGATTATTAAGTTTATACGGTTTAATAGGCTTTTTAAGTGATATTTTGAGCTATTCGCGCTTGTTAGCTTTAGGTTTAGCAACAGGAATTATTGGTCTAGTTGTAAATCTGATTGGCGGCATGGTAATCGACATGGTGCCAGGAGTCGGATTTTTAATTGCGGCAGTCGTGTTATTAGTGGGACATGTATTTAATTTGGGAATTAATTCCTTAGGCGCTTTTATTCATTCCGGAAGATTACAATTTGTGGAATTCTTTCCGAAGTTTATGGACGGAGGAGGAACGGCTTATAAGCCTTTAGGAAGGGTAAGTAAATACGTTGATAATCCTCGAGAGTTTTCGTAATTGGTGTCTGGTGTTGGCAGAGATGCTAATAAACTAGACAGGAATTACGAAATTCCACCTCAAAATTTTATTTTTAAACAAGCAATTATTATGGAATACGGATTAGTACTTGCTCTCTCGGGTGCAGCGTTAGCCACAGTGATGGCAGGCGTCGGCTCGATTTTAGGAGTACGGACAGCCGGACAAGCCAGCGCGGGACTGGTTTCAGAAGACCCGGATAAATTCGGTAAAGTTTTACTCTTAACTGCCTTGCCAGGATCCCAGGGTATTTATGGTTTCTTGGCCGCGATTATCATTGCGAATGCGACTGGTATCTTATCAGGCAACGCAGTTGATATGACAATTGGACAAGGCTGGATGGTACTTGCAGCGTCAGTTCCGGTTGCAGTCACATGTTTGTTATCAGCCATGTTTCAGGGACGTTTAGCGGCAGCCGGTGTAAATGTAACAGCGAAGCAGCCAGATGCTTCCGGTAAAGCTGTTATCTTGGCGGCGATTGTAGAGACATATGCCGTTTTAGGATTGTTAGTAACGATCCTCTTAGTTAACGGGTTAGGCTTAAAGTAAATAAATGTCGTTTGATTCGTTAAAACGGAATATCTTAAAAGAAGCGGCAAATAAAATCCGTGAGATTAAAGTGCAAACGGAAAAACAATTGCGCCATGAAGAAAAACGGATTACAAAGTTAGCCCAGGCAATAGAAGAAAAAATCTTAGACCAAGCTGATGCACAGGCAGTACAAGCTGGGAGTAAATTGCACCAGGAACGACAACTGCAAGCCAAGGCTGATGTTTTGGCAAGCAAACAATCTGAATTAGAGCAAACTGAACAAGATACTGTAAATGCAATTCTCGCATGGGATGATAAACAGGCCAAAGGTTTAATCAAGGCATTACTTGATAAATTACCTAAGCAGCCAGGAGAGATTATTCCAGGAGAAAAACACGCAAATATCGTTCGAGACCTTGTCAGTAAACAAGATAATTGGCAAGTAAGTCCAGACACAATACCTCAAGATGGTGGTTTAGTTTTTCGAGACGAAAAGACCGAGATTAATTTAGGAGTGCGACACTTGGTTAGACAATTGTTTACGCGGCATCGAACTGAAATCGCTAAACATCTCTTCAATTAACACAAATTATCATGGGTTTTGACACGCCATATATAATTGGGATCATCCGCGCAGAAGAAATGAAACTACTGCAAGAGGATGAATATACTCGCATCATAGAAGCGCCGACTTTGCAGGAAGCGGTTCATGTGCTAGTAGATACTTCTTACGGAAAATGGATGAATCCTACGGCAGAAGCAGACGTGGCGGAACGCGCAATTGAAGAGCGTCTTGTTCGTCTAAAAACCTGGCTAGATGAAATGATTACGGATGAGAGGGTGCTGCAGTTTTATCAAGCTCGCTATGACGGACTGAATGCGGCAGCAGCGATCTTAGATAAAATGAGCGGACAAACAGCGCCTCAAACCTTATCACGTTTGGGCAGTGTTTTGCCTGAAACATGGCAAAGCGTAATTTGGGATGAAGTAGGATGGGAGGCATTGCCAAAAAATTGGCAAGATTATGTTCACCAGATGTTAACGCTTGATCCCGATGCGCCAGAATCGACGAAAACAGTAATGGACGAAGCAGAGGCAGTGGTTTTAAAGACTATGAAAGCCAATGCTAAAACTCCATTAAGTCACACAGTCTTGCGATGGTATCAGGATCGCTTAGAGTGTGATCGCGAAATACGTCAATCGTCGGATAAAATAGGTATGTCACAAACGCTTGTGGCTTGGCAGGAACGTTATCCGGCCTTGACCCGTGAAGCAATTGAACAAGTTCAAATGCAGCAAAGCAGCGCTGATTACGAACGCGCTTGGGATATAGAACTCATGCGCTTGGTACGCCCGTATCAATATGAACCAGTAGGATATGACTCGATTATGGCTTTTTGGTACGCGGTTGAGATGGAAGCAAAGTCTGTGCGCTTATTAGTCACTGCGCGCGCACAGGGCTTGGAATCAGAAGCAATAACAAATTTGCGTCGACCTTTATACTTGCAAACAGCTTAAATATGCAAGCCCACATAAACACAACACCCTTAGCTTATATCGCTCCGCCAGGTAGCGGACTTGGTTTTGCGATGTCAGGAATTCACGTAGAAACGTGTGTGGATGGCGAGAATTTGTTAAAAACCCTGCGTCAATTCAAAGAAGAAGGACAATTTCGCATTATCTTTGTTGATGAAGGGTTGGCAGAAAGTGTTCTCCTTGAGGTGGAAAAAATTAATGGAGATACATTGCCAGCAATTGTGTTATTACCAAACGCGTTGCAACCAGCTAACGTCGCGGCTGCGAAAATGAAAAATCTGATGATCAAAGCAGTGGGTTCGGATATTTTAGGATCTAATTAATTAATATAATTAACCAGCTATGGCAAACGCCAAAATTAAAAAAGTTGCAGGACCGCTGGTGGTGGCTACGAACATGCGAGGCGCCAAGATGTATGATGTAGTGCGCGTGGGGCCACAACAGCTGGTCGGAGAAATTATTGAATTAGAAGGTGATACCGCTTCAATCCAGGTTTACGAAGAAACGTCTGGATTAGCACCAGAAATGGAAGTGCACACTGAGGGTACTCCTTTATCGGTCACGCTAGGGCCGGGAATGTTGAATAACATTTATGATGGTATTCAAAGACCATTAAACGTGATTCGTTCCCAAAGCGGAGCGTTTATTGCACGAGGAGTTAATGTGCCTGCTTTAGATTTAGAAAAGAAGTGGGATTTTACCGCTACAGCCAAAGTAGGGGACGAAGTAAGCGGAGGCGATATTTTAGGTACAGTACCGGAAACAGACGTGATTGAACATAAAGTCATGGTGCCGCCATATGTAGCAGGTAAAATCAAAAAGATTGCTTCTGGAAGTTTTACTGTAGAAGAAGTAATTGCTGAAGTAGTTGACGCTGAAGGAAAAACTCATACATTGCAATTGGCGCAAAAATGGCCAATTAGACAACCGCGTCCCGTGCAAAAGAAATTAGTCCCGGGTAAACCTTTAGTAACCGGACAACGTGTAATTGATACATTTTTCCCTATCGCCAAAGGTGGAACTGGAGCTGTTCCTGGTCCATTCGGATCAGGCAAAACTGTAGTGCAACAGCAAATTGCTAAATGGGCAGACGCACAAGTAATTGTCTATATTGGATGCGGTGAGCGCGGCAATGAAATGACTGACGTGTTATTAGAGTTCCCTGAATTAGAGGATCCAAATACAGGAAAACCTTTGATGCAACGCACTATTTTGATTGCAAATACATCCAATATGCCGGTCGCGGCACGAGAAGCTTCAGTTTATACCGGCATGACGATTGCAGAATATTATCGTGACATGGGATATGCCGTGGCGTTAATGGCTGATTCAACTTCGCGTTGGGCGGAAGCGTTGCGAGAAATGTCAGGTCGCTTGGAAGAAATGCCGGGTGACGAGGGTTATCCTGCTTACTTAGGATCACGTACAGCCCAGTTTTACGAAAGAGCCGGTGCCGCTAAAGTATTAGGCTCAGAAGGGCGAGAAGGATCATTAACTGCAATTGGTGCGGTATCGCCTCCGGGTGGAGATTTGTCGGAACCAGTGACACAGAATACTTTGCGCGTAGTAAAAGTTTTCTGGGGATTAGATGAAAAGTTAGCTTATAGTCGACATTATCCGTCGGTTAACTGGCTCAATAGCTACTCTTTGTACTTGGATCAGTTAGGCAGTTATTACACGGAACAAGCCAGTGAGGAGTGGGAAGAATTACGAACTGAGGCAATGGGTATCTTGCAAGAAGAAGCGGCGTTGGAAGAAGTGGTGCGTTTAGTTGGCTTGGAAGCTTTGTCAAAGCAAGAGCAGATTCTGATGCATATAGCTCGATCTATTCGAGAAGATTACTTGCAACAAAATGCATTTGATGAAGTAGATACCTACACTTCTATCAACAAACAGTACCGCATGTTAAAAGTAATCATCCTGTTGTACCGCACATCCAGAGCACACTTAGAGAAATCTGATTATGATTTATCTGACTTAATGAGATTACCGGTTTGGGAAATGATTGCTCGGGCAAAGTTAACCCGCGAAGAAGACGTAACAACAAAGTTTGATCAAATTGAAAAAGAAATCGTAAGTGCGGTGCAAGGACTGCGAGCCGAGGATGAACAAATAGCATCCCAGTCCGAGGTAGCACCTACGAGTAATTAATTTAAGGAGGAAAGATATGTTAAAGGAATATAAGACAACAGCAGAAGTGACCGGCCCCTTGTTAATTGCGGAGGGGATTGAGGGGGTGTCATATGACGAATTAGTCGAAGTGGAATTACCTAATGGTAGCTTACGACGTGGAAAAGTCTTGGAAATTAATGGTGATCGTGCAGTCGTACAGATGTTCGAAGGCACCAGCGGATTAAATATCCCGGAAACCAAGATTCGATTCCAGGGGGATGTTTTGAAATTACCAGTATCAATGGATTTACTGGGAAGAACATTCTCTGGTTCAGGCAAACCAATTGATGGTAAGCCAGAAATCGTACCGGACGAAGAACGGGATATTAATGGTTCTCCAATCAATCCAGCAGCACGAGCATATCCGGATGATTTTATTCAGACTGGTATCTCGACAATCGACGGGATGAATACGTTGGTTTTGGGTCAGAAATTGCCGATTTTTTCCGGAGCAGGAATGCCACATTCGCAATTAGCGGCACAAATCGCGCGTCAGGCTACAGTGCCATCAGCTCATAAAGAAGGAGCAAAAGGAATTGAATTCGCGGTTGTATTTGCAGCGATGGGAATTACCTTTGAAGAAGCGGAATTCTTTATTTCTGACTTCACTAATCGCGGAGCGATTGAACGGTCAGTCCTCTTTATTAATTTGGCTGATGACCCAGCGGTGGAGAGAATTGCAACTCCACGTATGGCTCTGACGGCCGCGGAATACTTGGCCTTTACGCAGCACATGCATGTTTTGGTGATTATGACCGATATGACAAATTATGCGGAAGCGTTGCGAGAGATTAGCTCAGCGCGAAAAGAAGTTCCGGGACGACGCGGATATCCAGGATATCTCTACTCTGATTTAGCAACTTTGTATGAACGAGCTGGTCGTTTACAAGGCGAAGAAGGTTCAATTACACAGCTGCCAATTTTGTCGATGCCAGAAAATGATAAGACTCATCCGATTCCAGATTTAACAGGATATATCACGGAAGGACAAATCGTGTTGGGTCAAGATTTACATCAAAAAGGTGTTTATCCGCCAGTAAATGTCTTAGGCTCATTGTCACGGTTAATGCCTAAAGGAATCGGTGAAGGCAAAACGAGAGAAGATCATTCTGGAGTAGCAAACCAGTTATTTGCTTCGTACGCACGCGGACAAGAAGTACGAGAATTGGCCGTAATCTTGGGTGAAGGAGCTTTGACCGATACAGATAAGAAATATTTACGGTTTGTGCAGGAGTTTGAAAATCAATTTGTCCGACAAGCAAACGATGAGAACCGTAGTATTGAAGACACACTAAAATTAGGTTGGAAATTATTAAGCGGTTTGCCGAAGGGAGAGTTAAAACGGATTAAGCCGGAGTACATCGAGAAGTACGCGGTAGCGTAATTCTCTAAATAAGTTCAAGTATGTCCCAGCTACGTGTAAATCCAACCCGCATGGAGCTGCTGCGCTTAAAAAAGCGCGCGGCTTTAGCGGCAAAAGGACATAAGCTCCTGAAAGAGAAGAGAGATGGCTTAATGCAAGAATTTATGAAAATTGTGCGGCAAGCTCACAGTTTGCGCCAAGCGGTTGATTTGGAATTAGTTGCGGCGTTAAAGCATTTTATGATGGCAGAGGCCGCCATGGAGCCACAGGCAGTTCAAGTGGTGCGGCATGTACAAACTCAAAAATTAGACTTGGGCGTGAGTGAAAAAAATGTGATGGGAGTTAAGATTCCGCATTTTGAAATTAGTTTGCAAGACACCAAACAAACATATGGTGTTTGGGAAACTTCAGCTGAATTAGATGCAGGACAAGCCGCCTTGCAAAAAGTATTGCCTCGACTCTTAGAATTAGCAGCGGTAGAAAAAACAGCACAGTTACTCGCAGAAGAAATTGAAAAAACTCGACGACGCGTTAATGCTTTAGAGCATGTGTTAATTCCGCAGCTTAAAAGCACAATTCGTTACATTCGCATGAAGCTAGACGAACAAGAAAGGGCAGCGATTATTACTAGTATGACAGTTAAAGAAACGATTGGTTAGATAATTCTTTCTGGATTTATATCAACTATATCAGGCTTAAGAGAGGGATAGAGTTGAACCAATTCGTTAAGTTGGCCGAGTAATAAGAGATGGGATTCAGCCACATTACGCGAGCGTTGAGAGCTGGATTGAAATGGTCCACGGATAATAAGCGAGGGAGAATTTGATATTTTTTCTCGCGCTGCGATTGTTTTTGTTTGTGCTTTGGCAAGAGTTGACGCTTGCCAAGTGAGTTTAATAACTGAATTAAACGGGGGGTAATGTAAACGCCGACGTTCAGTCAGAATGTTTTGATAAATTTGTGCTAGCGGAAGGTCTAGTTTATCGCGAACAAGACGATTAAAACGAGTAACAATTAAAACGTCTTTTGAACGACTGAATTCACGTAAACGAATAATTTGTCTTAGCACACGTTCGTCACTCCGAAAATCAGGATACAACAATGATTGTTCGGGCATAAGCAAGACACTGCGATCAATCCCTAACTCTGCTAAAATCGAAAAAGCGGCAGTAGTGCCAATAAAAAGATGACGCCGTTTCCAGCCAGACAAAGATTGTTTGATGTTTTCGGGACGCAAAGATGTCTGATCTAAAACAGTAATCTTGGTATTTTTCAGTTCAGTTTGAAGAAACTGAGCTGCGCGTTCATTAGCAACGCCAAAAACACGCAAGGGGCCTTGATGACAGGTAGGGCATTTTGTGGGAAGGGGATTAGCATAGCCACACTGGTGACACGAAAGACGAGAATGGCGACTTGAACCATGAACAGACAAGACAACTCCACACACCGGGCATTTAAGTGAAGAACGACAATGACGACAAATAATAGTTGACCAAGAACCTTTGCGATTATGCAAAATAAAGATGCGTTCATGTTGGCGTAACCAGGCAGATAGAATATGCGTGAATTCAAGCGGTAATAACCGCTTAGCAGCACGGTCAGTAAACGTAAGTGGGTAGATTGAAGGATTGAGCTGAAGTGGATGATCCAATATGGGAGTCACCAGCTTAGATGTTATTTGCCAAGACAGATTTAGTGAAGGATAAGCGCCGCTGTACAGCACAGAAGCCTGATGAATACGTGCTAATTCAAGCACGGCTAAACGATTATCAAGGCGCGGGTAGGCGTCCCAAAGTTTATGAACTGAATTGGCCTCATCTTCTAGAATAATAAGTCCGAGATGGTTGAATGGTAGGAAAAGACTTTTTTGCGTACCCAGAATAATTTTAATTTCATTGGATTGAACTCGATGCCAATCTTGAGAAGATTGGCGCGAAGAAGTATTGGCTCGCCAAATTAAAAGTTGGTCAGTAAATAGAGGCTGGAAAATAGCAGCGGCGCGATCTAATTGCCATTTCTCTGGAAAAAGAATGAGACATTGCTGATCATCCCGGGCAATATGAGCCGCTATCCAAGCTAAATGACGTAATCGCTGCAACGGATCAGCAATCATCATAGAACTCGGTTGAGACGATTGGGGCGGCCAATTAGCAATTCTTCCGGATCGAGGTAAGGTGACTGGTTTATGATGTTTAGCTGGAGGTAGTGGTAATTGTTTTTTTAGGGCTGGGGGAAAGAAAAGACGCAAAGTGTATCCTAAACCGCCTAACATTGTGTGACTAATCCAATTAGCGAATTGAATTTGTTTTTCGGTTAAGGTAACCGAAGATAGGGGAGCTAATGATTTGGTCGGATAACTTAAACGATGACTGTGCTGCGAAACAATGACTCCGGTTAAATGCTTAGGTCCAAGAGAAATGGTAACACGGGAATAAAGAGGAGAGATGGGTTCGTGCGCAGGATAAGCGTAAGTATAAGCTTGGCGGCTATGAGCGGGCAGAGGAACAATCGGAGCGACTTCTGCGTACTTAGGTCGTTGATTTTTCATACTCCACAGCAAAACGATACATAGTTAAAGCTTCTTCGCGCGGCAGAATATCGCCTTCACGCAAAGCGGTAGCAAATTGATCGTCAGCGGTTTCGATACCGGCTCGACCAGGCATAATAGTGACGCTCTTACCGCGATCAGTGGTTAGATAAAGACCAAAAACAGCTGGATTGAGATGAGTAATATCTCCGACACGCTGAAGTGGGCTAATAATAGCAACTGAATAAGACAAGTGCGGGAGATCAGGGCGACGCAAGCGTTTAGCAGAATGAGACAAGACAGCTTGAGCGGCGTTAGCAAATATTTCTTCGGCTAGGTTTGAATATTTAGGTAATAATGACCCGTACTGAGCAATGAGCTTGTTGCCAGGGCGCTCAGTAATTGTGACAA
The DNA here is from genome assembly GCA_964610055.1 of uncultured Candidatus Saccharibacteria bacterium. Classification (GTDB taxonomy): domain Bacteria; phylum Patescibacteriota; class Andersenbacteria; order UBA10190; family UBA10190; genus CAZSUC01. The sequence continues at coordinate 434,842 of CAZSUC010000001.1, read as the reverse complement.
AACAAGCGCGCTGACGAGATAAATCAGGCGCTAATGAACCGGGAATTGGTAAATATTGGTCGTATTTTACCAGATATTCAACTGCGGAACGGGCAAGTTTGTTATACATGAATGTTATATCCCCCTAAGTTAAGGCAATCTTAGCATAAATAAAATTTTGAAGCTGCTTGATAGCGACCAAGATCAGCCATATAGTCTAAAAGATATGTATAGTGATACCGAACAACCAATTAGGGTCTTTTTAGCTGTTCCCGCGCCCCAACACGTTCAGGAGAGCGTTCAAGGCGTGATACCTAATTTTGCTCATGTAACTGATAAGATGGTACCAGGAAGTAATTGGCATATAACATTGGCATGGCTGGGAGAAGTCATGAATCCACAGCAATACGTGGCACGTTTAAGCAAGCCACTGCGACAATCATTTACGCCAGGTTTTAGATTAATGTATTTGGGCCGGGGACGAAAGAGAGATCAGTTGTGGGCGTATGTTGAAAAGAATCAAGTTTTGCTTAATATTCGCGAGGAATTATTGCAAAGACTTAAAAAAATGCGTTTCCCAATTCCGGCGGAAACGATAAAACAAGATTTTGTGCCTCATATTCATGTAGGAGATTTTTACCCGGCAGCAGGTGGAGTAGGATTAGCCGATGTTCCTTTAACAGTTAATTTTAGCGTGCCAGCGGTAATATTATATAGCAGTTTATTAACTCCTCAGGGGGTGCAATACAAGCCTTTATGCGAGATTCCATTTCGATAATTAATCAAATAGAACAATTAACTCTAGGTAAGGTTAAATGTGACTATATTCTTCCAGAAGACTATATACATTTGTGCCGCGCCTGGTTAAAAGAAAATCAATTGCGACATATTGTGACCTTAAATCCGGAAATGGTAATGCAAGCGGAAAAATTTCCAGAATTTACAGAGGCGGTTCAAGGAGCGGATATTCGCGTGCCGGATGGAGCTGGATTAGTATGGGCGCGTTGGTTTTTACGCTCGAATTTTTGGTCGTTATGGCCTAGTTTATTAGCTTTCCCATTTGTGCAGGTGGAAAGAATTACCGGAGTTGATTCGGTGATGCATTTAGCACAATTATGCGAAGCACAAAAAGAATCAATGTACTTATTAGGAGGAACAGAAATCCAGGCCCAAAAAACAGCGAGATGGTTACGACAACGTTTTCCTGGTTTGCACGTATCTTTTAGTTCAGGCCATGTTTATGACGAAAAAGGGCCACAACGTATTTTAGATGAGATTAACAAAGCTCGACCAACTGTTTTATTAGTTGCATATGGATCACCAAAACAAACTATTTGGATTGAACGACATCGATCAGACTTGCCGAGCGTACGGATAGCGATTGGGGTTGGAGGAGCATTTGCGATTTTAAGCGAAGAAAAACCACGCGCTCCTTATTGGATGCGTAAAATTAACGCAGAATGGTTGTGGCGCCTATGGCTTGATCCAGCACGATATAGGCGTATATGGCAGGCAACTATAGAATTTCCGTTATTAATTGAGCGACAAAAGGAGTTTTCCACATACATATAAGTTTGACGCGAAAGCATTTGCTTCTTAGGCTGAAATGATGGTCGATTTTCTTCCTAATTCAACATCCTTCAAAGGAGGTGAAGCATAGCATGGCAGAGGACTATGAAGTGGAGTCAAAAAGTTGGTTAGATAAGATTAAGGAATCTCCACGAACTGTGTCGGCTTTGATTATTGTTTTGATTGTAGTCGCCGCGGTGTATGCTTTTTCTGGAGATAAACAAGAAATCCCAGACGAAGGCTTAGGTAACGCTGCTCCGGAAATTGCTCAAGTTGAAGACGGGCAAGATGTCGACAAATTAGCAGAGAATAACGCGGGAATTAATGGTGATGGCGCTGTCGATACAAAACCGGATTTAGAAGTTGTTACCCAAGAGCAGTTATCTGAATCAGCCACGCAATTACCGGAAGTTTCTCGAACTGAAGCATCTTTTGTGGAAGTGGCGCAAGCAGGTGACGGAATTACGCATTTAGCAAGGCGAGCGGCCACTCGCTGGCTAAGCGAAAACCAAACTGGTTACGAAGTAACAAATGAACATCGCATATATATTGAAGATTACATTCAGAACCAGATTGGAACTCAAGGTCTGGCCATCGGTGAACAAGTATCAGTATCGTACGATTTGATACAAGAAGCCGTGGCAGCAGCTGGACAATTGAACGGAACTCAGTTGCAGAACTTAACCCAATACACACCGGCCCTAACCTAGGGCATTTCACCCAAAGTAGCTACATTAACTGGGGGAACAAAAAACTCTGCGGACGCGCGGGGTTTTTTGCATAATTTGATTTGGCGTTAAAGTAAAATTTAACGTAGTATGGAGCCATGTTTACAGTTGAGAATCCAGCCGCGACTAGACCAATGCCAAACACGGCTAAGAAAGTATTTACGGGGCATATTTTTGATATTTGGCAGTGGGAACAAGAATTATATGACGGCTCGACCGCTGTATTTGAACGAGCTAGGCGTCCGGATTACGCGTACATGATTGGAGTATTACCGGATCAAAGAGTTTTATTAGTTGAAGATGAACAACCAGATCGAGGTAGCGTGTTAACGGCTGCAGGAGGAAAAGTTGATCCTAATGAAGATCCGGAGAGAGGAGCACAACGAGAGTTACTAGAAGAGACTGGATACGCACCGAAAACAGTAGTGCATTGGCATACATACCAGCCAAGTGGAAAAACAGAATATTTAGTACATGCTTTTATCGGCCGAGATGCAACAAAGGTGACGGAACCAGAACTAGAAGGAGGGGAAAGAATATCTGTCCAATTAATGAGTTTTGATGATTTTATTGGCTTAGGTATGAATCCAAAATTACGAGATTGGATGTTAAGAATAAAATTATTAGAAGCGCAGATTGACCCAAAAAAGAAAGAAGAAATTAAACAATTACTCTATGGATCAATTAGTTAGAACTAGATTAGCGCCAAGTCCAACTGGATCTTTGCATATTGGTACGGTGCGGACGGCTTTATTTAACTGGCTTTTTGCCCGCAAACATGCCGGTCAATTCATTTTAAGAATTGAGGATACAGATCGAGAGCGCAGTAAACCAGAGTTTGAACAAACAATTTTAGCGGGATTGAATTGGTTAGGGATAGAATGGGACGAAGGACCGGATAAAGGAGGCTCGTATGGACCGTATCGTCAATCAGAACGAGAAGAAATATATCGAGCAGCAATTCAAAAATTGTTAACAAAAGGGTTAGCGTATCAAGAAGAGGGGAGTGAGGCAGTGAAATTACGAGTCACTCCGCAAATTGTGCGGTTTAAAGATGAAATTCGAGGAGAGGTTGAGATTCATAGCGATACTTGGGGTGGAGATTTTGTTATTGCCAGAAATTTATCAAATCCGGTTTTTCATTTGGCAGTAGTGGTAGATGATGATGCTCAAAAAATTACCCATGTTATCCGAGGAGAGGATCATTTAACTAACACAGCGAGGCATATTTTGTTACAGCAAGCCTTAGAGATACCAACGCCAGTGTATGCACATTTACCGTTATTGCTGGATGATCAACGACGTAAATTATCAAAGCGTCGCATGCCTGTCGGCTTAGATTATTATCAGCAGAAAGGATTTTTACCGGACGCTATCGTGAATTACCTGGCACTTTTAGGTTGGAGCCCAACTGATGACCAAGAAATTTTTACCCGGGATGAATTAAGCCAGTTATTCAGTTTGGAGCGAGTACAAAAAGCGGGCGCTATCTTTTCTGAAACTAAAATGGAGGCGGTGAATAAAACATATATTCGTCAGTTAGATGCAAAATCATTATTAGATGTAACAGAGCCATGGCTACGAGCAGCCGGGATTGAGCTAAAAGATCGTGATTATTGGCAGGCCGCTTTACTATGTGAGCAAGAAAGAGTAGGTACATTGTCTGAGCTTCCGCAAGTATTGAGTTTTTTCCGAGATGGCTGGAAAGACGATTATGATAGCAAAATATTAATTTGGCGCAAAAGCGACCAAGTGCAAACAAGGGTTATTTTGCAAAAATTATATGACTTTTTACTCGCGCTGCCAGAAACTGATTTTAACAGAGAAGTTTTGCAAGCTAAATTAATGGATTGGATTGATGCACAAAAATTAGGCCGAGGAGATACTTTATGGCCGATGAGAGTGGCTTTAACTGGCCAAGAAAATTCGCCGAGTCCATTTGAAGTCGCGGCGGTTTTAGGAAAAAATAAGTCTTTAGAACGAATTAAGTCAGCTCAAGAGAAGCTATAAGCTAGTCGAAACACCGTATTTGCAGTTATAATGGCTTTGAAGCCATATGCATCATTTAAAGAAGTGGCAAAGAGTTATATATACCATAATCATTATCATCGTTGGCGCAGGCATGGTGATGATTAGTTTTTTGTAGAATGATAAAGAAGCGCTATTTTAAGCAAATATTAGCGGGGGGTTTATCTGTTTTGTTAGTGGGGTCATGGTATCCGACGCCGACTTGGGGAGCAACAGTGGAAGAATTACGCGAAGAATTACGCCAAAAAAAGGATGCTTTGGAAGAGGCGGAAGAAAATATCAGTAAATTTAATGACAATATTCAGTTGAAGAAAAAAGAAGCACGAACTTTATCCGATCAAATCATCCTGCTGGATGACAACATTGAAGAGGTAGGATTGAGTCTGGATCGCACATTGGCTGAAGTAGAAGATACGCGTGCTGAGATTGAATTAGTCACAGAAGAAATAAAAGAACGAGAAGCAGAGATAGGTGCTCAAAAAGAAAAATTAGCAGCTTATATTCGATCAATGCATGAACTTGATCAACAATCAACTGTAAGTGTGTTTTTAAAATATGATACTTTTTCGGATGCAGTAAGTGAGGTGTCGACTTTTGAAGAAATGCACGGACGAGGACAGGAGACATTAGTGGCAATTCAGGGGTTGCGAGATGAACTAGAAACAAAGCAAAGGGACTTAGAGTCATTTAAACAGACTTTAGAGAGCTTACAGAAGAGGCAAGAGCAGGAACAGGCTAATCTGTCAGCCCAAAAAGATTCAAAGGCGAGAATTTTGGATTTGACCAATCAGCAGGAGCAAAAGTATCAGGATCTATTGAAACAAGCTCAGGCAACCCATGAAGCCGCTCAAGCAGAGATCGCGGCTTTAGATGCTCAAATCAGAGAAGAACTAAAGAAGCAGGGAGTAGGGGAGCTGCCGAACGTAGGTATTATGGACTGGCCGGTTGTGCCAGAGTTTGGAATTTCATGCGAGTTCCATTGCCCCGATTATCCTTTCGCTTATTTAATTGGTCCGCATACTGGCATTGATATTCCGGCTTACGTAGGAACACCTGTACTTGCGCCAGCTGATGGTTATGTAGCGAAGGTGCACGATTCCGGAGGTCCAGGATACAGTTACTTAATGTTGCTGCACGGAGATAATGTTTCAACCGTATTTGGTCATTTGTCTGGTTTTGCCGTCAATGAAGGCGAGATGGTCGCACGAGGGACAATTATCGGATATACAGGCGGAGCTCCTGGTATGCGTGGGGCAGGTCTTTCAAGCGGACCACATTTGCATTTCGAAGTCAGAGAAAATAATACAGCGGTTAACCCACGTAAATATTTATAAGAGGGGAGAATAGGCTATGAGCTTTGATCCAGATAGTTTTTTAGAGACTTGGGTACAGCGATCAGTACCGTTATGGGGGCCATTTTATGCCGTCTATTATATAATCAGGTTATTGTGGCACGAATTATTTGGCGATAAAGAAATATAAAACTTATGAATATACCAGGAATAGGGGAGATTAGTTGGGAATTAATTATCTCGTGGTTAAAAATCGGCTTATCCCAGTTAGAAGGGGAGTATAAGTGGTACGCGGTGGCTTTGGTAATGTTTATTGTAACAGCAGCGATTACGCAATATATCTTTAAAACCTTAAAGTGGTTTTTGCTCCTTATGTTACTAGGAGTCTTATTGTTTGGGGCTTTCTGGGGATTGTCTTATCTATCGTTTTAATTTAGCTAGAGTTTTGCGTCGTACAATATATAAGATAAAAAGGCGTTTTAAAACTGAGCCTGAGATGTTTTTGGTGCGTTGATAATGTGGTATGAGGAAGGATTTAAAACTATTAGAAACGAAATATACGCGTCCATACAAAGGCTACGATAAACGCGCTAAATAAGTTAAAAGGTAAATTATAGTGCATACCATAGAGAGGCTTACGTATTTATATGTAAGCTACGTGTTGAATATGAATACCTGCATATCTACATACATATGTATATAGATATAGATGAAGAGGAAATGATGAAAAAAATAACCTCTCAGTAGGGGCGAGCTTAGATCAAGAGGGCTACTAAAGACATGATAAGAGAGAGTTAGTACAAGTAGTCAGAGGCTGTAAGGTGCAAATGGTCAGAAACGTTGATAAGTATTCCGTCGCACAATATCTCTTTTGCGACAGTTAAGACGTTTCACATAATGTTATCCACAACTGACAAAATTCGAACACTTTTAGAGTTCGTTTGCAAGCGATGAAATTTAATTTAATGATCTTCTCTACCAGCTCATAACTGCTATTGGGGAATACTTTTCAACAGCTGATATCCACTCTCCCCTACCCTACTAAAGGATGGGTCGAATTTTAAGAGCGTAAAATGAGAAGTAAAATTATATTTGACATTTTTATATTTTGTGTTATTGAATACCAAGCTTTTCCTTAGTACATGAAGTCGGAATATAACCAGCGGCTTCAGCTTCTTCTTGTGTATCAAACCAAATCTGATTTTCTGGTTTAATTTGTTTCCAAGTAGAACAATCAAGATGATGATATTTATTTGAGTTAACACTACCGACGAATTGTCCTTGAGAATTAGGTATCGATGCGACGGAGGTAGCACTCGCAACACTAGGGCTTGGATTAGAGCCAGCATTTTTTAGATCAATTAAATTAGAAACAGTGGGAGCGGAGACATTATTTGCTTCAATGAATGTAATAGGATGCGCGGCATAATACGGAGACATGAGGCGACCGGTTTGCCAACCGGCAAGAAAGATCAGTAAGCCACTTAATAAGAGAGTTAGGCGTTGTTTAGAAGTAAGTAAGCGAGTTAAAAAACTGGCGGTCATGCTTACATTTTACACCCTCTTATTTACCAAAACGACGGTGGCGTTGCGCATAATCAGAAACAGCGCGATCAAGGTCAGACGGAGTTAGGTCAGGAAATAGTTTGGGTTCGAAATACCATTCAGCGTAAGCTGATTGCCAGATGAAGAAGCCACTAGTGCGATACTCGCCCGAGGTTCGAATAATTAAATCAAAATCAGGTAAACTAGGCTGGTCAAAACACTGACGTAAATTAGACGGGGTTGCGGGTCGGGATTTAAGACGAGAGATGGCGCGTATAATTTCATCTTGTCCGCCATAGTCGATGGCGAGGTTAAAAGTAAAATCAGTATAATCTTTTGTCTCTGCTTCAGTCCGAGCGATTAGCTGGCTTAATTCTGCGGGCAGACGATCACGTCGTCCGGAATGTAAAAATCGAGTTTTGTGCTCATGAAGCGATGATTGTTGATTAGTCAGATATTTGACAAATAAGCGCATTAAAGCGGACACTTCTCGTGGATCACGATCCCAATTCTCAGTGGAAAATCCCCACATAGTTACCCAGCCAATTCTGTGATCCGTACGGCACCAGTCGAGGATGGCTTGGCTATTATCTAAGGCAGTCTGATGGCCTTCCCATGGCTTTAAGGCGTGCTGTTTAGCCCACCGGCGATTGCCGTCAGGAATAATACCAAGATGGAGTGCCGAATTATTGGCATTCATATAAGCTTAATAAGTATATTAGAATACATTTAGGATTACCAAATAACTAACACAGATGAACGACTTACGCTATATTTTTATCCTTGGTTCCCATCCGCAATTATCAGCGGCGGAAGTTTGGCATGTGCTTAACCAAGAAGGATATGAGCCACAATTTAATTACGGCGATCAGAAGGGACTAGATGTAACGCTGGCTCATGCACTTAAAGAATCAACTTGGATGCGATTAGGCGGCAGTGAACGAGTAGTAACAGTGTGGTCTGAGATGAAGCCAATAAGTGAAACAGCCGAAATAGTGACTGAGGTTATGCCACACTTAAATGGGCCTGAGAAAATAGTGTTAGGAATTAGTTTAATAAACAACAAGACAGAAGAAGCGGCTCGTTTAGGCAATGCTCTGAAAAAATCTATGCGGGCAAAGGGCCAAAAATTACAGTTTATTGTGCCGCGTAAGGGATTGCATTTGAATGCAGCACAAGTGATATTTAATAATTTATTAAGACCAGAAAATGGCGAGTTATGGGTGTGGAACCAGCCAGATAAGATTGTGTTAGGGCGAACTCAATACGTCCAAGATATTGAGAAGTATGCTTTGCGAGATACGGAGCGGCCAGTCCGCGATGCAGTAGTCGGCATGCTGCCTCCAAAAATAGCACAAATCATGTTGAATTTAGCTTATGGGGACCAGCCAACAGCAGAGGTAGAGATATTGGATCCTTTTTGCGGGATGGGTACTCTGCTCCAAGAAGGTTGGCTGACTGGATTTAAAATGACTGGCATGGATATATCGGGACGCATGACGGCTGCCACAGAAGATAATTTGGACTGGATTGGAGATAAATTGTTATTATCACGAGCAATCCGCCCGGTCGTTTCTCAACAAGATGCGACTCTCCCCTGGCCGGAAGAATGGCATAATAAATTTGCAGCTTTAGTAACTGAACCGGATTTAGGGCGACCACTGCGTTCTCCCCTACCCTACCGTGAATTTAATCGCCATATTCGACCGTTAATTGATTTATATACGAAGGTCCTGGAAAATGCGATGAAATGCCTAAAACCACAAGGAACTGTCGTAATTAGCTTGCCGGCTTTTCGAACTCGACGTGGCTCAGATAACTTTTACACCCTTCCGGAAGCCTTTCTTGACCAAATTAGCCGACTTGGTTATAGTGAGGAACATCTCCTGCCGGAACCGTTAAAACGACTATATCAGGGAAATCATGAGTCAACCCTGATATATGCACGCCCTAGCGCCTTAGTTGGCCGGGAAATACGGAGATGGCGGAAAAAGTAATTGCTAATTAAAAGTTATGGCACATAAGAAGTCAGGTGGATCAACAGATTTAGGAAGAGATTCGATCTCAAAGCGTTTAGGCGTCAAGATTTTTGGCGGTCAGTTAGCGCGCGCCGGTCAAGTTATTGTCCGACAACGCGGTTCACATTATCGAGCAGGAAATGGTGTGCGACGCGGTGGAGACGATACGTTATATGCGGCTTGTGATGGAGTCGTAAAATTCTCGAAACGTAAAATCGCTAAATTTACTGGTTCCCTGAAGAAGATAAAAGTTGTCAGCCTGGAAAGCAAATAAGCAACGAGAGTACGGAGGCTAGGCACCGTGCTTGACGGCAGCAGCGAGAAAGGAATTGAAGAGCGGATGACCGGTTTGAGGACGACTGGTAAATTCAGGATGAAATTGAACACCGACAAACCACGGATGATTTTTTAGTTCGATTATTTCAACTAATTTTTGATCAGGTGTAGTGCCGGAAATAATTAAGCCAGCCTGAACAAGCTGGTCGCGAAAATCGTTATTAAATTCATACCGATGACGATGACGTTCTCTAATCTGAGCTTTTGCATAGGCGGCATAAGCATGAGTGTCTTTAGTTAAGCGGCAATCCCAACCACCGAGTCGCATAGTGCCACCTTTTTGCGTTACAACTTTTTGATCATCCATAATATGAATAACGCATTGCTGACGCATATTTTCGGTTAAATCCCCCTCATCAATAAATTCAGCACTGGTGGCTTGCGGAATTTTAGCAACATTGCGAGCAAACTCAATTGTAGCCAGCTGCATCCCTAGACAAATGCCGAGATACGGGACCTTATGTTCGCGAGCATAAGTAATGGCTTTTATTTTTCCTTCCGTGCCGCGCAAACCAAAACCACCAGGAACGACAATGCCATGTAAGCCGGTTAATAACGACCAATCTTTAGCTTTTTCTAACTCTTCGGCATCAACCCAGCGTAGAGTTAAGTCATGTCCATTGTGCCAAGCAGCCGCTTTTAAGGCTTCGACTAAACTGGCATATGTGTCTAACATGGTTGTGTATTTCCCCACTAAACCAATGCTAACGGATTCTTTTTCCGTTTTAACTTTAGTAATGAAACGCTTCCAAGAGGTATTATTGTTTTTTCGTTTCGGTAAATTTAATTTAGTCGTAATAACTTCAGCCAAGTGGTTGTCCTCCATAATCAGAGGAACTTCATACACGCTTTTAACAGTGACGAGTGGCAGGATGGCTTCGGCAGGAACATTAGTATACAGAGAAAGCTTGTCTTTGAGACCTTCTTTGACCGGATAATCAGTGCGAGTGATTAAAATGTCAGGCTGGATACCAATACTGCGCAGCTCGCGCACACTGTTTTGCGCTGGCTTAGTCTTGACTTCATCAGAAGCCTTAAGATACGGCAGAAAAACAACATGCACATAAAGGACATTGTTTTGTCCGAGATCAAGCTGCATTTGACGAGCAGCTTCCAAAAAGTGAAAACCTTCGTTATCCCCGACCGTGCCACCGATTTCAACAATATGAACATCGTAATCAGAAGAAGTAGCGGCTTCATGAGCACGTTGCTTAACTTCATTAGTAACATGCGGAATGACTTGAACGGTTTTACCAAGATAATCGCCGCGACGTTCTCGTTCAATAACGGCGGAGTAGATTTCACCGGTCATAACCGATGAGGAAGTCGTTAAATTTTCATTGATAAAACGTTCATAATGGCCAAGGTCAAGATCACATTCTGCGCCATCGTCAGTCACAAAAACTTCACCATGCTCAGCCGGATTTAATGTTCCGGCATCAACATTAATATACTGATCAAATTTTTGCATGTTGACTTTGAAGCCGCGACTTTTGAGAATATTGCCAATAGAGGCAGCGGTGATGCCTTTACCTAAACCAGAAAGGACGCCGCCGGTGACAAAAATATATTTGGGTGAGCGGCGGGATGAAGTCGACTGGGTCATAAAATTATTCGGCTTTAACAGTTAAGCGAAGATTAGCTTCGACGTTTTCTCCGACGGAAACGGCAACATTGTATTCGCCGAGCTGAGTAATTGGTTGGGCTAAGACAATATCTTTAGCGGTAAATTTACGCCCTATCTCTGCGCTAAGTTCTTTAGCAATAATAGCGGTGGTAATTTTACCAAAGATAGCACCGTCTTCTTTGACGCGAGCAGGAATAATTAATTCCGCACGATCTAACTGAACAGCTAAATCTTCAGCCGTTTGTAAACGAGCGGCAGCCTGAGCGGCGCGACTAGCTTCTTGCTGACGATTAGCATTTTCAGTGGTTGCGGTGGCTAAGGCCGCTTGATTATGGGGAAAAAGAAAATTGCGAGCATATCCTTCGGAGACAGTAACTATATCTCCGGTAGAACCGAGTTCTGGGATGTTTTCTAATAAAATAACACGCACTTTTTGCGGCATAGACACAAATCAGATTGTTAATGATTGGCGCAACCCCTCGACTTCATAATAGCACCGACCTAAATAAATGTTTAGGAATCAATGAGTTTTTGTAACTCTATTTGAGCTTGCTCAAGCTGCTCATCAGTATCGGTCGTGTAATCTTGCTCAACAACGACAGTTGGCTCAATCCCCTCTTCGTTAATATTACGATCGTTGGGGGTAAACCATTTGGCAACCGTGACGCGTAAACTAGAACCATCGTCTAATTTAATGAACTCCTGCACAGAGCCTTTGCCAAAGGTTTGTTGCCCCACTAAAGGCGCATTAAGCACGTCATTTAAGGCTCCTGATAAGATTTCACTAGAAGAAGCAGAACCGCCATTAACAAGTACGACCAGCGGAATATCTTTGGCAATGGGCGTGCCTTTAGCACGATATTCGTGAGTTTCTTTGCCTTTTTCAGTGACAACTAATTGTCCGGAATCAAGAAAATTAGACGCAATATCAACCGCAGATTGTAAATACCCCCCCGGATTATTGCGTAAATCAAGAATGATACCGGCAGTTTGATCAGCAACAACACGACGCAGGATACTAGCTAATTGAGTAGCGGTATCACTATTAAAATTAGTAATCGTGATATGAGAAATATTTTGGTCGAGAGTTTCTAATTTAACGCTTTCAATGTGAATCTGATCCCGAGTAATCGTAATATCAGTAGTTTCGTTAGCTCCAGAGTGAATAACACTTAAAACAACGGTGGTGCCACGTGGCCCTCTGATTTGGGCGACGGCATCATCTAAAGTGGTTTCTTGAGTGATAGCTTGGCCGTCAATAGCAACTAAAACATCGCCTTCACGAATTCCAGCCTCTTCGGCGGGAGAGTCGGTTAAGGGCGCAATAACCGTAATGAGCTCATTACGAATACCCATTTCCATGCCAACACCGGAAAAACTGCCTTGTAAGGTTTCTTCGAATTTGTCAGTTTCATCAGGGTCGGCAAAAGCAGTGTAAGTGTCACCGGCGGCACTAACCATGCCTTTAATAGCACCATAATACAGATCTTCATCACTTAGATCTCCGATATAACGGTCATGCAATTCATCCCAAGCCTCCCAAAAAGTACCAAAGACAAGTTGGCGATCGCCATTTTCATTAACCGTCGCATAAATAGGTTCAGCAACACCAGCGGGCAATAAATACCGTCCGACAAAGAAACCGGCCGCAGCGAATAAGATTAGCAAAAGAGTAAGAGTTGCTGGCCGGCGCCAAGACCGAAGCGGACGCTTAAGAATAGAATCGGTTTCCATGTTATTTTACTTTACTCTAAATCAAGCTTGATGTGCAGGTCTTGGAGTAAACGATCGTCAACCGGAGAAGGAGCACCCATTAAAACATCTTGAGCGCGACCATTTTTGGGGAAGGCATAAATATCACGAATGCTGGCTACATCCCACAAAACCATCATTAAGCGATCAATACCAGGAGCAGCTCCACCGTGCGGTGGGGCGCCAAATTCAAAAGCTCGCAACATGCCACCAAATTTTTGATCAACCTCGGCGCGAGTATAACCAACAATACTAAAAGCTTGGTACATGGTTTCTGGTTCGTGATTACGGATAGCGCCAGAACAAATTTCAAAGCCATTCAAAACTAAATCGTATTGATAGGCTTTAATAGTAAGCGGATCTTGAGTTGTGAGCGCTTCTAATCCACCCTGGGGCATGGAAAAAGGATTATGCGAGAAATCTAGTTTACCGGTAAGCTCATCTTTATCATACATTGGAAAATCAACAATCCAGCACCAGCTAGCGACTGTATTATCGTCCAACTTTAAGAGGTGTGCGGCAGCAGCGCGAACGGCACCTAAAACCTTACTGGCTTTAAGCCAGGAGTCGGCACCAAAAAAGATAGCGTCGCCTGATTCAGCTTGAGCAGTTTTAACGATAGTATCAGCTACGTCAGCGCCAAGATGCTTAATAATCGGTGAGGCTAATTCGTCTTTACATAAAATATACGCCAATCCCCCGCCGCCGGCTGATTTAGCTATCTCAGTTAAATGGTCAATTTGCTGACGAGTAAATGAGGCACCACCAGGAACGCGCAAAGCATGGACAACTCCACCCTGAGCAATAGTGTCAGTGAAAACCTTAAAACCACTGTCTTTGACCAATTCCGTGACTGGCGTGATTTCGAGACCATAACGTAAATCAGGTTTGTCAGAACCGTAACGCTCTATGGCCTCGTGCCAAGTTAAGCGCGGAAACGGAGTCGTGGAGACTGTTTTGCGACTGAATTTTTGGGTTAGCTGCATCATCAATGGTTCAATCACGGCAAAAACATCTTCTTGCTCAACAAAACTCATTTCGAAATCAAGTTGATAGAATTCTCCAGGATGACGATCGGCTCGCGGATCTTCATCACGAAAACAAGGAGCGATTTGAAAATATCGATCAGCGCCAGCAACCATTAAAAGCTGTTTGAATTGTTGCGGAGCTTGAGGGAGAGCGTAAAATTGACCCGGATGGATACGACTGGGAACTAAGTAATCACGCGCACCTTCAGGAGAAGAGTTGGCTAAAATTGGGGTTTGAATTTCGACAAAATCTTGTGAATGCATATACTCACGAATAAACGTGATCATGTGGTCACGACGCTGTAATAATTCTTGTAATTCAGGACGTCTTAAATCCAAAAATCGATAACGCAAGCGCAAATCTTCATTCACGTTGGCGGCGCCATCTATTTCAAATGGTAAAGCCTGTGCGGTGCTTAAAATACGCACTGTGTGAGCCTCAACTTCAATTTCACCAGTAGAGAGTTTAGTGTTAGTCATATCTTGCGGACGAGCACGCACAATACCGGAGACCGTGAGAACAAACTCACTGCGCAGTGAATCCGCGATTTTCCAGGCGTCTTGATGCAGAGAAGGGTCAAATTTTATTTGCGTAATTCCGTACCGATCACGTAAGTCAATAAAGATAAGACCGCCGTGATCACGACGAGAATGAACCCAGCCACTTAAGCGAACCTCTTGATCTTTATCAGCTAAAGTCAATGCGCTACAAGTATGGGTACGATATGGTTTGGAAGTTAAATTTGATGCAGACATGTTGATAGCGTAACAGGAAGAAACCGAGAAGACTAGCTATTAATAGCTTGATTTTACTAATAACTACTCTCCTAGGTTCTCCCGCGGCTTGAGGCCTTGGGAGAGGTCGTATACCTAGGATGCGCCCCGCTCCTTCAGACGGGGCTGGATTTGAAAAGAAAGTACACTGCACGCCGAAACGCGCATTCCTTAAAACCGGTTACATCCGAAAGTAAGGAATGGGCACTTGAGCCAGAAGAAAAAGAAGGATAAAAATTAGAACTAATAAAGAACAGTAGAGTATATACTGTTTGATAAAATAATGCAAGAGACAATAAAAAAATCCCTCGCGAGACTAGAGAGGGTCAGCCAAGATGGGGGTCTCGCGAGGGAAGGATGGAATATCGTGATTTGTCAGTGGCGAGAAGATCGTCTGAGCAGTAGGTTTCAGGCGATTGCGAAGAGCTTGGAAAGGAACAGCAAGCAAAAACTGGCCGTTCTTACTCAGAGCTAGTGCCCCTCCTCACCACAGATAAATCACGATATGACTATACAAAGAACTTAAGGTAATAGTATAATGTTGTGTCAGCATTTGTCAATATATGGGGATAAGTAAGAGATGTATTGAGAATCAGTTCGGTGGCATAATGAGCACATGAAAATTTGCATTATTGGAGCGCCATGCACAGGAAAGTCAGTTTTGGCAAAAAATTTAGCAGCCGAGATGAGTAAACGAGGATGGAGCGCGGAATTAGTCCAAGAATATGCGAGTCAATACATTCAACAAGTCGGCGCTCCTTTAGAGCCATGGGAACAACTAGTAATTAGCGTAGGGCAACATTTACTAGAAGAGTCTCAGGTGTCACGAGACAATATCGTGACAGATGCAGCAGCATTTGCGACGTATATTTATGCGCAACGGCTTTTGCCGCAAGAAGTTCCCGAAAAAATGTGGCCGAAGTATCGAAATTTATTAGATGTATTGCGGGAATTAGCGCGAAAATCAATTGCTTCGTACGATTTAATATTTTTAATGACGCATGTATTTCCGCCTCGTACGGATGGCGTGCGATTACCGAATCACTTGGATCGAAAAATATGCCAAGACATCAATCGGGATTTAGAGGCTTACTTGCAAGCAGAACGAGCAGAATACTATCGCATTAAAGCGAATGAAGCGGACGTGTTAGAAAAAGCGATCAATATTATCGAACAGAGATTGGTAGTGAAAGCATCGACGTAAGGCTGGGAGCCAACGGGACGAAAAATCATTGTTTCCCTCAATGTTAGTTTGACATTGAGTCAAGAGAGAAAAGAACCCCGCGTGAGCGGAGTGGATGACAATGATGTTTTAATATCCGTGCTGACTCGCCAGCCTAACGGCGATGAAAATATTATATCCCCTTCTCACAGCGCTCCTGGACATATAGCTCAGATATAAGAGCGGAGCTAAGGAAAGAAGCGGAAGCAATGAAGTATCGAATGATATTTGCTTCCGCTCTGAAGAGCAATGTTCCCCTAGTTTTAGCGGGGGCGGGGATGAGTCAGCTGAGCTGGTACTCGGCAGTATACGACCCCTTCAGGGGGTGCTGCTGCCCTGGCCTTATCAGCCTCCGCGAGGAGGCTTATAAATTCGTCGGCCAGATCACACGCCGTGATCAAAGCCGCGAACTGTTCAACGCTCCTCGCCCGATTAAAAGCTCGGGCGAAACAAGCCAGCTCTGAAATGCCGTCACAATTGACGGCTTTAAAACCACGGGCGAAATCGCCGGTTTGCAGAATGGCCATGAAAGCCTCCTTTCTTTCTGAAGGCGTTCCGTACGCGCAACCAAGGCATGACCCTACCTCGGACGGAATGCGGCGATAATCGCAGTACAAGCGCGTATGACGTGCTGCGATTAGTGTTATTTCCTTGCAACAAACAAGGAAACATCCGGGCCTAAAAGATTAGGACTGGGTGTTTACTTGCTTTTTGTCTTAATGGAAATGGTGGGGAGTAAAGACACTTTTGTCTTTACTCCCCACGTAGTCCCGTCGTGTTTTTACATCCAGGTCCGGGCTTCCTGGATAACCTAGCGGTATGGGCCGCCGAGGAAAAGAAAAATACTACTGACGCATGCACCACAGCGCCAGTCTCTCGAGGAATTCCTCGAGTGAGAGGAAGTCTCTTCCGAGACTTCCCCACCCCTCAACGTCCCTGACTTGCTGCACCCCTTTCCGGCGCAGCAATTCAGCCGCAATAAAAGCATCCGCCGGGGTGATGCGGATGCTGGCAAATTCATATGGCTTTCCTATAAACTGCCTGACGATCCAGTGCTCTGGGAGCTCTGGATCGACCAGGGTCATGCGACCCTGGTCGTCCTTGGAAACCAGCGGTGGAACCGTCTCTATAAAAACACGTTTCATGGCTTTCTCCTTTGGGTTGTGCCATGCGTGTCCACTATTTCGCCAACATGGCGGAAGGTATTGGACACATATCCCCTTCTCTTAACCAAGAATATGTATGTATTCCGGGTTAGGAGAAGCGGCGGACTGGATGCGAGAACATCGAGTCCGCCGAATGAGAACTTGTGACCGTTTTACGGTACGACGCGTACCACTCGGTCACAAGGCTGCCTCAACCGCTTCTCGCAGCTGCGGTAGCCTTTGGGGGCGTCGCTCCTCAACCAATGAATTTTTTTTCTCCCGTTATTGTGCCGTAGCGTACGACCACGCTAAGTGTGAGGGCCGGCTAGGGCACAAAAACGGAAGATGGAGGCTTCAAGTAAGGCTCCACTTCCCTATCTGAAATTTCTTTCAGATCTTCAAGGACCGTGTTTAAAGAATCTTGTGCGCCCCGGTTTTTAACCCCGAGCGACTTCCTCTAAACCCCTTGGTAATTTTATTGTCAACGTTCTTAGTGGTAACTTGCTTGAAGTCACCAGAAGATGAAAGGTGAAGTTCATCGTCCAACTTCTGGATTCTTGGAATAAAAACAGCGGTTAGGAGAAGTGCAATTTATATAAAAGAGACACATCTGCTAACCGCTATGTTCAAAGTTTTAGTTTCTCTCTTATATATTGCAAATATCTGACTGAAGGGTGCGGTGTTTGTTTTTGATGTTAACTGTGCATCCTATCATATGGGGGCTAATTTGTCAATAGCTATGTAACGTGAAATATAGGCAAAGGTTGCCGATTTTTAGAAAATCTAGGCATGAGTAAGGCATGCATGGTACTAATTAGGTATGAACGATCCGCTCTCTCATCCACTTTTTCAGAAGGTTTTGCGGCTTAACTTACAACCAGATACTTACGCTATTTTTGGTAGCGCTCCGCTATTTGCACATAACATCACTGACAAACTTGATGACGTTGATTTAATTGTTAATGATGGTGGATGGCAAAAATCACTGACGCTTGGCCAACTGGACCACACTGCTAGCGGCGATCCGGTTATACATATTGGTGATGATATAGAGATATTTAACACTTGGGCACCCGGAACATGGCATCCGCAAGATTTGATTGATGAGGCTGAAAATATTGACGGCTTGCCTTTTGTAAAATTAGAGACTGTATTGGCTTGGAAAAAGTTGAGAAATAAGCCAAAAGATCAGAAACATATTGAGTTAATTGAGGCTTATTTGAAATGGAACTTATAAATCTACCTCAAAGATGGTGCGCCCAGAGGGAATCGAACCCCCAACCGTTGGCTTAAAAGGCCACTGCTCTGCCAATTGAGCTATGGACGCTTGAGACTATTGATACGAGTGTGAATGTGTTATACTTTATTTGTCTATTTTTTTCAATATTTAAGATAAACACAATATGTGGAAAGGAAGAATATTTAGCTGGGCGGTCGGAGCTGGGGCACTGGCGCTGGTAGCCGGCTTATTAACTTGGGGGCATCAAAGTCAGGCGTCTTCAGATAATTACGTCTTTTTGGTGCGCGGGATTGTAACTGAAGTCAGCCATCCCGCAAACACAGTGCGTATGTACGCTACATATACATCTGCTGCCGGTGAAGGTGATTTAGCCGGAAAGGAGCTGGACTATGATGTTCATGGTGCCGTTTTTTATAAATGGCAGAATAGCAAGAAGAATAAAGTGACGTTTACGAAATCAGCGCAGGTCGGTGATGAGATTGTAATGAAGGGCACCAAAAAGGGTGATCGTTTAAGCGTGGCGTGGTTAGTCGTGAATGACCGGTCGTTTGATATGCAGGGCAATTTAATTGATTACGACCAAGACCACATGCTGATGAAGCTTAGTGTTTCCAGTTCGACGTTTAAAGCAGAACGATATGTTGGTAAGGATGTGACGGTGTCGTATCGAGATAACACTCCCTTTTATGCTCGCAGCGGTGGCGAAATGGAGCATGATACTTTAAGTGCAGATGCGCAAAAAGTACGAATTGTGGGAAAGATGGAAGGCGATGTTTTGAAAGTGTATAAGTTTTATAACGAGGTAAAGTAAGACTGTCTGAGGTAAACTAAAACACCGGCTTAGAAAAGCCGGTGTTTTTTAGTGGGAGATTTCTCAAATTCTTGCAGTAATTCTTTTTGATGACGAGTTAGCTTACGCGGAATTTCAACTTGGATGGTGACAATTTGATCGCCTTTAGTGGTGCTGTGAATGGCTGGAAATCCGAGACCATTTAAACGAATCTCGGTTCCAGGCTGAGTGCCAGCGGGAATATCAATCTTTTCCTCGCCAGTTAAAGTAGGAACACTGAGCGAAGTACCAAGAGCGGCGGCGGTAAAGCTGATAGATTCAGCGAGGCGGACGTTACGTCCGTCACGACGTAAACGAGGGTGAGGCACAACGTGAACATTAACGTAAAGGTTACCAGGCAAACCGCCGCGAGGTGGGATTTCACCTTTGCCGGAAATCTCGATTGTTTGCTGGTTGGCAATGCCGGCTGGTATTTTGATATCTAACTTACGATTAGTAAGTTCACGGCCTTCTCCATGGCATTTATGACAGACAGTAACGGCTTTCTTGCCATCGCCATGACAGTCGGGGCAGACGCTGCTCTGAGCAAAAGAGCCAAACATAGTTTGACGAGTAGTGGTAACAGTACCAGTCCCCTGACAAGTCCGACATGTTTCAATTTTTGTACCTGGTTCAGCACCGTTGCCATGACAATGAGAGCAAGCTTGATACATGCGAAGATTCACTTCTTTGGTGATATCACGAGCGGATTCAGCAAACGAGATGGTGACATCAATGCCAATATCATCACCGCGACGAACACTGCGTTGTTGAGTCCGATTAGTGGCGCCACCACGGAAGAATTGTTCAAAAATATCGTTGATGCCGCCAAAGCCAGCGCCGGAAAAATCAAAGCCGCCAAAACCATTGGCGCCACCTTGTTCAAAATTGGCACCAAATTGATCGTATTGGGAACGCTTAGAAGTGTCTCCAAGAACCTGATAAGCTTCATTGATTTCTTTAAATTTAGCTTCGTTACCGCCAGCTTTATCGGGATGATGTTGATGAGCAAGACGTCGGTACGCCTTTTTTATTGCTTCCGGCGAGGCAGAACGATCAACGCCTAAAATTTCGTAATAATCTTTGGCCATACGTTTGGAAGATGTTTAACGGATTTCCAGCTTTTGAGCCGGGGTTGGAACTTCAGTGAGCTGCAGTAAACCAACACGGCGACTGAGAAAAATCAAGAAAGTGATTAAAGCAAGAACTAACCAAGCAACGACTGGTAAAATTGCGCGGATAGTTAGTAAAACGAGGACGATTAAGCTAAAAGCGATCGTAATGGAATTGGCTTGGGTGAGGTTTTTGAGCCAGCTATTTAAACGATAAGCGACAATATCGGCTAAGGTTTCAGTGCCGGTAATGGGTTGGTCGCCGAATCGCTGACTAATTTCTTGATAGGCTAACTGGCGCTGTGCGGAAGAGAGTGTTTGACCGGCTGGAAGTTGGCTGGCAAATTGCTGATCTAAATAGTCGTCAACTGTACCGCCGTCAGCTAAGCCAGGTAAGTCGTTAGCAAAATACGATGAGACAGGTTTGATAATCCAGGAAACGGTAGCGGCATTGATACTAATCCCCTTTTGAGCGATTAGACTTGAGACTTGCGGCAAGATTAAACCGGAAATTGACATAATGAGACCTAAAAGCAAGATATGAACACCGGATCCGAAAGCCTGGGAGGTTTGATATTTAACATGATTATGCAGATCAAGTTGGAAAGCGCGACGAGCAGGAACGAGGGTGCCAATTAAGATCAGAGCGCCAATAATAGCACTAATATGAAAGCGTCCAATTAGTGCGAGTAAGAAAGCGCTGAAGAAAATAATGAGATATGCGAGCCAACGCGTGGGAGCAAAGGCTAGATAAACTGCTATTAACGCGAGCCAACTGAAAGCGATAAGACCAACGATAGTTAGAATAACAGTATG
Organism: uncultured Candidatus Saccharibacteria bacterium; assembly: GCA_964610055.1. Lineage (GTDB taxonomy): Bacteria > Patescibacteriota > Andersenbacteria > UBA10190 > UBA10190 > CAZSUC01. Next base: position 413,802 of record CAZSUC010000001.1, on the reverse strand, counting down.
CGTGAATCCGGCTGCAGCCGCGGCCGCAACGCTAAGAAAGAGGATGAGGCTTAAAAGCAAACTTGCTAGTGCTAATCCAATTTCTTTAATTTGCGGCCGCGGTAAGGACATAATTATTCTTTGTCTTTAGCTTCCCCTTGGACTACTTCGCCTTCATCAGGGGCTGCTGGTTGTTCTGGCGTCTGGGATTGATTTTGCTGGTACATTTTTTGACCGATTTCTTGAATTTTAGTTGATAAAGCATCAGAAGCTTGTTTGATAGCGTTAATGTCATCGGTATCCTTGGCTTTTTTCAACTCTTCAATTTTAGCGGTGATATCTTGTTTGGTTGTGTCGTCAACTTTGTCACCTAAATCTTTCAGAGTTTTTTCGGTGGTGTAGATGAGTTGTTCGGCCTGGTTTTTGGTTTCGATCGCATCTTTGCGCTGCTTGTCTTCAGCGGCATGAGCTTCGGCTTCTTGCTGCATACGCTGAATTTCAGCTTCTGTCAGGTCAGAACTGCTTTCAATTTTAACGCTTTGTTCGCGATTAGTGGCTTTGTCTTTAGCGGAAACATTGAGGATACCGTTAGCATCAATGTCAAAAGTCACTTCAATTTGTGGAACACCACGAGGAGCAGGAGGAATACCGTCTAAGACAAAACGACCGAGGGTTTTGTTATCAGCGGCCATTTCCCGTTCGCCTTGTAGGATATGGATTTCAACTTGTGGTTGGTTATCGGCAGCGGTTGAGAAAACTTGAGATTTTTTAGTAGGAATGGTCGTGTTTTTTGGAATCAATGGCGTACGCACACCGCCCAAAGTTTCCAAGCCTAAGGTGAGCGGAGTAACATCAAGCAGCAGGACGTCTTTGACATCGCCGCCTAAAATACCACCTTGAATGGCCGCACCAAGAGCAACAACTTCGTCAGGATTAATACCTTGATGAGGGTCTTTACCAAATAATTGTTTAACGTCGGCAACCACTTTCGGCATGCGCGTTTGGCCACCAACCATAACTACTTCATTGATGTCGGCAGTAGTTAACTTAGCTTCAGCTAAAGCGTCTTTGGTAACTTGAATGGCGCGATCAATTAACTCACTTACGAGCTCTTCGAGCTTAGCGCGACTCATGGTCATAACTAAGTGTTTAGGCCCATTGGCATCGGTAGTAATGAAGGGCTGATTGATTTCAGTGGTAGTGGCTGCGCTTAATTCATGCTTGGCTTTTTCGGCCGCTTCTTTCAAGCGCTGCAAAGCGACATTGTCTTTGCTGAGGTCAATCCCCTCTTGGGCTTTAAATTCTGAAACAATCCAGTCAATGATGCGTTGGTCAAAATCATCGCCACCTAAGTGAGTGTCACCATGAGTACCGCGAACTTCGATTGTATCAGCTGCGACTTCGAGAATGGAAACATCAAAGGTTCCACCACCTAAATCAAAAACAACTATTTTTTCTTCGGATTTTTTGTCGAGGCCATATGCTAAGGCAGCGGCAGTTGGTTCGTTAATAATGCGGCACACATTTAAACCGGCGATTCGACCAGCATCTTTGGTAGCTTTGCGCTGAGCGTCGTCGAAATAAGCGGGTACGGTAATAACAGCATCAGTGATAGTCGTGCCGAGCTTAGCTTCGGCATCAGCTTTTAATTTTTGTAAAATCATGGCGGAGATTTCGGCGGGCCGAACCCAAGAATCGCCAAACTTAATTTCTACTCCCCCATTAGCGCCCTCTTTGATTTCATAAGGTAATAGTTCTTTGTCACGCTGAACTTCGGGGTCTTGAAAACGACGACCAATTAAACGCTTAGAGGAATAGATTGTATTGCCGGGGTTAACAACAGCTTGACGTTTGGCTAGAACACCAACGAGGCGCTCCCCTTGCTTAGAAGCAACAACAGACGGAGTCGTGCGATTGCCTTCAGAGTTTTCTAAAATGGTTGGTTGACCGCCTTGCATGGCAGCGACGGCTGAATTAGTAGTGCCTAAGTCAATTCCAATAATTGTGCTCATAAAAGTTAGTTTAATTATATAGGTTAAATTACTTAACTTGTACCTGGGCCGGACGAATTATTGTTTCACCTAGCCGGTAACCAGGACGAATAATGGCGCTGATTGTGTGAGAATGATCAGTATCAGCTTGATCGGAAGCAACCGCTTCATGAATGTTAGGATCGAAAGGAACATTAATTTGGTTAATTTCAGTGAGACCGAGGCTTTGTAGAGTGTCTTGAAATTGTCGACAAACATGCGTAACTCCCTGCGCCCAGGCATTATCAGCGAGATCAGGTGGTAAATGCTCGGTAATAGCGCGGAAATTATCAGCGATTGGTAAAAAAGTAGTTACGATGTTAACAAGATGTCGATTGCCGGCGACTGAGTTTTGATCCGCAATTTGTTTGCGAAAATTATCAAGTTCAGCGCGGGCTCTTTGCCAACCTTGTAAGTATTCTTCAGCGTGCTGATTTTGAGGTGAATTAAGTTCACGAGAATGAATCATAGGTCTTGATTGTGATGAAGGATATCGCTAATTGCGTCTAATAAATTAACATGTCGACGATATGACATACGCTTGGGGCCGGCGATCATAAAAACTAAGCGACCATATTGCGGAGTGTCGATACTGCGAACAATTAAGCTGGTATGTTCAGCCGGGTAATAAGGATTTTCGCGACCAACATAAACAACAGTTTCATCGTCAGTGATGTCGGATAGTTTTTCGGTAACGGCCGCGGGATCATCAAGCAAGCGACTTACTTCACGCACAGTTTCAAGCATGTCAGCGTCCGGCTGCTGCAAAAGTTGAGATAAGCCAGTTTCAGTGGTTTCACCCGATGAAAGTGCACTGCACATAGTAACGAGGCGCGACATACGCGCAAGTAAACAGGACGCGCTACGAGTTAGCTCGCGGTACTCCCCCATGAGACGGATAAGCTCTTCTTCAAGGCGTTCTTTTTGTGAATCATTAAAAGCCACGCGCCGCAGACGATCGATATGATAACGGTAACCTTTGTCAGTCGGAATGCGGCCAGCAGAAGCATGCGGCTGAAACAGATAGCCACTTTCTTCTAAGGCTTGCATTTCATTACGAACGGTGGCGGGGCTTAAATCAATTTCTAATTTAGCTAAAACTGCCGCGCTGCCCACAGGTTTAGCGGTGCGAATATATTCGTTAATAAGGGCTTCTAAAATAAGAGATTGACGGTCAGTCATAGCGTAAATATATTTTAGCACTCTATGGCTTTGAGTGCTAATTTAATCCTAACCGGATGATTAAATGTGTCAAATTGGCTAACTGTTGGGACTGGTGACAGCGATAACGTGACTCGGATTTGAGGGGTTAATAGAGAGAAAAACAACACTACGAGAAGAGAGATTTAAAGAGGTTGAATACCAATTAGTACCGCCATCTTCGGAACGATAAATAACATCATCTAAGGCAACTAAAAGACGAGATGGGTTCGTGGGGCTGGCTTCAACGATAGCGCTGTCAAACGGCTTGGAGGTGTCAGCCGGTAAAGGCAAACGTTCCCAAGTCACACCGCGATCATTGGAGACAGCTGCGCCGTCAGACAGACCAATGAAAATGGCGTCAGGATAACCAGTAATAAATTTAACGGAGCGAATGGATAAGCTCTTAGAAAGAGAATTTTTCAGAGCATTGGTGTCCAATGAAACCTTGATTTGAGTTTGTTGAGAATTGCTGATGCGATAAAGTAAATTATCTGATGTTAAGATCAGCACTTCTCCGAGAGTATGTGGGGATGGAATAACGGAACGGATATAAAAATTAGAAGACGAGTAAATAGTGCCATTAAGCGTGTGGGCAGTTGTCCAAGTTTTCCCATATTGTTCGCCAATTAAGATATTACCGAGACTAGTACCAGCGTAGACACGATCATCATGAAAAGGATCGGCTGATAAGGCAATAATTACGGACTGAGGATTAGTGTTTTGTTTAAGAAAATTAAATCCGCTGCTTTCTGGACGCGGAATGGTTAAGACTGTTTCCCAACTTTGGCCGGCATCACTGGTACGACGCACATAACCTTGGCCATCTTCATCCAAACCAGCAATAACCATAATATCGGAAGAAAGACTCACAACGCTCAAAGTACGATAAAGACCGGTTGAAATTTGTGACCACAATTCCCCATCGTTGACAGAATAGACAATGCCATCAGTATCAGCCGCTAAATAAATGCGGTTAAGATCATATTCAGGCCGATGGATGCCTTTAAAAGTATAACGAGAGGTATAGCCGGAATCATCGGTTAACTGCACGGATTGATCAAAATACGCACCAGCACTACGAGAAATATAAGTGCCGCCTGATGGCGGGCGCGAGACACTGGTAGAAGTGCAACCGGATAATTGCAGCATTGGCAAAACAATAAGTAAAGGAAGAATGAAGGATCTTAGCTGCATAGGATGTTTTTCATGTATACTTAGTTAGTATATGGCACGAAAGCTAGAGGCACAAAATGGAGTTAGCTGGAAAGACGTTGGCGAGCCGACGGCGGATGAATTGGCAGAGTTAGTCCGTGAAACAGGATTGGATCCGGCGGATGCGGAATTTGTCGTGCAAAATCATCAGCGTCCAGAAGTAATGCCGCGCCCTAATTATACTTTGGTGTTAGTCCAAGTGCCGGTTTTTGATCGGCAGGCACGTTTAACACGCGGAGTCCCTTTATATTTAATTGTAGGAAAAGATTGGTTACAAACGGTTCACTTTGAACAAATTCCTGTTTTAGAAAAGATTTGGACTGAATACGAGGAAGTGCCAGAAAAACGAGAAGAGTATTTTAGCGAGGGAGCTTTAGCTTTGGGTTTATATATAGTGTCACAAATGTATGCGAGTGCGTTTCATAAGTTAAACCGTTTGGCAAAGCACATTGATATTGCGGAAGACGCGGTTTTTCATGGCAATGAGCGCAAGATGGTGGAAGAAAGTGCGATTTTAAAACGAGACGTATTGGATTTTCGTAAAATTATCCGGCCACAACGATCTTTGTTTGCGGCTGTGCCTGCGGAATTAAATTTAAGTGAAAACGTGACAGCACGCTGGCAAAGATTACATCGGCAAGTGCAAAAACTATGGGAGGTCTTGGAAGGATTATATGAAAGTGTGGATGAATTATCGGAAACGAATGGCAGTTTATTACAGCATAAAGAAAATGAATTACTGCGTTTATTAACGTATTACTCAGCCGTAGGTTTACCGGGCTTAGTTTTGCTCTCAGCTGTTAATCCAGCAAATTCTAATACGACCGAAGCGGGGTTATGGGTGTTCTGGGGATTGTTAGCAATTTTAGTAGCGGTTTTGCTGTTAATTATGTGGCGGTTCCGCGGTAAAAGAGTTTTATAAAAAAGCCGCTGATGAGGCGGCGGTAAGAGAACAAGGTTAGGCGGCGATAGACAACGCGCCTTGGGCGTAGAGATTAGTGATAGTCTCTACAATTTCAATCCATGTTGCGCGGTATAGAGCGTCTTGAGCGCGAGGATTAGACGGAGAGTAAAACCTCCGAATGGTTGAGGGCAGAATGATGCGTTCATGCTGAGGCCAAGCGAGGATGTCAGGATTGAACATGCCAATACCGTAGTTATCTTGGCGAGCTCCAACGACTCGTTTAAGCTCAGGCGGACTATCATCCACTAAAAGACGAATGCCGTAGGCAGACATAGCCGCATCTTTTTGCCGAGCGCAGCCGAAGATCATGTCAGTAAATCGAACGTCGGTTGGAATCAGCGGCTGAAGCGCGTTAAGTGTCAGTGCGCGAGAAACAAGGCCGCGAGCAGTGATGAGGTAGAAGCTGGCAAATTGGCTCAAAGCACGTAAGGCCTCAAGAGCGCCGGGCATGATTTGCATAGGAGGCGCAGCAGGAGAAGATAAGAACTGACAATACAAATCAGATGCTGTCTCTTCGGGCAATTGACCGAAGTTTTCATAACTAGTGGGATTTTTGTCGTGATCATTGATCCATTGTTTAAACTGAGGTAGATTGGACCGGATAATAACCCCATCTAAATCAACACCAAGCCGACACTGAACGCATTTTGAGACAACCATGGTTGATTACCTTCTAGCTCTGGGTTTTTTAGAGAACAAACAGTATAGTGAAGGATAACATAGTTTTATATGCCGTCATTAGTTTTCTACAACTCATATTCAAAAGCATTAGAGCCGTTTGAACCGAAAGAGCCGGGCAAGGCGAGAGTGTATCATTGCGGACCGACTGTATATAAACGACAGCATATCGGGAATATGCGCCGCTATGTGTTTGCTGACGTTTTAAGGCGAACATTAGAACTGTGGGGATATGAAGTTCGAGAAATTATGAATATTACCGATGTCGGACATTTGACGGAAGATGAGTTAGACGAAGGAGAAGACAAATTAGCTAAAGAGGCGCGCTTAGAGCAGAAAAGCCCACTTGAAATTGCAGATCGTGAAATTAAAAACTTTGAAAATGACTTGCAAGCATTGAATATTCAGCCGGCACACAAATATCCGCGCGCGACTAATCACATTCAGGCCATGCAAGAACTCATCCAACAGCTTTTGGATCGAGGTAAGGCTTATCAGACTGAAACTGGAATTTATTTTGACGTCACAACTTTTCCGGATTATGGGAAATTATCAGGGAATAGTGTAGCGCAGTTAGAAGCAGGTAAACGTATTAGCGTGCGCGCAGAAAAAAGACATCCGGCTGATTTTGCTTTATGGATTTTTGATAAACAAGCCACACAGAAATGGGATTCGCCTTGGGGGGTGGGGTATCCGGGTTGGCATATTGAATGTTCAGCGATGAGCATGGAATATCTGGATACAGAGATTGATATTCATACCGGCGGGATTGATAACAAGTTCCCCCATCATGAAAATGAGATTGCTCAAGCAGAAGGCGCAACCGGACAAAAATTTGTCCGGGTATGGATGCATAATGCGCATTTACGTATGGGCGGAGAGAAGATGGCCAAGAGTTCTGGTGCGACGATAAATTTGGATACTGTACGCGAGCAAGGGTACTCCCCTTTAGCGTTAAGATTATTGATTTTGGGCAGCCATTATCGCACTCCGATGGAATTTGATTGGGATTTAATGAAACAAGCCCAAGAACAGTTAGAAACAATTAAACAGGTATGGCGGAGATTAGATGGACAAAATGAAACTGGTGCAATTGATCAAAAAGTAAAAGATGATTTTCAAGCGGCTCTAGCCGATGATCTGAATACGCCGGCAGCTTTGGCTGTGTTTTGGGGATTTATAAAAGAAGTGAATAAAAAGTTGGAAGAAAATAAATTAACAGGCAATGAAGCAGCAACTTTATTAATGATGGATCGAGTTTTGGGGATACAGGAACCATTGCGAACAGAGTTAAGCCAAGAAGAAGTGCCATTAGAAGTAGTAAAATTACAGGCTGAGCGGGAAACAGCGAGACGAGAGAAAAAATGGGAACGAGCAGATGAATTACGCATTAAGATGGAAGAATTAGGATATACAGTTGAAGATACAAACACAGGATCACGCGTACGACCAATTAAGTAATAAGTTTTCCACTGGTTTTTCCACCGCTTATCCACTTATCCACGTGCAATTATATGCCGGCGCTAGTATGCTAGGTAAACGAGATTAGAAGCGTCGTATACCAATGGCTAAAGGAAAAAAAACGCACGATACAGGAGTGAGAGTACCGCCACACGATTATGAAGCTGAGGAATCGGTGTTGGGTAGCTTACTAATTGACAAAGATGCAATCATTAAAGTTGCTGATTTAGTTACGCCATCTGATTTTTATCGTCAGACTTACGGATTGTTATTTCAGTGCATGTTAGATCTATACCAAAAAGGCGACCCAATTGATATTTTATCAGTAACGCATCGCCTTAAAGAACGTCAGGAATTAGAGGTAGTGGGAGGAGAAAGCGCGGTGGCACATATTGCGACGGTTGTGCCAACGGCTGGAAATGTCTTGCATTACGCCCAGATTGTAGCCAAAGCGGCAACATTACGACGCTTGATTTCGGCGGCTTCCGATATTTCTGAATTAGGTTTTGATGAAGAGGAAGACGTAGAAACAGTCTTGGACAGAGCAGAACAAACGCTATTTAGCGTTTCCCAAGACCATAAGCAGCATGCTTTTACAAAAATTTCCGATGCGTTAGAGGACGCCTTTACACGCATTGATAAATTACATCGAGGCGATCATGAATTACGCGGTGTACCGACTGGCTTTGCTGGCTTAGATGCAAAATTAGCCGGTTGGCAAAAGTCAGATTTAATTATTTTAGCGGCGCGGCCATCGGTTGGAAAAACTGCGTTAGCATTAGATTTTGCGAGAAATGCGGCCTTAAGTGGAGTGCCAGTGGGATTTTTTAGTTTAGAAATGTCTAAAGAACAGTTAGTTGATCGTTTGTTAGCGTCGCATGCCAGAGTAGATTTATGGCGATTACGTACAGGTAATTTAGAGACTGGCGGAGAATATGATGATTTTGCGCGCTTAGGCCAAGCAATGGGAGAACTATCAAATGCACCGATATATATTGATGATCACGCCTCGAACAGTGTCATGGGGATGCGCACGATGGCACGACGCTTACAAGCAGAGCACGGGTTAGGACTTTTGATTATAGATTACTTACAATTAATGGAATCAAGTAAATATAAAGATAATCGGGTACAAGAAGTATCAGATATTTCGCGTGGATTAAAGCGCTTGGCGATTGAGTTAAATGTGCCCGTGTTAGCATTATCACAGTTGTCTCGAGCAGTAGAAATGCGGACGGATCAACGACCAAAATTATCAGATTTAAGAGAATCAGGCAGTATTGAGCAAGACGCTGACTTAGTTATGTTTATTCATCGTCCCCCATTCACTGAGGATGAGCTTCAGGACCGTCCCGAAACTATTGATGTGTCCTTGTTGATTGAGAAACATCGAAATGGTCCGACAGGAGAACTACCAATGCAGTTTCATAATCGGTTTGTCGCGTACGCCGAACTTGAAACCAGGTATGAAGAAATGCCAGCTGCCTAGATTATGTTACCGCAAGCAGTTCGAGATTTAACCCAGGAATTAACTCGTTTACCGGGAATTGGACCAAAAACGGCGGAACGGTTGGCTTTGCATTTATTAAGACAGCCGGCTGGTGTGGTGGGACGCTTAGCAGAAACGTTAACGAGTTTACATGCCCAAGTAAAAATATGTAACACGTGTTTTAATTTGGCTGAGAACGATCAGTGTGCAATTTGTGCGAGTCAGATGCGTGACCAAAGCTTATTGTGCGTAGTAGAAGACGCACTGGACGTGGAGGCATTTGAACGAACTGGGAGTTATAACGGGCAATACCATGTTTTAGGAGGAGTATTGTCACCCTTAGAGGGCATTGGCCCGGACGATTTAACATTAAATGAACTAATTACGCGAATTAATAACGGCGAGATTAAGGAAGTGATAATTGCGCTCGACCATAAGATGGAAAGTGATGCAACGACCAGATATATTCGCGGTAAAATAGAGCGTTCGGAAATAAAAATTACGCGCTTGGCGCGAGGTTTGCCCACTGGAGGCGATATTGAATTTGCCGATGCGACAACCCTGTCGGCAGCTTTTACCGGGAGACGAGAAGTCTAGGCTTTGATGCCAGTAATTTCTAATTCAGTATAGTCTTGGCGATGGCCAAAATATTTTTTGTAACGCTTCTTGCCTTTGACTTTAGCGCCATAAACTTTATCAGTTTTTCCATTTTTAACAACGGTAGCGGAAACAGTGGCGCCGGAAACTGTGGGCTGTCCAACTTTGACAGTTTTGCCAGTCGAAACCAGTAAAATTTGGTCTAAAGTGACTTTTTCGCCGGTTTTGGCTTTAATTTTATCGACGCGAACATGCTCCCCATCTGAAACGAGGTATTGCTTTCCGCCGGTAAGAATGACTGCGTGTGACATAGAATTGACTTAGGCTCTTATCATGTACGATGGCGCGTTATTCGTCAAGGGCCTGGCTTAAACGGAACATACCTAGGGCGGTGCCATCAAAAATATCATGCTCATGGATAGGAATACCAGAGATTTCGGGCTGCAAGCGCGGAATAATACCATCACGAATGACGCCACCATCAATCACGACTTCAGTAGGTTGATGTGGGAGTTGCGCTAAGATTCCGGCAACCTCTCGGACTAGATCAGTTAAAAAGTTTTCTAATTTAGCAGGATCATCGAGAACTAAATCGGCTTCTTTGCCACCACGAGCGGCTTTGGCTTCAAAAGCGTATAAAGTTCCGTTAGAACCGGGTGTAAGAGTAGTGTAGAAAGGAGCATGGAGGGTAAAATCTGGTCCGAGAAGCTGCATAATAAAAGTACCGGTACCATAAGTAACTTTAGTTGTGCCGATTGACCCGCCAGCAGCATATAAACTGGCCTGCTGATCCCCGCAAACTGCTGTGATAGGAATACTAACGCCTAAGATGTCAGAAACTAAGGTGCCATAAGTAAAGCGAGAAGGAAAAACTTGCGGCAAAATATCGGGCGGAATTTGAAAATGATTTAGTAAAGTAGTGTCCCATTGTTTCGTAGTGATATCAAATATTAATGTACGAGAAGCGTTAGTGTAATCAGTCGCGTGAATTGATTCTTGAGTTAAGTTATACAGTAACCAAGAATCCATAGTCCCAACGCATAGTTGACGTTCTTGGTAAGCTTTTTGAACATCAGGCACGTTATCGAGTAACCAGTGGATTTTAGGCGCGGAAAAATAAGGCTCAATGGGCAAGCCGGTTTTAGCGGTAACTTGAGAGCCAAAAGCGCTTTGCCAAGAAGCGCAAAGACGTGCGGAGCGGGTATCTTCCCACAAGATAGCTGGGTGCAAGGGATTACGAGTGTCGCGTCGCCAAGCAACGATGCTTTCTCTTTGATTAGTAATTGCACAGGAACAGATACGTTGAGGAGAAATTTTATTTGATTGGACAACAGTTTGAATAACTTGGTGCACGGCACCAATAATATTCTGTGCATTCTGTTCGGCGAATCCAGGCTCGGGATAATTAGTTTCTAAACGTTGATAAGCGCGACCGAGAACTTGTTCATTAGTATTAAATAATAAGGCTTTGGCCCCGGTAGTACCCACATCTATAACTAAAACCAGATCGGCTTTAGGGGAGGCGGCCATAGACTTCAGCGGCGGGCAGATGATCAATGACAATTTGTTTAATAGCTTGCATGAGAATCTGGCTATTAGCCGTGTCGCCAAGCAAACGTAAAACTTGTGGCAAAGAGGCATAGCCTTCACTTTCCTTAACCACACTCCCCTGCTCAGCGAGGATTTTACCAACCTGATAATTAGATGAATCGGTACTAAATCCAGTAGCAATTAAATCTCCGGCACCAGCGGCACCATAAGCGGTCTCGCCTTGTCCACCTAACGCCATGATTCCCTGACGCATTTCGCGTAAAGCTTCCCGAATGTACCAACCTTGGAAATTATGTCCTAAGTTAAGGCCAGCAACGATACCTAATCCGAGAGCATAAACGTTTTTCAAGACGCCGGCAACAGCGACACCATGTACATCGACTGAATCCTCTAATTTAACACGGGAGTTACTAAAGAGAGTGTGAGCAGCGTCAGATAAAGATTGAGAGTGAGTAGCTAAAACTCCCATGCCTGATTGATCAGCGACGATTTCTTCAGCCAACAAGGGACCACCTAAAAGTCCGAATTGATTATGCGGCAAAATATCATCAATAATTTGATCCATAGTTTGATTGGTATCCTTTTCAATTCCTTTGGCAACAGAAATTAAAGCAATATCAGAGTTGAGGCCAGCATCACGTAATCCAGTTAAGCCGGATCGCATGGCCCAAGACGGAATACACATAAAAATAATTTCGGAAGTGGCAGCGATGTGATTTAAATCAGGTTGATTAGGGACTTTGCCTGGTTCTTTATCCCACATGACAAGTTCGACTGTAGGCGCAGAAGAAATAACATGCGCGATAGCTTGTCCAATTTCACCGGCACCGATAAAGGCGACTTTCATAAACTTGAATCAATGATTAGCTTGCGCTAGGCGTATACATTATAGGCAGCGGAGTGCTGAGCGTAGGAATAGAAGTGCTGGAAGGCATGGCTGTGTTACTAGCAGCAGGGCTTGGTGATGAGCTAGGACTGGCTTCACACGTACGAACACATTTAACACGTGTCGGACAACTAGCAGTTACACTAGATCCGCCCGTAATCGGAGTGGTTGTGTAATCACAACTACTCGCAGAGGGTGTAACCAGCGTACAAGAAACAGATGTGCCTACCATTAAGCAACCATTACTACATGCGGAAACATCATCATCGGCATTAGTAACAATTAAAGAGAGGTTAGTTTGAAAGATAGCCGTCATTTTATTGATAGCGTCCAGCCGAGCCAACTGTCTGGCACGTACTCTATGATTAAAACCAGTGGCGAAAGCACTGCCGACAACATCAGAGTAGTTGATATAACCGGTTTGATTAGTACAAGCAGTCGCGGCTGAGGACGGATTGGAAACAACTTGAGTGCGCAGCATTCGATTTTGAGTGGGGAAAATAACGAGAGCAGCTAAAATAACTAGAAGAGCGATAATAACGCTCCCGCCGTATTTAATAATTGGATTATCAAGATTAAATTGTGATTTTTGTTTTTGTTTCCGCTGAGTCATGTGATTATTATACTACATGTTAGTATTGCACCGAAGCACCAAGGGTTAATCCAAATTTCGCCGCTTGATTAGCCGGAACCTCAATAACCGCATCAATCGGAACATCAGGAGAGTAAATCAGAGGATTGTCGGTTTGATTAGTTAGGGGCGGAACATTATTTTCTAAACCAACAACTTTACCATCCCGAATCCAAATGATATCAAGCGGAATAACCATGCTTTTCATCCAGAAACCAGGTATTTCACGTTCGGATAGAATAAAGAGCATGCCGCTATCATCGGGAATAGTATGACAAGCTTGTAAACCTTGGGCCCGTTCAGTATCAGTGTCAGCTAAAGCCATGTTATATGAATGGTTGTTGATCATGACAGTTGCTTCATCAAAATCGCGACAATCTAAATTACGCATACTCCAACCAGCCCAGATCACAGCGCACATAATTAGCGCGCCACCAACAGACAAGATAAGGATATGACGATTAGTCATGACGAGGAAGAAAGATGCGAAATCCGATTATAGCCATCATACCGGCCATGATAACTAGTGCCAAGAGTTTGAATTTAGTTTGAAGGATGAGTGCAAGCGCACTAAATAAAATAGTGGCACTAATAGCACCAAGCGCAAGAGTGCGCGGACTAAAACCATGGTTAAGTAAACGATGATGCAGGTGAGTTGTGGTATCCCCTTGCCACGGCGGCTGATGTTTTAAAAAGCGTTCTAGAGCAACAAACATAAGATCAAATACAGGCCAAGCTAAGACTAATAAAGTTGTAACTATTTTTCCCCCGCTTAAAAGGGCAACCAATCCTAAATAAAGACCAAGAAACCAGCTACCGGTAGTGCCTAAATAAACTCGTGCTCGCGGAAAATTCCAAATTAAGAATCCAGAAAAAGCACCGGCTCCAATTAAAGCCAAAGTTAGAGTACGAGTGTCATAAATAGAAGGCAAAAGCGCAACAGCGCCAAGAGCTAAAAAAGCAATTGTACCAACTCCAGCAGCTAAGCCGTCGGATCCGTCGAGCCAATTCATGGCATTCATGAGTAGTAGTAGCCAAATCACAGTAATAATAGTTCCCGGCCAAATGAACGGTCCCCATGACAACTGATTAAGAAAAATTATTCCGGAACCGCTAGGATGACTGACATATTGAATAACCCATCCCCAACTAACAGCTAAGAGAGCAATAACGATTTGCCAAGTAAGCTGCTGTCCAGGAGAAAGAGGGGTGTTTTCGTCGCGAATACCAATGAAAAGAATAAAGAAGGAAGCGGCAAGCAAACCAATGATTAGGGAGGGATCGGCAATAACAAAATATGACAAGGATACAATAACGCCGACAAGAATAGCTCCGGCGTAGTAGACATTAGTGACACCAGGAACGGAACGTAAAATTGGATGTTGACGCTTTAGAAGCCAAGCAATGACTGCAAAAGTTAGTAGAAAAGCAATTAAAAAATTTAGGAGAGATGATGGCGTGAGCAGAGAAAAATCAAGCGACATGTTAATAAAATTAATGCTTGCGACGAGACTTCACCATAACATTAAATTGATAGTCGCGACCTAACATGAGACGTGTTTCGGAATCAAGAGCAGGAAAGGAAGACAAAATAGTGGCAATGAAAGGAGCTAAAATCCATTGCAGAATCATGCCGGAATAACGCCAACGACTAGAGTTAGCTGGCCGAGGAGGTAATAGAACTAAACTTAAAGCCATGGTCACAACAAGTCCGCCCATGGCGATCGACATAATGGCACGCGTAATATATGGCAAATTATACGAAAGAACAGTGGTTTGAAATTCTGGGCCGCCAAAAATAACTGGCAACCAACCTAGTCCGGCTAAAATGATAGGAGCAGTTACCCAGGAATGGTGCCCTTCTAAAGTTCGATAAATGTAAGTAAATTTAGTGCGAAAAGAGATGCGCGGGTTATTACGGAAACCTTCGGCTAAGTAAGGAAAGTTTTCAATTCCCCACGCCCAACGACGTTTCTGTTTATACTGATTTTTGAGTGTTTGCCACCAATTATCAGCCAGAGCGGCGTCCATAGAAACCGTAGTAAAAAGAGGGTGAGTTCGGTAATGACCATCGTAATGCAAGAGACATTGCCAAAAGATACGTGAATCTTCTGAAACAATATTTGTTTGCCAATAACCAACTTCTCGCAAAGCCTTGAGCGACATGCTGTGGCTAGAAAATGTAACTAAACGTTCAGGACGCGTAGCCTCGATCATTTGCCAAAAAGTAGATCCAGCGGCTGTAATGCGAGAAAAGCTAGGCGCATCCCAAATGTTGTTATTATATAAAGGTAATGGCTGGTAGCTAACGTGATAACGATCAGGATGTGTAATAAAAGCATAGGTTAAGTAGGCAAAATATTGCGGACCAACAACAGTATCGCTATCAAAATTACTAACTAAAATATGTTCAATTGGAATGCCTTGCCGTAAAAGTTCTTTTTCCATAGCTTTAACTGCCCAAGAGGCATTGGCGCTTTTCACGCGTGTTTCACCGGGCAAACCGTCAGGATGAAAAGTAGTCAGAAAAGTACCAAAATGCTGACTAAATTCATGGGTTAAAGCAGTAGCTTTAGTGTGAGCTTCTGGCCCTAACCGCTCTTCAAACCCAACAACAACATGTAAATGTTCGTGCGGGAAAGAACAATCCAATAAAGCATGCAAAGAATGCCGAAGAACGGTTAAGGATTCATTGTATGTGGGGTAAATGATAATGTGATGAACCTGATCCCAGGAGAGAACGGTTAAGTGGCTAGATTTGATCCCTTGAACTTGTTCTCGATGAGTTCGTAACTCTTTAACTTTTTGGTGACGTGATCCGAGTAATTCACAATTAGTTTGAATATTTTGATCTAAACGAGATAAATAATCATCAATGTCACCAGAAACAGCTTGACAACGAGCAAGCCAATCAACTGATTGTTCGCGACGCAAGCGTCGATATGCATAAAATAAGTGAACCGACATATAGACAATGCGAGTCAAAATATAGAGGTCATATAAAATAACAAAAATGGAAATCCAAAAGGGCAAAACGAATGACAAGACTGTTAAACCGATTAGAGTGCCCCAAGAAAGCGCTCCGGGTAAAATTTCATATATACGTTGACGCCAATGAGAAACAGGGATTTCGAGAGCAATAGTACGAGACATAGTTTAGTTATTAATACGCCAAATTACATATAAGGAAATAGCTAAGCCAATTTGTAAGAATGGGCTCGTAAACCAAAGAACCCAGGCAGAACGAGGCTCGACTCGAAAAATAGCTAGACCAACTAATAGATTAAAGAGGCAAAGAATGACCCCAATTTGGGGCAGAACATTAATATTGGAGCTGTCACCAATAAAGTCAATCCCAAAATCGGCGTTATAATGCAAAACCGTAGTTGTACTGTCAGGCGTAAAATATTGATGAGCCCCAAACCAAAGCAAACCGTTTAAGACGAAACTAAAAACAAGTAAAAAAATCCATAAGGATAATTGTAAGCGGCTAGATGTTTTCATATTCTTTGGCAACAGCCATAACTCGATCTCCATACCAAGTGAATTTTTGCCAGTTCGGCCCAGCTAAATAACGATTAACGGCTTCATATTCAAGAGCAGGGTCAGCAGCACCGCGATCAGCTAGAAAAATAGCGGTCGCAACAAAGGCATCAGTTAGCTCATAGGGGTCAGCTATAGTTTTACCTAAGAGTTGCGCTAACCGATCAGCAATCCCCTCCCATGTTTGCGGCATAATTTGCGCTGGTCCCATCGCCCCACCCCAACCAACACCACTGCGCGGTCGAGCGGAAATTGGGGCAGTGTACGGATCAAGACCAAGTTTGGCAGTAATACGCAGAAAAGGCTCGCGACTAGCGGGCTGCATATCATCAGGATACTGGCCTGAACCAATATTTTTACCTAAATTAGATTCAACTTTTAAGACGGCAAGTAATAAGGCAGGACGTACGCCAGTCAACTGAGAGGCGTATTTAGCAATATCGGTGGCTTCAGTCAGTTTAACTTTAACCGCACCAGCTCCCTGTAAGGAAAAAACGTCGGCTTCAATTTCTTGGCGAGCTGCTTCTGCTTCTGCAATTTTTTGTTCGTATTGTAATTGCTCTTCTTTTTTTGACTGGAGAAATGCGCGGCTTTCAGCTTCTTGTTGCTTAAGTTCGGCCTGCTGAGCAGCTTGCATTCGTTGAAGCTGAGACAGATCATCTTCTTGCTGAGATAATTCATCTTGGCGCTGATCAAGTTCTTCGGCTTGAGCACGTAATTCTTGAACTAAAGCAATACTTTGATCTTGTAACTGTTGGATAGCGGCGCGCTCAGCTAAGACGTCACTGAAACTGTCAGTATTAAGAAAAATAGTGATAATAGATGATTGTTCTTTGGAATAAAGGGTGCGAATTAGTTGTTTGAGTTGAGCGCGCTTATTTTCTAGCTGAGTTTCTAAATCAGCGATAGTAGATTCGTTATCGGATTTTTCTTCCTGAACAGCAATAACATCGGCTTTTGTTTGATTTAATTCTAATTTAGTTTTAGCGATAGAAGCTTCGAGCCGCTTGACTTGGCTCGCGATCAGCTCAGCTTCTTCTGCAGTCTCAGAATGTTTAGTTTTAAGTTCGGTGATTTTGGCAGTTAGTGCTTCAATTTCAGCTTTTTTAGCGGCAATATCGTCAGAAGTCGCGGCGAGAACAGGATAATGAGTGAAACAACTAAAAAGAAGACAAAGAAAAAGGAGGGAGAAAAAGCGAGCAGACATAGCTACGAATATTATACCAGGTTATAAACCTAACCCTTGCATCCACTGATTCCATTCACTAGATGAGCCAGAATTTTCATCAAAGCGTATCCAGGCTTCATGAGGAGTAATAATAGGAATCTGGTTGATTTCCCCAATATCTAACAAATGACGATCGTTAGTAACTAAAGCATCAGCTTGGCCGCCAACAGCGGCGGCGATAAATTTTAGATCTTCGTGATCATCGATAGTAACCGAAACATGTTCCGGGGTCACGGAATGCATATGGGAAATGATATGATTAACACGGTCTTGATAAGTTTGATCTGGAATTAGCCGCTGTAATATATTTTGATATTCCAGTTTAGTAGCCGAGGTAAGCAAAGCAGTAATATCCCCTTTTGCTATCGCATTAAGCAATTTAGCCGAGGAACTAAAATCATCGTCGTAAGCGTTAATTAAGACGTTGGTGTCAATGACTAAGCGCATGATTTTAGAGTATGGCAGTTTTGGATGAACTGCCAAATCAATTTAGTATCGGCGCAAAACTCCGCGGACAACACCTTGAATCATCGGATTGCGAGTGTAAATAGGTTTCATTTTTTTATTAGCTGGCTGTAACCGGATACGTGTTTTCTCTCGATAGAATCGTTTGAGAGTAGCATTTTCATTATCGAGCAGAGCAACAACGACATCGCCATTTTCGGGATAAAAAGAACGTTCAACAATCACATAATCTCCGTCTAAAATTCCGTCTTCGATCATGGATTCACCTTTGACCTGTAAAACGTAACAATTTAAATTTGGTAACAATTCGAGCGGGACGGCAATTGATTCACGGTTTTCAATTGCTTCAATCGGCTGACCAGCAGCGATAGAGCCGACTAAAGGCAGCTCGACTCCACGAGTAAAGACATTGGATTTTTCCGTAAGTTCAACTGAACGCATTTGGCCATCAGTTAATTTAAGGTAGCCTTTATCGCGTAAGGCTTGAACATGAGCATAGGCGGTCGCTGGAGAATTAATTTTAGTGCCGCGCATAATATCACGATAACTAGGTGCGTAATTATGTTGAGAAAGAAACTCTCGAATGTAATTCAGAGTTTCACTTTGCCGCTTGGTCAAATCGCTATAGGCCATAAATATAAATTAGTGTGTGAAATGTTTGCCCGAACGTATATATAATAACAAAAGACGTACAATAACGGGAGATCCGATTTATGCACATTTATTCGTCGAGCTCGGCTGGAGTGACGTTAGTGCCAATTTGATCCAAACGATTAGTGATTTTGTCTAAACGTCGGGTAGATTCATCGTATTTATTACGAGCATTGGTTAAGTGTTTCCCGATAACAGAAAAATCATCACTAAAATTGACAAAATCTTGATGCAATTGGCCTAAGTGCTCCAAAATATCTTTAGCTTGTTCTTGAATTTTCATACCGCGAAGTCCAACTAAAATAGTGTGCAAATAAGCTAGGATACTATTGGGCGAAACCGGAACAACGCGGGCTTGCATGCAATAGTCCCATAATCCCCCACTTTCTTGGCCTTGTTGTACCATGGTTTCGTAATAGACACCTTCCATAGGAACATACATGAAAGCGTAATCTAAAGTATGATCACGTGGAGAAATGTATTTGCGACTGATATCAGTAACGTGCTTTTTAACGTCGCGAATTAATTGAGTACGGATAGTACGTTTGCGATCAGGATCAGGTTCGGCCGAGTAAGCTTCGTAATTAGCCAGAGGAAATTTAGCGTCGATAGCGACAATGTAACCGTCTTGCAGCTTAATAATTGCGTCACAAATTTCATTGTTGCTGCCCAAAGGATACTGGATTTCGTAGCGATCACGTGGCAAAACATCGCCTAAAAGATTATTTAAGAGGACTTCGCCAAAGCCGCCACGAATTTTGGGATTTTTAAGCAGGTTTTGAAAACTACTAATTTCATCAGTGCTGTCTTTCAGGGCACTAGTTGCTTGTTGAAGGCGGGATAAGTTAGCAGTCACTTCGCGAACAGCTCGCTCGGTATGGTTAACACGATCAGCTAAAAAGGATTTGGAAGAATCCATAGCACGAACATTCTCACGAAGACGAGCATCGATTTGAGAAGTAACGCGATCAAAGCGTTCGGACAGGTGACGCTCAAAATCAACTAAATTTTGATTATCATGCGATCCATTAGACGAGCGACGAGTAAAGAGCAGAATAACAGCGCCTCCAAACCCGATTCCGAGAATTAAAAAAAGGAGGTCAGCGAACGTCATGAGAACAGTATAGCATGTTTTTGTTAAGCGATTTCTTCCTGACGGTCACGAACAAAATCAAACCACTCTTCAATAATATCAATCAGAATTTTAAAGGGAGCTTCTAAAATATGATCCATGAAGAAAAGAAAAACGTTTAATTGTTGGATGTTTTGAGCAAGCCAACGACCGAATTCTAAAATTGGCAAACTAAGGAAAGTAACAAACGCTCCTAAAGCGCCTTCGCGAGCAGGGATCAGGCGAATTTGATTAACCGAACGACGAATACGCATTGCCAAGAAACTAACTAAGCCTAAGAACATGACAAACATAAACATGGCCATGAGCGAGAAATGCAAGAGCCCAAGAAGACTGAAGATTCCCCAGAAAATGAGCAAGAAAAGAATGACATAAAAAAGAGCAAAAACAGTCCAGGTTGCGGCTCCGTAACTTCGCGGCTTACGAATGATAATAGTTGGTAATTCGCCAGTGCCGCTAATAATCTTTTGTAGTTGTTCGGCAATGCGACTGGTGTTGTCATGGCCAGGCAAACGGACAGAAACGGTTAAAAAGAGCAAAAGTAAAGGATGAAAAGCAATATTGATGGCTAAGGCTAACCAATGAATCGCGCTGACGGCTAATAGCTCATATGGAACTTCGAGCAAAAAAGCAAGAACAGTTTTAGTACAAAACAAGAAGAGAATGCTATGCCAGGCTCTCTTCCCCATACTGCTGCGTAATTTTTGAGCTCGCTTAGTGACAGCTTCTTGAGTCGCAGCAGTTAGATCTTCCGGACGAGCAAGTTGATCTTCTGACTGAGTTTTAAGTAAATCGCCAATAATACGATAAGGCACAGAAGCGGGACGCAATAATCGAGTAAGGCGATCGCGGCCAGAGTGGTTAATTGATTCGGTAAGACGAGCATAAAAACCAGGTAAATCTTGAACAATACGATTAAGTTGTTCGGGTTTAGCGTCAGGAGCTGTCCATTCAGGGAAATAATGAACAAAGTAGTGGTAAGTAATCTCATAATCATCCGCTTCGAATAAAGCGCGATGACAAGCAATATAAGTTTGAGTCGGACGATCTTTTGGTGCAACCAGATCATCCATCCATTCAGTCCGGCCAAAAACATCCTGATACATGAGAGTAATTAAGCCTTCTTGACGAGTCCAGGGGTAGAATAAACGGTCGATAGAAACAGCAGCAATGTTAAGGAACCAAGCAGTTAACTCGGGATCAAGATGCTGACGTAAATATTGAATTTTTTCGAGATACCGAGCGACAGGCGGAATCGATACGGTAGTAACAGGAGGAATGTAATTCGCGCGGATAAGCTCTTGCAAGATCTGTTCAGCAGAAACTCGCGGAGGACGATTTTCTCCTAACCGACGAACCAAGATCCTAACAATAGCTTGGCGGCGTAAGATATCGGCTTCTTCTGGCTCTAAAGTATTACGAAAACGCTCATACGCAAAAGCAATGCGTTTTGTGGCCGGCGAGACGGTGATTGGTTCCCCGCCAGCAACGGTCGGGGTTTCTTCAGGAGCGGATTTTAATTGTTTGATTTGGGGGCGAATTTCCATAACGCAACTTAAGTACCCCTTTAGAGTACTTGGTTGCGGGCGGGCGAGCAAATATTAGGCGGTAAAGATCTGACTTACGGCTTCCCAATTGACAACATTCCACCAAGCCGTTATGTAATCAGGACGACGATTTTGGTAGTGCAAATAATAAGAATGCTCCCAAACATCAACTGCTAATAAAGGCGTTAGACCACTAGACAAAGGAGAATCTTGATTAGATGTACTCATAATTTTGAGATTGCGATCAGAATCCATAACTAACCATCCCCAACCGCTACCAAATTGACCAGCAGCAACGTCGTTAAACTTCGTTTGAAAATCAGTAAAAGAACCAAAAGTGGCGGTTAGAGCATCAGCTAAGGCGCCAGTTGGCTCTCCCCCGCTAGCTGGTGCCATAATTTTCCAGAAAAAATTATGGTTAGCGTAACCACCGCCATGATTACGGACGGCGGCACGAATTTCATCCGGAATGGCATCTAAATGGGTTAGGATATCTTCAATAGTCCGTGAAGATAAATCAGGATACGCAGTCACGGCTTCATTCAGTTTATCGGTATACTTTTGGTGATGCTTGGTGTGATGAATTTCTAAAGTGCGTGCGTCTAAATGAGGCTCTAAAGCATCATAAGCATAGGGCAAATCTGGTAACGAAAATGACATAAATATGTAAAGAAGGATTAGTTGTTTAATCTTACCGAGCAAGGCCTATAATCTCAATGGCATTTGGCAAAATAGGTTTGGCCTTGACTTTTTTCTAGATATATTCAATGATGTGGTTAGAGGATAGTTTTGCACGTGAGCCATAGCAGCCTGCGGCAAAGTAGGCCTCGTTGGTAACTTTGTCGAAAGGTGGTGAATTATCAGTGAGTTATAATCGAGACGACCGTCCGACGTTTGACGCGGTTTGTTCTGAGTGCGGAAAGGAAACACAAGTTCCTTTTCAGCCTACTCAAGGACGCCCGATTTACTGTCGGGATTGTTTTGCTAAGCATCGTCCACAACGCGATAATCGCGGTGGTGGTGGCGATCGGCAAATGTTTGAAACTACTTGCGCCAAATGCGGCGGAGTGGCACGCGTGCCCTTCCAACCTACGGAAGGTAAGCCAGTATATTGCCGAGACTGCTTCATGCAACAACGGTCATAAATTTAATCTGATATCGGATTAACAAACACCCCCACCAATTTGGTCGGGGGTGTTTGGTTAGATATAATAAGAACATGATTTGGCTGTGGTCAGCAGTGATGGCACATACCGCTAATGCGGCAGTGTTTGTGGCGGATAAAGGTTTACTGAAAAGCCAATCAGTAATGGGCAGTCCGGCTCGGTATGCGTTTTTCTCTGGCTTGTCTGCAGGAGTAGCAATAGTTTTGCTGCCCTGGGTAAAAGCCTGGCCTTCTGGATTTATTATATTGTGGTCTAGTTTATCTGGACTATTTCATTTGGCTGCTTTGTGGACATTTTATATGGTGTTGCAGCAGAAGGAGTCTTCGCGAGTAGTGCCGTTAGTGGGAGCAGCAGTGCCAATATGGACATTGGTTTTGGCAGCATTGTTCTTAGGCGAACGGTTAAGTGCTTTAAGTTATTGGGGTAGCATTGCGGTAATTGTAGGAGGAATTTTATTATCATTTTCTTGGCAGCACAGACAACGAATTAGTAGTCGCGATTTGGTTTTGATTATAACAAGTGGATTATTGTTTGCGGCGTATTTTACGGCGGTAAAATTTTTATACGATAACTCCCCTACCTTCCTATTAGCATTTATGTATGGACGCGTATGCGAATCAGTGTTGGCATTGGCTTTAATTGGTTCTTGGTTAAAAACAAGACAGCCGAAGAAGAAAGAAAAACGCATAAATCGAAGACAGAATATTGGGGCTGGAATAGGCTTTATAGGCAATAAAGGATTGGCAGCAGGAGCCTTTATGTTGCAAAGTTATGCGATTCGTTTAGGGAGCGTATCAATAGTCAACGCATTACAAGGGGTGCAATATTTAGCATTATTGGTACTAGCGGCAATAGCGTCGCTGCGATGGCCAAAGATATACCAGGAAGAATTATCGCGAGTGTCGCTCGTGCAAAAAATGAGCGGGATTATTGTGATTAGTTTAGGAATGGCGATGTTAGTCTATGCTTAGGAAGATCGTAAGTGTAGGAATATTAATTTTTTTAGGAGTTGTCATCATCGGGATAATTTTGTTGGCGTGGCCAAAATTTTGGAATACCCAAGCACAAATTCAAGGAGTAACGTTTTCTTGGCCACACGCACGCGGAATTGGTTTAGATTGGCAGGAAACATATATAGCGATTTTAGATGATTTAGGAGTAAAGCATATGCGCTTGCCAGTTTATTGGGACGAGTTAGAACCAAGTAAGGATCAGTATAATTTTACGGCATGGGATTGGTTGTTAGATGAAGCAGAGGAACGAGAGGCTGAGATTGTCATGGTTGTGGGACGTAAAGTACCGCGTTGGCCGGAATGTCATGTGCCGGAATGGGCCGCGGAATTAAGTGAAGCCGAGCAACAAGCACAAGTGCTTCGCAGTATTGAAGAGGTGGTGCGGCGCTATGAAAATCATCCGGCCGTGATAACTTGGCAGGTAGAAAATGAGCCAATGCTTGATTTTGGAAATTGCCCCCCGTTTGATCGTAATTTTTACGAACAAGAATTAGCTTTAGTCCGATCATTAAGTACAAAGCCGATTATGGTTACAGATTCAGGTGAATTGAATTGGTGGTGGGATGTTTCGCAGTATGGTGACGTAATAGGAACAACAATGTACCGGACAGTATACTCGCAACGAACTGGCAAGCTGTTTCATTATGATTACTTATTCCCCGCCTGGCTGTATCGAGCCAAAGCACGGATAGTTGAAATATTACGCGACAAAGAAGTGGTGATAGCAGAACTACAGGGTGAACCATGGGCTCAAGTATCGTTTACAGAAATTACGGACGAAGAACGGGCACAAAATTTATCAGTAGAAAGATTGAAAGAAATCCATAGTTTTGCGCAAAGAACCCAGTTGCCGGCAGCATATTGGTGGGGAGTGGAATTTTGGTACTGGGAAAAAGAAATTAGGGGTAACTCAAAATACTGGGAGACAGCTAAGAATTTTTGGGGTACGATGTAGCAGCGTTGGAGGCAGTTCTTTTCTCTCATGACAAGGAGGAAGTCATGATCACCCCAAGAATCTACCGAGTAGCGGTAGTGATGCAACAATTCCTACGGGAAGAGGTTTTGTTGGAGGCAATTTCTCAAATGGATGCGGTTGAACCGGTGTGTTTACGTTTGAACCGCAGCCCCCCAGATCAGGACTGGCTGCTAGATGCGCTGCGTTTGAAAAAACCTGACTTTGTTGTTATGGACAACGAGACGATAAGCAACTATTGGCAGGACATCGTTGATATTGAGCGGGGCCGGGGTCGTAAGGGCAGTCTGTTTGTAATCATCATGTTCGGAGAGACATCAATGACATTGCAATTAGCCCACATGATGGGATCAGGAAGGATTGCTGGGATTGTGTCAGATAGTAACGGATTACAAGATTTTCAGGCACTTTTACTACGCATCTTTGCTGGAGAGAAAATAGGCTTAGTGCCGGCAGCAATTTTGGACATTATAACTAAAGGACGCTGTTTAACCAACCAAGAGAGGAGGATTGCTAGTTATTTGTCCAAAGGATGGTCTAACGCTAAGATTGCAAGCGAATTAAACCTGTCAATTCACACGGTAAAGAACCATGTGCATAGCATCTTGGATAAACTGGGTGTGAGTTCACGTTTTGAGGTCGCTGAAGCCTTGCGGCGCGAGTGCAAGCGCAAGTGACAAGCCCCGGAGCATAATTGCTCCGGGGTGTTTTTATGCTCTTCTAAAGTACGGCGTTAAAAAGATAACCAGTAAAGATAATACCGGCAGTAACAATACTGCCAAAAATAAGCAGTAATTTAGTTCGCATCACACGTTTTAAAATCATGAATTCTGGCAAAGATAATCCAGTTATGGCCATCATAAATGCCAAGACGGTACCCATAGCGACACCTTTTTCAGTTAAAGCACTAACGAGCGGGATTACTCCTGCAGCATTAGAATAAAGAGGTACCCCGATAATGATAGCAAGCGGAACAGCATACCAGTTATTGTTTCCAGCCCAATTTGTTAATAGATCATCAGGAACATAACCGTGTATCCAGGCGCCAATGCCAATACCGATTAAAATATAAATCCAGACTTTTTTAATAATATCTAGGGTGTATGTTAAAGCATAATTTATACGTTGCGGCCAAGTTTGCTTAATGTCAGTGAAACGTTGCGCGGAGGTATGGTGTAATACTGATTGATTTAATAAACCTTCTATGTTCATTTTATCAATAAGAAACCCGGATAAAATTGCAATAATAAGTCCGCTTAAAACGTAAATTAGGCCCACTTTCAAACCAAATGAACCTAATAATAGAACTAGGGCAACTTCATTTATCATTGGTGATGATATGAGAAAAGAAAATGTCGCACCCAAAGGTACTCCGGCTTCAATGAAGCCTAAGAAAAGAGGAATAGCGCTACAAGTGCAGAATGGAGTAATTATGCCAAACAATGCTGCGATTAAATTGCCGGAAAATGATTTTTTACCTGACAGAAATGATCTGATTTTTTCCGGAGGAATAAAAGTTCTGAGAATGGAGACTGAGAAAATTATGATGACCATTAAGAGCAAGATCTTAATGGTATCAAAGATAAAAAAATTGACGGCATCGCCTAAAAGAGAGTTTGGCGCAAGAGACAAAATATCATAAGTCAGCCAATTAACTAACAATTGAAGAGGACAGAAAATATCCATACTTTAACTTTGAGTAATAATCTCCTTTAGCTGTTTTTCGTTGGGCACAAAGCCGGCAAGAACGGGGCGACCATCAATAGCTAGAGCGGGAGCTTGAACGAAACCGAGTTCAAGTAATTGATGAATATCAGTTATATATTCAACTTCGGCTGCGATATTTTCATGAGCTATGACTTGCTGGACGAGCTCATATAATTTTTGGCAGGAATGGCAGCCTGAACCGAAAACTTGGATTTTCATATTTGGAACTGAGTTTTGATTATTAAGTTGTTTTATTTTACCACTGATGTTATTTATTTTTATATTATTTGACAAATATGATTAAAAAAATAGAGGATAATCTTAACTTCCCGCATGATTCACTTAATGAGTCCTCTGCGGGGATTTTTTTATTCAAAATTGAGAACTTAAACGATAATATTATGATTGGATGTGGGCTTTTTTGCTTATCTGTGCGGAAAGGTGCTTCGTATAAAGAAGTACCGTCTTGTTTTCACCCGGCACCGCTACGTCAGTGCGGACTTGGTGCATTGGCGATTATTAATCCCATTCAGCCGGATAGCTAAGTTGATGCAGCTCTGGCGAAACGAGTACCGTGCACTACAGGATGAAGTGCCACCTGAACAATCGCGCTGGTGTCGGGAAGGTCTATTGTGGACACTAACTAGTCACATTTGATAATGGGCTTGTATCAAATTCAAAAATGATTGTTCCAATTGAGGTTTGAACATTAGGAAATGCGCTGGAGCGTGGATTATTTGATGTTGAGAGATACATATGAAGTATACAGTCGCTTACCGGCATATCAATAATAGTTTTCTTTAAGGTTTTGTACTTCTTTTTTGCAATTGGTACTTGAGAGAAATCAACCGTTCTGCCACCCAAATAGTAGCCTGACATGTTGGAAAATATTTTAAGAGTGTCATGGATAAAATACGTGGCGTGCTTTTCGGGGTTTTTATAACCAAGTTGTTTAGCAATTTGCACTCTTTCAGCATCCCAAACAGAGGGTAGTTTCTGTTCTGAACTATGGGTTCTTAAAATCTGGCCGTCTGCTTGGGGATGAAGCGTTATATGCTCTCCTTTAAAAGGTATAAACGCAAGCACAACTTGCTTTGAAGTATCAACAATTTTAATAATGGGCTTCTGAGTTGCCCCATGTTTAAAGGCAATAATATGGTCCATATTTAAACAAGTACCGTGCTTGTTATGAATTACCAGTGGCGCTCGCTTGTGTTTCAATTTGCGTGTTACTTGGTGAGGTATTTTGTTCTAAATTATCATTTACTGCTCGGTAGGCTCTCTGGGTAATTAAAAGTATAACCAAAAGAAGCGATAGGAGGGTAAAAAGCTGTATTGCTTGGCGGAGCATATTATCAAATAAACTTTTTGTTACCCTATCCTTATTTTTGCCACTCGGGTCCCGTGTGTATGTAAAGGCAACTTCTCGCTCATTACGTGACTCCCAAAGCGACAAAACTGTTTGAAATAAAATGGACGAAGAGGCAGCGGCTAGAATAAGAAATTCACCAAACGTTAATCCCTCTTTCCCCGCTAACCCAATAAAAGCGGCTAGTGCAGTGACAGTGAGTCCAATAACAACACCCCTTGAGCTGTGTTGGGCAATAATTGTATCTCTCCATACGGTCCAATGCATGATTCGTTGGGCATCCCAGGTATCACTACTGCCTGTTGTATGGTATGCCGGATTTTGCATTTCTTTCTCTGCTTCGAGAGCAGCAATCCATAACATGAGTGCCTTAATTCGTCCGGTGAACCAAAAGAAGCCAACAATTAACAGAATGTAAAGTGGTATTGATTGCCAATGAAATTCTTGTGAGGGTATTTGCATAACAAGAGAGCATAGCACTTATGGCAATGTCTAACAATCACATTCCGTAACTCAATATAAAAACGAAAGAATTGCGGCTTTGATTTTACGATAGTAGCCCTACGGGGAATCGAACCCCGGTTTTAGCGCTGAGAACGCTACGTCCTAGCCGTTAGACGATAGGGCCATATGTGATCTGGTGTGTATTTTGTACCTGTTTTAGGCGTTTTTGTCTACTGGGCGAGTAAGCCGAGAAATTAATTGATTAAGGCGATAAGATTGCGAACCAGTAATTAGAACTAAGTCTCCGGAGCATAGTAATCCAGACATCCATTTACCGGCATCAAGAGCAGTTGCAAAATGATGGGTGTCGGCGCCAAGGCGCAAAGCAGCGGCTTGAGCGTCTTTCATTTCCGCGCCAATGCCGATGAACATGGCATCAGTTTCAGCGACTGCTTGACCGAAACGTTGATGCAGAGCCACTGATTTATAGTCAATTCCAGGAATACCAGCTAACACAGCAATCCGACGACGAGCAGGTAAGGTGCGCAAAGTATCGAGGTCAGCTAACATACTTTCTGGAGAAGCGTCAAAAGAAGCGTCCAGCAGGCGTGATCCGTTAGGGCCAGCGACGAGATTATGATGACCGGCAGACGGACGGTAATTTTGCAAGCGCTTAATTATGACAGATAAATTTAAGTGCTGCGCTTCGGCAACAGCAATAGCAGCCAGAACAGAGGTAAGCTGATGATGAGCAATGATATGCGGCAGGTGTAATTCGTAAGTTTTGGATCCGACTTTGATTTCACCGGCAAACCCAAAAGACTCCAGACGATTAAACCGCATGAGACGAACATGAGCAGCGTCTGACTGGCCGAAAGTAACAACACGAGCCTGGGTATGCTGAGCCATGTCTGCAACGAGTGGATCGTCAACGTTTAAAATAGCAAGACCGGAAGCAGGCAAAGCTGCGACTAAAGACGACATTTCATGGGCTAACAAGGCTTGGCTGCCAAAAATATCAGTATGAACAGTGCCGATATTAGTTATGACTGCTAAATTAACCGGCAGTTTTTGCGCCATCCAATCCATTTCGCCAGGTTTATTAACTCCCAATTCCAAAACTAAAGCGGTGGGTTCATGCTCGCGTAATTCTCGAATGAAACTGAAAGAAAGCAATTTGATTAAGTTGTAATGAGAAGCTGAGTTTTGACCAACAATACTAAGAGCGACATTACGCGGATTAGAATATGGCTGTGGTGGGGTGAAAACGGAAAAATCGTGCGATAAGGCGCGAGTAATTAAGTCTTTAGTGACAGCATTGTTAACGCTACCGGCAACTGCGATTAGGAACGGATGATAGGTGCGTAAATAATCAAGAGCGCGAAACCAGAGTAAGCGCTCAGTGAAGGTAGGCATGTTTTTATTGTAACATTTTATTCCGCGTATGACGGTGGAATTTGATAATACTGTAGTAAGCGCTGCATGATATTGCGATACATAGGTGCAGCAGTACCGGAAGCAAAAGATAAGCCAGCCGGATTATCCAGTTTAATTAGCAAGGAAATGCGGGGTTGATCGACAGGGCCGTAACCAACGAAAGAAATAATTTTTTGGTCTTCTGCATACTGTCCCCTTTCATCTGGTACCTGGGCAGTACCAGTTTTACCAGCTAAATAGTAACCAGGAACGCGGGCTAATTTAGCGACACCGTTTTCAATAACACTAACCATCATAGCTGAGATTTTTTCGGCAGTATCCGACGAGACTACCCGTCGGACTGCGGTGGGGGTGGTAGTTTCAATAGTACCGTCTTGGTGACGTAATTCTTTGACAATGTATGGCTGCATAAGCGTACCGCCATTAGCAAAAACATTGATTGCATTCAGGGCTTGTAAGGGTGTTAAAGCAATACCCTGGCCAAAACTTGAAGTGGCCACAGTCGTAACATTCCATTCATCAGGAGAAGATAAGGTGGTATTTGTTTCACCTTCTAAAGTAATACCGGTTTTTTCTCCGATACCAAAACGGCGGAAAAAGTCATACATTTTTTCAGCGCCTAATTGCTGTCCAACCCAAACCATGCCAACGTTATTTGAATTCTCAAGAATTTGTGTCATGGTAATGCGCCCAAGATGCTGACCGTCAAAAGTATTAATGACACGATCAGCCACTTTAACTGGACCGTTATCAACCATCGTGGTATCGGGAGTAACCAATCCTTCTTCAATGGCTGCGCCCATTACTACTGGTTTCAAAATGGATCCGGGTTCAAAAATATCAGAGACCACAGGATTGGATTGAACGCGAGCATCGTTGATAGAGTAGTAATAATTCGGATCATAAGTGGGGTAAGTTGCCATGCCTAAAACTGCGCCAGTTTGCGGATTCATGGCGATGACACTCCCCCGCTCAGCACCATATTTTTCAACTCCAGCTTTAAGCTCTTCTTCAATAATGGATTGAACGACTCGATCAACTGTTAAGACAATATCATCGCCGTTGCGTGCAGGAGTAAATTCTCGGTCAGAAACACCAATGAACTGACCAGAGTTGTCTCTTTCCGCAGACAAAAAGCCAAGATCACCAGCAAGTTGTTTTTCCCAATAGCCTTCAATACCGTAGCTACCAGTGCGCCCGCTATCTTCATAACCAACATAACCTAAAACATGAGCGGCTAAGGTTTGCTCGGGATAAACTCTAATTTCTTCCTCTTCAATATGGATCCCGGGTAAATTAGCATCTTTTAGATACGCATAAAACTCATCGTCTAAAGTTTCGTAAGGTTTAAGCAGCGGCTCATAAGGATCAGTTGGCTGATTGAATTTATCGCTTAGTTCTTGCTGCACAACAGCTAATTGGTCAGTCTCGGAAAGAGTTGTGCTTGGTGAGGAAGACGGTGTGGGTGAAGTATCTTCAGTACTGGATTGAATAAGCTGACCGGTTTCAGTAATAATATCTTGAGTGGTTTGTTGTTGGCGCTGTTGGAAAGCAAAAAGCTGAGGGGCGAGTTGCTCCGCCACCCGAAAAGGTTCGTCCATTTCTCGGGGGACAGCATAAGCTACCCAAGCGCGTTCATTACTGGCAACAGGAAAGACATCATCTGTCTCAGATTGATTAGACTCAGTCATATAAATAGCTCCGCGATGAGGGGACAATTCAGAAGCACGTAAACGCTGACTCTCAGCAACATCTAAAAAATATTGATTACGTAATAATTGTAAATCGCCCAGACGCGCAACTAAAATAACCAGGAGCACAAGACTGCCCAGGCGCAAGAGCCGAATACGGCGATCCGGATTAAAACCAGCGGAAACAGGCAATGATTTTTATTTATTGGTTAAGAGCGACTTGGTGATTTACTGGAGCAAGGTAAGAAACTTCATCGGCCTTGATCAGGTTCAAGTCTTGAACGCGGTCTTCAACAACTTGGATAGAGCGTAATTCCGCGCCTTCTAATTCTAGCTCGCGAATTTTTTCGTTCAACTCCAATTGTTGTTCTTCAAGAGCTTCAATTCCAGATCCCTGAGCGGCGGTGTTAAAGACCTGGTGTAAGTAAAAGAAGCCGAGTAACGAGACGGACGTCAAAGACAGGATAACAAGAGCGGTAGTGATAGTTGATTGAGTAGCAATACCTCGCTGATTGAAAACGCTGGCGGTATTGTGCCGCGACATAGCCCAGGAAGAGCGGCTGTGTCGAGGAACAACGTGTTGTTCGAAGCGGTTGACCATATGTGTTTATTTTGGTGTTTAAGGTTGATGTTAGTTGGGCTTTTGTGTTAATCCGTCTAAGCCTAAGGCGGAGCGAGTTTACGAGCGGCTCTAAGCTTGGCCGAACGTGCCCGCGGATTGGAGTTGATTTCCTTAGCGGAAGGCAACACCGGTTTTTTCGTGAGAATGCTAATTTGGGGTTGATGGCCACAAACGCATTCTGGTTTTTCCGGCGGGCAAATGCATTGACGTGTTTCTCGCTGGAAAAAGTGTTTAACGATTCGATCTTCTAAGCTGTGAAAGCTAATGACCGCGATAATGCCGTCTGGCGCAAGCAAATCCAAAGCCTGAGGCAGAGCAGCGGATAAGACTTCCAATTCCCGATTAACGGCAATCCGGAAGGCTTGAAAAGTACGAGTCGCGGGATGAATCTTGTGATGGCGATAAGCAGCTGGAACAGCATTGGAAATAATTTCAGCCATGACTGCTGCTGTGACCAGATTAGGCGCTTGGTTTTTGAGGGCAGCAGCGATCCGACGACTATATCGTTCTTCTCCATAGACATAGATAACAGTGGCAAGATCAGTTTCATTGAGATGCTGAATCAAATCAATGACATCCGGCAGACGACCTAATTGCTGAGCAAGCCGGTTCAGGCAATCAACCTGAGCGAGTGGTAACTGACTATTGTCACCGTATAACATGCTAAGTTCCCCTTCAGAACGAAAAGAGAAACCGCGGTTTTGGTCGGCAAGCTGATGACTGCCGACACCAAGATCAAATAAGATGTGATGGAACAATGAAGGTTCTTCCCCAAGGATTCCTCCCCCAGAGACTGAATCCTTTAGATGAGCAAAGTTGGTATGTAAACCGATAAAACGAGCACCAAATCTTTCTAAACGACGTGCCGCGAAGTCTAAAGCCTGCTGATCGGCATCAAGCCCAACAACTAGGCCGTCAGGAGTGGTGCGTTCTAAGTAAGCGCTAGCGTGACCACCATGACCGACGGTTGCATCTAAGAGTTTCTGACCGGGTTGTGGGGCAAAAATCTCTATAACTTCCGAGAGCAAAACAGGAATGTGGGCGTCAATCATATCTTTAAGCGCCTAATTCAGCCATGCTTTCGGCAATACTATCGCTTTCAGCTTCGGTATCAGTGCGGTACTCATGCCAAGTGTCTTCATTCCAAACCTCAATGCGGTTATATAGTCCGGCAACAACTGTATGCTTAGACAGACCGGCATAAGTGCGCAAATATTCTGGAATCATGATGCGTCCTTGCGAATCTAAACTTACGTCCCAAGCCCCAGCTAACATTAAACGCGCAAAGGCACGATTTTGTTTGCGATTAATAGGCAAGGCGGCGAGTTTAGGAGCAATTGTTTCCCATTCTGTCCGAGGATAAATCACGAGACAGTGATCAAGTCCGCGAGTCACAACAACGCCATTCTCGAGCTGATCTCTATATTTAGACGGAATTTGTAACCGTCCCTTGGCGTCGATTGAATGAGTATGCTCCCCAAGAAACATAAGTTCGCAATCCTACTGCTAAAATTCGCGAACCGCTTTATACCTTTACTTTGAAAAGAGCTGTCCCCTTTTCCCCCTGTCAGGCCAGGCAAGTTAACTTATCTGGTCTGACAGAGCCTCATGTGAAGCAGCATTAGTATAAAGGGCGATTCATGTGGTTAGAGTGTATTTTCCACAGGAGACCCCCACTTCTCCCCACTTTTTTCCACGTATCTACACAGTACTACTTACTCCCCCACCAAGCAATAGGTTATGAGGACGATTTATGCACATTAAGGAACGAGAAGATGCTAGTGGTATTCGATTTTGGTCAAAATAGCGTTAACGAGCAAACGTTTAAAATCAGTCCAAAGAGGCCAACAAGTAACTAAAGTAAGTGTAGGACGATCATCACGAGGAAGCTGGTCGAGCTCATGCGGCCAAATGATTTGTTGGCTAAAAACCTGATACGTGTAATCAGCGGCGATGGTTTTAATAAGAACATGATCGCCAGTTTGTAAGTTAGCTAACTCAGAAAAAGCAAAGCGGTACGGCCCGAAGGCGGCTGGGCCAGTGCTATGTGCGGTAATGACTATGTTGCCTTGCTCACCAAAATTAGGACCAAAAGGTAAAACGACAGCCCCGTGTTGTAACTGAGTTTGAATATACTGGTCGTCAAAAGTGTTACTAAAGATGAGCGGTAGTGATTGAGATGAGCGCGGTAAATAAAGATGGGGCGTATTGTCTAAGGAAAAAGGCGCTGGAACAGTTGTTAAATCTGAATGGGGTGAAGGTGGTTTGGGATGAGAAATAGGCAAGAGAACGGCAATGTCTGATTGATATTTAAAACCGATAAAAATTCCACCTAAGAAGACTGCGATAATGAGCGGAATGAAAAACCGCCGCATGAGGTTAAGTACTGGACTGAGTATGATCATCCCCGGCTTTGAGGATGAGATTGGTGCCGATGAGTAGGATAGAGCCAAGTGTGTTCATAAAGAGATCGAGTGAGGTATCAAGGTTAGGCCCAATTAAGTGTGTACCAAGCAAACTATCAAGTAATAGCTCGATAAGCTCATTGATGACACCAAGTAAAGAAGCAAAAGCAAGTACGGTGACGGCCGTGTAATAAGGATGATGCTTCCAAAGTTCTTTGGCGAAATATTGAGTAAAGCTCACCCAAATAACATACGTAAGCAGGACGAAACTAGCGAAGTGTTCAGCACGATTTAAAAGGTAGTGTTCTACTTGGCCGCCTAATAAAAGCGTCGAGAGATTAAGCGTATAAATAGCCAGCAGGATTGGAAAGGCAAAAGAAAGATCAATTCGGCGGGGCAAAAAAAGAAAATAGATACGTTCGGATAAAATGTAAATCAAGAGTAAATACAGAACCCACTCCCCGGCTAATGCAGAAGAAGTATACGGATGAAAATACAAAGTCCAGGCAGTAAAAAGAAAATAACCAATAAATCCAATGCGCGACCAAGTAAAAACGGAAGAGCTTTTCATATATGAAGCATAACACGTACCGTTGAAATGGTGGGTACAGTAGGTATCGAACCTACGGCCTCTTCGATGTGAACGAAGCGCTCTACCACTGAGCTATGCACCCCGGTAAACTTCGGCTTTCTCCTTGATTGATATTTTGGCCGGATCGAGCCGTTCGTCAAGTTTATTAATAAGTTCTTTGTAAGGGCAAGAGAAAATGGAACGTAGGAAAAGGTCATTAAAATTCAAACGATATTTATATTCGTTTTCGGTCATAGGCGTATATGTGACTTCTCGATTTAACTGAGTCTCAATCCGACCAACAAAATTAGCCAGGCGCTCTTCGTTAGCGTTGCCAATAATCAAAATATCAGTGGGAGACTCTTCCGCGCCAGTAAAGAATCCAGAGACACACATATACTGAATATGACCAAGGCGCTCAAGATTTTTGAACAATGAATCTTGAATGCCAGGGCCAGCTTTTTGCATAATACTGGTCAGTTCTTCAACTAAGGGAAATTCTGTATTGATAACGTAATACTTGCGCCGTTTATTTTCATGCGTAGTAAGCATGCCAATTTTTTTGAGAATTTCTAGTTCACGACGAACAGCATTGAGGCGTTCATTGACGTTACGGGCAATCTCACGGACATAATAAGGGCGTTTAACACCAGTAGTAAACAAAGTAATGACCTTGACGCGGGTTCTAGAGCCGAAAATCTTTTCTAACGGGAAGTTGGTGGTTTCCATGAATGAGGCAAATAAACACTAAATATGTTCAAGGTCGAGTATTGCAGAACCAGCCCTGAGAAGCAAGTTGATTTTCTGAAGAAATTAAGGTGTAAAAACAGCGAGAAGGCCATGGTATACTGGTGGGCATGAGAACAGGCAGCGAGCCGAATGAATTGTATATTAACGACGCGAATGAATTATTAGTTGGCGGGCGCGATGAATTTATTTGCGAGTCGTACATTTTTGAGCCAGCTCCGGAAGAACGAGACTTAGGGCACTTATATATTGTAGGCGAGACGAAAAATATGGATGGAGCGGGCACGGAATTATTAGAAACAGTAGTGCAAGCGTTACAAAGAGAGTATTATCGTGACCCAAAAAGAAACATGTTGTCTGGTTTTGAATCGGCACTACATCAAGCTAATTTAGTGTTACATGATACGGCTGAGCGAGGCTGGCGAGAATGGATGCAGCATTTTCATGTAGCGGTGGCAGCGGTGGCAGGACAATGGGTGCATGTGAGTGCCGCTGGTTTAGCTGGTATTTATATTGTAAGGAGCGGACAGGTTGTAGAAGCGACTGATAGTTTAGCAGAGGAAGTGATTACGCATCCGTTGCGTAGTTTTGGTCAGGTTGCGAGCGGGAAAATTAGTAATTATGACGTGTTGTATTTAGGCACGCCGGCAATGATGAATATTTACCGGCCGCAAGACTTATTACGTTTTGCGGAAGAACGGTCATCGGCTGAAATTAGCAATAAGATGCGTCAACTGTACCAAGATCAAGGAGCTAATGTTCCTTTAAGCACAGTTGTAGTTTCAATTTTACCGCGACACAAAGCTTCGGTGCCGGTAACTGTAAGTCAGGATCAAAATGTAAATGTAACTGATAAACAACGCCAGCGTGGAGTACAAACGTCACTGCAGCCAAGACGTCCGTTACAGATTAAAAAATCTATTGGTAAGACAGTTTTAATTTTAATAGTACGAGGCATCGTGGTGAGTGGGCATTGGATACTAACGAAAGCAGCGCCTTTAATGGGTCGGTTATTACGACGTGGCGGCAACGCCATGGGGAGCGCATCACGTAATTCTGGTACTAAACTCCAGTCGGCATGGCTCAGGATACGACATAAAGAGAAAAAAGTGAGACAGGAAACGACCTTACCAAAGCGGAGTTTATTAGAGAGTTTGAAAGCGGTTATAACAATGCCAATACGGCTAATTCTTTTAGGGCTGGCGCGATTATATTCCCTGCCACGGACAAGCAAAATTTTTGGTGTTGTTGCCATTTTATTAGCAATCGCTTTAGGGACAAGCATTGTTTTATTAAAAGATAAAAAAACTGAAGATGCTTCAATTCAGCGAGCGAGCGAATTGCTATACCAAGCTCAAACCCAACACGACGCAGCAGAAACGGCCTTGATATATGATAATCGCGAACAAGCAACAAAATTACTGGTAGACGCGGAGTCAAGCCTGGCAGAAGTAAGGAATTTAGGAGCATATGAGAATGAAGTTGAGACCTTAGCACAGCAGATTACAGATATTCAGGATCGATTACAGAAAATTACTCATGCCGGGTCTTTAGAAACAAAAACGATAGGAGATTTTGGGTCAATATTAGGGACCGAGACTTTAACTAGCTTAGAGTTTATTAATGGCGCAGCTTATACTTTTAGTCCTAAAGATAATACGATTGTCCGCTTGAGCACGAATGGTGAACCGGATGTGGTAAGTCGGAATACTCCTGGAATTGGATATATTCAAAAGACAATTACTCAATCGGCAGATAAAACGATCGTGTATTTAACTGATGCGCCAGGCATGGCTTCATTGGATACAAAGGATGGGAATTTTAGCTCCCAGAGCATTAACTTCCCGTCTTCGGAGCCAAATATTCAAGCAATGGCGGCGTATAGTAATCGCTTATACGTCTATGATGCAACGGCAAATAACATTTTTAGTTACAGCAAGACATTGAGCGGATACAGCGGTGGAGTAGCTTGGATTGAGGATCAAAATTTTGTAAGCAGTGGAATTGTAAGCATGACGATCGATGGCAGCATCTACACTTTGCATGAAGACGGATCGGTACATGAACTATTTAAAGGGCAAGCACTAGATTTTACTTTAGACGAAGTGTCACCAGGCTTGGCAGGAGCAGATAAAATCATGACGCAAGAAGATTCAAACTATTTGTATATTTTTGACCGCATAAATAAACGAGTAGTTATCTTTTCCAAAAAGGGGCAGCTGAAACAGCAGATTTTCTTGGACAGTCTGAATAACGTGCGAGATGTGGCGTTGGCGCCAGATGAAAATTCACTTTATGTTTTGTCAGGCACGCAAGTATTGCAGGTACCGATTCAAGCGGTGGCAGAATAAATTAATTTAATAAGGCTTGCAGTTCAGTCAGGCTAAAATGCAAAGTGTCGCCAGGACGTAGATCAGATTGTAATAAGCGGCGACCGATGGCGTATTCTAAAGTATTTTGGATGAGACGATCCATGGGACGAGCACCAAATTCAGGATCGTAGCCATGAGTAACTAGAAAATCAAGCAATTCATCAGTGACATCTAAAGTGACTCCGTGCCTATCATCAAGACGATGATTTAATTTAGCCAACATTAAACGAGCGACTGCGCGAATATGATCAGGAGTTAGCGGTACAAAAGTAATCACGCCATCAAAACGATTAAGAAGTTCGGGACGGAAAATAGCTTGAGACAAAATATACTCTGTGAGACGACGAGAGAAATCGGTTGGAACATGACCGTCTTTAACTTCTTCACGAATCATTTCCGAGCCAGCATTGCTAGTCGCGATAATAATGGCGTGTTTAAATGAAACAGTATGTCCACGCGCGTCAGTTAAATGCCCTTCATCTAAAACTTGTAAAAATAATTGATGAACTGCGGGATGAGCTTTTTCGAATTCATCGAGTAATAAAACAGCGAAAGGGTGATCGGAAATGGCGGAAGTAAGGCGGCCAATTGGATTGGAATGACTGCCAATTAATTGAGCAATCCCCTCTTCAGTTTGAAATTCTGACATATCAAAGCGTAAAACATAGTCATCTGATCCAAAGTAGGCATCCGCTAAAGTTTTTGCAGTTTCAGTTTTTCCGACTCCGGTTGGGCCAAGGAATAAAAAGGTACCGATCGGACGATGAGGATTGCGAATACCGGCGCGAGCTCGGACTAAGGCGCGACTAATGGCTTGTACGGCCTGATGCTGATTAATAAGACGCTGATGCATAATATCTTCGAGATTTAGTAAGCGCTCAGCTTCAGAGGAACGGATTTGCCCGAACGGAATACCAGTTTTACGACTTAATAAATTATCAATATCAGTGACGAGAATTTGACGTTGATGATTAGACTGAGCCTGAACTAAGGCTTCTTCTAAGATATCGAAGGCTCGTTCCGGAAACGGAATATCAGGCATTAAATCGGCCGTGCCTTCAACTAAGGTGTGTAAAGATTGATACGGTAAATAAACACTGGTCTCAGTTTCAATGCTAGGGGTAGCTAAAGCGAGGGTTTTGAGAGTGTCGTTAACACCAGGTTCTTGAATGAGAATTGTTTCAAAGAGATGGAGTAATTCTGGATTGTTTTTTAGGCGTAAATGATAGTCGTCATATGACAGCATGACGACAACACGGACAGTACGAGAAGAGAAGAAAGGCAATAAAACTTCGGTTAAATCCAAAGAGCTACCGTTTGGCTGCGCTAAGACACTGCTAATTCCGTCGAAGACAGCAATAATATTTCCGGCTCGCTCCATTTCGTTTAGGACGGTGGCAAAAACAGAAAGTTGATTAGAAGCAGTACTACTTAAGCCAATTAATTCACCGATATGCAGATAAACTAGTTTTTGGCCATTAAGCACAGGATGGGCTTGGCTAGCACTAATTCGACGAGCTAATTCTCGAACAATACCGATACGACCAACACCTGGTTGACCGACCAGCAAAACATTGCTTTGCCGTTGGCGAGCTAAAGTTGTGATGAGTTGATCGACATATTGAGTGCGGCCAACCAAGAAATCATCCCAAAGATTTCCGCGAGGAATCCGAGAATACCGATCAACTAACGGGGTGAAACCAGAGGCCCAAGATAAACCAATACCAGAAAATGCTAACAAGCGTTCAGGATTCCACCAGCGCCGAGCTTGCGCTCGATAAAAACGAGCGGAAACTAACCACCAAGAAATAAAATTGATGTCGTCTTCTTGCAGATCAAAAGCACGGATCAAGCCTTGAGCCTGCGGATGAAGCAATAAGGCAGCTAATAAATGCTCTGGTTCGATAACGCCGACAGGAGAGGTGTGAGTTAAAGGAAGAGCGGCTTGTAGCCAATCGGATAAAGTAATATGCGGTAAGACAGTGGCAGTGAGGCTAGAAGATAAGTTTTCTGGATCAGTTTGGATGCGTCGCAAGAAAGCACGTCCAGGGCGGCAATCTAACACACGTGATAAAAGTTGAGCCACAGCGTTAGACTGGTCAATAACAGGTACTAAAAGACGCAAAGAAGCAAAGCTGCAAGAATCAAGTAAATTTTGCGCTGATTTGGACTTAAGCGCGGCATTGGTGGGCAAATAAGTTATGCCAAAAAGGTAAAATAACCAACCCAAAATACTAAAGCCGGCTGAAATTAAGCTCATCCCAAAAATAAGCTGATTGGCTTGCAAGACAGAAATTAGATATAAAACTACCGTGATTAACGTTAGAAGAATCCAGATAGTTAAGGAGACACCAGAAGACAGTAGATCATAAGCAGCATAAGCGCGGTAAGCTTGAGAACGATGTAAATCAGTTTTGGTGAGAGCAGAGGTCATGCTAAAGTGTTACGTAGTAATAAGAGGCCACTGATTACCAGAAAAACAGCCAGGAAAGGCAGGAGTAGAAAACTGGTAAATGTAATAAAAGCAAAAACAAGAAGGGCTAATTGGCTGACAAAAAAAGCAACTAAAACAAATGAGCGAATGACAGCGCCGACGCCGCGAGAAACCATGTTCAAACCAAAAGCTTCTAAAATTCCACTGATACTTCCCTGCCGATATGAGATCGTATCTTTATGCCACGGAGCAAATAGATAGCGCAACATAACCGGCACTGAAAAAAAACGAATTAAAGCGCGTTCCAAATTACCGAATAAACGCATTAACCAAAGCGGAGCAACCACAAACTGCCAATAGAAATAATGGTGGTACATACGAAGGATGTCTTAGTCTTATCATACTGGATTTACGCTAAATACCGAAAGCCAGCCGGTTGAACGGCTGGCGAAAACGGACCGCGTAAAAGCGATTTGAAATTATTTGAGTTCGACAGAAGCGCCAGCTTCTTCTAACTTCTTTTTGAGTTCTTCGGCTTCTTCCTTTTTCACGTTTTCTTTAACGGTGGCAGGAGCTTTTTCAACTAAGTCTTTTGCGTCTTTTAAGCCTAAGCCGGTAATTTCACGGACAGCTTTGATGACAGCAATTTTTTGAGCACCAGCAGAAGTTAATTCGATGTTGAAGACTGATTTTTCTTCAACAGCGGCCGCAGCGTCACCGCCAGCAGCAGGAGCCATCATAGCGACTGGAGCAGCCGCAGAAACTCCAAATTTGTCTTCCAAAATTTTGACTAATTCAGATAAGTCCAAAACGGACATGTCTTCGATTTGTTTAACGAGATCCTTGAACTTGGCAGGAACCTCGACTGTTTTTTCAGTATCTTCAGCCATAGGAAATTTAGATGATTAAATAATTAAGCTGTTGGTTTGGAATCAGCGATTGCCTTTAAAGCGCACACTAATCCACGTTGTGTACCAGATAAGACGGAGACAAAACCACGCATCGGGTTGGCAATAGTACCAACGAACTTGGCGCGTAATTCTTCCAGACCTGGTAATTGGGCTAAGGCTTGGACTTCATCCGTTGTTAAAACCCGACCTTCCATGATTCCTTCGACCATAGAAACATTGTCATGTTTTTTGGCGAATTCACGTAAGGTTTTTGCTGGAGCAACAACATCAGCATCCGACCAAAGCAGAGCAATCTGTCCATCATAGTCCGGACATTTTAACTCGAGCTTAAGGTTTTGAGCCGCTAAACGCAATAAGCGTTTAGGAATAACCCGCATACGGACGCCAGCGGTAAAGAGCTGATCACGCAGCTCTTCGCTATCGCTAACTCCGAGGGCATCATAAGCCATGAAAACCACGGCTTGAGCAGATTTCAGATGATTTTCCGCTTCAACTACTTTTGCTTCTTTTTGTTGGCGAGTTAATGCCATAAAGAGAATAACTTGTTGATATTTTAAGCGGTAATAAAAAACCGCGATCATCCGCGGAAATGGGGTTGCAAAGGTTCGACCGGATAGTTTTGACTATCCCCTCTTTGCCTTCCTGCCAAGGACTTATGGGTGCCTTGGGTCTTGGGATGACTAGTTATTGTATGCCATAATTTGGTTTTATTTGCAATGTTGACAATCATCTGATATGCGTGGGATATAAAGATATTG
Source organism: uncultured Candidatus Saccharibacteria bacterium (assembly GCA_964610055.1). Classification (GTDB taxonomy): domain Bacteria; phylum Patescibacteriota; class Andersenbacteria; order UBA10190; family UBA10190; genus CAZSUC01. The sequence continues at coordinate 371,935 of CAZSUC010000001.1, read as the reverse complement.
CACTTGGCTCTTTTCACGGTTCAAACTTGGTTTTTCGAAGGAGTAGATCATGTCTAGCGTGACTCGTCCTGTCTTATCGTATGCGCAGTACCGCGCGTTGCAAGCGCCGGTCATCCCGCTGCCCACGCCCAAGGAACTCTTTGAGTTTCAGGTAGGCATTTTGCAGGACAAAGGCCTGGATCTGCGCAAGGCAGACGTGGATCGGCTGGCGAGGGTCGTGCCGAATATGCCGCAGCTGTTCATTGTTGTCCCGCGCCGACCTGAGGTGCTGGACTTGAATGGTCTCATGGCCTTGGTGGAGGTCAACGGGATCAAAGGTCGGAACCACCTCGATCCTGAATGCCTCATCGACCTGGAACTGGCTCCTGCCGGCGCCCACTTACTCTTGGGAGTGGAAGACGGGCATTGGCGGCGCAATATCGCGCCCAACGTCTCCATGGGAAATATCCAGGCTGAAGGCCGGATCTCTTACCTGGTCTGGTACGGCCTAGTCCACGCCATCATTTTTCCGGAGGTGCTGGAGGAGCACCACGATTTGAATCTCACCGGCTCTCGCTACTACGACTCAGGGGGTGTGCCGTACCTCTATCGGGGGGACCACGGAGTGTCGAGGCTCGACAGCCGGCGCAGTATTGTTGACTCTAAGTGGGGCGTGCCGTCCGCCGAAAGCGTGGTTGCTTGAACTTTGGAACTTTGGTGTCACAACGGAGATAGACTCATTAGAGTCTATCTCCGTTTTCTTTTACTTTTGAACTAGAGCTTTATTCGGTAAATTCAGAAAAGAACTGGCCTTGGTGCCAACGCTCAATGGCGGCGCGAACGTAATGAATAGTGTTGGTTGGCAAACTGTCCCAGGCAAACCAGCGCAAGTCATCGCATTTTTCCGGTTCGGTATTAGTAATTTCACCTTCCCATTGCGTAGCAGTAAAAAAGAAGTCAATGCGTTCGTGGTCACCGCAATGTCGGTGCATAATGTGGGCGATTCGTAGATCGCCTGGTTTTATCCTTACTCCGACTTCTTCCTTGATTTCACGGATAGCTGCTTCGGTGGCAAACTCGTCTTTTTCAATATGCCCAGCCGGGACACCATATTCGCCATCGCGATAACCAGTATTGATGCGGCGAGCAAGCAAAACTTGGTTGTCACGCTGGAAAAGAACGTAACTAGAAATAACGACTGTGTAGTAATTGCGTGCGGGATTTAGACTCATTTGAGATACTGCGCTTTATTCTGGTTATGCTCGTCGTTAGTGCGAGCAAAGTAGGTGGTTCCGTCTGGAGCGGAAAGATAATAATAGTAGTTGGAAGATTCGGGACGGATAGCAGCAGTTAGAGCGCGCAAACCGGGATTACTAATGGGTCCGGGCGGCAGACCGGCGTATTTGCGAGTGTTGTACAGCGAATCCGTGGCTAAATCAGTTACAGTCAGAGCACCGTCCCATTTATCCAGGACATAGCGAACAGTAGCATCAACATCTAAGCCCATCCCTTCGTCAAAGCGTTTCCAAAGAATACCGGCGACAGTCGCCATATCATCGTCGGTTTGTACTTCCCGCTCGACAATACTGGCCATGATAACAATTTGGTCAAGCGAACGACCGGATGCAGCAATGTCTGCTCGTAATTCGTCAGATAGTTTCGTGTTGAAATTGGCTAACATACGAGTGATGAGAGCGTCGGGATCATCATCGGCAAAAACTTGGTAGGTATCAGGAAAAAGATAACCTTCTAAATCACGGCCAGCCGGAATATCGGTGAGAAAAGAAAAGCGGTCAGTATAGGCATTAGGCTTGGCCGCGGCTTTAAAATCAGCAGCGGTGCCAATACCTTTGGCCGCAGCGCGAGCGGCAATTTGATCTAAAGTAAAACCTTCGGGAAAAACTAAGGAGAGTTCATCGGGAATAACATCGCCGGAAATAAACCGATGGATAACATCTGCGGCTGACTCTCCAACATTTAAGTGATAAGTACCGGATTTAAGTTGTGAAGCAGCGGACATTTTCCAAGCAAGATAACGCCAAGGAAAAATGTGCGCACTAAAATTTTGGGAAACTAAATTCGACCAGACAGTACCAGCAGGAACGCCGTCAGCGATTACAAACTCACCACTGCGTTTAATGGTGGTATTTTGCCAAGGGCGAAAGAAAAGAAAAAGGCTAAGCAGGACGATTAAGCCAATCAGAAAAGCGAAAAAGCGCTTCCAGTTAGTAATCTTAATCATAAGAGATGATTCGAGCCTGATTCTTCAAGTTTTTGGACGGCTTCTTTAACGCGCGAAGATTCGTTAATGTCAGTAATCAGAATGGCGTCTTTGGTCACAACAACAATCGTGTTTTTCATACCAATCAAAGTAACAGCTTTGTCGGTTTCGTTATAGATATACGTGTTTTCTGAACCAATGTTGAGATGCGGGGCACCGGTTAAACTTTTAACACCGAGATCACCAAAAATTTCTTTAACAATGTTCCAGTTACCAACATCGCTCCAACCGTAATTGCCAGTGATAGCGATAATGTGAGGCAATTTTTCAATTAAAGTATATTCGATAGAGAGTTTAGGGAAGTTATGAAATGCAGCTGTAATTTTATCTTCATCACCAGACGTTAAACTATCGGCATAGGCAGAAATTACAAGAGTCAGATCAGGGGCGAATTTAGATAAGGCTTGAATAAAATAATCAGGAGTTGTTGAAAAGTAACCCAGGTTCCAAAAGAAATTGCCGGAAGCAACAAATTGTTCGGCGGTGGCGCGGTCTGGTTTTTCGCGAAATTGTTTCACGTTAAAGACATCGTCGTATCCGGAAATTGGTGTATCAGATTCGATGTACCCGAGAGTTGTTTCCGGAGTTACCGGTACATGACCTAACAGGAGCAATGATTCAGGATGAGCAGCAAGTAAATCAGAAACTTTTTTAAGATCACCGATGAATTCATCTTCGTTAGTAAAAATATGATCGCACCACATGAAAATTACCGGCTCTTGGCCTTGGCCAGCATGACGCAAACGCAAAGCAACAGAAGCAAAAGCCGCGGTGGTGTCGCGTTTTTCTGGCTCGAGAAAAATCCGCTCAGCGGGAATATTAGGCAAAAGCTGACGACTACGATCAGCGTAATCGACGCGGGTGGCGAGATAAATATGATCAGGTGAGACAATACGAGCGGCGCGTTGGTAGGCTAGTTCTAATAAAGTGGTGCTGGTACCAAAATCCAGAAATTGTTTAGGAGTGTGAGATCGAGATAAGGGCCAAAGACGAGTTCCCCCGCCGCCAGCCATAAGGACGATGTTCATATTTGGAGAATATTCGCTTTTGCAATGATGAGCAAGGGATTTCTAAAAACAAAGCACGTGTCGCATAATAAAAGGCATGAGCGTAACGGCAAGATACGTACATTCAGCACGGCTATGTGTGATTCCGCATGCGGATAATAATTATCATCCCAAGCTATTACGACATAAGCCTTTGGCGATCGTGTCGGCATTATTAGTTAGCACAAAATTGCTAGCCTTATTGTTTGTTATTCTGTTACCGAAAACAGCCGAATTATCAACAATTACAGCAGCCAGGATCGTGCAATTAACTAATGCCGAGCGGGTAGAAGCAGGCTTAGAGCCATTAACAGTAAACGACAAGTTAACCAGTGCGGCACAACAAAAGGGTGAGCACATGTTACAAGAAGACTATTTTTCCCATATTTCACCATCAGGAATTACACCATGGTTTTGGATGAATAAAGTGGGATATACGTATAAAGTGGCGGGAGAAAATTTAGCGATTGATTTTACGGAAGCAGAAGATGTGGTGCAAGCGTGGATGAATAGTCCAACTCATAAAGAGAATATGTTGTTATCCAGTTACACTGAAACAGGCGTAGCGGTGGTTACGGGCGAGTTTCAAGGCGGTACATCAACGATTGTTGTGCATATGTTTGGTTTACCAAGTACAGCGACAGCACAGGTGGCACCAGCAACTACAGTTTCACCAACAACACCAACTCCAGCAATTGTGCTGCCAACCACAACTCCCCTGCCTTCACCAAGTCCAACAGTAACACCGACTATAATACCAGCGGACACTACGCCGCCAGAACCTCCGGTGATAACCGTGATTACAGCTAACGAAAACGTTGCTGATACAGCTCAAGTTTCGATCCAAGCAGAGGCTGGAACTACCCTGGAGGTTTTAGCAAACGACACGGTTGTACAAAGAATTGCGGCGCTGACAGACAAGATTACTGTGACAGAAATTACTTTGGCCGAAATACCGGATGGTTTAGTGACACTCACAGCAACAGCAACAGATGCAGCTGGTAATACCAGTCCGGCGAGTGCGGCCGTAACTGTGACGAAAGATACTACCGGACCGAGAATAGATGAGGCGGGATTAAAATTCATGTTAACGATACAAACGGATAATCCGCAGTGGTGGATGATCTGGAGTGATGACAATGGTGCAATCCGGGCGATTTGGCGCAGCGAATCAGAAACATATGAATTCACGCAAGAGGAGCGAATGTTAATCCCCTTCCGTAACGAATCCTTAACACTGTCTTTGTTTGATGAAGCGGGTAATGAAAGCGTAATTAAAACGATTTCCCTGGCACCGGTTTACAACAATGAAACTAATCAGGATTTCGTAGCAACGCCAGCTAAGTTTAATCGAGCGGTGAGAATTATGACGACGATAATCTTCGTGATCGTTTTAATTCTCTTAAGTTTAGCAATAATTATTCATATTCGGATTCAAAGGCCAGCGTTAATTGCGCATGCATCACTAGTTTTAGTTTTGGCAGCAGTGTTGATTTTATGGTAAATCGGCTTGACAGCAGAGCAAGTTTGGATAAACGCTTGTGGAAAGGCCGAATTGAGCCGGTTTAGCCCATAATGGTACAATCCAGGCTAAATGTGGATAATTATTAATTCAAGCTTAGTGAAGGAGGTGTAACATATGGCAGAAGAAGTATTAGTAGTAGCAAGTAAGGTTCGCAATTACCTCAAAGGTAAAGGCGTAAAAATGTCGAGTGATTTAGTTCCAGCTTTGAACAAAAAGGTGATGGAAATGTTAAACGCCGGTGCTAGCCGCGCCCAAGGTAACAAGCGCGCAACTGTAAAGCCTTACGACGTATAATTGAGTTGAGAAGTTAATTCTCATAAAACAACCGTTCCAAATTTGGAGCGGTTGTTTCGTTATGCTGGGGTTTAGTTTGTGTTAACCGGAGAGGTAACGAGAACAGTGGTTTCAACAAAAAAATCAGGATAATCTTTTTCTAAATCTTCAACAGTTTTTTCGTCCCAAAATCCGCTGAAAAAAAGCAGAAGAAAAAGAATACTGACGACAATAAATGCTCCGGCGAGAACAGTGATGAATTGAGTGAGGTTCATAGGGCCGATATTATTATGATTATTGTAACAGGTTTTGAGATAAAAAGTTCACTTGACATTATAAGAGAATATAATTACAATATAATGTTCTAATTTGAGTGAAATTATGTCTAATGTTGGCACAACTTTGAGACTTTTTAGCGGAACCTTTGCGGCAGTTTTCTTGCTGGTATTTGGCGTAGGTACGCTGATTTCCATGGTGTGGCCGGCGGCTTTGCTGATTACCCAGGATGATCAAGTTGAGATTCCGGAGCTGCCGTTAGCAGGGCCGGCGGAAGAAAGACCGACGCCAGAACCAGTACCGGCACGAGAATTGTATCCCGCTCTTAGTGGCTTAACCCAAGAGGAGGAAGGCAACTTTATTCGGATTCCGGCGATTGGAGTGAATGTGCCTTTAGTTATGAGTGACAGCATGAACGATAGTGATATCTTAGCGACATTAGCGTATGGAGCAGCTCTATACCCTAACGGGATTGAGCCCGGGCATTTGGGGAATACTTTTATCGCTGCGCATAGTACAGGTGAACCATGGAAAGGAAAATACCGGTTTGCATTTTTGAAACTAAATGATTTGGAACCAGGCAATGTAATTCATCTGGATTACAACGGTACCAGATACACATATGAGATTACGGAAAAAGAAATCGTAAAGCCGTCGCCGTCATTAACGATTGCTTCGGATCGACCAGTGCCAACGGTAACGTTAATGGCTTGCTGGCCACTTTGGACAACCAATCAACGTATTTTAATCAAAGGAGAATTAACAAACGTAACCAAATTAACTCCGCAACCAGCTTAGGTTATTTAGCTCCAGCAACTATCGGTTCTGGTTCTAAAGTGATACCGAATTTGGTTTGGACACGTTGAATAATATCTTGAGCGAAATTAAGCAGTTCAGTAGTAGTGCCGTTGTAATTTACAAGTGCCAGAATGTGATGCGGTGAAAGCCCGACACCACCACGACGCTCCCCTTTAGTGAAGCCGGCTTGTTCAATGAGCCAAGCAGCGGAAACTTTAATTTTTTCGCCAGATTCAGTGTAGTGAGGAATAGGAATAGATGAGCGCGTTTGAAGAGCGTCGAGTTCAGCGAGAGTGATAATAGGATTGGTAAAGAAGGAGCCACAAGAATGGAGCTCGACTGTTTGATTAGTAGTCATGCCTTTGAGACCACGAATAGAAAGAACAGTATCTCGGACATGAGCGACGGTGAGCTGATCATCACGAGATAAACGAGCAGCCAATTCAGGATATTTGATCTGAGGCTGCCCGTGTGGATGTAAAGCAAAAGTAACAGCAGTAATGATATAGCGATGCGTGGGATCGGTTTTGAAGCGACTAGAACGATAAGTAAACTGACAATCGGAGGCCGAGAGATCAGACAGAGAATGTGTCTGTGTGTCATAAACTTGCAAACTGGTAATCAGATCACCGACGCTACAACCATAAGCGCCAACATTTTGAATTGGAGTCGCGCCAACGTAACCAGGAATCCCGGAAAGAGCTTCTAAACCAACCCAGTCATGTGTGACACAATAAGCAACAAAATCGTCCCAATTCTCACCGGCTTGAGCAGTTACATAAACACAATCATCATGCAAACGATGATTAATGCCAGTTAATGAAATTTTAAGTACCAGGCCAGGAAAACCAGCGTCAGGGAAAATAGTATTGCTGCCTCCGGAAAGAATATGTACGGGCAAATGATTAGCTGTAGCAAATTCGAGAGCGGATGAAATATCTTCAACCGAAGTACATTCAGTAAAATACTGGGCGGATCCGCCTAAACGGATGGTTGTGAGCGGAGCGAGAGGAATATTGCTAAGAATTTCCATAGGTCTTTTTAATATACTCTCCAAATTGCCGAAAAGCTTGGGCGCGTTGCGAGAAAGTATTTTTTTGCGCCATGGTTAAACTGGAAATAGTAACTGCTTCTCCGGTGGGAATAAAAATACGATCATACGGCATGGCATCTTGATCCAGATCAAAGACTTGATCAGTAATAACGCCGGACATGCGTCCGGTAAAAGTAAGCGGTTCTTGTCCGGGTTCACAATAGCCGGCAACAGTTTCAAAATAAGCAGAACGATCACTTCCCTGTAAAAGTTTGAAAATGCCGTCATAGCCTAAAGTGTTAAAGACGAATTTAGGTAAAGCGCCAGGAAAACCAGGATAAGCAGTGAAGAATAGGCCGGTATCTTCTAAAATTACTGGGCGTTGAAGTTCGAGCGCTAGGCTCTGAGCAGAGGTGCGAGCAATTTCGGACATGCTGGCATCATGGTCTTCAGGGTAAGAACGATTTAGATGCTCGAGAGTTAGCGGATAGTTAGCCAGGATGTCAGCGACTTCCGCAAATTTATGAGGATTAGTTGTGATAAATGCGACTGAAGAGGACATAAATAAATATTACTTGAAGGGTGAAGGCGAAGTAACAGTAACTTCTTCTCGCGTAATAGGATGGAAAAAAGTAATACTGGTAGCGTGCAGAGCGATACCGTCGGTATAAGATTCACGAGCGCCGTATTTTTTATCACCAATAATAGGATGGCCCAAGGAAGCAAAAGCAACGCGAATTTGATGAGGACGGCCAGTTAAAGGTGTCACAAGGACGCGAGAAATTTTTCCAGATGAAAGGCAGCGATAAGTCAGTTCAGCATACATGGCGTTTTTGACTGGATGATCATAGGCAACAACAGTGTTATGCCCGCGATTTTTTATAAGCCATTGCACAACACGACCATGATGATTCGGTTGGCCTTCAATTAAAGCTTCGTACTGTTTGAGAAAGTGATGTTCTCGGATTTGAGCGGACAGACGGCTAGCTCCTTTACTGGTTTTAGCGAACAGCACCACTCCCCCAACCGGCTTATCAAGACGATGCAAAAGCCCAAGAAAAACTTGTCCTGGTTTTTGATCACGTTCTTTGATAAATTGCTTGACCTCATCTAAAAGCGAAAGTGTGCCGCTGGAGTCTCCTTGCGTAGGTTGGCCAGGCTTTTTTTCAACTGCAATTAGATGATTGTCTTCGTAAAGCACTTGCATAGCGTTTTTAATTACAGTCCAAGTTGTTGGCGGATGAGATTAAGCGCTTCGGCATCCAACCGGCAGCACGAATATCGTCAGGAATGTTTGGAATCATACTGTTTAATAAAAATACTTCGAGTGACTAAACGAAATTTGGCAGGGGTGGAGGGAATCGAACCCCCGCTAACGGTTTTGGAGACCGTTGTCATACCATTAGACCACACCCCCAAGGTGTGTTTTCTATGATAGCTATTTTTTAGTTTTTTACCAGAAACCGACTGTCCCCTATTTCTTGCCTTTTTCGTTGTGGACTTGGTGTTGGCGGCAATGAGGGCAGAATTTTTCCAATTCTAACTTATGTCCGTCCTGCCGGCGTAAATTGCGGCGAGTTTGGTAGTTGTAGCGCTTGCAGACGCTGCACTGCAGGCGGATGATGGTGTCTTGACTCATAGTGGGAATACTATATGGTTTTTTGGGATTTTTGGCAAATTAGATTTTGAGATCTTTTTGAATCCATTGCTGCAGAGAATCTTCCCACTCATACAAACGAACGGGTTTGGGGTCAGCTATGCCCCCACCTTGAGTTTTGCGCCAGGTTCCGTTAACAGGGGTATAGCGGCCTTTAATAACCCATTCATTATGTAGAATATCGTTAATTTTCAGCAGAATTCGCTGTTCTTGACCCTGCGAGTTCAAGTAATCAAGAAAATAGTTATTAATCAGATCAGTGGGAATAAAACGGCGAGGCTGTGCGCCGAGACCGGCAATGTTGGTAAGATTAGCGTCAATAAAAGCGGCGATTTCATTATCAGCATAAGCAGCGGTTGTGGTGGCTGTTTCTTGCGCAAGGCTTAATTCCTGGCGGATATAGGCTAAACTAACCTCGCTGTTGTTGTTAGCAATCTTACCTTCATCGGTAACCGTGCCGTCAGCGAGACGCAAGGAATAGAAGCGAGTGATGCCGGGCGATTCATTAACGGCGAAGACGACGTATTCCCCGCTTAAGTCGCTGCGAGCAGAAGTGACGGCACCGGGACGGCGCGCTAAAAAACGGTGGGTGTTATCAGAACTGCGCTGCCAAAAAGTGAAGCCTTGCTGATCTTGGACGGCATATATGAGACGCCCATCTTCAATCCATTGCACAAAAGGTACGGCACTGCGAATAGTGGTTTTTTGCGTGCCGGTGGGAGTTATAACAGTAAGAATGCTCGCGCCTAAAAATGATTTGCCAACATACACTAGGCTTTGCCCATCTGAGGAAAGATCGATTTGAAGATTATTAAAATTATCAACCAGATCATCCCAAGGGACTTGGCTGAAAGCCGTTTTAGTCCCGGGAGACTCAGTAGAAACTAATAAAAGTTCGAGATCATCCTGGGATGACGATTGCGGCCCATTATCACCGATGAAATAGAGGTAATTAGAAGCGCTGTTCCATCTGACGTTAGAACGAATATCGGGTTGGTAATAGTTTTCTCCAATGAGCTGAACATTGCCGGAAGAAAAATTGTAGAGCCAAAGTTCAGTTAATTTTTGAGAAGAGTCGTGAATATTGTCGCGGAAAAAAGCGAGTTGTTGACTATCGGGACTGACAAAGAGACCGCGCGGAGCGGTTAAGTCAGTTGGGCCAATGACAGTGACTGGATCAGCGTCAGAAACAGTACGGACTAAAGTGCCGGATAATTGGCTGAGATTAAGCGGCAGCGGAGTAACGGAAGTTTGCGCATGCTTGGTAACAGTTTGAGTGGGAAGATAGTAATACCATGCTTCCCCATCATTAACAGCATAAGTAAAGACATCGGCTGGAAATTCTTGAGTGGTGCATTGAGATTGATAACAAGTAACGGCGCGCGAGGAAGTATTGTCGGTAAGCCGAGCAATTACTCGCAACGAAGTTTGGTGGCTGGCAGTCTGGAAAGTCGTAACAGGGGTATCAGAGACGGGAGCAGCGACAGGGTTGCGATTAAGATAAACCCAAATAGTGCCGCCGGTTAAGACGCCACCGAGGAGAATAATGTAAATGAGAGGTAACCAACGCATAAGAGCAGTATAGGCAAGGCAAAAAGGCCTAATAAATTGGAGCCGATGGGGAGGATTGAACTCCCGACCTATTCCTTACCATGGAATTGCTCTGCCACTGAGCTACATCGGCGCAATATGTAATAAAACTAACGACTTGCAAGAACTTTGTCGAGTTCGGCTTTTTTAGCAGCGATTTCTGGCTGAGCAAAATGAGACCGAGCTGGAGCTAAGAGAGCGACAATTTCGGCAGCAACAGCCGCTTTAAGATCCATAGGATGTAACTCCCCGGCTGCAAAAGCTTGCTCCAAATGAGAATAGTCTGAAAATTCCAAGGTTCCGCCGTGTTCAGGTTTGCGTTCAATAACAAAAGGATGAACGCGGTTCCAGAATAGGATGTTTTTTGTCCAGTTAAGAATAGGATTTTTTTGAGTGTCTTTTTCCTGACAATAGGCTTTGTTAATTTTACGATGAATATCATCCGGTTCGTCATGAATAAACACAGCGGAATCCGGTTTGGATTTGCTCATCTTAGCTTCGCCCGTAAGACCGTCAATTAAAGGATGGTGTAGGGCAATCGGTTTAGGTTTGTCAGGCTGAACATGATCAGCAACATCGCGCATGACAACGTGAGCTTTGCGTTGATCCATCGCGGCGTGGGCAATGTCGATATTTTGGTAAAAAATATCAGCCGCTTGCATGGCGGGATAAAAAGTTTTAGCTAATTCAATATTTTCCCCCGCTTCCCGACCCATAATACTAACACTGCGCAAAGCGCGCGCTAAGGTAGTGTGCCGAGCAACTTTGATCAGGGTTTCCATGTAAGCCAGGCCATCGCGAGCATACCAGTCAGAGGCTAAACGAAATTCAACCTGATCAGGATCTGCGCCAACGCAGAGCAAGGCGGACGTGAGCGCTTCAGTAAAATAGCCAGTCCCAATTTTTTGAGCAGTTGCTTTGGTGCCGTCTAATTTGTCGTTAATCCAGGTATGCCAATCAGCTAACCAAATGGTGCACTTAACGCCTAAAGCCTGCAGGTCCTTGATAACAAGGGCGCTCATAATCCCCTGTCCGATATGGACGTAACCGGAGATTTCAAAGCCGATATAATGGGTTAAAGGTTGGTCGGAAGAAAGGCGCTGCTTAAATTCTTCAGGAGTGATAACTTCGGCGCTGTTAGAAATAAGGCGCTTAATAATAAGGTTGCGATCGTCCATGGGTTAAGAATAACAGAAGTTTGATTTTTAGCCATAATTTGACTATAGTGATGTTTCATGGCGGTTAACGGCCGTGACCGTGCCAGCTTAGCTCAGTGGCAGAGCAACGCTTTTGTAAAGCGAAGGTCGTCGGTTCAAATCCGACAGCTGGCTCCCGTTTGGTAGAAAAGATACTTGGCGATCCAAGTATTGTCCGGTATCATCTACAACAAGCCGAGGGTGGCAGAACGGCTTATGCGACGGTCTGTAAAACCGTTCCAAGTAGGTTCAACTCCTACCCCTCGGACAAGATGGAATTTTGACATTATTTGGTAGTTATGGTATTGATTTGGTTGGCTTGCGGAATTTTGCAAGTTAAGTTGTTCATTGTCCAGAAAGGGCGAGAGATGGGACAGTTTTTTATGGCGGCCTGTGCTTTAGGGGTAGTTATGGTGATTATGGCTATCATTGATAGCCATAATAGTTGGTCTCACAGGACAAAAGTTTTGATTTTGCTGGGAGCAGTAGTGCTGTACTTGTTTAGTCTGTGGTGTGCCGCTCCAACCAACGTGACGATTGAGGAAGTCATGTGGTGACGCTCTTGAACCCCGGTGGCGGGGTTCTTTTTTATTCAACGAGGGTGTATTAGTTAGATAAGGTTGTTTTTTGACAATTTACGTTAAAACTTTAAAAGACGAGGAACAGACAGATGGCATATGTAGTGCGGTTGAATTACGACCGTCCGAATGACCAGGTCTTGAAAGCTCTTTTAAGTGAGGCTTTGCGACCGATTCATGCAGCTGAAGTTGGCTTGGTTAATGATGTTAGGAAATTGGAAGAAATCTTGCATCGATTAACCATGATGGCTTTAACGGATCAATATTGGCTCCATCCCGAGGCCAATAATCCGGTTGAGCATCACTTGTTCGTGACGCACATGATGGCGAGGCTGGCAGTAGCAAATCACTGTAGTTGGCCCGAGACTATGGTAGGTTTAACTGCGGCGTTGTTACATGATGTTTGCCCGAATCAGGATGTTCAGATTCATATGCAGAAATGCGCACGGGCGGCATCGCTGATGCTACGCTCCGCGCCAAGCGCTGGTTGGTACGGCCAAGATCAGATTCAGGCTATCGTCGACCTGATTGCTATTCATGACGATCCTGAATTGGGAGTGCGTTTGCCGCCGGGATTTTTACCACGGGCATTGCGGGAAGCAGATTGCTTGTGGACGGTGACTAAGGCAGGGATTAAAGCTGCTTTGAATCGTAGGGACGCTAAAGCCACAACGACGCCGGCACAGCTGCGGATGAGCCTTGAATCTCTGCGTACGGAAAGGGATTTGCACGAGGGTCCGTTTCCGGATCAGAAGTTTGGCACTTTCTTTAACTATATTAATGACATTTTTCAGCAGACTATGGAAAACTGGGAATGTCAGGACTAGAACATGGGACCATTGTATGGCTACCGTCGACAATGAATGTCGACGGTTTTTTGTTGACGATTAAGGCTAAAAAGCATATGTTAGAGGGCTATGGAAGAAGAATCACAAAGCCAGCGCAGCGTTATTATCGGAGCGACGATGTTAGCAGTCTTGGTGGCGGCAATTGCATGGTACGTGATAATTATTCGTCCAAATCGTCAAGATGAAGCTATGTCCCCGACTGCGCTAATTAGCGTAACTCCGACAGCAAACCCGACGGAAAGTATAGAAAATAACGAGGAAGTGGCTGGTCTAACGGATGATCAAACTGCTATCAATCCAGCTTGGGTGGAAGATGAGGAGGAAGAGGTCACAGAGGAGGCTACGACTCAAGATGTCAGTCCCACAACGCAAACAGGCGCAGAGATTTGGATGATTCCAGGATTATTAGCTGCTGTGGGAACTGGCGCGTGGAGCACAATGCGTCGTTTACGAAAAGGAATTTAATATCTTTAATTAAACAGCGACAACGTCAGCGTGCGATGAGACGACAGGGGCATTCAGGGCCTCTAATTTTTTAGAGATTGAATGTTGTAATGCAGGATTATCCATGCGACGAGCAATAATATATAAATCTTGGAGAACAGCAATATTCTCAGGTTCAGCTTCATGCGCTCGCTGTAGGGCTTGGATGGCACGAGTTAATTTTCCCGCCCGACAAGCAGCATATCCTAAAGCAGAGTAAGCACCTGGCTGCTGATCATTCCAAGAAATAATTTGTTCGAAAATTTCCAAGCCTTCACTCCAATTAGACTGAGCTAAGGCAATTTGACCCAATAACATGTAAGCAGCGCAGTCTTTGGTGTGCTTGGTAATATGATTCAAAACAAAAAATTCAGCTTTTTTAAAATCTTTAGCAGTTAAAGCGGCTTGGGCTTGTCCTAAAAGAGTTACTGGTTCAGCGGGAGTTGGTGCGGTTGAAGCCGAGACAGAAGCAGTTACGGCTTTTTTAACCACAGCTGAAAGAGAAAGCCCGGAACCAGAAGATTCGGAGGATGATAAACGCGATTCTTCAGTGCTGACACGAGATTGGACTAATCTTGTTTTGATGGATAGTTTTTTAGGGGTAGGAGCAGGAGTATCTTTTGTGTTTGATTCTTGATCAATTTGACGCTGTTGTCGACGTTCTTTAAGAGCAGTGACTGACTTATGAGCGCGATGACGCGCGCTTCCAAAAGCATTACTCACAGAGGAAGAAAATTTATCCCGCCAACCAGATTCAGGCATGACTAGCTCTCCTTTGGCAGGCGAAGTCGCAACAGTCTCTGTTGGCTCAGGAGCAGGAGCAGGCGAATCTTGTTTGCGCGCAATGCGTCGATTAGATAAGCGAGACTTAAGGCCACTAAATCCTTGGGAAATTTCTTGGCTATTTTGTTTGAGAGCTAACATGGCGCCTGTGGCGCGATTAGAAATCGCTTGAACACCTTTATGGGTAGGGCGAAAAAGACGGCCAATATTTTTTGAGGAGTTGACTGTTGTAGTAGTACTGTTTCCGTACGATTTTATGCTGGCATTAAATTCAGCTTTGCGCATCCTCAGAACACCGCGTGAAAGGATAACCATAACACCACCGAGAGAAAGGAGGAGTATAGTTGGTGGCATAAGGTTATACAGCATGGCAAAAACGAAGGATGCAAAAAGGTTGTTAGTGAATAGCTTATCAAAAACAGTTCGCCCCGCCAAGGGGGTGGCGGGGCGATATTTTCTGTTTTTGTTTGCTATTTAGATGGAGAGACGATGAAAATCTCCGATAGAAATATTCTCCCCTAGTTCTTGGATAGCTTCGTTAATAATTTGTTGAATAGTTTTGCTAGGATCCTTAACAAAAGCTTGGGTCATCAAAGCACGCTCTTCGGCAAATGTTTTTAGTTTGCCTTCAACAATTTTCGCTTGAATGTCAGCTGGTTTATTAGAAGCTTTAGCCTGTTCTAAGGCGATGGCGCGTTCAGCTTCTAAAGCTGCTTCCGGCATATCGCCCGGATGCACAACGGCCGGATCAGACGCAGCGATATGCATAGCGATGTCGCGGCCTAATTGCTGAAACCGTTCGTTACGTGCGACAAAATCAGTTTCACAGAGAATAGAAACCATAGCGACTAACTGGCCATTGCTATGGGTATATGAAGCAACCATGCCTTCACGAGTTTCACGGTCAGCTTTTTTAGCGACTTTAGCAATCCCCTTTTTACGTAAAACAGTGATGGCAGCTTCAATGTCATCTTGCGCTTCTTCAAGCGCTTGTTTGCAATCAACGATGCCGCAACCAGTTCGGCGGCGTAATTCTTTCACTTGTTCGAGAGTAGCCATAAATTGAAATTAAGTTAGATAGTTTGATTATACCTTAATCAGCGACAGGAGTTGGAGTGGTCTTGCTTTTAATCGTAATACCACGAGCTTCTGCAATTGCCCGAGCAATAGTGCCAACCAGAAGATCCAAAGAACGCACGGCGTCGTCATTACCAGGAATAGGATATTTGACAGCACTAGGATCAGCGTTGGTATCAGCAATACCAACAACAGGGATGCCGATACGAGCCGCTTCTCGCAAAGCTAATTTTTCATCTTGAATACCGGCGATAAAGATCGCGGCTGGCAAAGCACGAATATTCATAATCCCCTCTAACACTTCTTCAAGACGTTCGATTTCTTTGCGCATCACTGACCGTTCTTTCTTGGTCATTTTTTGGGCTTGAGGAGACTCGGCTAGGGATTTCAGTTCGTCCAATTTTTCAACGCTTTTGAGAATGGTGCGGAAGTTAGTTAAGGTACCACCCAGCCAACGTTGAGTGATGTATGGCATGCCGATAGATTCAGCGTGTCGACGCACGATATCTCGAGCTTGACGTTTAGTACCAACAAAGAGAATTTCTTGATTGGTTGTTTTGGCAATGCGTTGGAGAAAATCAATGGCTTCTTTGAGTTTAGCTTGGGTCTTTTCGAGATCCAAAATCGCAATGCGATTACGCAAAGTATAAATATATGGTTCCATTTTAGGATTACGTTTGCTGCGTTCGTGGCCGAAATGGACACCGGCTTCCAACATGGTGATTAAATCCGGCAACTCGAAGGTGTTGACGGGAGACTTAGTATCTTTGGGCATAAAATTTGCTCCTTGTTAGCCGCTTTCGGTCTGCTATCCCCCGCTAGATAAGAGCGGCCCCAAGGCCCGGCAAGCCGGGAGGAGGAGGAATCTGAATTCTGGACTCAGAACACAGATGAATAGTAGGCACGAAATGGGAATTGTGAATAAGCGCTATTCTCGGCCAAAAAAGACCAAATAAGGATAGCGGAGTAAATAGTACGGTAAATCCTTGCAGAAATCAACAATATGACGTATCATATGCTAACTAAATCAAAAGTAAGTAAAAGGCCATGAAAGACGGTATCCACCCGAAATATAACGAAAATATCAAGGTTACCTGTACATGCGGTAACGAATTTGAGACTGGTTCGGTCGAACCCGAAATTAAGGTTGAGGTTTGTTCCGCTTGTCATCCTTTTTATACTGGCAAACAGAAGTTAGTGGATGTTGCAGGACGAGTAGACAAGTTTAAGAAGAAATTAGCTGATACTAAAAAAACGCAATCTAAGATTGAAAAACACCAAAGCAAGACTAAGAAAGCAGATAAGCAGCAAAAAGAAGGAGTTAAGATTAATTAAATACGCAATTCAACGACTACCCGCTCGGAATATCCGAAGCGGGTAGTTTGTATGTAAGGGCGTGATATGATAAAGCTAAGCGATGGAATACCCGGATTTAAATCAAATAAAGCAAGACATTGAGCGCCTGAATACTCAGATGAGCGATCCGGCTGTAAGTCTGGATGCGGAAAAAATGCAGGAATTATCTCGAGAGCATGTGTTAAAAAGCCAGTTAGCTGATTTATTAACGCAACGCGAAAAAGGATTACGTGATGCCAAGGAAGCAGAAGAAATGGTACTACATGAGCAAGACGAAGAATTAAAAGAATTAGCGCGAGAAGACGGAGAACGTTTACGCCAAGAAATTACACGACTAGAACAAGAAATTGAAACGGCTTTATTACCACGTGATCCGCGTGACAGCCGAAACGTAATTTTAGAAATTCGGGCGGGCGCAGGTGGAGATGAGGCGTCCTTGTTTGCAGCGGAGTTGTTTCGTGCTTATGCCCGTTACGCCGAACAGCATCGCTGGAACATGCATACTGTCAGCACTTCATTAAGCGAGCAAAATGGATTTAAAGAAGTGATTGCGGAAGTTACCGGAGAGAATGTTTTTGGAGTATTGAAATTTGAGCGAGGAGTGCATCGAGTTCAGAGAGTGCCGGAAACTGAAAAGATGGGACGAATTCACACGTCAACGATTACTGTGGCAGTAATGCCAGAAGCGGCGGAAAAGGATTTTATTATTCGACCAGAAGATTTGCGGATTGATACGTATCGATCTGGAGGTGCTGGTGGACAGAAAGTGAATAAGACTAGTTCGGCGATTAGAATTACGCATTTACCAACAAATACGGTGGTGGCTGTGCAAGATGAACGCAGCCAATTCAAGAATAAAGAAAAGGCAATGAAAATTTTGCGGAGTCGTTTATTGGCGGCAGAGGAAGAAGAG
Organism: uncultured Candidatus Saccharibacteria bacterium; assembly: GCA_964610055.1. Lineage (GTDB taxonomy): Bacteria > Patescibacteriota > Andersenbacteria > UBA10190 > UBA10190 > CAZSUC01. The sequence continues at coordinate 354,243 of CAZSUC010000001.1, read as the reverse complement.
CGACGATCAAAAGAAGCGAGCGAACGACGGCAACAAGTGGGTACAGGTGATCGTTCGGAAAAAATTAGGACATATAATTTTCCGCAAGACCGAATTACGGATCATCGGATTAAACAATCATGGAGCAATATTGAAGGAGTGATGCAGGGCGCGTGGGAGCCAATCTTTGCTGCTCTGCAAGAAGCGGATAAACAAATAAAAATCCAAGCGATAAATACACAGTCGTGACTATTGGCCAAGCAGTTCGGAGGATTCAAGAAATATTAAACGGGGCTACGGACGCGCCGCGTTTAGATGCGGAACGGATAGCGCTGCACCACCTAAATCAGAATGAAGCGGCGTGGCTATATACACACAGCGAAGAGCAGGTGTTAGAAAAAATATGGTTAGCTATGGAGCGTGATTGTGAGCGGCGGAAACAAGGCGAGCCGTTGGCCTATATCTTAGGTTATCAAGAGTTTTATGGCCGAACTTTTTTAGTTAATCCAAGCGTCCTAATCCCCCGCCCGGCGACAGAAGAGTTGGTAACCAGAGCTTTAGATGAAATAAAAAAAATATATCAAAGCAAGGGTCAGCCGATTGTGGTAGCGGATTTAGGAACCGGAAGTGGGTGTATTGCGATTACGTTAGCGTTGGAAGGCGGCACCATGATCAAAAAGATTATCGCCACCGAGATTTCCGAGACCGCAATTCAAACAGCGCAGCGGAATGTTGAAAAATATAAGGTAGAAGAAAAAATTGACATACGATGCGGTGATTTTGAACAACCAATTCAGCCAGACAAGGTTGATTTTATAGTTAGTAATCCCCCTTACATACCAAGCCCAGAAGTGGACGAGGCGATGCAAAGTGAGCTAGTGGAAGAACGTGGCCTCAAATATGAGCCACGCTTAGCTTTAGACGGAGGATCAGATGGACAAGATTTTATCAAACGAATGCAAGCGTTACACAAACCCGCGGTAGTGGAAACAACCGCGGGCGAGATTGTAAAAATCAATTAAATTGAGACGGAATTACTTGGTAGTATCGGCAGCGTCTTCTTCGGCTTTAGCTTTTGGCTTGGCTTGTTCAACTGCTTCCACGTTTTCGGTTGCCGCTTGGTTTAATTCTTCTAATTCAGTTTCGGTGCGAGGAGGTTGAACCAGGATAACCACTTCGTCTGCGTTATCTAAAATAGTTGCTTCTTGAGGTAGACTTAAGTCTTTAACATGAATAGGTTGGTCAAAACTTGTGAGGACAGAAATGTCGAGAGTAATTTCGCGCGGCATATGTTGAGGCAAAGCTTCAACTTCAACTTCATCTAAGTTGCGCACTAAGACTCCCCCCATATCTTTGACAGCCGGAGCGACACCAACCAAAGTAACCGGCACGTTAGCTACAATCTTTTCATCCATGCGGACACGGTAAAAATCAACATGAATAGGATAATTTTTGAGAGGATGAAATTGAATTTCACGAATAATTGCCTGGTGTTGATCGGAGCCAATATTTAGCGTGACCATTGTGCTATAACCGGCAATGGCAAAAATTTTCGCGAACTGTTTGGCATCAACCACGATATTTTGACTATCAAAAGAGTGACCGTACAACACAGCCGGAATACCGGTTTGACGGACGGAAGCTAAGGTTTGACTGGATTCGCGTAAGGAAACATCCAGCGAAAGGCTATCTGACATATAGTATGGTTATAACAGCAAAACAGGGGTAAATCCCTGGTTTTGCTAATGTAGGTTATTTCTGAGAACGTGTCAATTGGTTAACTGCGCTAGGGTGACTATCATGCATGAGTTCGTAGATGGAAAGAATGTCATCTCCAGAGATACTGTCAGATTTAAGGAATTTTTTAGAATCAACTTCGTCCATGTCGGTAACCAAGCCAAGGCTTACGATGCCGAGGCCAGACATGGCAACAATGGCAATAATAGAGCTGCCACATTCAGAACAGACGACGTAAACCATAGTAGAGTCATCTTCTTCTCCAATGACTTTTGACCCATCAAGGTCATATTCGGCGCTACAGAAGGGACAACGAGAAATGAAGTGCTGATTGTTGTCAAATTCCATACTTCTTTAATGGTAGCGCAAAATTGGACGTTTGTCAATGAGGAATTAAAAAGCCCACCAGCCGCTAATGTATTCTCCGAGCAAAACAGCTAACGATAAAACAGATATGATTATCCATCCCCGCCCGACCCAAGATGACGAGCGCACAAAGCCCGCAAGTAAGAACACAGGAAAAGCGGATAAGATATAACGCGGGGTGCTCATTAAATGAGAGGTTGATAAAATAATAAAAGTTGCGGCAGCAATAAAAGCGGTGTAAGTCAAACGAAGTTTACGAAAAGAAAAATAACACGCAATAAGCAATGCTAAACCGGCCAGCAGTTCAAAGACACCGTTAGTTAAAACGTATTCTGACCAAGGAAAGGGATGAACTTGCTGCCAGGTTAACCACAAACTTTGCCAGGGCCAAGCGAAGGATTTACTCCAGCCGGATTGGATGGCCGCGCGAAAACCAAAAATAGATCCGGTAATTGTGTGATTGATGTAAAGGTAATAACTGAAAATTAACGGAATGACTGACAGAAGAAAAACGTTGTACCATTTGGTTTGGCGATGACGAATTTGCAGACAAAGTTCAATTAATAAAGCGGGAAAAAGAGCGAGTCCTAAAACGCGTGTTAAAGAAGCCACGCCAGCTAAAATAACAGCGGACAACCATAAACGTTTGCGGGCGAGATATAAAGAACTGGCGGCAAACAAAAGGAAAAGGCCTTCAGTATAAGGAGCGTTAAAGAAGTAGGCGGTCGGAAATAAAAGAAGCGTACATAAAATAGTGAGTGATTGACGGCGATTAAAATCAAGTCGGGCTAAAGCATAAAAAGCATACAGGCCGAGCACAGAAGCAAGATTGGCAACAATAAAAGCAATAGCAGTTAAATTAGAAAAAATACGACTGAATGATCGAATCAGAAGAGGAAAAAACGGATAAAAAGCAATCAGATTTTCTCCGGGACCGTTGGTGACATACCAATTACTGGCGATTTGTAAATAGTTTAGAGCATCCCAGCGATTCCAGAGTAAAATTAAGTAGTCCCAAATATCTGTAGGCGGAATTTTACGGCTTACAAGCGGATACGCGATAAACGCAAAGAGAAAGATTAGTGATTTAATTCCGATAATAACGCCAAAGGCCCGAGCGGTTTCAGTGCGACAAAAATTACGGCAACGTAATTTGAGCGAGGAGAGAGAAGTGAAACAAGCAGGAGTCATGATAAGCGCAGACGAATAAGTTCAACCACCATGGCTCGGATAACATCGAGACGCATGCCAGTTGGTTGACCAGTTATCCGGGGCAAATGTTTAACTGGGAGTTCGTGAATTTGTAAACCGGCCTGATGAGATTTGAGTAACCATTCCACGGAAAAGACTTTGTGATCACGAGCATGGATGGGTTGAATACGCTGCCAAGAGGAGCGACGAAACAACTTGAAAGCGCAGCCAAAGTCGTATGGCAAACCAAAAAGCAACATAACCAGCAAGTTATATCCCCTAGTCATCCAAATACGAATTAAAGGGTCTTGGCGATGTAAACGACGACCAATAATTAAATCGGCAGAGGAAGTATAACGAGAGAACTCTGACAAACTATGAATATCGAATTGACCATCAGAATCCATAAGCAATATCCAGTCATAACGAGCAGCGTTAAAGCCGGTGCGTAAAGCTTCCCCATAGCCGCGATTTTGAGCGTGCTCAATCAGTTTGATTTCAGAAAAGTTAGTTTGAACTTGACAAACTAAGGCAGCGGTGCGATCAGAAGAACCGTCATTGACAACGATGATTTCAAATTTGCGAACATGTTGACGTAAATAAAGGACTGCTTGGCTGAGGACTGATTGAATAGCCCCCTCTTCGTTATAGGCTGGCAAGACAAGAGATAAACTGGACAGAGGCAACATAAAAAATATTAGGACAAATGGCTGATCTCTGTGGGCGGAGCTTGAACCCATTTACCATAAACATGAACAGATTCAACCAAGCCAAGCAGTAAGAAAGTGCTAATAAGGCTGGAACCGCCGTAGCTAAGGAACGGCAAAGGAATACCGGTGACAGGTACGATACCCATATTCATACCAGCCGCAACAGCCAGGCTGGATAATATAGAAACAAATACTCCGGCGGCTAACAGCTGACCAAAGCTGTCATTTGTACGTTTGATGATGGACAAAATACGGAAAAGAATAATGCCGTATAAAACTAAAACGAGGGCAATACCGATAAAGCCTAGCTCTTCGCCAATGCTGGCGAGAATAAAATCGGTGTGCTGCTCGGGTAAAAATTTAAGTTGAGACTGGGGGCCATGACCTAAGCCGCGACCAAGAATACGACCTGATCCAAAAGCAATAATGGACTGAACAATGTTATAGCCAGCGCCTAAAGGATCACGAGTTGGATCTAAAAAAACCAGCAGGCGGGCTTTTTGATAAGGCGCAAACCACCAACGCCAAGCAGATAAGAAGGCACCGATGCTGGCGCCAACTAAAAGGAAAATATATTTCCAAGGAATGCCAAGAAAAAAGAGTAAACCAGCCCAGATAATTAAAAGTGAGGCAGACATGCCTAAATCAGGTTCAAGAGCAACTAGAACAACTGGGATACCGGTAATAAGAGTGCTCAGCAGGAAATTTCGGCCAGTGATGCGCTGAAAACGAGATAGATAAGCAGATAAACCAATAATAAGAGCGACTTTCATCAGTTCAGACGGTTGTAACTGAAATCCAAAAACCACAAGACGACTGGCGGTGCCGCGAATGATTTGAGCGGTTAAAGCAACGGCTAATAAGCCGAATAAACCGAAGGCATAAATAGGTATAGCAAAAGAACGTAAGAAGTGATACGGAAGACGAATCACAAAAAAACAAAGTCCAAAGGCTAAAGCGAAGGAAATGATTTGGCGAATAAAACGAGAAGTAACTCCCTGCTCATAAGTCGAGCTAAAGAGCATGGCAAGCCCAATCAAAACTAAAAGAATGGCGGCACCAAGAATCACCCAATCAATTGATTTTACAATGTCCCGAAAAGTCATTACTACAGCAAAGATGGATCGTCCTCAATCTCGCGAATATTATCAGAAAGGAAAATGTTAGTGGTCGGAATAGCAATAACACGATCAATTTCTTGACCGGATTGTAACCATTGCACAGTAAATTCCCGTTGTTCGCTGATTTCTAAATCGCCAACTGTAGTTTGGCCAACGCTAATAATCTCATCGTCGTTGTTAAGTGCAAGAACAATAATATCAACCGTGCGAAACACAAACGGATTATTATTACTAATTAAGCCTTTTTGTTCTTCATAAGTTTGATTACCAATTTGTTTGGTGGAAAGATCGCGCATGATAGTGCTGAAGCGTGGCAGTTGATAAGTGTCGGCAATAGTAGTGAAAGTTGGGTTATCCGGCAGGGCAACTGTAACCGAAGCGACTGGTACCGGGACAGAAACGTTATACACAGCAAAATACTGAGTACTGCCAGGAAGAATATAAGCGGCAGTAGAGGCATCAGTAATAAACTGATTGGCTGAGTCGTAAAAAGAAAAGGTAATAGTAAAATTACTAAGGCCAGCGCGGACGTTAGGGTTTTTAATTTGGACAACAGCATCAACTATGCGGTCCGATTGGCTGTATTGAACAGACTGAATAGTTAAAGAGGAAAATTCTGGTACTGGAGTTGCGGTTGAAATTGAGGTGTCGGGAGTAGCCGGTACGATCAGACGAAAAAGACCGAAAGCAACGACTATAACCAGAAGAATAAAACCGGCGGCGTAGTAAGCTTGCTTAAGAGTGCGATGTAATGACATAAAGTTAGTTTAGTAGAGCTGGCGACAGATGTCATCAGGGCAGTTGGCGGAAGGGCATAGGTATGGGTATACTAAAACACTGACTTGATATGGGAGATTTTACGCACTTACATTTACACAGCCACTACTCCCTCTTGGATGGATTAGGGAAAATTGAGCCCTTGATTGATCATGTCAAAGAATTAGGGATGGATTCGTGTGCTTTGACTGATCATGGCAATATGTACGGCGCGATTGAATTTTACCGGACAGCGAAAAGCAAGGGCGTGAAACCGATTTTGGGAGTGGAGGCATATTTGGCTCCGAACGGACGTTTGAATAAACGGGGGCGGATTGACGCGGATTTGAGACACGTGACCTTGTTAGCAGCGAATAATGACGGGTATAAGAACTTAATCAAATTGGTTACCAAAGCGAATTTGGAGGGATATTACTATAAACCGCGCATGGATTATGAATTATTAGAGCAGCATCGAGAGGGATTGATTGTATTGTCTGGATGTTTAAATGGAGATATTGCCCATGCCATAGTTGAAGGACGAGAAGCAGATGCCAAAAAAGTATTGGAATGGTATTTGGAACGGTTTGATAAAGATAAGTTTTATTTAGAAGTTCAGTATCACGAGAATGTTCCGGAACAGCATAAAGCGAACGCGGGAATTTTAGCCTTAGCCAAAGAATACAAAGTACCGATTGTCGCAACGACAGATGCTCATTACATCAAGAAAGAGGATGCAAATGCACATGATGTGTTGGTGTGTGTTCAAACTGGTAAAACTGTCCAGGACACTGACCGAATGAATATGCTGGGCGATGATTTTTCGGTTAAAACGCCAGAGTTAATGAAAGAATTATGGAAGGATTATCCAGAAGCGATTGAGAATACACAAAAGATTGCGGCAATGTGTAATGTCGAGTTGGAATTTGGAGTGAATAAATTACCGCCCTTTCCCCTACCAAAAGGCATTACGGCGGATCAGGCGTTGCGAACCATGTGTGAAGAAGGATTAAAAACGCGATACGGAGAAAATTTGCCAGACAATGCTAAAGAGCGCATGGATTATGAGCTAGATGTGATTAAGACTTGCGGATATTCGTCTTACTTTTTGATTGTGTCGGATTTCGTGAATGAGGCAAAAAGACAAAATATTTTAGTCGGGCCAGGACGTGGGAGTGCGGCGGGTAGCCTAGTGTCTTATTTAACTAATATTACGAATGTAGATCCGTTAAAGTATGATTTGTTATTTGAACGATTCTTAAATCCGCAGCGGGTATCGATGCCGGATATTGATTTGGATTTTGCGGACGATCGACGAGGCGAGGTCATTGAATACGTCCGTAGTAAATACGGAACGGAACACGTAGCTCAGATTATAACATTCGGAACGATGGCAGCGCGGGCGGCGGTACGAGACGCAGGGAGAGCATTAGGTTTTCCGTATGCTTTTTGTGACCAAGTCGCAAAAGCGATTCCGATGATGACTGATTTTAAAGAAGCGTTGGAAACACCGGATTTGAAAGAAATGTACGAGGGCGATCCGCAAGCTAAGAAGCTGATTGATATGGCGCGTAAATTAGAAGGGGTATGCCGACACGCCTCTACCCACGCAGCGGCAGTCGTGATTACAGATGCGCCATTAACAGAATACGTGCCGTTACAGTTATCATCCACTAGCAGTGATGGGCATGACATTGTGACGCAATATTCAATGGGTCCGGTGGAGCAATTAGGGCTGCTAAAGATTGACTTCTTAGGATTAAAAAACCTGACAATTATTAAAAATGCTTTGGAGCGTATTAAGCAAAGGCATAATGTTGAGATTAATTTAGACACATTAGAGACGAATGACGAAGAGGCATACCGGTTATTACAACGAGGTGAAACAACCGGAGTGTTTCAGTTGGAATCTTCGGGAATGAAAAGATATTTAAAGGAATTAAAGCCAACGGAATTTGAAGATATTATTTCCATGGTGGCTTTATACCGACCCGGGCCGATGGACTCGATTCCCGATTTTATCGCAGCTAAGCATGGGCGTAAGAAGATTACGTATTTGCATCCGATTTTGAAACCGATCTTGGAAAAAACTTATGGAGTAATCGTAACGCAGGACCAGGTGCTGATGATTGCTCGAGAATTTTCTGGGTTTACATATGCGGAAGCGGATATTTTGCGTAAGGCAGTGGGTAAAAAAATCAAAGAATTGTTGGATGAACAACGGGAGAAATTTATTAACGGAGCGATTGATAACAAAGGAATTGATAAAGGGACGGCGGTAAAAGTGTGGGATTTTATCGAACCGTTTGCGCGTTACGGATTTAACCGAGCACATGCCGCTTGTTACGCCATGATTGCCTATCAAACCGCTTACTTAAAAGCACATTATCCGGCAGAATTTATGGCAGCCTTATTAACCAGCGACGAAGGAAATATGGATCGGGCAGCGATTGAAGTGGGCGAATCTTTAAGTATGGGAATTAAAATATTGCCGCCTGACATCAATGAAAGTGATGAGCACTTCACAGTAGTCAAAACAGAAGATGGTGATGCAATCCGATTTGGATTAGCGGCAATTAAAAATGTAGGCAATCAAGCAGTTGAAGACTTGATTGCGGAACGGCAAGAAAACGGAGCGTTTGCGCAGCTAACGGATGTGTTTGTGCGGGTTAATTCGAAAGATTTAAACCGGAAGTCAGTTGAAAGCATGGCAAAAGCAGGAGCGTTTGATTGTATTGCGGAAAGACAGCAGGTCTTAGATAACGCGGATAAGTTGTTGGATTTTAGCCGAGAATTGCATCGGAAAAAAGAAGCAGGTCAGCAAGGATTGTTTGGCGAGACGGTGGAGGCGCCGCCGCCACGATTAGATTTGGATCCAGTGACACCGGCAATAAAAGCAGATCGATTAAAATGGGAAAAAGAATTGTTAGGTATGTATGTCTCAGAACATCCGCTGACAGAATTGCATGAGCAATTAAAAAAGGTAGCGACACCGTTAGCTGACCTACCGCACTTAAACGCAAATCAAACTGTGCGGGTGGCAGGAGTGATTGTGAGGTTGAATAAGATTATAACTAAATCAAATAAGCCGATGGTGTTTGTCACTTTGGAAGATATAGGCGGAAAAGCGGAGGCGTTGATTTTTCCAACAGTCCTAGAAAAAACACAAGAACTGTGGGTGGATGGAGGAACGGTAATTATTGAAGGTAAATTGTCGGATAAAGACGGTGAAACAAAAATTTTAGCCGATAAGGCGTGGCAGTTGACGGCGGAACTTTTAGATTCATTTAAGGCAGCACCTAAAGCCCATCGGAAAGCGGCGACGAATAATGCGGATCCAAGCCAAGCCAACCGGGTAATTATTAACTTGCCGCCACAATTCACTAAAGAATCGGTTTGGCAATTAAAAGAAGCGCTGCAAACAATGGTAGTGGAAAATGGTATACCGGTAGAACTATCAATCCCCCAACGAACGCAAAGAGTCAGATTAGCAACTCAATACCGGATTAAACCGACGGATGAGAATTGGCAAAAGATTCAACAATTGGTAGGCAGTACGGCCTTAACTTTTCAGAGTTAAGGACATGAATGCGACGCAAAAAATTGTAACTTTGGGAATTCTAGCTGTTTTAAGTGTTAGCGGCGTAATTAGCGGATTGGTTTGGATGCCAAGAGCGACGATTACAGTTTCGCCAGCGGTGACAACTAGGACGATTGAACGAGAAATTATTTTGTCCCAAAGTGCTAAGGATGCGGATTATGTAAAATACATTTTGCCGGCACAAAAGATTGAAAAAGAGGCGGAGGAAATGAAAACGATACAACGAAGCACGGCTGGAGCGCGGGACAGTGAAGCAAAAGGCACAGTAATTTTGAAAAACGACCAGGCGGATGAACAACCGTTATTACCAAAGACGCATTTGCGGCATGAAGGGACAGGAGCTTTTTTCTTAACCGATCAGGCAGTGCGCATACCCCCACAAGGAGAAGTTACGGTAACTGTCACAGCGGAAACACCGGGGCAGGCAGGCAATGTACCGGCGGGAAAATTTATCGTGGATCGCTTGCCGGTAAGTATGCAGAAAGTGGTTTACGGCGAGAGCACAGCTGCGTTTACGGGCGGCGTGGTAACTGATTCACCGATCACAGAGAATGAACTCAAAGAAGCATTAAAAGAAACAGAGGAAGCGGCACAGATTAAAGTGCATAATTTGATTTTGACTGAAGCAGGCGGAGCGGTAGTGCGAGATGATTTAATCAAAATGGAAATTGAAAGCCAGGAGACGTCGGCGGCAGATGGAGATAAGGTGCCGGAATTTGAAGCAAAAACAAAAATAAAGGCGCGCGGATTTATTGTCAGTGAAAGCGATTTACTAAGTTTAACTTTACTAAACTTACGGTCACAGCCGGACAGCGCGGAGGAATTAGTGTCATATGATCCGGAAAGTTTCAAGGTGGAAATTTTGCGGGCTGATTTTGATCGAGGCGAGGCGCGAATCAAAGGCACTATGACTGGATCATTTGCCAAGAAATCATCGTTAGCAAAAGTGGATAAAGCAAAATTGGCAGGACGCAGTGAAGCAGAAATAAGCGAATACTTTGCGCAATTTGATGATTTGGGGGAAGTGAAAGTGGCGCTTTGGCCCTTTTGGGTGAAAACAGTGCCTGCGCGGGAGAAAGCAGTGCGAATTGAATTGCAAGCGGCGGAATAAAAAAGAAAAGATCCCCTTGCGCTATGCGCAAAGGACTCGAAGGGACAGACAAGGTGGACAAAATCCAAGCTCAAGCTGCGAGGATAGCTGCCGCCCGGTTCTGCGCTGCCCAGTTAACATTGAGCGAGCCGTAGTCCGAGCGCCAGTGATCGTATCTGAAGTACAGATAACGCACGCGGAGGCAGTCGTCAGGGTCGCGGTAGATCGTTCCAAAGAAGTAGATGTAGATGGTGTTGCCGTTTTCATCCACTTTCCATTCTTCGGGAATGAGATGGGGATAACGGATCAGGTAGTCGAGGACGTTGGCGTTGAGAACAGGTTGCTCGGCCAACTCTCGGCTAAGCTCAGTTCCCTTGATGCGCCGCTGGAGCTGGGAATCTGAAAGATAGAGGGTAATCCTGGACGGATCCCAGATTAGCTGGCCGCCCGGTATATGCTTTGCCACGCTCCAGCCATCGCGGGGGGTGTGTGGAGCGGTATCGCAGTCGATGACGGGCAAGGTGTGCGCCATAACATCTGCCATATCTCCAGTGAATGTGACTGTAACACCACCCTTGCAGGCGAGCAGACGCTCGGCGGCTGCCTGACCTCCTAATAGGTTAAGCAGATCTTCATCCTGTTTGCGAGTCCATGTGCCGTACTTTGCCATGACAGTTGTCCTTTCCCCGGCTAGATGCCGGTCAAACGAAGAGTTGGGCAATAAACCAGGAACGAGTTCCGAGGAAACGGTGTTCCTCGTTAAAGGGCTTGGCGCAGGGATGCAGCCTTAAATGGTCTGTACTGTCCCAGTGGCCAGAGAATAAGACCTCCGGGCCAATGTCGGGATTAAAATAGCTGACAGCACCAGGAGCAACAATCCGGAAAAGCAAATTAGGATACTGGATGCGTAAAGCGCATAAGTCTAACAACTGATCGGGATTGCAGGACAAACGCAACGAACGACTCATTAGATGAATCGCTTGCTCAAGCGGTAAATTGCGCCTTGGCTGACAGAGCACGAGCTTGACACAAAATGAGATGGGATGATCCAGCATTAACAAAGCCTGAGAAGTGAGAAGGCGAGAATCAACTTGGCAAGACGACCATTTTTGCAAAAGAGGTTGAATGCCAGAAGCCGAGGCTTTCACTGGCCACCAAGCGAAGCCCTGGTAAAATTCACATTGGATTTCAGGAGGTAGATTGGGTTCGTTAATACCCAAATCTTCAGCGATCCAGCGTCGACCATGAGTGTTAATCAGGCGGGCGATGAGATCGTAGTCTCGCTCATCGCCGGGGAGACATTGCGCCCGAATGAGTTCCCCCCGAGCTTGATCTTGTCTTGGCATAGCAATCAGCCACTCAGCAAACTTTTGCCGCAGCTCAACGTCAAAAGGAGATGCTTCAATTTGACGCAGCAGTTCATCGTGGGTTTGAGAAGACATTGTCAAGGTACCTTTCTAAAAGCCAGCAGAGAAAAAGTGATAACCACGTTTGTGGCTCCGGCTTATAAATAGACAACTTTTACCGATAGTTGTAAAGAGGCAGTGAATTTTACCAAGTTTGTGTTAAAGTAGGACATGTAATAGTTTCTATATATGAGTCAAGATGTCACAGAAGATCAATTAAAGAAGATGAGGCATACGGCAGCGCATGTGTTGGCGGCGGCGTCAGTGGCATTACGACCAGAAACACGGTTAGGTATTGGGCCGGCAACTGAAGATGGGTTTTTTCATGATATTGATACTGATGAAAATTACTCCTTGGAAGATTTGACGCGCTTAGAGGAAAAAATGCGAGAAATTCAAAAAATGGATGTGCCGATGAAGCATTATAAGGTGAGTAAAGACGAAGCGCGGGAATTACTAAAAGATGATCCGTATAAGTTGGAATTGATTGATGGCATTGAAGATGAGATGGTTGGAATCTCAGAAATGGGAGATGGTTTTTTCAAGACTTTATGCGAAGGCGGACATGCGGATTCAACGGGTCAAATTGGTGCGTTTAAATTAACACGAATGTCGGGAGTGTATTGGAAAAATGATGAATCAAAACCGCAATTACAACGCATTTACGGTATCTTGTTCCCGACTCAGGAAGAATTAGACAATCATCTAGCAATGCTGGAGGAAGCGAAGAAAAGAGATCATCGCAAGATTGGAAAAGAATTAGGATTGTTTACTTTCTCAAAATTAGTTGGTCCTGGATTACCACTGTTTACTCCGAAGGGTACGGCTATGTTAGAAGCATTAAAGCGATTTGTAGAAGAACTGCACACGGAAGCGGGATACGAGCGCGTTACTATCCCCCATTTGGCGCGGCCGGATTTGTATCGAACGTCAGGACATTGGGATAAGTTTAAGGAAGATTTGTTTCATGCGCGCGGAAAACACGAAGAAGAATTTGTGGTTAAGCCGATGAATTGTCCGCACCATACGCAAATTTTTGCAGCCGAAACACGAAGTTATCGAGATTTGCCAGTTCGATATGCTGAAAGTACAACCGTGTATCGAGACGAACAAGCCGGCGAGCTACAAGGCTTAACAAGAGTTCGCAGCATTACTCAGGATGATGGACATGTATTTTGTCGGCCAGATCAAGTGGCGGATGAAATTAGCCGAATTATGGGAATGGTAGATAAGTTTTATAAAACACTATCTTTGAATTTATCGTTCCGTTTATCTTTGCGAGACCCAAGTCAGTCAGAAAAATATTTAGGGACGGATGAAATTTGGAAGACAGCGGAAGAAGCGTTACGTAAAGCATTGCAAGAAAAAGACATTAAATTCAGCGAGGCAAAAGGTGAAGCGGCTTTTTATGGGCCAAAGATTGATTTTACAGCGCATGATTCACTGGGAAGAGCGTGGCAATTAGCGACTATCCAGCTTGATTTTAATATGCCAGCACGTTTTGGTTTGACATACATTGATGAGAACGGAAAGCAACAGACGCCAGTGATGATTCATCGAGCGATAATGGGTTCATATGAACGGTTTTTGGGAGTTTTGATTGAACATTATGCGGGCGTATTTCCTTTTTGGTTAGCGCCGGTGCAAGTAATAATTTTACCGATTTCAGATGGGCAATTAGAATACGCTCGGAAAGTGCAGGCGCAGCTACAAGCGGTTGGAACACGAACTGAGCTAGACGAACGAAGTGAAAGTATTGGGAAGAAGATTCGAGAAGCGGAAACAAAGAAAATTCCAATGATGTTAATTATTGGAAAACGAGAAGCAGAAGCAGGCACGGTTTCAATTAGATCACGCGAGCAAGGAGACGAGGGCACGAAGCAAATAGCAGAAATTGTGAGCGAATTAAGCGACCGATCAAAACAGCGAAATTAAAAAGATAAAGGAATATCCGGGGCGGGTTGAAAGGTGGGTTCAGTTGAGGTAGCTGTATCTTGGGCGCCAGCAACCGAACTGTCGTTTTGTGCTGATTCAGCGGCAGCATAGCTACCAAGATAACTAGCTAAGGATTCCGCTAAACGATTAAGTTCGTCGGCGGTGTCGGCTTGGGCAACAGCGGCGGCTTGTAATTGGCGAAAAGAAGCGGCAGCAGATTGGAAGGAAGCAGTAATATCAGCTTGGCGAGCGACAAGATCGTCGGCGGAGGCTTTTTCAAGAGCGTCTTTGGTGTGTTGAATACTGGCCTGGAGTAAATCGACATCATACGTAAGAGCAGTTGTGTCAGTATCGGCGAGAAGATTATCGGCGATTGCACGGCTGTCTTCGTGAACGTATTCAAGAGCGAGATCAAGGCGTTTATTATTATCTCCAATGAGTTTTTGTTCCCCGGCACGTTTAGCTTGGGTGAAATAATAAGATAAAGATGAGGCCCAGCGTTGACCGTGCGTAAGTTCGGCGAATTTACTGCCGAGACCACCTATTTTGTCAGGATGAACTTGAACTTCTAAAACTCCGGAAAACATCAGGAAGCCAATAAGGGCGATGACGATAAGGTTACGGAAACTAAGCAAATGAAACATAAATATAGTGTAACGTAAGCTTGCGCTTTAACGAAAGTGAATGCAGGCTAAGATAGATGAGTCCAATTTATACGAAAACTGGCGATAAAGGAGAAACAGGTTTATTAGACGGGACAAGAGTACCGAAAAACCACATTCGAACTGAAGCTTTAGGAACGGTTGATGAAGCTAATGCATGGCTAGGCGTGATGGCGGCAAGGCCAGAAATTGGAATAACACGAATGCAGTTAGAAAATATTCAGCGCAGATTGTTTGACTTAAATGTGGTTATAGCGGATCCCAAAAGAGTTAATGAGCACCCGAATGAACAAGATATTATTGAGCTGGAGCGCATGATTGATGAAACTACGGAAGAGTTACCAAAATTAAACCAGTTTATTTTACCTGGCGGAACAGAGTTAGCGGCTTTAGCGCAATTAACACGAACGGTAGTAAGAAGAGCAGAAAGACGAGTGGTAACGGTTAATCAACACCAAGAAATACCCGAGATATGCATACGGTATTTGAATCGTTTAAGTGATTATCTGTTTACTTTGGCACGCGCGTTAAATTACGTACAAGGAGTGAAAGATAATTTTTGGAAAGAAAAAAATGAATAGGGATACGTTGCCGGTAGTGGTGGCTATTATCGGACCAACGGCCACCGGTAAAACTGATCTGGGAATTCAATTAGCAAAAGTCAGACACGGAGCAGTAGTTTCAGCGGATTCGCGTCAGGTGTATGCAGGAATGAATATCGGGACAGCGAAACCAAAAGAAGTGTGGGCTAATTATCCGCACGCGGCCTGCCAAGCAGATGAAATTGAAGGTATCCCCCACTATTTATTTAACATGAGCGCGCCCACAGAATTAGTGAATTTAGCGCAGTGGCAATTTTGCGCAATGAAATCAATGGATATGCTGATTCAAAGTGGTATGACACCGTTATTAGTTGGCGGAACAATGTTGTATGTGGACAGCGTCGTGTTTAACTATGCCTTGCCGGAAGTTCCACCAGATGAGGCATGGCGGCAGTCGGCGGAAGCAAAATCAGCCGCCGAGTTATATGCGGAATTATTACGACTTGATCCAAGTGCGGAAGGTGAAATTGATACAGAGAATAAGCGGCGGTTAATTAGAGCACTAGAAATTGTGCGTGCAACGGGCCAACCTTTACATAAACAGCGCAAACAAAATAAGCCAAAATACCAAGTAGAAATGATTGGCTTGTTTCCGGGATGGGAAGAACTGCGAGAACGAGTACAAACACGATGTGTAACATGGATGCAAGATGGTCTATTAGCTGAGACGGCTCAACTAATGAAACAATACGGTTCGGATTTACCGTTACTAAACACAATGAATTATCGTCAAGCAAAACAAGTTTTGAATAAAGAGATTAACCAAGAAGAAGCGGTGGCGGAGATGATCAAAGTTAACATGCGGTACGCGCATCGACAGATGAGTTGGTGGCGACAACGATCAGAAATCAAATGGTTTAAGTCTAGGTCAGAAGCAATGCAAGCGACTGGGTTCTAGTCCTTAAGTTTCTCAGATAAAAGTTTCATGACTTCAGCGGGGCTGGCTTTGCCCTGGGTGCGACCCATAACTTGTCCCATCAGAGCTTGGGTAGCAGCAGTTTTACCGGCTTTGATTTTAGCCACAATGTCAGGATTGGAAGCAATAACAGCATCGATATGAGCAGCGAGTTTATTGGTGTCACTAACTTGTTCCAAACCGAGGTTTTGAATAATGTGATCGGGATCACCGCCAGTACGAGTCATTTCAGCTATAACATCCCCCGCTGCTCCCTTATTGACTTTGCCATGATGAATCAGGACGACTAATTCAGCAAAATTCTGAGGAGTGGCTTGAGCAATGTCAGATTTGAGATAACGTAATAATAAATTAGCGGCTAATTGAATAAGAGCAGGAATTTCAGCGGGAGAAATGTCAGTTTGTTCGTTGTCGAGCTGCTTGAGCTCAGAACAGGTTGACTCAAAGAAACTGGTTAAATCAGGCAAGCGAACTAACTGGGCGGCAATTTGATCAGTAACGCCGAATTCTTTGATTAGGCGACTTTCTTGAGCACCAGGTAATTCGCCGACCAACGCACGAATGGCGCCGAGTTCGTCTGCAGTGAAAGTAAATGGAGGAATATCTGGTTCCGGGAAATAGCGATAATCAGCGGCAGCTTCTTTAGAACGCTGTTCAGTGGTTTTGCCGGTATGAGAATTAAAACCACGCGTGGAAGATATTTGGGGAATTTGATTTTGTTCCCAAAGCTCTGTTTGCCGTTTGATTTCATAGGTTAGAGCCTTCTCAACAAACCGGAAAGAATTTACGTTTTTTATTTCTGTTTTAGGATGGAGTTCAGTTGTGCCTTGCTCACGCAGAGAAATGTTAGCGTCGCAACGAAGCTGGCCTTTTTCCATATCGGCATCAGAAACATTGAGAGAACGGACAATGCGCTGCAATTCCTGCAAAAAGACGCGTGCTTCTGCAGGAGTGCGCAGATCAGGTTCAGTAACAATTTCCATTAAAGGAGTGCCCGCGCGATTATAATCAACCAAGGTGTAATTAGCGCCAGCGGGGTGAGTATTTTTAGCGGCATCCTCTTCTAAATGAATGCGAGTAATACCAATAGTGCGGGGTTGACCGGCAACGACAACATCTAAATGTCCGGGCCCACAAAAAGGTTGGTCATATTGGCTGATCTGATAACCCTTGGGCAAATCAGGATAAAAATAACTTTTGCGATCAAATTTACTTTGCAGAGCTAATTCGCAATTTAGAGCCGCGCCAGTTTTTTGAGTCCAAGTAATGGCGACTTGATTGGGCACCGGCAGGGTGCCAGGATAACCCAAACAGATGGGGCAGATAGCAGAGTTAGGCGGGACATCGCCGAAAATGTTAGCACAACGACAAAACATTTTACTTTGAGTTTTGAGCTGGATGTGAATTTCCAGACCAATAACAGCTTCTAAATTACGAGTGGGCATATATTGAAAATAGTTGGTTTAGAGCAGAGGGGCAAGCAGGAGATGTGGCTGTTTATTGACATAAAATATATTTTATGACAAGATGATTAATTCAACATGTACTTGTGTACTGTTGGGTGGTTCTTTTTCGCTTGCGTCCTTTTTCACGAAGGAGCCTACAGTGGGCGCTACTACCGCATCTCGTCGTTTGTCTGAAGTCCATCCTCAAGATATCCGCTTGATCCTGCTGCGATTCGCCTTCACAAATCCACTTGTGGCGCCGGAATGCATCTGGGAGGGACTTGAGTGCGAAGTTGACGAGGGTCGTCATAAACCTCAAGAGACAATCCCTCAAGGTAGATTAGTCATTAACCCGGCCGAGAATGTGGACGTGTTGCCATTCCTGGCAGGGTTGGGTCGGGGTTATACACTCTCTGATCTCCGCTTTCAACAGAGGACGGGTAGGCACGATCAACGATCGGCTGCACGGCCCGCTGACTACTATGTCATGAGCTTTGTGTTTTGCGACCGCCAACATGCGGCACCCTCGCAAAAAATCCGGGGGATGGGTGACGAGCTCCAGAAAGCGTTGCAACGGGTTTGTGAAGAGGCTTTTTGGCGCGTGCGGGCTTTTTTGAACCCGTTTTGTACTGAAGGTACGGTGATTCCTGAAAAATATGCCCTGAGCATTAATCTGGAACTTCGTAATCCCCGATACGATGGCAACGGGGTTCCGATGAAGACTTGGCTCAAGGACAAGAATGGTCAACGTAAAGGTTCGGAGGCAGTACCGATTAAGCCCGACTCTGTTCTTGTTTTTCAAGAGCAAGTGATCGAAGTCGTCCCGGCGGCGCACTAACTAGTGCGTCAGAGGCCTTGCAGCGATGCAAGGCCTCATTTTATTGTTTAAATACTTGAAAGCGCAGCCGGAAGAAGGTATAGAGAACCCGTAACAAGTAGACGGCCAGTTTGAGGCAAAAGATTATGAGCGGTTTGCAGAGCTTGGGCAGAATTTGGAATAGCTTGGACATTAGTATGAAAAGCACGGAGTGAGTCAGCTAGATTATGAGCCGACAGTGGTTGATAAGTGCCTTCGGTGGTAATGACATGTTTAAAACGAGAGATGATAGGCTGAAAGGAGGCGAGCGTGTTTTTCCCTTGCTTAATACCGAGGACGATCACATCACCAGTTGGCATGTTTTGGTCAAGAAAATTATCCAGGGCTTTGAGTCCGGGTTCATTGTGAGCGCCATCAATTAAGACTAAGGGATGCTCAGATAGCACTTGTAAACGACCAGGCCAAACAACTTGGGCGAGGCCTGGCTGTAAAATTGAAGAGATGTTTTGAGCGACAGACGATAAAGTAAGCACGGATAGAATAGCAGTGAGAGCATTGGTTATTTGATGTGCTCCAAGTAAAGGCAAATTAAATTGATCGGAAATTTGGCCGGAAATTTGAATAGTTTGATAACGCCAATTTGAAGCAATGGCACGAGCAGATAAGTGTTCGGAAACAGTGAGCAATTGAGCAGATTGAGCGGCGCAAATTTCACGGAAATACGATAAAATCTTAGGATCAGTTTCGGCAGTAATAACTGGAATACCCGGTTTGATAATGCCGGCTTTTTCAGCGGCAATATCAGTGAGTTGTGGGCCAATAATATCAGCATGATCCCAGCCAACATTAGTGATAATAGCTAAATCAGGCATGATGACATTGGTGGCATCAAAACGACCGCCTAAGCCAACTTCGATGATAGCAATGTCGAGTGATTTGAGAGAGAAATAGAGAAAAGCGAGAGCAGTAGTAAATTCAAAAAAAGTTGGCTGTAAATTATGAGAGTTAGCAGCAGTACGAACGGTTTGAATAAGGTGACTAAGATCAGAATCAAAAATTTGCTCAGAATTGACTTGTATACGCTCATTGAAGCGAAGCAAATGAGGACTGGTATACAGGCCGACGCGTTGACCGGATGCTTGGAGGATACTGGCGATAAGGGCAGCAGTACTCCCCTTGCCGTTTGTACCAGTAATATGGATGGAACGGAATTGACGTTCTGGGTGACCTAAGGCGGCTAAAAGACGACTGATAGTATCTAAGCCAGGCTTAATACCAAAACGCTCTAATGAATACATGTAAGCGAGTTGTGGATTGAGATCTGACATTTACAAGACCAAACAATTATGAAACGATGCAGATAGATTATTGTTCCATAATTTAAGATTTTTATGAAGGAAACTGATAATTTAGCGGATTACGCGCCAGTATTTGAGCGAGACCAATATACGGATTTGGAGCGAGCGCAATTGCGGCATTTTTTTACAAATTTAGATAAGCCGGTTTATGCGCCGATGATTTTATCACCGGAAGTAACAGGAGCCCTGTGTTCACGCACTAGCCGTGCAGCTGATGATTTGCGCGTGATTTTTTTACGAGAATACTTAAGACCATTTTTAGAACCAGAAAGAACGGAAAAAGATACCGAAGAGACCTGGCAACAAAAACAAGCTTATAGTGATGATTTGAAGCATTTCATTCGGTTTCTAGGTTTTCATCCAATTCAGAGGATTTTTTCGAATCCAAGAGCACGATCGTTTTATAACACCTGGTTAGCGCAATATGGTGATGATTCGATAGCGCAGATGGCGGGCATGCATTTGGTTTATGTTGGCTTGTCCCAAGTTGCAATTAAGCATTTTGAAGATCAGCGCATCGGGTTAGCGCCGTTAGAAAAATCAACCCGTTACGTTGATTATTCTCAGAAAGTTCAGGGATCGTACCGGTACTACACAGACCCGGAATTGAAACGCATCGGATTAGAAACAGAGTACCGAGCAGCGATGGATAATTTGTTTGAAACTTATACACGGCTCAAGGAACCGTTGAAAAATTGGTTAGCAAATAGATATCCGGACGAGGATGTGAAAGTCATACAATCGAAAGTGTTTGATTGTCTGCGGGGGTTATTACCAACGGCAACCTTATCACAGGTCGCATTCTTTGGTAACGGACAAGCATTTGAATATATGATGGCACGATCATTACGACACCGCTTAGGCGAAATCCGCTGGGCGGCTGATCAAGGCTATGCGGAATTAATGCAGATTGCACCGTCGTTCTTGCGTCGATTACGCGTTGAGGATCCGGATAAAAAGGCGCGAGCGCAAGCTTATCAAGAATATTTATCCCGCAAGAACGAGCGAATGATGCCGATAGTGGAAGAATATTTAGATGCAACCGGGATTGAGACGGGACCAGATATGCCTAGAGTAAAGCTGGCTGAATACGATGCTTTAGGTGAGGAGAAAATATTAACTGGCATGCTATACGGAGCGAATAACAATCATCGTTCTTGGAATGAGATTTTTGAGGTAGTACAGCGACTGTCATATCCGGAAAGACGAGAAATTATGGAGACATATTTAGGTATTAGATCGGATCGTTGGCAGAAAGTAGGGCGGGCATTTGAAAATGCATACGTCAGATTTGAGATTTTAATGAATATTGGTGCTTGGCGAGACGTACAACGTCATCGCATGCTAACCCAACAACGACAGTTATTTACTTGCAAACATGGTTTTGATGTACCGATTGAATTAGAAGAAGCGGGATTAGCAGATGAATTTAAGCAAGCGGTTAAGCAAGTAGAAGTTGTCCATTATAAAATTGCGAAGCATGATCCGGAATTAGCGCAATATGCGGTGACATTAGCGCATCGATTACGATTTATGCAGTGGGAAAATTTGCGTCAATGCTTCTGGGAAATGGAGCTAAGAACGATTCCGGAAGGACACCCGGATTATCGGCACATTGAACAAGAAAAGTTTCGACAATTACAGCAGGTATATCCCCTAGTAACGAGATATATGCGAGTTAACATGGGAGAATATGAATTTGCGCGACGAGGACAAGAAGAGAAGATTCAAAATAAGTTAAAAGAACTTGAACGAACAAACCAATAAAGTAGCGCTTATTGTCGCGATCGCAGAGAATGGAGTGATTGGGCGAGGTGGGCGCATCCCGTGGGACGTGCCGGCAGACAGAAAGTTGTTTCGAAAACTAACTCAAGGCGGAACGGTAATCATGGGGCGAAAGACTTTTGAAAGCCTGAATTCTCCGTTAGAGAAAAGAAAAAATATTGTATTAAGTCATGCTAAGACGATATTTGAGGGAGCGATTACAGCAAAAAGTCCGCAAGATGCGATGGCATTGTCTGATCAGAAAAATAAAATTTGGATTATTGGCGGAGCAAAGACATACAAAACGTTTGAGACACAAGCCAATGAAATACATGTGTCATGGATAAAAGGTGCGTGGGAAGGAGATGTTTGGTTCCCAAAGATTAATTGGAATAATTGGCGCAAAGTAACGCAACGAGAATATGACCTATTCAGATATGAAAGATGGATAAGAAAAGAGCTTCCGGCGTGAGCGGGAAGCTCGTGGTTGTTAACACAGACCAAGCAAGTTTTCCGGGCGAAACATAGAAGGCGTGCAAAAACGCGGATTCGCATCGCACATGTACATGACGTCAAGGCCAAGCTGGCCCTCGGCCCAGAAAAAGTCAGGCACATTATCGAATACGTGCTTGTCAAACGGAGAAGGACATCGATCTTTTGCGCACAAGATCCAAGGGTCTTGAGGTGCAATCAGGCGATGTGGGTGAGTTAGAAGCATTAAACTAAGAGTACGAGTACTCAGGCCGATTTCGTAAATTGACATGCTTGCACAAGATTGACAGGCTGATGTCCCTAAGTATTTTTTGCCAAACTGTGCGGGAATAAATTGAATGTCAGAGTGACTGGGCCAATGGGGTAGCTTCCAGTTACTTCCGGTTGCGGGTCGTTCTTGCGAACATTGTTCAGCACAATGTTCTTGATGCGCTGTGATAGGAGGGCAAAAATTACGAAATTGACCATTCCGATCACGAGATAAAGCGTCCAGGACAGGCTGTAGATCAGCGGCAGAAGTAGCGCCAAAGAATTTAGGACGAACGATAGCAAACCATCCTTCAACCCAATCCGGGAGAGAGGCCTGAGAGCAAACAGTCTCAAAAAAGTTCAAGGCCGGTTGCGGATCCAGTTTAGGCCAGTGACGACACAAAGTTGCGATTTGCTCAGGGATAGACAAAGGCAGAACGTAAGAAGTGTAAGGAGGTTGGTTAGACATGAAAAATTCCTTATTTGGTTGGCAAGAGAACGAGAGAAACAGATCGGTGTTAATGTGCCCTTGGAAAAAGTATTTGTCAACTTCCATTGCCTAACAAGGTGAGCTATAAATAAACGATGCCTAAAACTCTCACAAATGATCCAGAAGTAACCGCCATTATCAAAGCCGAGCAAAAACGGCAACAAGAACAAATATCTTTGATTCCGTCAGAAAATTTCTTCTCTTCAAATGTACGACGAGCAGTTGGATCAGTATTGGCACATAAATATTCAGAAGGTAATGTGGGCGCACGATACTACGAAGGCAATCAAAATGTCGATGCGTTAGAGCAGTTAACGATTGAACGGGCGGTGGAAGTTTTTAAGGCGCCAAAAAACTGGGGAGCAAATGTGCAAGCCTTATCAGGCAGTAACGCTAATTTGGCAGTTTACCTGGCAGTGCTGAATATCGGCGACACAATGATGGGGATGTATTTGCCAGATGGCGGACACTTGTCTCATGGGTGGTCATACGAACCAAAGCAAGCGGCTGATCCTGAGAATTTAGTTTATGAAGGCGGGAGTCGCAAAGTCCATATTACTTCCCGCATATTTAAAACAGTGCAGTACAAGACGGATCCGAAAACAAGACAATTTAACTATAAAGAGATAGAGCGAATCGCGGAAAAGTATCAGCCTAAACTAATTATTACTGGTGGCACGGCTTATCCCCGCAATATTGATTACCGGCGCGTCAAAAGAATAGCAAAAAAAGTTGGCGCACTTTATATGGCTGATATTGCCCATGAAGCCGGTTTGATTGCGGCAGGAGTAGTTCCCTCTCCGGTAGGCATTGCTGATATTGTTACCATGACTACTCATAAAACTTTGCGGTCAGGCCGCGGCGCAATTATTTTAGCGCACAAAGATTTGATTGCTAAAATTAATCGCGCAGTATTACCAGGATTACAAGGCGGACCGCATAATCATAATATTGCCGGTATTTGCGTGGGTTTAGGTGAAGCTTTAACACCGGCTTTTAAGAAATATGCTCAGCAAGTTGTCGTGAATGCGCAAACGTTAGCTGAGTCATTGCAAAAGGAAGGCTTTAAACTAGTGACTGGCGGAACAGACAAGCATTTAATTTTAGTTGACCTATCTGAAGGTCCGGTCTTGGGAAAGCCGATGGCAAAAGCAATGGCACAAGCTGGTTTAATTGCAAATTTTAATACGATGCCACAAGAAACTCGTTCGCCAGCTAATCCATCGGCGTTACGTTTGGGAACACCGTGGGTGACAACACGCGGAATGAAAAAACCAGAAATGCGTCGCATTGCAAAATGGATGCGACAAGTGCAAGACATTGTAAAACCATGGGCTGATTTACCCATAGATGAGTTTGAAAAACAAGTATCAGAATCGACTGAATTAGGGCAAATAGCACAAGAAGTAAAAGTATTAACTAAAAAGTTTCCTGTTAAAATATAATTATGATTTTATCAGATCGAGATATTAAAAAAGCGATAGCGGAAAAACGAATTGTAGTGAAGCCAAAACCTGATTTTAAGACTCAATTAGGTTCAAGTAGTTTGGATTTGCATTTAGGGTATCATTTCTTGGTATTTAAGCACCGCAAGCAGCCTTTTGTAGATCCATTAGATCCAACCACAACTGACGGTATGACCGAAGAAGTAGTCATCAGCAAGAATGAACCGTATGTAATCCATCCAAACGAGTTTGTGCTGGGCTCAACATTAGAGTGGGTGGAATGGTCGAATGATCTGGCCGCGAGAATTGAAGGACGCTCAAGTTTAGGGCGGTTAGGGTTGGTGATTCATTCTACGGCAAGTCACATTGATGCGGGTTGGCGGGGCGCTTTAACGCTTGAGTTACGAAACATTGGCATGGTGCCGATTTTATTGCATCCGAAAATGCGAATTTGCCAGTTAATGTTTGAACCATTATCATCCCCTGCTGAGCAACCTTATTATTTAAAACCAGGCGCTAAATATCACGGACAAAAAGGTACAAGAGCAAGTGCGTCGGGAGTAGATAAATATAAATAAATAATTATGATCCAATTCAAAGTCAAAAAATTAGCAGAAAATGCGGTGTTACCACAAAAAGAAAATCGGAGCGACGCTGGAATAGATATTTTTACGAACGAGACACACACGTTAAAACCAGGAGAGGTTTATGCTTTTAGCACAGGAATTGCGGCGGAGTTTGCAAAAGGTTACGTGGCGTTGTTATGGGATCGATCGGGATTAGGAAGCAAAGGAATTCATCGGTTAGCGGGAGTGATTGATTCAGGGTACCGGGGGGAATGGAAGGTTGTCCTGTTAAACACAACAAAAAAACCGGTCAAAATACAGTCAGGCGATAAGATCGTGCAATGCATTTTACAGAAATTTGAGTCGGCACAAATAAAAGAAGTTAAAAAATTAGCAGACAGTAAACGAGGAGCGAAAGCTTTTGGAAGCTCGGGCAGATAGGTTTAGACAAGCGTTTCTAAAACCTTGATGATGTCGTTTTCGGTAATGTAAATGTGAATAGCTGAAGCGATAGGCGGAACAGAAGGCGAAATCGGACTAGTGCCTTGATGAAAAGCAATGATTGGTTTTTGATTGGCATGGGCCCAACCAAGATCAATACCGGTGCCAGTGGAAGCGATGGAGACTTCAGCAATAACAAGATCAGAGTTCTTCATTTCGGTTAAACGAATGTCGGCTGATTCTGCGAGTTCGGGCGGCCAGTTTAAAGTCACCTTGCCAGAGACAGCGGCAAATTGATGGAGGGCACTAAAGAAAGTGGGAGCGTTATCGGCTCCGCTAGAAGGATGAGAGACGAACCAATTTTTTTTACGCATGCGGTAAGTGTAGTTGGTCTGCGACAATCTGCCAAATTTCACGAGCAATATCCGGACGAGTTCGTTCACGGCCATCACTAGTGACACCACTAACAAGGTGCCAATTTTGTTGGGCGGCGACTTTTAGATAATTGCGCCGAATACCTTCAAGTTTCTTTTTGTTTTCGAAATAATCGGTTTTTTTAGCGGCTAAGCGATCAAGGGTAATAGCGACCGGAGTATCAATAAAAATAATCAGATCTGGTCGTGGTAAAGCAGGCTGATCGGCATAACACATCCATTCCAGCCAAGCGAGGGTTTTATCCCAAGTTTTGCCGGTTAAACCAAGCGTTTGATAGGCAAAGGTGCTAGTGCAAAAGCGATCAGTAATGACGGCGTGTTTTCCTCGTTTCTGTTGTTTAACCTGGGTAATATCTTCGGCACGGGAATAAAAATCCATAATGTAGAGCAAAGCTTGTTCGCGACGAGTAAAAGCCTGGTCATTATGGCGATGTAAGAATTTATCGTAAACTACCCGACCGGTTAAACGATCTTCTTGCGGAAAATGGAGAGGTAGAACCTGATATTTTGCCTGCCGGAAATGACGCACAAGAAGATTGGTTTGCGTTTGGCTGCCGCCAGCATCAAGCGCTTCAATAACGATGAACGGATTTGAAATAGATTTAGTTGTGGATTGTTTTTTAGGCATCAAGTAATGATACCTATGATATTTTCAAATGTGAAGCTGGGGAAAACGTGCGAGCAGACCCGCCCAAATAAGCTCAGAGATTGCTTCGATACTTAAGAGTTGATTACCAGACACACATTTTACCCGTAAGAATTTGGTCGGATTTTGAGTGCATAAAACGTCATATTCGTTGTAAAGCCGTTCTTGAATATTTAATTGATCAGTTACCTCGTCGGCATCCTGATTAGTAGATTTACGAACATGCAATAGTTGGTCGGCTTCCCGCGGAGATAAGTCCAAAAAAATAGAAATATTCTCAGACGGCATATCATACTGCTGATATTCTGTTTGAGAGATTTGATTTTGAATTTCAGAACGTTTCAGATCAACTTCCTGGGGCAGCAAGGCATCAATGGTAAAAAAAGCTAAACTAGAGGGAACATAGCGATCGTAGATAACTATCTCGTTAGCCATTAAAGCAGAAACGACTTCATCACGATGTTCGGCACGGTTACGAGCAAAAAGATCCATTTTTTCATGCCAAGGAGTATCTTCCCAGCATCCAAGTTTATTTTGTAAACGCTGTTTTATCTCTTGTCCGGTCGCAGTACTGTAATCGGGCGTAGTGAATTGATGCACTTTATGCCCTTGATAACGCAAGCGCTCAACTAATAACCTAGACTGAGTCTCTTTGCCAGAGCTATCAATGCCATCAAAGGCAATCAGAAGACCACGCTGAGATTCGTTACCGAGAGCAGGAGCCATCGGACAGCGCAAGTATAATTAGGAAAGGGTGATCTTAATTCCAGGACCCATGGTACTGGAAATAGTCACGCGCTTAATTAGTTCCCCTTTGGCAGCCGCGGGACGATTTTGGCGAATCGCGTCTAAGAGAGCTTGGGCGTTAGCAATGATTTTTTTAGCTTCCCAATCGGCTTTCCCAATTGATTCATGAATGTTGCCTTGTTGATCCATCTTGAAAGATAGCTTACCACTGGAAAGTTCTTGAACGGCCTTAGCAGGATCAGGTGTGACAGTGCCAGTCTTTGGGTTTGGCATTAAGCCCTGGGGACCAAGAATGCGAGCAACTTTTGCGATTTTTGGCATCATGTCAGGGGTGGCAATAGTAATATCGGCATCTAATTTGTTTTCGGTCGCAACTTGTTCAATTAATTCGTCTCCGCCGACAAGCGCGGCGCCAGCTTTTTGAGCAGCTTTGCCCACAGTAGTGTCGTTAGTAAAAACGGCGATACGCTTTTGCTTAGGAGCGCCAGCCGGTAAAACAACACTACCACGGACCATTTGGTCAGATTTGGTAGGATTAATACCTAAATGAACGTGCAGCTCGATTGTTTCGTTAAAAGAAGAACGCTTGTTTTCCTGCAAGAAAGCAACAGCGGCGGCTAGGTCGTGTGGACCAGCGGATAACTTCTCTTTTATTTTTTTCATGAGTTTACCAGACATAAAACTATTCAATGTTAATTCCCATAGAACGAGCGGTGCCAGAAATTATTTTGACAGCCGCATCAATGTCACGCGCAGACAAGTCTTCCATCTTCCGTTCGGCAATTTCTTTAATCTGAGCCTGCGTAACAGTACCAACTTTATCCGTGTTAGGTTTGCTAGAGCCCTTGCTGAGACCAGCAGCTTTTTTTAATAATTCGGCAGCAGGCGGGGTCTTTAAAACCAGATCCATGCTCCGGTCATCATAAATAGTAACTTCGACCGGAATGATGTCCCCCATCATATCCTTGGTCATGTCGTTAAAACGAGTGACAAATTCCTGAATATTAACTCCGTGCTGACCTAAAGCAGGACCAATAGGAGGCGCAGGCGTTGCTTTTCCGCCAGGGGCTTGTAATTTCAGTTTGGTGAGTATTGCGGGCATGTGAGTAAGTAATTGATTAAATTTCCTTCTTTATTTGTAAATAGTCAAGTTCGACTGGGGTTTCACGACCGAAGACATTAACCAGAACCTTAACAGTACCTTTGGCTTCATTGCTTTCGGAGATCTTACCTTCAAAGTCTTTAAACGGACCATCCATGATTTTAACTGAATCGCCTTCTTTAACATCAATCTTGTATTTCGGTTCGTCTTCACCCATACGCTTAAGCAAGCGACTAACCTCTTCTTCTGAAATTGGAGTTGGGGTGGTACCAGAACCGACGAAACCAGTTACATTAGGCGTATTGCGAACAACATACCAAGAATCTTCAGTAACAATCATTTGAACTAAAACGTAACCGGGAAATAGGCGCTCTTCAATAACTTTGCGTTTACCATTTTTGACGCGAATTTTCTTTTCACGCGGCACGATAACTTGGAAGATTTTTTCTTCCATACCCATGGACTCAATACGCTGACGTAAGTTACGAGCGACGTTATCCTCATAACCAGAATACGTGTGAAGTACGTACCATGATCCATTATTGCTAGTTGAGGTAGGCTCTGGAGCCATATATTTAAGATTAGATAATTATGGTTTCAAGGAGACGCATGAGCAAATAGTCGACACCGCCAACAAATGCGCCTACGACTATGCTTGAGAAAATAACGACAATGGTGTACTGCGTAGTAACTTCTCGAGTGGGCCATTGAACTTTTTTCAGCTCTTCTCGAGCTTGTTTAATAAAAGTTAATAAGCCGCTTGGAAGGTTAAATATCTGGGTAATTAGGCTTTTTTTCGGGATTTTGGCAGCCATAATCGTTTGTTTTCTTGTCTTAAAAATAGCCCCCACGGGCTACTAGTAAAATGGTACACCAAGAGAAGAAATAAAGCAAGTTTAAAAAGCGGCTTCATGGTGAAGCCGCGACGTACAAAAAAAGAGACGGTGGGGACCTTTAGCCTTACTTGTTTTTCATGCGGGCTTGAGAAGGGGTTCCTCTGAGAGGGTATTCTCTTCTGCATACCTACGCTCAAAAGAGCTTAAGTTTAGCCTAAAGCATGCGAACAAGTGATTTCGACTGGATTGGAAGTGTCCAATCTACTCAGGTACGGCCAAGAAGGCTTTGCGCGAAGGATACGAGACTTTTGCACTCTCTGTGGTAATCTTCACCTTGCGCTTAGCTTTGTAACTTCACTCTGGCAGACCTATAACCCCATGCCTCCGTGAGACATGGTTTGGGCTGATCCGAGACCTATCCCCTTTTTTGTGGTCCGGAATCGAGTTTTTCTTTCTTGGATAAATCCGTCTCTTTTTTTCAAGGAGCAAGTTTGTATATTTAACTTAGCAAGATATATTTTTTACAGCAAATATAACGAAAAGCCCGGACAGAGTGATGTTGCTAGTGTCTTATTAAGTCAAATATCTAAGTTGGAAACGGTTTTGGCGTGAGTTTGGATCCATTTTTTACGGGGAGCAACTTCATTGCCCATGAGAACATCAAACATGTGGTCAGCTTCCTCGGCGTCTTCAACTTGAACACGTTTCAGGACACGATTTTCAGGATTCATGGTAGTTTCCCAGAGTTCGCCCGGATTCATTTCTCCGAGACCTTTGTAACGCTGGATATCGATTTTAGGCGCGCCATCTTCTGGCTTGCCGGCCCGAATTTTAGCGATGAGTTTTTCTTTGGCTTCATCAGTATGAACATAACGAGTATGCTTGCCGCTGACTAGCTTATAAAGCGGAGGCATAGCAAGATACAGGTGACCTTGTTCAATTACGGCCGGAAAATAGCGGAAGAAGAAAGTCAGTAGCAAGGTGCTAATATGGGCGCCGTCAACGTCAGCATCAGTGGCAATAATAATGCGATGATAACGGAGTTTACTAATATCGAACTCTTCGCCAATGCCAGTACCCATAGCGATAATTAAGGCTTTGACTTCGTTGTTGGCTAACATTTTATCGAGTCGAGTGCGCTCAACGTTTAAGATCTTGCCACGCAAAGGGAGAATGGCTTGGAAACGACGATCGCGACCGGATTTGGCAGAGCCGCCAGCACTATCCCCTTCAACGATAAATATTTCACTTCTGGAAGGATTGCGTTCAGAGCAGTCAGCTAATTTACCAGGAAGAGCGAATCCATCTAAAGCGCCTTTACGCAAGACGGTATCACGCGCGGCACGCGCGGCACGACGAGCTTTGGCGGCTAAAGAAACTTTTTCAATCATGGCACGCGCATCACGAGGATTTTCTTCTAGGTACTCAGTAAAAGCTTCGTTCATGGCCTGATTAACAAAACTACGCATTTCTGGTGAACCCAGCTTTGCTTTAGTTTGACCTTCAAATTGGGGTTCGCGCATTTTAACACTGAGAATAGCGGTTAGTCCTTCGCGCACATCTTCGGCGGTTAGGTTTTCGTCTTTTTCTTTAAGCAGTCCATTTTTACGCGCATAGTCGTTTAAAATACGAGTAAGCGCAGTTCTAAAGCCGGTGACATGCGTACCGCCTTCAATGGTGTAAATATTATTAGCAAAAGATAAGAGAGTTTCTTGATAGGCATCGGTGTATTGAAGCGCAATTTCAACCTGATAATCATTTTCAAATTCTCGTTTGGCATAAAATATTTCGGGGTTTTTAACATCTTTACCAAGATTCAGCTGGTGGACATATGTCTTAATTCCCCCTTCGAAAAGAAAAGTATAGGTAGTGATAAGACCAGGTTTACGTTCATCGCTAATTTCAATGCGTACGCCCGGAGTTAGATAGGCCTGCTGACGCAAATGTTGGATAACGGTATCCCAGTTATAGTCAGTGCTTTTGAAGATTTCTTGGTCAGCTTTGAAGGTAATAGTTGTACCGGTATTGCGAGAAGAACTGTGTTTTTTAACAGGTCCAACTGCGATGCCGCGCTGATAACGCTGAACAAAAACACCGCCGTCACGCTCAATCTGAGCTTCAAGCCATTCCGATAAAGCATTAACAACGGAAACACCAACGCCATGCAATCCACCAGACACCTTATACCCTTCACCGCCAAACTTACCACCAGCATGAAGGGTGGTGAGAACAGTTTCCAAAGTAGATTTTTTGGTTTTGGAGTGTTTTTCAACAGGAATACCGCGACCATTATCAATAACCGAAACAACATTATCGGGCAAAAGTCGAACAATAATGCGGTCACAGAAACCACCCATGGCTTCATCAATGGAGTTATCAACTACTTCCCAAATAAGATGATGAAGTCCTTCTTTACCGGTGCCACCAATATACATACCGGGGCGCTTGCGAACAGGTTCCAATCCTTCCAAGACAGTAATTTGTTCGGCTCCGTAAGTGCTTTTTGGTTTAGGTTTGGCTGGCATAAGAGACAAGTATTAGTAGTAATGACAGTTTATCATAACAGGTTTTTTCGGAGAAAAACAGGGCTTTTTACCTGATTTCTAAATCTAGCTCCTTACTAAGTCCGTCGCTAATAACACGCAAGAGCTGATCAGCTTCGGTATCAGTCAGAGTGTGGTCATGAGCAACAAAAGTCAGATGAAAAGAAAAACTGTCTTGATAGGTGTCAAAAAGTTCCGTGTCTTTTAAATTGGTGCCGCCAAGACGCTCGATAGTAGCTTGAATTGTGTCGGCCGAGATATGACCATTAGTTTGTAAAGACAGGTCGCGAAAAACGGCAGGATATTTGCTCGGGGCTTCGTACTGAACGGCGTTATGATCAAGAACTGGAGTATAGTCGGGAGAAAGAGTGGCATGCGGAATTAAAGCGGATAAATTCAACTCTAAACAAGCGACTGGTTGTTGTAACTTTTGAGAGACTAGAGAACGAGAAGATAGTGATCCGATAAAGCCAATATTTTCTCCGCTGAAGATTAAGAGACGAGCATCGGTGGACCAAAATTCATGATTTGCATGAGAGTCCTCAGTAAAAGCAACTCCAGTTAATCCCATAATTTGGAAAATTTGATCTAATAAAGATCGGAGATAGTCGAGATTAGCGGATGCACCAGCAGCAACTAAACCAAAGTGCTTGGTTTCGGTGATGCCAGGAACACGACCAGAATCTTGAGCGGCAAAAACAGAACCAATTTCGAACAGAGATCGTTCTGGGGAGGAGGTCTTTTGACGTAAGACAGCTTTATTAACTAAAAGTCCGGCTAAGAGCTGCGGTAAGAG
Organism: uncultured Candidatus Saccharibacteria bacterium; assembly: GCA_964610055.1. Classification (GTDB taxonomy): domain Bacteria; phylum Patescibacteriota; class Andersenbacteria; order UBA10190; family UBA10190; genus CAZSUC01. The sequence goes on along the minus strand of CAZSUC010000001.1, from coordinate 322,000 downwards.
TTCAGTGCGTAAATAGGTTTGTTGAGGAGTAGGTGGATTGGCAATTTTAACGCGAGGAGTATTAGATTCAGGATATTTTACTAAGGAGTTAAATTGAGTATCGCCAAAAGAATAATTAAATGCTTCGGTAGCGCCAAAATTGGCAGCTAAATCGCGCATGGTTTCTTCCCATAAGAGAGGTGTAGGTAGAGAGACTGGATGAGGAGTAACCGGAGTAATAGCTGAAATGCGATCAAAGCCATAAAGACGAATTACTTCTTCAACTAAATCGTTTTCTAAAATAAGGTCGAGGCGATCGACAGGCGGAGTAACTGACCAAATGTCATCAGATGCATGAGTGACAGTGCAGCGTAGGCGCTCCAGAGCGGTTTTGGTTTCAGCAAGAGAATATTTGGCTCCAGCGATAGCGGTAACTTGAGCGGGACGGAATTTAATAACACGAGAGGAATGTGTTTCAACGTGATGCGAAACGGCACCAATAAAATCAGTGTGAGCGGTTTCGGAAAGCAGCTGAACGAAACGCGCAGCCGCGGCCGGAATAGTAGCTGGGGGCACTTCCCGGCGGAAACGCAAAGAACTATCAGTATGCAGTTTTAGTTCAGCGGCTGATTGCTGGATAGTGTAACCGGAAAAATGGGCGACTTCTAAAAAGAGACGTTTTGTGGAAGATGTGACCTCAGTGTCTTTGCCCCCCATCACACCGGCAATGGCAACTGGAGTATCCGCGCTAGTAATTACTAAGTTTTGAGGAGTAAGAGAGCGAGCAACATCATCCAGAGTCGTAATAATTTCATGAGGGCGAGCAAAACGAATAGTAATATCACGGCCAGGCAAACGATCAGCATCGAAAGCATGAGTCGGGTGCCCGGTTTCTAACATGACATAATTAGAACAGTCAACGACGTTATTAATCGGACGAATACCAGCCGAAAGCAAGCGAGCTTGAAGCCATAAAGGCGAGGCAGTAATCGTAATGTTTTCGAGAAGAGCACCCCAATACCAAGAACAATGTGAGGCGTCTTCAATTTGAACTCTCCAATCAGGTAATTGTGTCTCTGGTAAAGTGGGGACATTAATGGACGCGAGAGACAAATTTAATAAAGCAGCAATTTCTTGGGCAATGCCGAGATGACCCATACAATCATGCGCACGATTAGGCGTAACATCAGCTTCAAAGAGAGTATCGTCAGGAAGATGCTGACGTAAAGACGTTCCGAGTGGAGAGTCAGACGGCAGAATAAAAATACCGGTATGCGAAGGCCCTAAGCCAAGTTCACGAGGAGACGTGAGCATACCTGGACTTTCAATACCGCGGATAGTGGCAACTCGCAAAGCAAAAGGTTGACCATTTTCATCTAAAACACGACTGCCGGGCGGAGCATACGGAACGACATCGCCAACTTGAATATTAGGAGCACCACAAACAACTGTAATTTCGGTTGCGCCATCAATAATAGTCGCGAGGCGCAGACGGTCAGCATGAGGATGTGGATTTAAGGCAGTGATTTGGACAACTTTAATATTGGCATCAAGAGCAATGGTGCCGATAATTTCCATTTCAAAACTTCTTTCGTTGAGCAAACGCGACAACTCAACGGGTGACAAGCCAAGATCAGGAAGAAATGATTTGAGCCAATTATAGGAGACTTGCATAGACTTTATGAGGACGGAAATGAAGAAAACTGCTTGAGGAATTGGAATTCCCCACGCCAAAGCAAACGGATGTCATTGATGCCGTGGCGCAACATAGCGATGCGATCAATAGCGCCGCCAAAGGCATAACCTTGATATCGAGTCGGATCAATGTTCATATTTTTGAGAACATTGGGATGCACAATACCAGCACCCATAACCTCAATCCAACCGGATTGTTTGCAAACCCGACATCCTTTTTGCTGGCAAAAGAAACAAGAAATATCAACTTCAAAACCAGGCTCAACAAACGGGAAAAAACTAGTTCGTAAACGAGTGGTAACGTCGGTGCCAAAGAAACGAGAATAAATAGATTGGATTGCCCCTTTTAAGTGAGAGACGGAAATATCGGTTCCAATTTCAAGTCCTTCAAATTGATAAAAAGTTGATTCGTGACTGGCGTCAGTGCTTTCGGAACGGAAAACCCGGCCAGGTGAACAAATGCGAAAAGGAGGAATAAGATTTTGCTCTAACACCGCTCGCACTTGGACAGGTGAAGTATGCGTTCGCAATACTAAACTGGGATCGGATAAATAGAAAGTATCTGTTTCAGCACGAGCGGGATGTTCCAGGGGAATATTTAAATAATCAAAATTATACCGAGCTTCTTCAGCTTGAGGGCCTTCAACTGGTTGAAAACCTAGAGAAGATAAGGTGGCGTAAAGTTGGCGGATTGAGAGAGAAAGTGGATGCAGGTGACCGATTGTTGGAACAACAGAAGATGATGACGCCGATACTGTTGGCTGGAGAGTGGCAAGCTTGGCGGCTAATGCATCCTCTAAAGTCTGACGAACTTGGTTGCCAGTTTGACCAAGGACAGCGCGATCAGAAACAGGAGCGTCTTTAATTTGCCTTAAAGCTAAAGGGATAAGACCTTTGCGACCTAAATAGTGAATACGCCAAGTTTCACAAGCAGAGACAGTAGCAAGCGCGGTAAGCTCGGCTAAAGCGGACTCGGACAGCTTAATGAGATCTCTGGGAGTGAGGGCGGTCATAACTTGAAAATACTAACTCAAGAGAGAGTAAAAGGACAAGCAGAATAATGGCAATCCACCAGCGATAGAGACGTAATAATTGTAAGAAAAGCAAGATTAAGAAAAACAAACTGACAATCAATCCTTGCCGTAAAGAGGTTCGAACTAAATAAGTGGCAAAGGTGCGAGGTAAAAGTAAACGACGAATTAAATAGCCTAAAATAGAAGTTAGACCGGAAATCGCAACGAATAAGCTCAAGAAAAGCAGGATAAAACCGAGAGGGCCGGCTTGATTAGGATCAAGAGAAGTAATAACTAAAGCCGAGGCACCAGCTCCAATTAGAGTGGCGAGAAAAGATATGAGTAAAAAGAAACGAACGGTCATGTATGGAGTATAACAAAAATCCTTCCGTGATGTTCTCCCCCTGTGCTACACGAGACGTGTAGCCCAAGCATCACGGAAGGTGGCGGACCCGGCCGGGCTCGAACCGGTGGCCTTCGCCGTGACAGGGCGACGCTCTAACCAACTGAGCTACGGGTCCAATTTAACAGCCGCTTGCACAAGCAAGTGACATTAAAAGGATACATAAATTAGGGCAATTGTCTAGTTGTAGCGGGGGTGGGATTCGAACCCACGACCCCGGGCTTATGAGTCCCGTGCTCTAACCAACTGAGCTACCCCGCCGTATGGGGCAAGTATAGTGAGGAAAAAGGCAAAGATGCAAATGAAATAAGACAACGCCCCCTGATGGGGCGTTGTTGAGGAGACATAAGTCTGATCCTCTAATGATAACCGAGACAGAAGACGAGAGATTTGTGTGCATGTAATCTTTGGTCTTTGCCGGTTACATTTTGATTATTCCGGAATAAATTTGATTGACAAGGTTTTTTAGCTATTGCAAGAAGTATGTTTCAAGCCTATACTGTCAACTGATTCTGAAAGACGATTTTTCAGAACTAGCGCGGGATGGAGAAGGAGTTATCTCGCCTGGCTCATAACCAGGAGATCGCTGGTGCAATTCCAGCTCCCGCCACACTGTAGCCCGTCAGCTTGAGGTATGCGATAATAGATGACATGACAGGCTCTCCTTCTCCCCGTCCATTAGTTTTAGTGATTTTAGATGGCTGGGGAATAAGTTTTATTGAACAAGGGAATGCGATTTTAGCAGCAGATACTCCATACATGGATATGTTCCCCCGACATTATCCAGCGGCAACAATTGTAGCGGCTGGAATTGAGGTAGGTTTGCCGTGGGGAGAAAAAGGTAATTCTGAGACAGGTCACAGTAATATTGGGGCGGGGCGGGTGCAATATCAGTCATTACCAAGGATAGATCAAGCGATTCAAGATGGATCTTTTTTCCAAAATCCAGCCCTGTTAACAGCTTGCGATCACGCTAAACAACATCGATCAAATTTACATCTAATGGGTTTAGTTAGTTCGGGTGGAATTCATTCTCATATCAATCATTTATTAGCATTATTAAAACTAGTAAAACAAGAAGGTTTAGGTAATCGCACATATATTCATGTGTTTACTGACGGACGGGATACTCCTCCACAAAGCGCTATGACTTATGTGCATGAATTAGAAGAAGCGATGGGAAAATATGGCGTAGGACGAATTGCAAGCGTAACAGGAAGGTTTTGGGCAATGGATCGAAATCAAAACTGGGAACGCACGGAAGAAACTTACAATATGCTCATTGGACGAGAACGCAAAGAAGGAGCAAGCAGTATTGAACAAGCAATTGAATCAGCGTATCGAAAAGGTTTGGTGGATGAATCAATTCCACCAACTGCGATTACGCATGGCGGAGAAGCAGTGGCAACAATTAAAGAAAATGATTCGGTGATATTTTTTAATTTCCGGCCAGATCGAGCACGTCAATTAACGCGCGCTTTTGTCTTGCCTGATTTTAATAGTTTTGAACGACCCTATTGGCCGGATTTGATGTTTACAACGATGGAACAGTACGATCCTGATTTACCGGCCAATTCAGCTTTTATCGACGAACCGGAGGTTAATCCGTTAGCGCGCGTGATATCACAAGCCGGATTAAGACAACTACACATAGCGGAAACTGAGAAATACGCTCACGTCACGTATTATTTAAATGGTGGACACGAGCAACCTTTTCCAGGCGAAGAACATATCTTAATTGAGTCATCAAGAGTGAAAGATTTTGCGAAAGAACCGCATATGATGGCGCAAGAAATTACCGATCGTTTATTGGAAGAATTACACAAAAATATTTATGATGTGGTATTTGTGAATTATGCCAACGCTGACATGGTTGGTCATACTGGAAATTATGAGGCAGCGGTTGAGGCCTGCACGTTTGCTGATATGTGCGTAGGGCAGCTGTATGAAGAAGTAAGGAAAATGGGAGGAGCTTTGTTAATTACAGCCGATCACGGCAATGCCGAAGAAATGGTTAACCCACAAACTAATGAGGTTGAAACTGATCACACTAGTAACCCGGTACCTTTGTTTTATATCAATGAAAGATTACGCCGAGTATCGCCACGCAGCGATCAAGCGATTATGGATATATATTCAGCTCCAATTGGAATGTTAGCTGATATTGCTCCAACAATCTTAGAAATTTTGGGCTTAGAAAAACCGACTGATTGGACAGGAATATCTTTATTAGGATCGTTGCGGTAAGACAGGAGTTTTTTGCCACCAATCGTGCAAGGATTCGTAAGCAGCAGCGGTTTGATAGATTAGCTCTTCGTGAAAATGAGGCGCAATAACTTGCATGCCTACCGGCAAGCCATCAATAAATCCACATGGAACTGACATGGCTGGTAACCCGGCAACGCTGGCTGGATCAGTAAGTAAATCAGCTAAGTACATTTTGAGAGGATCGTCAGATTTGCTGCCAAAGGGGAAAGCGACTTCTGGACTGACAGGACCGATAATAACATTAACTTGCTTGAAGGCATCTTCAAATTCACGACGAATTAAAGTGCGAACTCGACTGGCTTGCTTGTACCAAGCATCAACGTAACCAGCGGCTAAAGCGTAAGTACCCATGAGAATTGATCTTTTAACTTCAGAACCAAAATATTGACCTCGAGCTTCAAGATAATGTTCTAAGAGTGTTGAACTGGCTAAATCAAGTTTGCTGTAACGTAACGCATCAAAACGAGCCAGATTCGAAGAGGCTTCAGCCTTAACAAGTAAGTAATAGGTTGGGATAGCAGCATGCATGAGAGGCAGAGAAACTTCTTTAATAGTGGCACCTTGTTGTTCTAAGTCAGAGATAGCAGTACGAACGGCAGCAGAAATTTGAGGATCAACTTCTTCCCCAAAATATTGAACAGGAACACCGATAGTTAGACCTTGCACTCCGCGACCACACGCAGCGAGATATGACGAAGGTGAATCTGGATGAGTGGTTGCATCCCATTGATCCGGTCCAGCAATAACATCCATGATGCGAGCATTATCAGCTACAGTACGAGTAATTGGACCAACTTGATCAAAACTGCTGGCATAAGCAATTACACCAAAACGACTAACGCGTCCATAAGTTGGCTTGAGTCCAACCGTGCCGCAAAAATTAGAGGGCTGACGAATAGAGCCGCCAGTGTCAGTACCAAGTGCGGCGGGAACTTCTCCGGCGGCAACGGCAGCAACCGATCCCCCACTGCTTCCACCAGGAACTCGAGTTAAATCCCAGGGGTTTTTAACAGGACCAAAACTGGAATATTCATTACTGGCCCCCATAGCAAATTCATCCTGATTAGTTTTGCCGATGATAATTGCTCCAGCTTGTTTAAGACGTTTGACAACAGTGGCCTCGTAAGGAGAACGAAAATCTTTTAAAAGCTGAGAGGCGGCACGAGTATGGCCTTCAAGCGTGCAAATCAAATCTTTAATAGCAATAGGGATTCCAGAAAGAGGCCCAGTTTGAGGTTTTTGGGCGGCGGATTTAGCTTCATCTTCTAAAACTTCAATAAAGGCATTAAGATGTGGTTCCCATTGCGAAATAGCAGATAAATAGTCAGCAACATTTTGATCCGTGGTACGCGATTTATCTTGTAATAAACTTTCAATTGTTTGAGGTGGGGTCATTGTTAGTCAAAAATTGCTTTAACTTTAATTTGGGCGTCCATGGTTTCAGGAGCAGTATCTAATAAATCTTGATGAGAACATAATATTTCGGGCTCAGATGCATCAGGCCGAGTAATATTTTTAAGACCGGTGACATCATCTGAGGTAGGAACGCCTTGGGTGTCTATGCTCTGAATTTCAGAAAAATGAGACAAAATATTACCTAAATCTTGAGCAGCTTGATGAGCATCTGTGTCAGTTAGTCCCAGACGAGCTAATTGAGCAACTTGTTTAACTTGCTCTAAAGAAATAGGAGATGGCATGGGTTTAGTATTCAATAGCTAAGAATAAGGCGCAAGCAATGTTAAGATTTGACTAAACGTTGAAATTGTGTGGGAGATAAAATAGTAAGGCCAAGTTTTTGAGCTTTAGCAGCTTTGCTCCCAGGATCGGCGCCAATGACAACATAATCAACATTGGGACCAACGGTTGATGCAATTTTGCCTCCATGCGCTTGGACAAGTTGTTTAGCTTCATCGCGAGAAAGATCGGACATAGTGCCAGTAAAAACGAATGTTTTACCCTGCAGTGAGCCAGTTTGAGCAACAGAAGTTAATTTGAGACCGGCAGCAAGATATTTTTGAACTAGAGTTTGATTATGACGATCGGCAAACCAGGCAGAAACGGCCTCCGCTACAATCGGACCGATTCCGTCTAAGCTATTTAACTGATCAGCATTAGCTGACTGAAGTTGAGTCAGGGTAGGAAAAGCGCGTGCCAGATCTAAAGCAGTAATACCGCCAACATGCGGAATGCTTAAGGCAACTAAGAAACGGTTCAATGAAACAGTGGTATGAGCTTGGATTTCTTCGACTAATTTACGTGCTGATTTGTCAGCAAAACGCTCTAAAGGAATTAAGTCCCCTTCAGTTAAATGCCAGAGATCGGCAGCGTCTTGGATTAAGCCAGATTGTAAAAGTTGTTCAACAATTTTTTCACCTAAACCTTCAATGTCAAAAGCGGAACGAGAAACGGCGTGTAAAATTTTCTCGCGTTGAATGGGAAAACAAGTCGGGCTAGAACAACGATACACGACGCCGTTAGGATCGCGGGCAACCGGAGATGCACAAACAGGACATTTTTTAGGCATATGAAACGGACGGGAATCAGCCGGTCTTAATTTAGGTAATACTTGAACGATTTCGGGAATAATATCACCAGCTTTGCGAATAATAACTGTGTCGCCGATACGAACGTCTTTACGTTTAATTTCATCGGCGTTATGTAAAGTGGCGCGAGACACAGTGGTGCCGGCCACAAGCACTGGTTTTAACTCAGCGACAGGAGTTAGAGCACCGGTGCGTCCAACTTGAACTAAAATATTTTGGACAGTAGTGGTAGCTTCTTCGGCCGCAAACTTAAAAGCAATTGAACCACGCGGAGCTTTTCCAACAATACCGAGACGTTGATTAATAGTTAAATCATTTATTTTCAAAACGGCACCATCAACTAAAAAAGGATAATGTAAACGACGATTTTCTTCAGTTTTTAAATACGCGATTACTTCAGTTAAATTAGGAAAAAGTTGAGAATCAGGCGGGACTGGTAAACCAAGATTTTGTAAAACAGCATATTCTTCTGTACGACTAGCAACGGAATAACCCGAGGTAAGTTCCCAGGCAAAAAAACGTAATGGGCGAGTCGCAGCGATTTTAGGGTCTAATTGACGAATAGAACCAGCGGCTAGATTACGAGGATTAGCGTATAGTTTTTCGCCAAGGGCAGACTGACGCTGATTAAGAAGCTCGAAATCTTTTTTGAGTAAATAAATTTCACCACGAATTTCAAGCCGTCCAGCAGGGGCATGAGATAAACGCAAAGGAATCGCTTCAATAGTACGAATCGCGTGAGTGACATCTTCTCCAGTGGTACCGTCTCCACGTGTAACAGCACGAACAAGTTGTCCGTTTTCATAAACTAAGGAGATAGCAACGCCGTCGATTTTTAGCTGAACAAAATATTCATAAGGCCCGGCGAGAAGTTTATAATTACGCTCTTCCCACTGGGTTAAATCGTCAGCAGAAAAGGCATCTTGCAGAGAAGTCATACGAACCGCATGAGTAACTGGTGTTAAGTTTGGCAAAGGTTGTCCACCAACGCGCTGCGTGGGTGAGTCGGGAGTCACGAGATCAGGATATTGGCTTTCTAGATCCTGTAATTCTTTTTTTAAACTATCTAAGGCAGCATCCGAGATTTCCTGGGTATCTTTAACATGATAAAGGTGGCGGTGATATTCGATTTCGGCTCGCAGATCATTAATCCGCGCGGCCGCGGCAGCGTGATTAAGTTGGTTAGACATAAGTTATAGGTTAGCTTTAGTCGTGCGAGGCGGCAATAAGAGAATCAACGCAATCAGAGCTGCCGGTAGACAAATAACGAGTTGAGCCCTGATAAATTCCAACTGCATAAACACAATATTCTCCCTGAACTGACCCTTCTGTACTATCTGTAATAAACTTACCCCAAACGTCATAAACAGCGGAATTATCGTCATATGGCACCTCGTCAGTCAGACTAATTATTTCTCCGCTAAACGCAGAGGTGTCATATGGCAGACGCGCTAACATACGCTCTAAACCAGAGTTAGCGGCATATAAGGCGCGTTCAGATGACAACACATTAACGGTCGAGCGAAATTGACGAGAAATGATTAACTGCAGAATCAGAGCAATGCTAAGCATGGCCGTGACCATAAGCAGGGCAATGTAAATAGAAACGTCGCCGCGTGAATTAAAAGCCTTCATAGGTGGTAATTTGACGTGAAGTAGTTGTTGTTTGTAAACGTAAGGGTGTTTCGATTTTATCAGTAGAAATCATTTCTAAATTAGTGGTGACAAATCCTTGGCGCAAATCAGCACTAAAGTCAGCTGGGGTGACCATAAAAATTAAAGACGTGATATCGGTTTGAGGTCCGGTTAAAGAACGATAGGCTGACTCGGAAGGATCAGGACAACCTTCGGATGGCGAGCCGGATTCAGCACGTTGCAATGATCCGCGTCCATCGGTAGTAGTGAGTAAAGCGTAAAAAACACATTGTCCAGTTTGATTAACAAAGGAAAGCATGGAACGATCGTCGTTAGGATTGCGATAAGTGCTACCATAACCAGTGCGGATTTCTCGGTTCATAATTTCTAAAGCTAAGCGTGCGTCTTCTTGGAGATTTTGCTCGGCGATATCTCGTTTTTGACTATAAGAGAAATGAGAAAAGATGCTGGTGATGACAACAATAAAGACAGAAAAAATACCGAGAGCAACAACTGTTTCCAGCAAAGTAAAACCAGAAGAAGTGGGTGATTTAGTGCCAATCATAGAGAATGGTTGAAAGAGAAACTTCGTTTTGATTATCGATATCATCTCCCCACGAGACAGTTGATGTGACTGTAATATGCGGATTTGAATCAGGGTCTTCGCTAGTAAAAGCAGTATCTTCATAATCACAATCGACAGTGAGACGACGTTGAAATTGAGAAGGATTATCACTAGGAACATGACTAAAGAGACCAGCAGAATCTTGATATAAAGTAAAATCACTGGTTGAAATCATGACCCCGGATGAATCAGTATCAGCGTCAATCGCGATTGATCCATCAGAATCACATAATTCCCCCGCCCAATCCCCTTCAGGATCTTCAAGCCAAACAGTATCACGATAGGCTTGCGTTAATTCCAAACCTTCATTAGCTAAAGAAATGGCTAAAAGGCGCGTGCGATTCACACTAACATAATGTTTATTTTGAGCGTTTAATTGAGCAATAGAAGTAATACCAACAATTAAAACTAAAAGGGCAACCAGAACACCAAGTAATGACAGACCGGATTGGGATGAGGTGTTCATAAAGCAGGTTCGCTAGAAGTTACTTGGCCGTACGGCAGGATATAAACGGTTCGACTTTCATCGTGAACTGTCAGTTCTATAGCAGCATAAGAGTCGATTTCAGTTAAAGCAGCGTCATCTTTAGCAAAAAGGGTGTGTAAAGTAGGTGGATCAGCGGTAACAGCAATGACAGCGTTATTAGCGGCGGTAACACCATCAGGCAGATTAAATCGGCTTAGTTCAATGTCATTAATATTGAGATGGCTAACTTCGTCATCTTCGATATATGAATTAGCGATGATTGCGACTTCGTTAGAGTCTTGAGTAAATAACAAGCCAAGCTCAGAGCAATGATTATAATCACCTGCATCAGGGGTGCGAGTTGATTCTAAGTCATCTAAACAAGCAGTGCTACGTTCACGATGGATAGCACGCTGTTGTAATGAACGTAATTCGGATTGAATCAATTGGACAGTGGAGCGATCAGCAGCGTAAGTGCGGATAGAAGGATAGGCAACAGCAGTAATGCCCATGAAAGACATCATAATGACAACAGTAACGATCAATTCAATTAAGGTGAAACCACGGGGATGAGCCATATCTTTATTTTATTACATGTAACCCAGAGGAAGAAAGACGGGTAATAAAATGGCAGGTAAATCAGGAAATAATAAAAGCAGTAAAGCAGCAGTAACTAAAAAAGGCCCGAATGGAATAGCGGTTTTCAAGTGGGCATGGCCACGTAAAAGTAAAATAATACTGATCAAGCCGCCGATAATAAAAGCAATAAAAAGCAGAACAACTGTCCCCCATCCTCCAAACAGAGCGCCAAGCGGAAGCATAAGCTTGACGTCACCAAAACCTAGACCACGACCACGTGTGACAGCCCAGAGTAAAAACAGAAAACCAGCTCCAATTAAAAGACCGATAACGGCATTTAAGTTTAGTTGATATTGCGTAGCAAGGAGGGTGAGAACGGCACAAGAGAGCATAACAATAAACTTATCGGGCAAAAGCATGGTTTTAAGATCAATAATAAAAAGAACCAGTAAGAGTCCAGCAATGATAAGCTGGAGAGTAAAGATGAGCAAACTAGTTCCAGTGTGCGGTGTAGGTACAAGCAACCATAACATGGCGGTAATTACTCCAAATGTAATTTCAACTACTGGGTACTGAAAAGAGATACGAGCGTGACAACGCGCACAACGACCACGTAAAAATAAAAAAGAAAAAATAGGAATAAGTTCCCACCAACGGAGAGTTGAATGGCAGTCCGGACAAGCGGAGCGGGTTGTTAAAATACTACCGGCAGGATGACCGTGCAAACGAGCAATCGTACGCAAGGAAACAACATTAAGAAAGCTTCCAAAAATGGAGCCGTAAAGAAAAGAAAGAAATAACAGCATTAGTTTGAAACTGGACAACGCAAAGGCTGGCCAGTAGCAGGGTAATCAGGACAATGTGAAGATGTTTTTTGATACTGACCAGTAGCATCAACGCAGTAAATAATGCTGGGATCAGTGTACAAAGGAACGCTAATACAAAATTCTTGGGCTTGAGAATCACGAGTAATAGTAACGTGTTGCGGATCCGTAACGTCAGTTTGAGTGTAATTATGAATTTGATCTAAGTCAGCTAATAATCGATCTAACTGATTAGCTAAATTTGGTTGAGCTTCGGAATCGGCCCAATTTAAATAAGAAGCGGCTTGGCTATCATAAACTTCTTCCGCTAAGATTCTTAATTGCCGCACGTCATTCATGATTTGATTATCAACTGCCTTACGCCGACTAACCATAACGCTTGTAATAATGATGGCGGTTAAAATGCCAATAATAGCAATAACAATAAGCAATTCAATTATAGTAAACCCAGCACGATCAAACCGAGACATAGGTTAAGTATACCATATATAAAACCACTCGCTTTTTGAGCGAGTGGTTTTAATATAACCGTTGGAATTATCCGCCAGAAGCACCACAAAGACCGGTGTCTTGGCAGGTGTCAGTAGTGTCTGTAAACGCTCCGGAGGTGTCGGTGCAGAAATATGAGGCTGAGTCACTAGCGTGATTAGCAGACATACATGCCTCGGTGCCAGTGCTATTAACCTGAACATCGAGAGTAACATTAGCAATACTACTCATGTCACTAATCAATGCATTCACCGAGTTTTCAATTCCACCCTGACAGTTAGTATCGTTTGGCGTGGTGACACAAGTATCGAATGTAGTATAGCTAGATCCATTATCGTCATAATGAACTTCTGCTAAAGTACGAAGCTGACTTAAGTTTGATTTGACGCGAGCGTCTTGTGCTTTAGTACGTGCATTTCCTAAAGCAACTAAAACTAACGCAGCTAAGATACCAATAATTGCGATCACGACCAGCAATTCAATGAGGGTGAAACCTTTCTTCATTTTATTCATTTCCCCTCACCTCCTCTCGGCAATAAATTATTTGTTATCCACATACGACCTGTTTTTATTATACCCTATAAAACTAAAACGAGGTTATAGATCGGAAGCAGAATAGCGGCAACGATAATAGCAACACCAATGGCTAAAATAATAACCAGTAACGGTTCGATAAAAGTAGTGAGAGTTGCGAGAATTTCATCAACATCGCGCCGGAAGAAACGATAAGCTTCGCCAAAAGTTTTATCAATATTACCACTACGCTCCCCGACTGCGACCATGGTGGTTAACATGTTGGGAATGAGAGGTTCTTGCTCCCAAACCGCAGAGATATTAGCACCATCTTTAATAGCTTGAGTGGTTTTAGATAAGACATTTTGATAGACGCGATTACCAAGCGAATCTTTAGCAATACTCAAAGACTCAATGACAGGAACATCACTTGAGAAAAGAGTATGCAAGACAGATGTCATGCGAGCAAGGTAGATTTTACTGACAATATTTTTAAGGCCGGGAAGGTAAAGGGCAAAAGCACTTAAGGCATATTGACCGTCAGGAGTACGTAAATAGGAACGACCTAAGAAGAAGATGGCAACAGCAAGGCCGATCATAGCGATCCAGAAGGATTGAACAAAATCAACAGTAGAAATTAACAATCGAGTTGGCCAGGGCAATTGAACACTCGCCTCTTCAAAAAGCACAATTAACTGCGGAACCACAAAAACAAACATTAAAATTACCACGATGATTACGGAAACGATGACAAAGATAGGATAAACCAAGGCACTTCTAACTTTGCGGCTAAAAACGTAATTACTTTCTAAATAATCGGCCATAATACCAAGTGATTCAGCTAAACGACCACTAGCCTCTCCGGTACGAACAATACCTTGGAAAAAGAGGTTAAAGGCTTCGGGATGTTTAGATAAGGCTTGAGACAAAGAAGCACCACCTTCAATGTCATAAGCAACGGATTCTAAGGTGGTACGAAAAGAAGCGTTGCTGGTTTCAGTAATTAAGGCGCGCAGGGATTCTAGAATTGGAACACCGGCCGCAATCATAGAGCTTAATTGGCGACTAAAAAGAACGAGTTCTTTAGCGCTGGCAGAACGGCGCATGATATTCATGTTTAGAAGAGAGCGCCAGCGACTAGAAGATATTTTAACTGGCGTAAGTTTGTTGTTTCGTAAAAGGTTTTTGGCTCGTTCTAAAGTAGCCGATTCAAGCGTGCCTTTAACGATTTTACCTTTGGCGTTACGAGCAGAATAAATAAAAGTTGGCATAGCTTTTAACGATTGAGACTTTTAATTGATGAGAAGTAAGGACGAGCGTCTTCTAAGGATACAGCTCCAGAATCAACTAAAGCTTGCAGGCTAGCGTCGAGAGTTTGCATACCAACGTCAGCACTGGTTTGAATAATCCCCATGATCTGGTGGATATTGCCTTCTCGAATAACATTACGAATAGCAGTGGTGGCAATCATAATTTCGACGGCAGGGATACGACCGCCGGTTTGCCAAGGCATAAGGCGCATAGAAATAACCCCGGATAAAGTAGATGATAACTGAGAACGAACTTGATGTTGCTGAGACGGTGGGAATGAGTCAATTAAACGCTCGACGGTTTGAGCTGCATCATTAGTATGTAACGTGGCAAAGACAAGATGTCCGGTTTCTGCGACTGTAATAGCGGTGCGCATGGTTTCAAGATCACGCAATTCACCGACCATAATAACGTTTGGATCCTGGCGCAGAGTAGAGCGGATTGCTTCCGCAAAAGATGAGGCGTCACGACCAATTTCACGCTGATCAATGATCGCTTGTTTATCACTAAACTGATACTCAATAGGATCTTCAATCGTAATGATGTGTTCGCGACGTAAATTGTTAATATGATCAATTAAGGCCGCCATCGCGGTTGACTTACCGTGACCAGCGGGGCCACAAAAGAGAACAAACCCTTGGCGTAAATCAGTAAACTGAGTAATTTGAGGAGGCAAATGCAACTGTTCAATTGTTCGAATAACATTAGGAATCAAACGTAGAGCAGAGGAAAAAACACCAAGATGTCGAAAAACATTAACACGAAAACGAGTGCCATCTTCTAAAGCATAAGAAAAATCAGTTTGCATGTATTCACCCAGCTCATCATAAAGACGCTGATTGTCCTGTAATAAACTTTTCATGATGTGCTCAGCTTCTTCTTTGCTAATTGGGGTATCGCCAATTGGATTTAATTTTCCATCAATACGAAAAAACGGCATTCGATTTTCAGCAATGTGAATATCAGAAGCGTTGGCGTCTTTAGCTTCGCGAAGGAGATCGTCAATGTTCCGCATGTGCGTAGTATAGCATAGGCACTCGAGAGCAAGCTATGCGTATATGTGCAAACAAATTACTTTTTCTCGAGGATTTTGGTGATCTTTTCTACTACTTCGGTCGGGGTAAAGTGAGCCTTGATCACATAATCATTAGCGCCTAATTGAAGACCACGCTCAACATCCGGTTTTTGTCCGAGATTTGTTAAAAGGATAACGGGTAAATCTTTAGTTTTGTCATTTTTACGAATGTCAGACAGGATTTCAAAACCATCTTTTTTAGGTAGGACAACATCTAAGAGAACCAGATCAGGGACTGGGTCAGCTTGTAAGCGATCCCAGGCGGCTTCTCCGTCTTCGATAACTTCTACTTTGTGCCCGAGGCTACTTAATTTAGTAAAATACATGCCGGAGATGAAAGAATCATCTTCGACTAACACTATGTTATATTTGGCGTCTGACATAAGATTAAGTTTCCAATAAGCATTAGAAGGATTGAGATTCACTAGTAACTCGGATCACATCTTCATATTGCACCATGCCGGCTAAAGCTTTCAAGAGTCCGTCTTGACGCATAGTCAAGTTCTTTTCGGCTCGGGCAATATCATTTAGTTTATCATAGTCAGTATTAGTGTTAATAGCATCGCGCATAGACCGAGAAAGAGGAATGACTTCAAAGATAGCGACGCGACCAGTACGTCCGCTTTCGTGACAAGACGGACAGCCGGGAGCGGAATACAAGACTTGCGGATTACGCTGATTATCAGTTTGTTTGTATTCATCAGGAATAGCTGCTATTTCGGATCGAATTTGCTCGGCTAAATTAGGAGGCAATGGGTTTTCTGTTTTACATTCTGGACAAAGACGATTAACTAAACGCTGGGCAGCAACCAAACGAACAGTGGCGGTAATTAAATACGGATCAATTCCCATATCAATTAAGCGCGGGATGGCACCGATAGCATCGTTAGTGTGAATAGTGGAAAGAACGAGATGCCCAGTCAGAGAGGATTGGATAGAAAGATTAGCAGTATCTTTGTCGCGAATTTCACCAACCATAAGAATGTCGGGATCTTGGCGTAAAAGATTACGTAAACCAGAGGCAAAGGTTAAGCCGATATCAGGTTGAATCTGAGTTTGATTAATACCGGTAATTTCATATTCAACAGGATCTTCAAGAGTAGAAATGTTAACATTTTCGTTATTGATAGTTGTCAGGGTAGTGAAAAGAGTGGTGGATTTACCGGCGCCAGTTGGACCAGAGATTAAAATAATTCCGTGAGGCGCACGAATGTGCTGTAAAAAGACTTTCTTTTGTGAACCAGTTAAACCAAGCTCATCAAATGAAGGAGCGCCTTTAGTCTTATCTAAGATACGAAGAGCGATCTTTTCACCGTAGATAGTAGGAATGCTAGATACGCGAAAATCAAAAGCACGATTGTCTGAACTAATGGAAAAACGACCATCTTGCGGTAAGCGTGATTCATCAATTTTCAAGCTGGATAAAATTTTAATCCGAGAAATCACGGCGGGATGAACGCGCTTAGGCAGCAAGAGTGAGGTGTGAAGTTGTCCATCAACGCGATAACGAACGCGCAAATCTTTTTCGGTAGGTTCAATGTGAATATCAGAAGCGTTACCTTCGATAGCGTGGCGAATAATGACAGCTACTACTTTGGTGACAGGAGCTTCTTCGACAAATTTTTCAATCTCCTGTTCAGGTTTTTGACCGATATCAACAGCCTGAGCAACTTCTTGACTGAAATCACGCAAAGCACTGCCAATCTCAGCCTGAACTTCAGCAGCTCCGCCAATGCGAGCATCAATTGCTTCTTTAGAGGCAACATAAATTTCTGGAACTAAGCCACGACGTTTGGCAATGAATTTAATGGCTTCTAAAGCTTGAAAATCATCAGGCATTGCCATCGCAACTAAAAGTTTGCGGTCTTTTTCATCAAAAGCGTAAAAACGATAAGTGGCGGCGGCTTGGCGCGAAATATCACGCATAGCGCTTTCTTTGACAACAGTATTGCCGAGGTCAATATACGGAAGGCCGATAATTTCGGCTTGAACTTGAGCGAGCTGTTCCGGATAAACAATTTTTTCTTCGTGCAAAATATCGGTAAAAGAACGATTCTCTTGAGACATGCGTTGATGAATGCGTTCAATTTGAGCTGGCTTGACCAGCCCCCGGTCAATCAGCATCTGTTCAATTTTATCCTGATGGTCGGACACGAATCGATTAAAGGAATGGATTAGCCTTGCCGGCGGTGGTTGGTGGCTGAACAGGCAAAGTGCCGGCTTGCATGAGCTGCCGGTTTAATTGTTGGTAAGTTTGTTTTTGAAAAACGGATATGTCAAAGCCAACGGTAGGAGTGGCGGTAGTTGAAGTAACGTTGTTTGATCCTGTTTGAGAATTAGATGGTAACAAAAAATACAAAGCGGCGGCGGCAGAAACGACAGCGAATAAAACACCGACAAGAATAACAATGACTCGATTGTTGTTATTAGCTGGCATGGAGTGATGAATCAAAGGTATAAAGATAAAGATTCATAGCCGCATAAAGCTGATCAGAATTTTGCTCGTCTCGACTCAAAGAGACACTATTAATCTCTGCTAGCCGCGGAGATTTTTCAATTTCAGCAATAAATGAACGAATTTGATCATATCCACCATGCAGCTCTAAAGAATAGGTCACAAATGTTATTCCGTCTGGCAGTCCAGTAGAAATACTACGCTTGTCTTCAGCGCGCTGCTTTTGACGATAGTTAGTGGTGTGATTGTTTACTTTACTAAGCGTAATGCCGGTGTTAGAAGCAGCGGAATCAAGAATATGCAAGATATCGGCTTCTTGATCGTCAACCGGTAAAACAATATCCAT
Organism: uncultured Candidatus Saccharibacteria bacterium; assembly: GCA_964610055.1. Taxonomy (GTDB): domain Bacteria; phylum Patescibacteriota; class Andersenbacteria; order UBA10190; family UBA10190; genus CAZSUC01. The sequence goes on along the minus strand of CAZSUC010000001.1, from coordinate 303,781 downwards.
TTGATCTTCGTAGGTTTTGAGCTGGTTGAATTGAGCAAGTTTTTCATCAATTTGCGAGATCTCCAGAGAGACACCGGCAATATCTTGATCAAGCTGATCAGCTTGAGTGCGATTATCCAGGATACCTTGAACTTGCGGAGTATTAACCAGGATAGCAAACAAGACAGCACTAATGACGGCGATAGAAACAATTAGATAAGGAAGGTTTAAAGATGTATCAGAAGGCATAATTAGTCAGATGACTTAGTAAGTTCTAGCTTAAAGTTATAACCGATTGCCGTGACTTCACCGGTAGGAGTAGTTTCAGTGTATTGATCAGACGAAACGAGGGAAACGTTGGAGAATAAGGTCGAATGACTAGTTTCGCTTTGCAGACTGGCAATTGTTTGGCTGACATCGTTAATCAGTGATGTTTTACCTGATACAGTCACAGTATCAGTATCTAAGTCAGCATCTAAACGAGTTAGACTAGCACTAACCGGTAAGAGGCGTTCTAACTCCTTAAAGAAAGGATCCCAGCTGTATCGCTCAGACAAAACATCATCCAATACAGCTAAGCGAGCTTCAAATGAATTCATTCGTGAATTATCGGCAGACATAATCGCTAATTCAGATTTCAGAGTCGCGAGCTGTTTTTCTTTGTCAGATATTTGATTAAGATATTTTTGATTAACAAAATTTAATCCTCCCCAAACAACTGACATGATAATGACAATACTGAGTGACAAGACATACAAACGACGACGTCGCCGTTTAGCGGCTAACATTATCTGAACTTGAGGTGCCAGATTAATCTGCGCCATGAGAGAAGGAATTAATTAGCATAATTATACTTTACCGATCCCTCGCTGAGCAAGGCCAACAGCCACAGCATAGTTTGGACCTAAAGTCTGCATGCGATTAGCTAATTGATTAGGGTATGAAAGGCCTTTCCAGGGATCGCCAACAAAAACTTTATGTTTGACTTGATTAGACCAAACAGCGGCTAAGTTTTTTAAATTCGCTCCCCCACCAATTAAAATTGTTTTATTCAAAGTGCGATGATAACGCTGACTATAAATAGTTAATAATTGCTGCGCTTTATCGATGAACGGTTGCGCAGAATTCATTAAAGGGAGTTTTAATTTTTCCGGTGCCGTAGGCATAAGTCCGTATTTTACTTTTTCTGCTTCTGCTTGGGCGGGAGTCAATTGACTGTCACGAGCTACTGCGGCAGTCATGTCATGTCCGCCGTAATCAACGCTGTGAGAAACACGAGGAGTGCCAGTATCAATAATATGATAAGTGGTGACTTGATCACCGATGTCGACGATCATACCAGAATCGTTAGGAGTAGAAAAAAGGGAGCGAACTAAGGGAAATGTTTCAACTTCAAGCGCCGCTAAGGTTAGCCGGGCTTTCGTAATAACTTCAGTATAACGTTCAATAACATTTTTAGGAGCCGCGGTAACAAAGACCGGGACAGTTGGCTGGTTCATAGCGGCCAATTTGTCAACTGCAGGAGAAGCGGGAGGAGATGAAGATTTGACAGACGCTTCTGGCCGCTCCCCTTCCATATGCGGTTCACTGCCAAGACGACTCCAAGTGAGCGTGGTTTCATCAAGATTGGCAGGCACAATATCCCGCGCAGCAAAACGGACAGCATTATCCATGTCAGCATCGGCCACAGGCGGTAAATTAATGACAGTTGAAAAAACGATACTACTAGGCAAGGCAGCAATAACAATATCGCTAGACACTTCAGCTTCATCTAATAAGCGATTCACAACATCAGCGGCTTCAGTGACGGCTTGGGCTGAATCTGTCGGCGCAATGAGCTGATGAGTAAAATCAACGGAAGCATAAGTACTAACTTCGATTCTTTGGCGACGATTAACCAGCTCGACAACCTTCACGGAAGATGTGCCAAGGTCAAGACCAAGAAAGGAATTAGCGGAGCTAAACAAACTCATAAAGGCTTGTGATTAGAGTAGTTGTTATTATACCATGGTTATATGGATACATTCTTATTAATTATATTGTTATTAATCTTAGCGGTGGCCTTTTGGTGTGTGTGGGCGTATAACACACTGGTCAAAAAGCAAAACCAAGTTAAAGAGGCTTGGAGCGATATTGATGTGCAATTAAAACGAAGACATAATCTGGTACCTAATTTAGTGGATACTGTTAAAGGCTATGCTACCCACGAGCGCGAAGCGTTTGAGTCGGTAACAGAAGCGCGTGCAAAGGCTTTAGGAGCACAATCGCCGGAGGCGCAAGCAAAGGCTGAAGTCGGGCTAACAAATACATTAAAATCATTGTTTGCGATCGCGGAAAACTATCCGGAATTAAAAGCAAACGCTAACTTTTTAGAGTTGCAGCGAGAATTGTCCGATACGGAAGATAAAATTCAAGCGGCACGCCGGTTTTATAACGGAAACGTGCGTGACTTTAATACAGTTGTGCAATCAGCGCCAACAAACGTGGTAGCTAATTTATTCAAATTTAAATCACAAGAATTTTTTGAATTAAACGACGAGGCTGCTCGAGCGGTACCAAAGGTTGATTTCAGTAAATAAATCAGGCAGGCTCGGTAATATGCCGACTTTGTATCAACAAATCGCGGAGAATAAGCGTAATTCAGGAGTAATGATGGCGTTGGTTCTGGTTTTTGTAATTAGTGTAGTGGGATTGTATTCCTGGTATGTACGAGGCGATTTTGTTTTACCGGTGATAGCAGCTATCTTTGCAATTCCAACCAGTTTGATTGGATATTACACGGGCGATAAGATTGCACTAGCAACTAACAGGGCTAAAGAATTACCGCGAGACATGGCGCCGGAATTACATCGAATCGTGGAAAATTTATGTATTACGGCCGGAATTGCACAACCTAAAATATATATGATTGATTCCCCGGCTTTGAATGCATTTGCAACCGGACGAGATCCGGAACATGCCTCAATCGCGGTCACAAGCGGATTAGTAAATCGATTAGACCGGTCAGAACTGGAGGGAGTTTTGGCGCATGAATTAAGCCACATACGGAATTACGATATTTTATTCGGGACAATGGTTGCGATCTTTGTTGGTTTTATCACGATTTTGTCAGACATGTTTTTGCGAGCATCGTTTTGGGGTGGCGGACGACGAGACGATCGGAATGATAACGGACAATTAGGCGCTATTTTAGCGGTCGTGGGAGTGGTGTTGTTAGTTATCTCCCCGATTGTGACAAAGTTGGTTCAGTTGGCGATTTCACGACAACGAGAATTTTTAGCTGATGCATCAGGGGTAATGCTAACAAGATATCCGGAAGGTTTAGCGCGAGCTTTGGAAAAAATTTCGCAATCTGTGCCGTTAGAAACGGCTGGCCGAGCAACTTCTCATTTATACATTGCCAATCCGTTTAAAGGAGATAATTGGTCGAAATGGTTAGCTACTCACCCGCCGATCGAGGAAAGGGTGAAGAGATTGCGAAATCAAACTTAAAGAGAAATCTCGTCGGAGGCGGTGGCTTGATAAATCACATCGGAAGAAAAGCCGCGAGCAGCAAGAAAACGGACTAAACGCTGGCGATCATCGGAATGTTGGGAATGGGAACGTTTCCAAGCGGCAGCGGCGGCGCGGGCATATTTAAGTTCTCCGTTTTCAGAAAAAACAGCAGCTAGAGCAGCGTTGATATGAACCGAGCTAACTTGTTTAGCGCGTAGTTTAGACGAGAGCCATTTAGGGCCAACGGCTTTATTAGCTAAAGTATATTGAACATATCGATGGGCAAATTCGGCATCATTGATAAGCTGTTTAGCTTTCAGGCGAATGATAACGGTGTTGATTTCTGACACAGAAAAGCCTTTACGTTGCATTTTTTTGCGCAATTCAGCTTCGGAGTGATCGCGACGACTAAGGATGTCCTGGGCGACATAATATGGATTGATTTGATTGTCAGGATGAAATACCATGAGCGAATTTGATATTATTGTTATACTACTATTAAGCTTGATGATTAAAAGTTTTCAAAATGGATAATTCTATCCAAGACAAATTAACAAGTCGATTAAAAAATGTTTTAGCCACAGCGGCAAAAACTAGCCAGGAACTGAAGCATCGCCGCATAGGCACAGAACATATTTTATACGGCATGATGCAAGAAACAGGTTCGTTGGCGTACAGTATTTTAAAGAAGTTTGGATTTACAGCAGAATTTATCCAAACGGAATTAGAGGCGCAAGAAAAAGCTTCGGATTGGAAAGAAGAGTTGTCCCCACAAGCACGCGCTGTATTTGAGAAAGGGGCACGCACTGCATTTCAATACCATCATCGATATATTGGGACTGAGCATGTGTTGTTTGGTATTTTGAGCATGAAAGATACAACGGCATATAAAATGTTGGAAAAATCACCGGTGGATGTTAAGGCGTTGTTGCAGCAGGTACAAATTGTATTGAAAAGCACATCTCATTTTCCTGATTTATCCAACTTTTTAGGTATGCCGGCGGGAATGCCACCAGCTGAAATGACGGGGCCAGAACGAAAGGTAACCCCTTCAGCAGGAGCAGGACATGAGCCAGCGATACCAGGACGTCCAATGCAACAAAAAAATCCCGCGATTGAATATTTTACGCAAGATTTAACGCAAGCAGCACGAGAAAATAAATTTGATCCGGTCGTGGGACGGAATAAAGAGATTGAGCGTGTGATGAGTATTTTGAATCGTAAAACAAAGAACAATCCGATTTTGATTGGCGAGCCAGGAACAGGTAAGACTGCGATTGTGACTGGTTTAGCGCAACGTATCAGCCGAGGAGAAGTTCCGCCAAAATTACAGAATCGTCGGATTTTGTCATTAGACATGACAAGTATTATTGCCGGAACAACTTTTCGGGGAGAATTTGAAGAACGGATTAAAGAGTTAATGCGTGAATTAGAGCAAAATAAAGAAGCAATCTTATTTATAGATGAACTGCATACTATAGTGGGGGCAGGATCGGCGGGTGGAAGTATGGATGCTGCTAATATGTTAAAGCCAGTGTTAGCGCGGGGAGATGTGAGCATTATTGGAGCAACCACTTTAGATGAATACAGAAAACACGTGGAAAAAGATGCGGCCTTAGAGCGACGATTTCAGCCGGTTCAAGTTAAAGAGCCAACTCCGGAAGAAGCGTTGGCGATTTTAGAAGGAGCACGAGAAGCCTATGAAGCGCATCATGGCCTAACAGTAACGGATGAAGCGATTCAAGCAGCGGTTGAAATGGGAGTACGATATATTCCCGATCGATTCTTGCCGGATAAGGCATTAGACCTGTTAGATGAAGCGGCAGCGACGTTGCAATTAAAAGTGGCCAGCACAGAAGAAGCCAAACAAGCGCATGCGCTGAAAATGCAGATGGATCAATTACGGACGAAAAAGGAGGAAGCGATTGAAGCAGAAAATTATGAAGAAGCGTTGCAGGCCAAAAAAAAGGAAGATGAATTGTCGGGTGAGATTACACGAATAGCGAAGCAAGCGACGGCACAAGAAAATAAGAAGCGGCCGGAAATTACTGCGGAAGATATTGCGCGCGTTGTTGCAGAGAGCACTGGTATTCCGGTAACTAGATTATTGAAATCAGAATCAAAAAGATTGGCGAATTTGGAAACCATTTTACGCAAACATATTGTCGGCCAGGAAGAAGCAATCAGCGCGATTGCGCGATATGTGCGACGTAGTCGAGCGGGAATTGCCAGTCCTAATCGTCCCCTAGGTTCGTTTATCTTTCTCGGTCCGACAGGAGTAGGTAAAACAGAAACAGCTAAAGTGTTAGCCAGAGAAGTATTTGAGAACGAGGAAGCGTTAGTGCGAGTTGATATGTCAGAATTTATGGAAGGACACGCGGTGTCACGATTGATTGGTGCGCCAGCAGGATATGTCGGATATGACGAAGGCGGAAAATTAACAGAAGCGATTCGGCGGCAACCGTATTCGATTGTGTTGTTTGATGAAATTGAAAAAGCACATCGAGATGTATTAAATGTTTTGCTGCAAATTTTAGACGAAGGCCAGTTAACAGATGCACACGGACGCACAGTGAATTTCCGGAATACAATTGTGATTATGACGAGCAATATTGGTTCGGCGCAGTTAGCGCAACAAGCGCGCATGGGATTTGCTTTGCCGGAGATGAGCGCGGCACGAGAAGCAGCGGAAGAGCGATACGCAGAAATGAAAGAAACAGTGATGAAAGAATTACATGATCATATGGCACCGGAATTGATTGGGCGGATTGATCAAATTGTGGTTTACTCCCCGCTCACCCAAAATGACTTGCTACGTATTACGGATTTACAAATTCATGATTTAGAAAAGAGATTAGCAAGTAAAAACTTGAAGCTAAGTGTTTCCCGAGGAGTACGAGAAGAGATTGCCGCGCAAGCAGTTAAAGAAGGAAAAGGCGCACGACCGATTCGAAGAATTGTGCAGGAGATGTTAGAAGATCCGATTGCGAGTTCAGTGATTAACGAAGAAATTGCAGCCGGACAAGCAGTATTAGCACGTAAAACAGGCGGACGAGTGCAAGTGGTAACGAAAAAATAACAGTGTGGGAAGCCGTCAGAGAAATTTGGACAGGATTAAGTGAAGCTTTAGCGCCGGCCAGATGTATGCGCTGTTTTAAGGAGGGTAGTTATTTATGTGCGAATTGTCGGCACCATGCCCGGCCTTTAAGTTTGAACGAATGTATTGTATGCGAGCATAAACATCCGCAAGGATTAACTTGTTGGGAATGCAGAAATGAAACCGTTTTAACGGGAGTGATAAGTTTTGGGACGTATAACACGGAATGGTTAAGACGTGGAATTGAATGGCTGAAGTTTAAGAGTGTGCGCGGGGTCGCGCCAGTTTTGGCTGAGCTTTTGGCGTGGCCGTTGTGTCAGATAGATAGTTTGCCAAAATTACGGACAGAAGCAGTGTTAATTCCGATCCCCTTGCATCAGCGCCGCCAAAAAGTACGCGGATTTAATCAGAGCGAAGAAATTGTCCGAGCGTTATCGGAAGCAAGCGGAGTGCCATGGATGAATGCTTTGAAACGAATAAAATATACTAGACCACAAGCACAATTAGAGAAAACAGAGCGCGAAGAAAATGTGACGGCGGCTTTTGAGCAAGTAGCCTTACTACCGAAGACATGCAAAATTGTCATCTTAGTAGATGATGTGATGACGACAGGCGCGACATTTGAATCGGCGGCGATGGCTTTGCGGCCGCGCAAGCAAGGAAAAATTTGGGGATTGTCAGTGGCGCGGTAAAGCGTGCCACTGCATAGCGCCGAGAAGCTGATCGGCGCGCATAAAATCACCTTTAAGAACACGATCCCACCAATAAATATGTTCGTCGTAAGTAGGATGACGATTATAAGCGAGACGATGCAAATGATTGATGAGCGGGACAAGGTGGCGATAAGGACTTGCGATAGTACGGGCACTTAAGACTTTGGGCTGAGAGGTTGGGATTGGTGTAGGGTCAGGCCCGGGACAACAATCACGTTCATCTCCTCGACCGGATGAGGATGTTGAGGGTGATGGTTCTAAAGATGTGTCGGGTTGAACAATATCAAAATTATTCGCACTAGCCGCAGTAATTGAAAAAGATGAAGTTAAAATTTGGCCGGGGGTAGCCGTACCGGAAAAACTATCAGTTTCTAATTCATTTTCATCCGCATAAGAAGTAATAACGGTATATTCCCCCGTGCCAGTACCAGTGTAATTGATTTGATAATTGCCAATTGGCATATCAGCGAGATTGATTTCAATAGGATCGTCGGGGTCATTCGGATCATCATCGTAATCCGCATAATCAGATCCAAAATCATTTTGAGAGACAGAGAGGATTTGACCGGACGGGCCGACGATTTCGGCTTGTAAAGGAGATAAGATGACAATACTAAAAATTCGTTCTGGGAAGGTTGACCAGAAAGAAGCTTGAGGAGCTAAACCTAATTTGGTAAAAACATCGTCCTGGACGGCATCGGGAAGTTTATGATGAGCAATACCGGAAACAGTGATGACGTCTTCGCCGATCACAGCGTCGTTATAAAGAACACGGCCGTCACCTTCATCGGAATCAAGAGGCGGCGGAACAGTAACAGCATGACCGTCGCGCCAACGATTTAGTTCTTCATCTTCGGCAGTGCGAGTATTTAGCAAACTAATATTAGCCAAGGTATCTAAACTGGTACCTGCAATAGTTGTGAGACGAACGAATTTATCGCTGATATTTGATAGATTATCTTGGGCTGTTTTGAGAAAATCATTTTGCGCTGTTAAGAGAGTGGGACTTTGTAAAGCGCCATCTTTTTTAATAAAAGAATTAATCGGCAGCATGTCTTTTAGAGAAGGAAAGAAAGCACGAAATGATTCAGGGCGCTGGATGTCCGGTTGATTACGAGTTGTTTTGAGAGTTTCTTCAACTTGTTCAATTCTCCCACTAATCCAATATCCCCAGCCTTGTGGAAATAAGCCACCTTCCCAAGCTACATAAGAGTCAGCAGAACCTTCGTGAGGAGATCCGATGGTTATGAGTTGATCAACGTCGTAATCGTAATCATCGCCTTGGATATAGGCACGACTGACAATGCCGCCAAAACTGTGCGCAACAAGATCAACTGTATAAGATCCGGTTTTAGATTTTGCTGCCTCGATCATGGGTTTTAAATAATGTTCAGCGTTATGTTCGGCACCGTAACGCCAATCATAGTGGGCAATAAATAAATCTTGATCTTGCTCGTATCCGGCGGATTCGAGTTTGTTAATTAAACCTTTATACACATTAAAGAAAGGGGCGAATTTCCATTCTCCCCCTTCTTCATCGCGATACATTAATTTTTTATTTTGAGAGACCGTGATACCGGGCACTAAAATAATTGGCTGCCTAACAGCGCCGGGCGGAAGATCAGAAGGCGCAACGATTTGAAAAGCATTAACAGAGTTAATATGCCAAAAATAAATCAGAGTAATAGCTACGAGGATTAAACTGAGTAACGATATACGCATGACTATGTTTATTATAAAGAAATACCATTATAATAAAAGTATGTTGCGCGGTATTTTATATCCTACAAAATGGAAAATCGCGATATCATTATTGCCATTTATATTCCCGTTTTTTCAAATGTGGCTTGCAATAAAAATGATTTTTAATTTATATATACCCATTGAAAGTTTTTGGTTTGATGTAGAAGAATTTATTGAAAATTTTTTATATATTTCCGAAACATATATTGCTTATCCGTTTTCCTTTGTTTTGCGCATTTTAGGATGGTGGTCAAATAATACCTTAGTTGTTGCGCCTGATGGGCCTTTATTGCCAGGAAGTTTTGCAGTAGCAATTATTTACGCATTGCTTATTTACGTCACTTGGTCTGTAATAGCAGCTTGGCGACAGAAAAATAAATGAAAATATGAAACAACAAATTGTGATTATTCATGGAGGGAATACGTTTGCGAGTTATCAAGAATACATCGCTGATTTAAAACAGAAAGAATTACAATGGGAACGCTTGATGCAAATTGACTGGAAGGAAAGATTAGCAGAACGATTAGGAGATGATTACGAAGTGATTCGCCCTAAGATGCCGAATGCGCAAAATGCAAAGTATGCGGAATGGAAGATTTGGTGGCAAAAAGTTGAATCGTTTGTGCAGGATAACGTGATCTTAATTGGTCATTCTTTAGGAGGAATTTTCTTGGCTAAATATTTAGCTGAAGAAAAAATGCCGATTACAGTTAAGGCGGTGTTTTTGATTGCTCCCCCGTTTCGAGTTGGAGCAGATGAGTCGCTCGCGGATTTTGAGATGCCGAATGATTTATCGTTATTATCTCAACAATGCGAGCAGGTAAGCTTGTATCACAGTAAAGATGATCCGGTGGTGCCGTTTACTAATTTAGCGGAATATACAAGCAGACTGCCGCAAGCAAAAGTGAGAATTTTTGATGACCGGCAACATTTTAATCAAGAAAACTTACCGGAATTAGAGGAAGAAGTGAGAGAGGTAAAATAAAACTGGTCTTCTTGCGGAGAAGACCAGTTGGTGGACGCCTAGGGTACAAGTACCCGCGGAGTTGCGAGAAGCTCAACCTGACGATCAGGCACGAGATCAAACTCAATGCACACCGGCTCTTTGTTTGATCGGCGAACAACAAGGATGTTGTTGCCAGTCTCGTACCCAGGCACTTGAATGCCGCGTTTCGCATTAAAGCATGATCGTGCCCAAGTAGGATACATGACAATGGCGGCAAAAATGGCCGCCCCTGCTCCTGGCTGAGAAAAAGCAGACAATGTGTCTTCCGTCAGATCAACCTGCGCCCAAGAGAAGAAGATTCGATCTCCTGCGTCGATGTCGCTGGCGATGCCTCTGGTGTTGTTACAAATAGTTCCGTAAACAACAGCTAAGAATGACGCGTAAAATTGAATCTCTTTCTTTGCCTCTGGGTAGTGACAGGTTAAAACCGGGACAACTCCATTAGTGCGCTGTAGAGGCTCGGGATGGTTTGCTAGAAAATCCGTAAGGCTTTCCGATCGAGGACAAACAGGTAAATGCCCCATCCATTTCAAGGCCTCGCGCCACTGCCCAATCTGATCCTGGCACCCGACTGACATTTTGTTGTCGTCCATGAGACGCCCCTTTCGAGATAGGTGAGAGAAAAAAGAACTGCAAATCATGATATGCTTTTTGGTTTAATATGCAAATATACGCAAATAAAAAGTGCCTTCTCGGCGATGCTTGACGTCGAAAGTAATCTGCTCAGTCGCAGCATCATATCCCATGAGCAGGACGTGCTGGTTTGGACATTGAAAATTCAGGTTAACGTTGTAACCAGGCAGGAAGACAGCAGGCACTCCTGGACTACCAAGTTGCCGGCGCCAAGAAGGTGCCAAAGCAGCCAAAGCCAAGAGACCGGCAGCCGGCAAGGGACGAGGTTGCGCGCCATAACGAGTACACACATCGTTACAATTGCAGGCTTGATTCACTCCCAGACGAATGGGGTCGCGCCGCAGGCGCGACCCCATTTCGGCTTCCAATTCCGATTTTCAATTTTGGCGGAGAGGGTGGGATTCGAACCCACGATACCTTGCGGTATACGAGCTTTCCAAGCCCGCGCACTAGGCCAACTATGCGACCTCTCCCCTATAATTGGTGATCTCGGCAGGATTCGAACCTGCGGCCTTCAGCTCCGCAAGCTGACGCTCTATCCAGCTGAGCTACGAGATCAGTAGGTGTATAGTGCGTTAATTTCCGGAAAAAATCCAGAGCGTGTATAATTGGGGAATGATTAGGAAAGTGCCGCGAGCGGTGGTTCAAAAGAATCTGCGAGCGCAGGCTGGAAACAAGCGTTTTCAGCACGAATTGAAGGAAATGCAAGAAACTCACGATTTGCGTGATATTGATGATGACGTGGAAGATGTTGCGACCCTGTTAGAATGGCATGCCTTGGCGTTTGAACATCGCCCTAAAAGTCCAAAATGGTTTATATGGTTAGCAGTTGTATTGACCGTTATAATGGGAATTTTCCTGATAACGGCGAATTTTATTGCGATTATTACGATTGCTTTGGTGGGAGGATTAATATATACGATTGCTCAGCATAAGCCGCCAATGATGCGGTATCGAATTATGGTGGATGGCCCGGCGGTGAATAATTCACTGTATCATTTCAAGGAATTAGACTCGTTTAATGTGGTGTATGAACCAGGGGAAGCTAAATTAGTTTTGTTTAGAAGTAAGAAGAAATTGTCACCGTTGGTGCATATGGAGATTGGTGACATGGATCCAGTAGTGATTCGTGATGTTTTGTTGGAATTTTTACCAGAAGACCAAGATTTGGAGGAGCCGGCAGTCGATATGTGGGCGAGAAGATTAGGTTTTTAGCATGATGAAGCGAAGATTTTTAACGCTGGCGTTGTTGGTGGGAATAATGGCGGCACCAGAGGCAAAGGCGGCGTTAGTTGACCAAGTAAATCAGGCTTTTCGCAGCGTTTACGGAAGAGATCCGAGCACCGCAGAGTGGGCATACTGGGCAAGCAGAGTGCAGAACGGCGAGAAAAAGACATATGCGGCATTAACAGGAGCAATGGGGTATCAAAAAGCGAATAATAATACGACTATTGGTGCCGTGGCGGCCGCTAGTACGGCTACTGTGTCGACTGTGCCAGCATCGGCCAGCTTTAAAACCGGAAAAAACGAATATCCTTCATCGGTGAACCCTAATTTTTTACCGGACGGGACTTTAATTAAACAAGTAGGCAGTTCGGAAGTATTTATCCTGGTCGGTGGTAAGAAAAGCTGGATTTTACCGGAATTAGTCAGTGATTGGTTAGGTGAAAATCATTATTTTAAGCAGGATATCGTAGTCACGTTATCCGCTGAGGACTGGGCAAGGTATCAGCAAACAAGATCGGTAAATTCTGTTTATGCCGGGAAGGTGTTAGTGGCACCGAATGGAACGCAGTATTTTATTGATGATAAGCTGAGAAAGCGAGAAATATCGGCGGCGGTTAGAACAAAGCTGCAAATTCCGGCGGGTAATTTATATGCTACTTCAACGGTTCATCTGCAAGAATTTACCACGGGACCGAAATTAACCGGCACGCAATATCCAGGTGGGATGGTGCTATACACAGGTGCTTATCATGGTGGACAGATATGGCGCGTTAAAGAAGCCAGCAATGGGCAGTTAGAGAAACATTTGTACTTGTCGGATTATTTATATGAGGCAGACGGCAATCCAGATGAAAGTTTAAGAGCGCCAGCCGACGCTACCTTATTCGCAAAGCTGCCTCGTGGGGCAAATATTGAGAAATATCCAGACGGATGGATCGTAGGTTTGAATAGCAAAGTGTATGTAGTGCAAAGTGGGAAGCTGCGTCACATTGCGACGAAAGAAATTTTGCAAGCATTGGGAGTGAACACTAAATATATCCTTACTGTGTATCCGGAATTTTTAAAAAGATATCCTGTAGGTGATCCGATTCGAGCATTTAAAACGATTGTAGCTGACGGAAGTGTTCAGACAGTTGCAGCTAAGGCCGCAACAAATGCGGCAGATGAGCTAATTAAGGTGAGACCAGCAGCGCGCCAGATGATCGCAAAGATCAATGAATTGTATATCAGGATTTTTGATAAAGAACCGACGACGAGCGCGAATCAGTTTTGGGTAAATTTTGTGTACAACGGCGAGGTTAACAATGAAGCGGATTTGATTGTCGCGATGACAAAGGCAGAAAAAACCGGCAAGAATCCTTCACTAACATCTCGAACGGCTGTTATTAGCTTAGATAAGCTAAAATCTCATTGGTTCCCCTATTTGTTTTACTTTGTCCACCAACAAGAGCCAAGTGAAGATGATAAAGACTATTGGTATAGCCGAATTAAATCTGGCGATCGGGATACGATTGAAAAACTTGGCGGAACAATTCAATGGCTAAAAGAGACAACTGGACAAACGCGCAGGTAGGTTAATAAATCAGCCAGTATTGAAGCGCCCAAACAGTGACAGCAAGTAAAAATCCGATAAGAGCGGGTACGGTGGCGATGCGTAAATATTTAGTAAAGGTTAAATCGGGCAACATACCCATCGCAATAACTCCGGCGGCTGAACCGATAACCAAGAGAGACCCCCCGGTCCCGACCGTAAGAGCTAACAAAACCCAAAGCGGAGCAGAGACGTTAGATAGGGCGCTAATGGCCGCAGCGGTTAGAGGCACATTATCCACAATAGCTGAACCGAATCCCAAACCAACAAAGCCAGTAACCATGCGTACAGTTGAAGGCATGAGACCAAAGAGCAGTTCGGTAGCGCTTTCTAGAATGCCAAGGGCATGCAAGGCGGCAACGGAAAGCAAGATACCGATGAAGAATTGGATGCTTTCAATGTCAGTGTGTTGAAGAAAGTGTTTAATATTAGCTTCAAGGTGGCTTGTTTGAGGACGGGCATATTTAGCAAAATCAATTAGCATCCAAACTGCGCCAAGTCCGGCTAAAAGACCCATATATGGCGGTAAGTTTAGCAAAGCAGCACCAAGAGGTAATAAGAAGGAAAGGAGAGTGGCAGTAATAACAATGCGGTCAGACCGAGATAAACGGGTTAATTTGGCGTCTGGGATTACAGGCTTGGGCATCAACATGCGGCAAACGGCGTAATAATAACCAACTAGAGCTGACAGCTAACAATGCGCTGGGCAAAAACCCTTGAAGAAGAATGTGCGTGGCAGTGAATTTATGGGCAAACCAAAGCATAATGGTTGTCACGTCACCTACGGGCGAGAAGGCTCCACCGGCATTAGCGGCAATCACAACAGCGGCGGCGATGCGTAATAAGTCTTTAGGACAAAAAAGGCGCCGAGCAATTTGGATCATAACGATGGTAGTGGTGAGATTGTCCAAAAAGGCAGAGAAAAAGAAAGCGACGGCAACCAAAGCCCAGCCAAGCTGATAGGTATTCCAATTACGAGCGCGCAGATAATTTTCGATCAGATCAAAGAAATGGTAGTGGATTAAAATCTCCACTAGCGTCATAGCTGTCAAAAGGAAGATGACAACACTGAAGATATCGGCAGTTGATTCGCTGATCGCGGCTTGAATGCCACTAGCGGGTAAAGTAAGCGCCATAATTACCCATAAGGTAATGGCTAAAAACAGCGAAACAGCCGCTTTATTGACGAAAAGACGGTGTTCTAAAGAAATTGCGAGATATCCAAAAAGGAAAATCGCGGCGGCTAAGATTTCGGCCATAGTTGACTAAAATTAAAAAGATATGCTTATTGGTATAGCACTTCTGCAAAAATGTTCAAATGTTTTGACAATTTATAGCGCCACCGTGGAAAAATAGCTCGTAAACTTTCCGGTTTTGGAAATGTATTACTTCTAATCCAACAAACGAATCAGTGCTGCCGGAAAAAGACATCTCATACTGATAATCTTTGGCTTTAAATTTGAATGGGCCACGGAAAGGGGCTGCCTCAGTTACCTCTCTTAAAGCTTGCTTAAGAAAGGCGTATATATTACCTTCGCTCACAGATTTGTCTGTGGTATATCCACGGTAATTCATAATCCAAATCGCTTGCCGCCCATTGGCAGAAAAAACAACCTCTTCGCCAGCAAAGGGATCAGAACCGTAATATCGGTCTCGGTAGATGTAAATATTATTAGCGTAATTAAATTCTCGAGCACCGTCTGTCAGGATTTTTTTACTGTCCGCTAATGCTCCGGCATAAGTGGATTTTTTGGCTGCCACTAAGAATTGTATTAAGTTTGCGTCCATGGTTTTATGTTAAATGATTTTAAAAAAACAGGCCATTCGAAAGCGAGATGACCTGTTAGTGATCATAGAATCCTTTAAGAAGAATGTTTTGATCTGCACAAATAGCTTCGACTTCCCGTCGAACAGCTTGCCAGTATTGACGAGTAAATCCTTTCTGGTACGTCTCAACTAGCTCTGGAAAATGTTTTTCCATGATCGCCAGAATTGCTTGTCTATTACCGCAACGCATGTTCAAGCTTTCGGCCATTAGAAAATCAATTTTTCCGGAGACAAGTTTGATGATACCTTTTGGATCACTAAGTCCTGGCAGAATTGGGCCCATGAATGCGTATGTCTTAACACCGCTTGCTCGCAACGACATTAGGGCCTTAATTCTTTTAGAAATCTGTGGGGCTGTAGGGTCAAACAGCGTTGAAATCTGATCATCTGCAAATTCTACTGTCAGCCCCACTTCGCAGCTGGAGAAAGAAGAAAGCAGTTCCGCATCTCTCATAACAAGCGTTGACTTAGTTAGGATTGATATCGGGACATTGTATTCGGCCAGTACTTCCAAACATTGTCGCGTCACCTTTTGCCTTGCCTCAATAGGCTGGTAAGCATCGGTAACACTACCAATTAAGACCGTTCCATCAATGTGCTTCTTTTTAAGCTCATTACGCAGCACAACGGCCGCATTTTTTTTGATATCCAGAAAATAACCCCATTGATCACAGTTGTGCCCCGTGAACCGCTTCATGAAGCGAGCGTAGCAGTAAGCGCATCTGTGCAGGCATCCCACATATGGATTAATGCAGTACTCAACTTCAGGTAGGCTGCTTTTAGTGAGCAAGCTTCGACACTGGATTTCTTTGATAGAAGCGCCCATATTAGCAGCTCTTGTGTTTATAGTACTCAACAATCCGACAGCTGGTCGGACGATACTTGTACTTGGGAGAATTCTGAGTTTTCTGTAAAATTTCTCCCAGGTTTTCTTCAGGCATCTTGCCGATGCGGAAGCCATCTAACGGACGACCGTTTCGATCAAGTGCCCAGGCACATGACACTACAGTTCCGTCAGGTAGAATACCAAAGGAACTGTGAGCCGCGTGACATGTGTACGATCCCGCTGCAACTCGCAAGGAATGCTGGAAAGCTACCTGTACAGAGCCTCTAAGCCCCTCAATAAACTGCATAGCTTCTAAGTATTGCTGGTCAGACACGACCAGATCCTTCCTATTGAAGCCGCGACCGGTAGGGCAAAATTTTAAGATGCTCCAACGGGAAATGCCATTTTCGCAAACCCATGTGTGCACACTAGTAAGATTCTCCCTCTTCATAGTAAATGGATAGAGGATGGTGACTGCGGAGCACTGCACTCCAATGGACGCCAACTTTGCCAGGGCCAGCATTGACGCGGTGCTATAGCCGGGAGGACGATGAGGATTATCTACACTGTCTAGAGTATCGAGAGTCATTTCAACTGTGCCAATTTTCATTAACACATTAATTTTGCGCTGAGTAAACCCGGCGCCGGTTGTGCTAACATCGATCATTTCCTTTGGCATCACTTTCGTAGCCTCCTCAATCACAGCGTAATCGTCCTCAAAAAAAAGAGGATCACCGCCAGAAAAGTCGATCTCGATACCCAGTTCAACTAGCTGTTGCAAGATAGCCAGTTTGTCTTCCAGGGTCAGTTCTTGAACATGTCCATTTGCGCGGTGGATTTTAAGATTGGATTGCCGTGCTGCAATACAGCAGAATTCACAACCCCACGGACACACTCCTGTCAAATTCCATATTGCGTACATGCGTGATCTCCTGATCATAAAGATGGTTTTGGAAAAACTCTTTTCTTCTTTTCTGTTTTTTAGGTTGTAAATGTGCTCGCCAGAATCTTCTGGTTTAACTGGTTGATTTTGGATGTAATAACAAAATTTGTCAATATTAGCTATTTTATTTTTTACGCTTATTATCTATTTATCATGCAACGATAGTAATACCAAATACTTTTTATTTGGAATCGCACTTGTATATTTGAGTTATTACCTTTTTACTAACTCTTAGTGTCGTTTCAGTGATTTTGGGGCTATTTTAATCTGCGAGTCTTCTCTGATAAAAAAGTGTCTATCTGCGGAGAGGGTGGGATTCGAACCCACGGACCCCTTTCGGAGTCAGCACATTAGCAGTGTGCTGCTTTCGGCCACTCAGCCACCTCTCCTTGGTGTATGATTAGTATTACGCTATTTTCACTAGGGACGCAATTTAAGGCAGGCGTAATAGTTAGGTTGCCTTATGCCCTAATTTCTGGTAATAGGTTATGTACTTGCGCTCGTAGCTCAATGGTAGAGCAGTTGCCTCTTAAGCAAACGGTTGGGGGTTCGACTCCCTCCGGGCGCACAATTCCAAATGTTATGGTATTCTAGGAAGATAAAAGGTCGTATGCCTAGACAGAAGCCACATGTAGTCGTTTTTTTCGGTGGGGAAAACCCCGGCCGTGATTTGAGTACGGAAACAGGTTACTGGGCGTGCCAATATGTCCCCCGTGGTACTTATCAAGTTACGCCGGTGCATGTCAGAGCTGATGGTTTGTGGCAAGTTCCTTTAGGTAGTTTGCCACAAAGAGGTCCAGTGGGACGCATGATGTCGATGATGTTTAAGTCGGTTAAAGCGGTAACTCCAGCAGAAGGAATTCAGAAGTTATTACGCCGACCAGTACATGCCTTGATGAGTTTAATGCGCGGCAAGGGTGGTGACGATGGGTCAATGAAAAGCATGGGGCAAAATTTGAAAATTCCAGTGATGGGGCCGGGATATGGCGCATATCAACAAACATTTGATAAGCATTTGTTTAACCGAGCGGTGGATAGTGTGGTTTCAACTCCCTATTCCCTATATTTCCCAGCTAATAGGCCGATTGCACAAGTTGTGGCAGAAATCCGCGAAGAAATGGTGCCACCGTTATTTATTAAGCCAGCAGCAGAAGAAGGCAGTATTGGTGTGGAAGAAGTGTTGACCTTAGATGATTTATGGTCAGCGACAAAGCGCGCCAAACGATTTGGAGGAGCAGTGCTTGCTCAGGAAAAATTACGCGGGCACGAGATTTCAATTACGCTTTTAGAAAACGAGCCGGGAAAGATTACGGCTTTGTCGCCGACGACAATCGTACCGCGCACCACAACATATTATGATCAGCTGGCTAAAAGAAAACCGGGTCGAGTATTACTACAACAAGATGAGACTCCGGGTAAATTAGCGTTGATTGAAGCGGAGACGATTGCGCGGGATGTATGGGATGAGCTAGGGCTCACAGGAACAGCTGTGTTCGATTTGATTGCAAATGATGATGGTATTTATCTCTTAGAAACAAATACAATACCAACTTTTTCTAATTACACTCCTTTGAAATATCAGTTAGAAGCGGCCGGGATGCACCCGAACACATATTTTGATCAACTAATTCGACGAGGATTAGAACGCGGATATTAAGTGTGGATGCGGGAAATTGAACGACGGCGAGGAGGTCGAGTGACACCAGTTAGTTTTTCCTGAGCGCGAGCAACAATCTCTTGATCAGTATCGTAAGCAAGTTTTTGGATAGCTTGATCAATTGGAAACCATTCTGCGGATAAGAGGCCTTCTTCGGCTTGAGGAACGAGCTTTTTCTGATTAGTCAGCATGAGGAAATAGTGCACAGTTTTATAGACCATGCCGTCTTCAACTTGAAAACGGAATCGAGTGATGCCTAATTGATCTTTGACGGCTAAATCAGTAATTCCCGCTTCTTCTCGAACTTCTCGGCCGGCAGCTTCAGAAGCTTTTTCTTGAGCCTGAAGTTCAATATGGCCTTTCGGTAAGACCCAGACTAAACCACGTTTATGTTCGGTTTGAAGCAGAGCAACTAACCATGTAGAGCCTTCTTGACGAGCAACAACTCCTCCCGCGGAAACTTCGCGACGAATCTTACGAGAGGATGATTGACGAGAATTACGGGAACGATGAACGCGATTAGAGGGACGAGGATGACGCCGCGGTGGACGTGGCGGACGGACTGGGATTGGTGGTGGTAGTGGTGGTTGGTTCATTAGATGTGCTTGGGCTTACATCAGGCGTAGATGAGGCGGCTGAAGAAGTATCAGCGTGGGGAAAGAGATCGGCGGATTTGTAGTTACTATAAAAAGTATGTTCAATCATCACTTCTCCGTCTTTAGTAACTGTTTGGCTTAGTCTGGCTTTCATGGCGCCGTTAGACTGGCGATCATACGTGAAAGGACCCTCAACTAAGACCTCGCGACCATCATTCGTTCCCCAAAGCTCAAAAAAGAGCTTTTTACCCTCAACACGCGCCTGTATGAGAATGTATCCCGGCGTGTTATTGATGAAACGCAAATCAGTATACGGAGGATAAATGGTTGAGTCAAATCCGGGAGTACCATAATACTTCACGACATAGGCGTGATTGCGACGTTGGGTGATTTCTAGCCCAGAATAGACGGCAGCACGAAAGAGGGTGGTTGAGACTTGGCATAGCCCACCACCATATTCTGGAGTAGTCACGTTTTGCTTAATAACAAGTTCGGGTTTGAAGCCATGCTCAGCGTCAACTGGCCCTAAAAATTCATTGAAGGAAAATTCTTGACCAGGTTCAATAAGTAAGCCGTGGTAACGAGCAGTTCCAACTTCAATATTATTAATTCGATTAGCAGGTGAGCCAGAAAAATCCGATTCTCCAGTGGCTAAAAGTTCTTTGATGCCTAAAGCTTCAATGTCCCCGAGATCTTTAACGGCTGGTTCAGTTAGATCGACGACTAAAGCGATGGAATCGGATTCATTTTGCAGAGCGGATTGGGCGGCGGCTAAACTAGCATCGACGTTAAGAGACCGACCTTCACGCGGCATTTCAAATTGATCAACTCGATCATCAATCCGATTAAAACGAGCGTTTTGAGCTTCTTGATTGATTTCAGGGGTTAAAGTGGTGGATAGATACTCGCGAAAACCATCTTCATTAAAGGAAACGCCTAAAATTTCGTTGCCACTTTTTGAAGGGTCTGATTGAGGAACAAATTCTAAAAGACGTTTAATGGTGTACGGCTTCATATCCCAGGACTGATCTTGAAAAGTAAGCGTTAATCCCTCGCGCAGAATGTGCATAGCATAGGTACGAGCTTGCTCGACTTCCCCCTCATGAATAGAGGCGGATTGAGAAATAACAGTTAGCTCAATCGGTGTTTGCCAACGACCAGACTGCGCACGCTCAACAACCTCTTGCTCAAAAGTTAAAAGATCAATCCCCTCTCCCACGGCAGAAGGAGAGGTTTCAAAGGCACCGGTTGCGGTGGAGACGAGGCTGGCATTTTGAGGAAGGGTAATAGTTTGAGCAAATTCAGTAGAGATAATTGAACTTAATTGGCTCGTATCAAGCTGCAAAGCCGGACGTACATGACGCTGACCTTGTAGCCAGTCTAAAAAGGTGGCTTCAGATAAACGTTGAAACGTTTGATCATAATCAAGACTGATGCCAAGTTCGGCAGCAGTTTTAACGACTGTAGTGCCGCGTAATTGGATAGTAACGGACTGCTGACGCAAATTAGATTCATAGGCAGAGAGGACGCCAGGCAAATCACGGCTATTGATTCCGGAAATATCAGTTGATCCAAGAGAGAGGCCAGGAAGTTCGTGGTCAGCAAAAACAAAAGGAACGGCAATAAGTCCGGCAATTAAAACAATGATAGTAGTGACGGCTGCAATGAGCGCCTCGAAAAATTTCATATTTCTTTATATGTTAGGGCGTAGAGGATGGTTTGGGAAGATATGATATGCTGTGAAGTATGCATGCAGTAACGTTGCCACCTGCTCAACGTAGTCCTGAGAGACCAATTTTAGAACCACGAAAGGGCGAACAATTTTGGTGGGAAGTAAATGGCACTTTCAATCCAGGGGCAACAGAGTATCAAGGGCAGGTTATTTTACTTTATCGAGCGTATGACCTATTCAGAATATCGCGTTTAGGGATTGCGATTAGCCCTGATGGAATTAATTTTCAGCAAGAAGATACTCCAGCGATTGATTCAGACCCAAATAATCCATACGAGAGATTAGGTATCGAAGATCCACGTATTACAAAAATTGATGAGACGTATTACATAGTTCATACCGCATCTTCTTATTACGAAATTGGACATGCTCCGGATGTGACTAGTCCGAGTTCATTGAATATGATTCCTTGGCGAGTGCGCATTGCAATAAAGAAAACAAAAGATTTTAAAGTTTTTGAGATTGCGGGAGATTTAATAGATGTTCCAGCAAAGAATGGAATATTGCTACCAGAAAAAATTGAGAATGAATTTGTATTGTACTATCGGCAAAATAAAGAATTAAAAATGTCATTTTCACCTGATCTGAAGCGATGGCATGACACAAAGACGATTTCTTGGCCACAGTTAAACAACTGGGATGTGAATAAATTTGGAACGGGGTCGCAATTGTTAAAGACCAGCCAAGGGTATTTAATGGTGTATCACTTCGTAGATGATAAACAGACATATCGTTTGGGCTTACTAATGTTATCTTTAAGCGACCCGAGTGAAATATTATGGTATTCCCAACCAATTTTAGAACCGGAACAACTGTATGAAAAAAATGGTTTTGTATCTAATGTAGTTTATTGTTGCGGAGCAATAATCAAAAAAAATCAATTATGGATATACTATGGAGCAGCTGACCGTGTAATTGGGCGAGCAATTTGGTCGTTAGAAAATTTACCTAAACTATAACTATATGGGAAAAATACGTGTAGCTATGTTAAGTTCAATTGCTTGGAGAACACCGCCACGCAAGTATGGTCCATGGGAGCAAATCACTTCTTTGTTAACTGAAGAGTTAGTAAAATTGGGCGTTGATGTGACTTTGTTTGCTACGCAAGACTCAATTACTACTGGAAAATTAAAAGCGGTAGCTCCGCACGGTTACGGAGAAGACAAACAAATGGAAGCGAAAGTTTGGGAATGCTTACATATATCCGAAGTTTTTGAGCATGCTAATGAATTCGATATTATTCATAATCAATTTGATTTTTTACCCTTAACTTATTCTCAGCTAACAAAAACTCCTGTAATAACAACAATACATGGAATAAGTTCGGAAAAAATTGTACCAGTTTATAAAAAATATAACGGAAAAGTAAAATATGTTTCGATTAGCAACGCTGATCGTCATCCAAGTTTAGATTATGTGAAAACTATTTATCATGGTATTAACATTGAGCAGTTCTTATTTCAGCCAAATCCGGAAGATTATCTATTATTTTTTGCAAGAATTGATCACCAAAAAGGTGCGGCAGAAGCAATTAGGATCGCTAAAGCGACTGGATATAAATTAATTTTAGCCGGACGAGCGTATGACAAGGAATATTTTGACCAGGAAGTGGCGCCACATTTAGATAATAATCAGATTGTATACGCAGGAAATGTAGGGTCGGAAGAACGCAATCGTTTGCTAGGAGGCGCAAAGGCACTTTTGCATTTAATTAATTTTGATGAACCGTTTGGGCTGTCGGTTATAGAAGCAATGGCTTGCGGAACACCAGTCATTGCTATGTCGAGAGGTAGTATGCCTGAAATTATTTTGGATAAAAAAACAGGTTTCTTAATTCATAATACAGAAGAAGTGATTCAAGCTGTGAAGCAGATAGAGCAGATTGACCGTTATGCTTGTAGACGCGAAGTAGAAGAAAGATTTACAGCGGCACGGATGGCTCAGGATTATTTACAGGCATATCAACAGATTGTATCTGACGATGCTGCAAAACACTACGGAAAAGCTGAAGATAGCTTTGAGCAACATTAGGCCAAGTCATAAGACGACCGTATTCATAAGCTTTTTTCTCCAAAGATATTTTTTTGTTTTGGTCATGATATAACCGTGTGATTGCATTTGCGATAGCTTTAGGATCGCGAAATGGCACGATCACTCCCCGATTGTCAGCTAAAACTTCTTGAGCATAAATATAGGGGGTGGAAACACAAGCTTTGCCAGCACCAATAGCATAAGCTAGCGCCCCAGAAGTAACTTGTTGTGGATCAAGATACGGTGTGACATAAACATCAAAAGTTTTGAGCCAATCGGTTAGAGCTGATAATGACAAATACTCATTAACAAATTTTACATTGTTTTGAATACCTAATTCGCGAACACGTTTTTTTAAAAAATTACGATATTTTTCGCCTTCATGTTTGAGTAATAAGGGGTGAGTTTGACCAATAACGCAATAAAGTATTTCCGGAATTTCCTGAGTCAATAAAGCAGTAGCTTCAAGGGCATATTCAATGCCTTTATTAGGAGATAATAGATTTATGTTGCCAATTACGAAACGGTTTTCAAGATGGCGTTTGCGTTTGTGGATATTGGTTGCGTTAAAAGGTAGATCAGGAACACCGTGAGGTATAACAACTATTTTATTTGGTGAAACATGGAAAGTATTAATAAGATGATCAGCGACTTTTTCCATCATAACAATGATAGCTTCAGAATGTGCTGCGACCCTAGCGAGCACTCGCCCATAATTGCTATCAGGATCTTTAATAACAGTATGTAAAGTTGTAACCAAAGGAAGATCAAGTGCTTCGACTAAAGGCACGATATACTCACCACCATCACCACCAAATAATCCAAATTCTAATTGCAACGAAACAATATCGGCATGAGATTTGTTAATATAACTTGCGGCATCTAAATAAGAAGCTAAATTATCATCATCTATCTTAAATTTTGCCTCCCAAGGATAATCTGCTTCTTGTCCTGAATGATGAATAACAAGAATTTCTGATAATGAACGTGAATTTAATAAATTAATAGCATTGGTTAGATCTTTTGTATAAGTGGCTATACCACATTTGCGAGGTATATATGACGAAATATAAATAGCGTTAATGGGTTCTTGTTGTTTTTCGAGAATTTGAGCGTATGTTCGATTCATAAACGAGGATACTTTGTTGCAATAATTTCTAACAAACGTTTTGCGATAACTTCGGGACGATAATTAGCGTAAGCATGTTGAGCAGCTTTTTTACCCATTGATTCACGCTCTGCTTTATTTGAAATCAAGCGTTTTAGATAATCTGATAAATCGCCAACATGAGCACGAGTATCGTGTGCATCTGGATCTACTTTTGCTAACCATCCGGTTTGACCATGAATGACTGTTTCTTGAACAGCCGTGGCGGCTACGCTAACAACTGGTTTACCGCACATTTGAGCTTCAACTAGAGGTAACCCAAAGCCTTCATGACGAGAAGGAGCGGCATAAATATCACAAATGCTAATTAAACCGACAATAAAGTCATGAGCAAACTCTCCTACTATGTACCTAACTTGATTACTAATACCTAATTCGTCAGCTAAAGCCATTTCCTCGGCACAGTGACGGAATCCTTCGGTAGAAGGCCAAGTTTTAATAATGTAAATCCAGGGAAGTTGATCAATTTCAGCTAAGGCGCGCATAACTTCTTGAGCGCCTTTGGCGGTTGCATAGCCACCAGTCGTAAAAATAATTGGAATATGTTCTTGGATAGCTCGTTCTAAATCTAAACGAGGCAAAAGGTCTAAATCAGGACGTGAAACTGAAATTAATTGCAGGAAGTCTTGGCGTTTTTGGTCGGGCCATGATTTCCAAATTGAATCATCAACCGCTTCCGGCAAAACATCTATAAGACTTGATTTGATACCACCGGCGATGAGTGTCTGTTTAACGTGTTCACTGGTTGATAGAACTAATGGAATTTGATTGTATGCAGAAACCCACTCATCGGCTTTATCGTCAGCGACAAGCCAAGGGATCACGGGAAAACCAGCTTGCAAAGGCGTTTGCAATAAAAGATTAACATCATGCCAATCACCAATGCTGATAATAAAATCGGGATGATATTTAACTAATTTTGCTTGATCAAGTTTATTTTGATGAATTTTTTCAATGTGACAAACGACACCAATACGATTCAACCCTTTTGCGAGTGCATCGGCTTGATTTATAAATCCAAAACCATGTTCTGCGGTTAGCAGGAGAATCTTCATATAGTGCCTGTTGCGGTATACGAATCAATGAACTCGAGAATATAATATGTATACGGAATTACTTACCTTGACAGACGGGAGAAATAATACTATTAAGTCAACATTTATGCAAGCTGTTTCATGGAGTTATATGAAGAAATTGACCGGCCCATATGGGTTGTATCAGCACGCGCATGGATTTGAACCAAATTTATCAGAAGGATATTGCACGGATGACAATAGTCGTGCAATCAGATTATGTGCATTAAGGCAATGGAATAAAGAAGACGAGGAGTTTAAACAAAATAAAAAATTGTACTGGCAATTTTTAAAAGAAGCACAGAATCAGGATGGATCATTTAAAAATTTTCGAGATGTAAAAGGAAAATGGCTTGATGATATCGGAACAGAAGAAACACATTCACACGCAGCACGAGCTTTGGGCACAGTAATTAAATATGAAGATAATTTGGAGATAAAAAATGAGGCGCAGATGATGATGAGGAAGCTATTACCTCGGTTGGGAAAATTGGAACATCCAAGAAGTGCTGCGGAAACAATTTTAGCTTTACATGAATGGAATCATCAAGATGGCCAAGAAGTAATGCAGTCTTTATACAAAATTTTACTGGGTCATTTTAAGAAAAATAAGCAAAAGGACTGGCCATGGTTTGAGCAAAGAATGACATATGCAAACGCTTTATTTCCTCACGCTGTGTTGGCCTACAATCAGGCTTTTCCAAACGATCAGGAAAGCCAAGAAATCTTACTAGCAACATTACCTTTTTTAATTAAAACGACCATAAAGCCACGATTTTTTCAGCCTGTTGGAAATAAAGGGTGGTATGCGAGAGGGCAAAAATTATCTATGTACGACCAACAGCCTCTGGACGCAGCTTTAATGTTTGAATTGTTATTAGCATACGATGAAATTGTAGCCAATGTTTTATCTCCTGAAATTATTAGTGCTCCTTATTTGTGGTTTTGGGGACGTAATTCTTTAGGCTTGGCATTAAGAGAAAATAACGGTGCTTGTCACGATGGTTTAAATGCGGACGGTGTGAATTTGAATTGTGGCGCAGAATCTACTTTAGCGTATTTATTAACTGAAATATTTTTTCAATTAGCACCGGCATCGGTTAAGCAGGCAGCTCGAGTTTGGCAAGAAAGTTTGGTTGTTTAGTAGCTATCTTTAGGTATCCCCACATAATCATACGATCTTCTCTGCCCCAAAAAATTAGAATATGACCCTCAGGAGACCGCCAAGCAGCAGTAGAAAAAACAATATGTTTATCAACGTTGTAATTTTCATTAAATACAATTGGTTCTAAAATTGGCTCGGCTTTTCGCCAACTGATTTTTTGGGGATGATTTTTTGGAGTCATGAAGACTCCGGCATTGTAATGCTTGTGATGACCGTCATAAATAAAACCATGATATATGTGAAGCCATGAGTTTTTAATCAAAATCGGCGGTACACCAGCACCGACACCGTTAGTTTCCCAGCTATTGTTTGGACCAGTTACCAAAGCATGATTTCCCCATGGTCCAGTCAGAGAGTCAGCTTCGGCATACCAGATACCACGACATGGAACTTGTAATTTATCGGCTTCAGCTTGACTAAACATAGGACGATGATACATGGCATAGCGTCCGTTAATTTTGCGACTAAAAAGAACAGCGTCTTTATTGGGAACTTTGTTAAAATCAAATGATTGACCATGCCACTTGAGAAGACTAAAAGTGACAGGACCAAGGCGTTGCCAACTAAGACCGTTGTTTGAGACAGCAACAGCGATACTAGGAGCTTGAATATGTGTGTGAGGTTGTAGTCCAAAGGCAGTATAAAACATGACTTTGTTTCCGTCTGCTAACTGAGTAATACGAGGATCTTCTACACCACCTGATCCATCTGACATGAGCTCATAGGATGTTTCTGGTTTTAAAATGACTTGATTAAGACGCGTGGCATTACAATCGTTTCGTAAAGAATTATATGAGAGTTGAGCGGCTAAAATACGAGAAAAATTATTTGGCCCAGCGGCGCGGTACAGCAGAATGTCGCCCGCTACAGCAGGATTAAAAATTCCCTCTTGCTCTAGTTGGCTTGTAGAATCAGCTGTTAAGAGCACTCCTCCGGGCTCAATTTGGATATTTTGAAATGGGATTTTTTTTAAGAACATAAAGCTTGGCAAATAGGTTCGCCGAGATCGCTGATGTCGTTAGGTTTGAGGGGATGGCGAGTTTTCAACTGGTTCTGGATGCGGATCAGCTTTTTTAATGGTGAATTCAGCATTAGGATCCAATTTTAGGCTTTGTGGTGACCCTTCGGCAGGAAGACGAATAGTGAAAGTGCTCCCCTTGCCTGTACCGGGACTGGAAACCTCAATATCGCCGTGATGCTCGTTAACGATTTGTTTAGCGACGTAGAGACCAAGACCAGTTCCTTCAGTATGGTATTTATCTGACCCACCAACCCGACTAAATTTGTTGAACAGTTTGCGAATGTCTTCTTCAGTAATACCTTTTCCAGTATCAGTTACTTCAAAAACAATGTTGTCACCTGATGGCTTAACATAGACATCAACTTGACCTTTATCAGTGTATTTAATGGCATTATCGATGAAGTTTAAGACGACCTGACGGATGCGCTCGGAATCAGCGACAACATGAGTAACTTTTTTGGACGGCTCATGGAAAGATAGGTTTAATTTCTTGGCCTGCGCATTAGGCATGAGATTTTGAACCATATTACGCGCCATTTCCACAAAATCAACCGAGGTTAACTTGAGCTCTAACCGACCGCTTTCAATGCGCGAAACATCCAACAGGCTTTTAATAAGCTCAATGAGGCGCATTGCACTTTGCATCAGAATGTCGATAATAGGCTGTTGTTCTTTGGAGATTTTACCAAAGTCCCCTTCTAACAACATGGAAAGGTAGCCACGGATAGCGGTTAGAGGCGTGTATAGCTGATGACTGGCGATACTTAGGAACTCGCTTTTAGCCTGATCAATCTGTTTGAGCTGTTCATTAGCAAATTTGAGTTCTTTGGTGGCGGCATCAACTTCTTCTTGCAGTTTCTTGCCGAATTCCAAGGATTCTTTATAGAGGCGAGCATTTTCAAGAGTGGTAGCAGCCTGAGGGGCAAGGGCGGCTAAGAATTCGATGTCGTCGTTAGAATAAGGTTCTCCGGTGAGTTTTTCACCTAAGAGGATAAATCCTGTTAATTCTTTATCAACGAATAATGGTACGAGCACGAAAGCATCTAACCATTCCATGGCTTTTTGAACAGATTCTAACTCTTGAATACGACTAGGCTGATTTGTTTGTTCGTGCATCACTGATATTTCGTCTTTGACGACTGGACTTATTGAATGTTGAAGATGACGAATTAAAGGATGATCAAGATTAATAACAGTATTTAAGCGTGTACTGCGACTAGCAGCGCGTGGCTGGTAATGTTGACCATCTTTATCGCGAAGAAAAATAATTGTTTTTTGGGATCGAATAACCTGAGAAGCAGCATTAAGAAGAGTATCTGTAACTTCTTCAATGTTAATAGTTCCGGATAAAATACGACTAATACTTACTAGGGCTATTCTGTAATTAGCTTGCTGCTGAAAAAGAAAGCGGTCAGTAACACGACGCAAGATACCCCTAATCCAACGAGCGATAGGAATGCTA
Organism: uncultured Candidatus Saccharibacteria bacterium; assembly: GCA_964610055.1. Lineage (GTDB taxonomy): Bacteria > Patescibacteriota > Andersenbacteria > UBA10190 > UBA10190 > CAZSUC01. The sequence continues at coordinate 274,795 of CAZSUC010000001.1, read as the reverse complement.
AACAGAGCACCGACAGCAGCAATAATTCCTTCTTGAACACCTAAGATATCAGATAGTATAGGAACAGCAAAAATAAATATGAGACCGTAAACAACAAGAAAACTACCAACAAGAAAAGAGAAGGAAAGGCTTCTGGCGAGAGCTAAACGAACATCCATAAGACGATGCTTGTATATTGCGTAGGCTGTTAAAATAGCAAATGGGACTGTAAATAACGGGGCTTGGGGTATAAACGATGTATTGTTGAATGCAATAGTTGGAATTAAAGCTAAACCTACAAACAAAGAAAAAGTAATCAGTAATCCAGCAATTAAATATCGTTGTTGAACTTTTTCTATAGATTCAGCTTTGAGATTTCGGCGAATGATCCATATCACTCCAGTACCAAGACAACCAAAGGCAGTCGGTAAAAACAGAGCCATGCCAAAACTATAGTGTGTTACAGGAGTGGCCTTTACTCCTAATTGCACGTAATCAATGAGCAAAGGAGAGAGGCAAACCACAAAAGCTAATGCAGCCAAAGCAGTAATACAAGTTAAGAATATCTTGTTAACCGATAAAGATGATTTTGGAAATGTTCCCAGCAATAGCATAAAAAAATAAGACTGGGCAATAGCGGATGCCATTACTAGTCTTACCATCCATAAGGAAATAATTGGATTTGAAGTTGTAAAAGAAATGTAGTTAGCAGTTGCCCAGATGGCAAAAGAAAAAGTAAGAGCACTAAAAAAACGATGAGTCGCACTACGTGGGTTACGGCGAATAACCAGCGTTGCTAAAGTTAAATTAATAAGCGTAGTGCTTAGAAAGGCAATGAGGGAAAACATTACCTACATCGTATTACAAAACATCTTACTTTTTAAGCTTCCACTGCTGCTTTTTGTCTCGAGCAAAATAATGAGAATCTTCGTATTCTTGTAAGAAAATCTTAGGAATGGCTTTTGACCCGTTAGCTTTAGCGGAATTTGCGTATTCTGCGTTAATATTTTTGAGCATTTTAAAAACAGTTTTTGTTAAGTAGTCTCGCAAATCATTATTGCGTTGAACGTGAGCATGACATTCTAAATGCAAGATAAGATGTTGATTATGCGAATGATCTTCTTCTGTATCAAGAACAAAACGCCCAGAACAGTAGCCAGCCAATTCCTTACTTTCAAGAATCATTTTGATGTGTTCAGGATAAACATTAGCGCCGTAGATAATAGCAGTTTGATCACTGCGCCCAAATACATAAACGAATGGCAATTGCCATGGTTTACCATATTTGGAATTTTGATCTAACTCGTCCTGATATGACACTCCTATTTGTTTGAGATTTTTATGTGCATCGGTAAATTTCCATAGCCCTCCTTTATCTCTTATATTGTAACGCACTAAAGGTATACATCCGTTAGCGGCTGTAAAGGCTAGTTCCTCGTTTATTAATTCAAAATAACGTAGCGTCGGAATATATTGCAGAACTGATGGCATGCGACATTCTCCAAATATTTTTTCAATATTTTCTATATTTCGCGATACAGCTTTACGTATCAATACAGACCAAGGAGTTTCTGCTCCCATAACCGCAGCATCAGCAGTACCATAATATCCTAAGAGGCTATTAACAGGATCTTGAATATTGGCATTTTCTGCAACTGCACTGCGCCATGATTCAGAGAAACCTTCGCCTGCTGGAAATATAATTGTTTTAAAAGAATTAAAATCGATTCCAATCTTTCTGCCTTTATCAATAATGTCCTTAATAAAAGGCGGGTATCCGGATAATATAACTTGTTCATACTGAGGTCCGAGTTCCTTAACCACGCGCAGAATATCCTCCATAACATTCCCTGGAGTAACAATTGATATGGGGTAGCCTTTTTGCGATATACGCATGGTTGTATTTAATACAAACGGTCCCCCTACATACATCCCCATAGCAAAACAATCCACTAATAGAGTTTTGTGACTAGAAATATGAAAGAACGAATCTAAAATAAGTTCAAAAAAATAAGTTACTTCTAATTCAAGACCGATTTCTCGAGGCCATAAAAATGGTTTTCCAGAAGACCCAGAGGATACTGAAATTATATTACCATTAGTAAAAATCCCGTCCCAGCATAGCTGTTCTACGGGATAATGTTTTAGGTAGGATTCTTTATCAATGACTGGAATTTTTTCGAAATCAGATACAGAGGTGATGGTGCTTGGATTAACTTTATGTTTCTTTAAGAAGTCTTTATATGCTGGGACGCGATGGGCAGCGGCTTGAAATACGTTTAATGCTTGCACCTTGCCCTTCTTATTCCAATCTGCGGGCGAAGTATCTTCTAGGGTCTGCCTTGCTTTTTTGATCGGAAAATTAAAATATTCTTTATAAATTTTGTGAGCATATTTATACGAATATTTTGAATCCTGATTTTTACTTTCTACAGGAATGGTTGGTACTGGAAACGGAATATTTTTCATATTCATATGGTGTCATAATACATGTTTTTAGACAAACGTGTCTCCGGTAGATTCAACCTCGAAGTGCAACACCCTATAGCTTCGTTAGGGGTTAAATAACCGAGCCGTTTGCGCGGCCGGTCATTGAGCTCGGCTTCGACATGCGCCAGCTCATCTGGTGAGGGTCCGTCGTAGTCTCTGTGGCAGATGCTCCAGATGGCTCGTCACCGCGGTGGCGGTACTCGCCGCTGTTCGGTCAGGCAATTTCATAATGAAGAGCTTACCGGTCCGCCGTTCCGTGAGGGTGTTTTTGGTCGCGGCACTCGCTGGCAACAACGGCTACCGCGAGCAAGGCGTCGCTTACGGCGTCGGCGTAGGTATGGCCGCAAGTCTTAATGAGCTGGCTTCACATACCCATGGCCTTCTCGATACACCTAGGAGTAGATGAATTAGTAAATTGCTTCGTGAGAAATAGTCTCGCCGAGGTCACGCTTGATGCGACCCGCAATCTGTTCTGGTGACCAGCGACGCTTGAGGTACAGATTCCTCTTAATCTCTTGACTGACGGACGAGGCTGAGCGTCCCAGACGTTTTGCGATGGAACTGATCGACTCCCTCTGCCAAAGTCCGAGTTGAATTGTTTCTCGTTCCTCGACGGTGAAATGTTGATAGGTCATACACGAGGGTTAATAAAAACAGCTAGGATACGCACGATAAACCCGATGCTGGAAACCATGCCTATTTTAGCTGGTTTTGGGGGATTAGTTTATACTGGGTTTTGAACATGTAAATAGCCTTGTGGCAAAAAATTGGTTTTTTGTTTGTCAGTTTTGATTGACAGGTTTAATTTGCTTATAGAGCAATAATAGTGAATGATTGATTGTCGTCGTTTTGGACAGTTCTTTGACAATTATAAGGAGAAACTTCTGATGAGCCTTTCTTGGCGCCCTAGGGTTACTTGTTACGTTGATAACTGTATTTCCTCTATGCGGTATTACCTTCCCGAGGAAGTCATAGTAGTTGAATGTGACGTTCAGCTTCAGCGGGATTTGTTGCGTTATTGTTCCGGCTACTACGAGTTACATGAGATTATTGAGGTTCTTTCTTGCTCATACCCACTTCCGTCAATTTTGTCACTGGTTGAGTTGTTACAAAGTAGCGGAGCGTTAGTAGATGCCCAGGAATGCTGGCGTGCATTTCATGCATACGGCAACAATCCCATGCCTCTTTTTAAGAGGCTGTCTGACGATGAGATGAACAATTTGTACAACGAAGTGCAGAAAAGGCAGCCTGTAGGAGGCTTTCTGCCGGTGCCGACGACCCCCTTTGCGAAGTTATTATGTAGTCGACGCACGTCTCGTCAGTTTACTGGGGCGCCTCTCAAGCGCCAGGAGGTTAGGGATTTGTGTTGGTCTGCATGCGGGGTGGTAGGATCGTTTGCTTGGGAGTCTTGCGGTTTATTACGCCGTACGATACCGTCAGCTGGCGCTCTCTATCCGCTTATGCTGCATGTTCTTGTTACAACACCGTCGCCTGGACTTGACAGCGGAGTGTATTCTTACACCCATGACATTCATCTGCTGACTAAATGGCAAGATACTACTGCCTTTCATGGTTGCTTTATGAAAGACACTTATGTAGATACTTGCGGGGCATGTTTTGTGATCAGTGGTGATGTGCCATTCGTGTGTAGGAAGTATGGTGATCGCGGTTATCGCTACACTATTCTTGAAGCCGGTCATGCAGCACAAAATTTGCAAATTTTTTGTGCTGAGTGTGGCTTGGGTTGTGTAGAAGTTGGTGGGTTTTTTGATCGTGAGTTGTCCGCTGTTCTTAACCTGTTAGATGGCGTTGTGCCTCTTACTGTCGTTTTAGCTGGTCGCCTGGAGGAGACTATGGATGATTGTTAGGTTTAACCCTACATATGATCTGTTTTTTCTGAGTGACCGGGCCGAGTTCGTAAGTCTACAGAACGAGGTTTCCATTGCTGATGCTCAGGTCTCGCACTTGTTACGTGCGTGTGCAGGTTATAAGAATGGCCTGCTTGATCAAGTAATTGTCTGGAATTTTGCTGAACAAAGCAATGTTCCCCCAGAAAAAATGATGTCGCTATGGTCATTGTTGATTCAAGAGCAAGTCTGGGTTTTGGATACCCAACCTCCTGATCGACTTGACTGGCACATCGCAGAGAATTGCTCGGGTTTGCCAATTTTTCAGCATTTCCCAGTTTTTAATAAAACTGGGAAATGCTATGGTTTAGGCTTCCGGTTTGGCCCTCTTTACCTGTTGGCCAAGCTATCTAAACCACGACAGCAAAAGCTTCTGGCTAAGCGGCTGATTGAGTGGGCGTTTGCTGGCGTTTGGCTAGATAGGGCACGCCCTCTTTTCTGGAACACGGGCGAGGTAGTTATTCCTGGAGAAAATTTTATTGAGCATGACACGTGTAAGTGGCTTGCTAGTACGATTGTCTCTTTGTTAGCGGAGGATGAATGCCTATGCGAGATTAGTGTCCGCGAGCGCACAGTTAATTGGATTGATGTTGGGAATTGGCATTATTGTGGTCCATTTGGCTCTGTGGTTCAGCAATCTGTAATCACAGATTTGTCCACGGGATTTTCTCCGTCTGTGGCGATAGTTATGTCTCGCTATCGCCAAAAAGGACAATGGGACGGGAGACGTAATCCAGTCGCAAGTGGCGCGCACAGGGATAGGCTCACAGCGCATTTGGTTTCGTCCGCAGAAGCTTTGGAGAGGCATGCGGCTGGAAAATACAATACTCATGGACTTGAATATGGGTCATTGCATGGAAGCAAAAATCGGATTGACCCCGATTCCCTGTATCACTTGACTGGTAGCCAATGCGAGGATGCGGAGCTGCGCCCTTTTAAACCAGATTGCAAATACTATTGGCGCAATGCCATTAGTGTTATAACTGGTCAGGAAGTGCGGATTCTTGCTGATTTGTGTTACTACCCTTTCCAACCGCATTCTTACAAGCAAAGATGCCGTTGGGCGAACTCTTCTGGTATGGCTGCTGGAATGTCTGTTGCGAAAGCGCAGTTTTCGGCGCTATTAGAGCTCATTGAACGCGATGCGTTCATGAAAACCTGGATTTTTCGCCAGCCTCCGTCACGATTGTCTGAGTGCATGATTCCCCGAGACCTCGTCGCGGAATGCGATAAGGTGCGGTCACTTGGATATCAGGTGGATTTCCTTGATATATCCAAGACTATCGTACCCACGATGCTAGTAGTCTTGCGGAGAAACAATTGGCCGGCGATGATTTGCGGCGCAGCTGCGCGCAACACTGTCCAAGAAGCACTGCTGAGTGCTTGGAAAGAAGCTGAGGTAGGATTGTTTTGCCGGTTACTGGATCCGGCAATGCACATGGAAGAAAAGCCGCGAATTGCCTTACAGGACGTTAGGACGCCAGATGACCATGCGTGCTGGTTTAACAATCCTGAAAACTTGGTTTCAGCTTCTTTTTTGTGGTCTTCAACAACTTTTTCAGAGTCAGAGTTAACGAAGCCTTGCTTTTCCGAAGAGGTTGTTGAAAGCGCCGACGTTGTCAAAGTGTGTCGACAATTAGGTGTTGACGCGCTGTACTCGGTTGCGTATGGTGAGGTACAGGGATTGAGGGTGGTGCGGCTCCTGAGTCCCTGGTTTGTTCCTTTGACGTTTGGGTTCAACCAGCTCCCGCATACTCGTGTCGTTGAAGTTAAGGATGTGCCTCTAAGATTTTCTGTCCACCCTTTGGATTAGGAAAGGAGGTTCGTTGTGCCGTCAGAGACGGTTGCGAAAAAAGCGTCTCCTCAACTGAAGGTGACGCGGCTCGCTTATTCTCGCGGTATTTCTACCCGCGAGATGCAAGCAAGCGGAAACGGATGTGCCGGCGGATCAAACGGCGGCGGTAAGTGCAGCGGTGGCGGATCAAACGGCGGCGGTAAGTGCAGCCGCTAGCCAATCCTCTCCGCGTTGGGCCGGCTCCTATACAGTCGGCCCTTTTATTAATCCTATGATCATACGGTGGTATGCTCACAAAATTCTCATACAAGATAACTAGCAGTAAAATTTATATCCATTTAATGTACCGGATACATGATCAAGATGCGGAAGTGCTAGATGCGGCTAATGTTTTAGAAGTGGCGCGAGAGGCTGTGACTGACTGTAATAAATGGCTTAATCTTAAGGAGTGTAATATTTTGGTTTATGCGGATAAATTTGCGACTATTCCGGAGCAGGGTGTAGGAGGCCGGTGCGGCGAAGCAGATACAATTCTAATTTTTATAGACCCAAAACATAAAAATGGGATAATTCATAATGTAAAACAATGGATGCCATCAGCAATTGCCCATGAGATGTGCCATGCTAGACGATATGCCACTTGGCCAGTAGCAAAAACATTGGGTGAGGCGTTAGTTGACGAGGGATTGCCGTCAATGTTTGAGGAATTTATGTATTCTGATATTGATGTGCCGTATGCTCATAATCTTGATAGTCAGGAGTTGAGTCTGATTTGGAAAAAAGCAAAACCGATCTTGAAGTCTGAAGATTTTAACCGCGATGATTGGTTTTACGGGGGGAACGGTATAAAAAAGTGGACTGGGTATTCGCTGGGGTATGATATGGTGCGGCAGTATATGGCGAAACGGAATATTAAGAATCCGGCGGCAATTGTGGAGGTCAAAGCAGAGGAAATTTTTTAGAATTACCAACCTATTGTTAATTAAGTTTGAATCTGCGTGTTAAGAACAATTGACACGGCATGGTTGTAATTTTGTGTTATTGACTGTAATTTTTGATTAGTAGTAGGTTGTGTGATTTTGTCCTTTTTAGGAGGGTTATGTGATGCACGGGAGTTCTTACGATGTTGGTGCGGATCAAAATCACAGGAATGACAGTGAGACTCCTAGCAAGATTGCGTGGGAGTCCCGCGCTCGGGATGGCCTGTTGCCGCATGCGAACTTAGAGACAAGTGCGCCCAGTGAATCCGTTGATTTTGCAGCGCCATTCCAGACTCCTCTTTGGATGATCGTCACGGTTGTAACCCTGCTGATGTGTGGCATCGGTTACATGGCACATTGGGCTTTCTGGTCTCTGGTCCCCTGGCTTTTCGGCTAAAGCAGCATGAAATCCAGGTGGTTTATGCGGCGGGTATCACCTGCCGCTTTTTATTGGGCGAAAATGGAGCTATCCTTAGCTTATGAAAAATGTTATCGATGCCAAGGTTTTGATGATTAAAAATAACGGGACGCATTTACCAACAGGCCGAGAAATGGCCGACATGGCAGTTGAAGCTGGAGCAATTGATATGGCGCAAGGAGTAGTTCATACTGCCCCACCTAAGATTTTCTTGGATAAATTAAATGAGAGGTTTAAAGAGCGCCGAATGCATACTTATGCTTCTCCAGCAGGATATAAGGAATATAGAGCAGCACTATTAAATCGCTTGCAAAGAGAAAGAGCTGACTTAACTTTAGAGGAAGTAATGGCAACTAATGGAGTAACAGGTGGAGTAGTTTCTGCTTTAAGAACAGTATGCGCTCCCGGCGATAAAGTAGGCTTGTTGGAGCCTTTTTATCCAGCTCATAATTGGGCCATTCAAGCTATTCAAGCGGTTACGGAATACATTCCCTACAATACTGAATTTAAATTGAACTGGGAAACTATTGGCCAAAAAATCCCGGGGCTCAAGGCATTATTAATTGGAAATCCAGCTAATCCGACAGGCACAGTGATTGATAAGGATGATTTAGAAAAATTGTACAATTTATGTGTTCGTAATAATGTGCTGCTAGTAATGGATGAGGTTTATCAAGATTTTATTTGGGAAAATGATTATACTTCCCTTTTAAGTTTAGCTTCCGATTTAAACCACTTAGTAATCTGTAGGAGTTTTTCCAAGAATTTAGCCTTAGCTGGCTGGAGAACAGGATATGCGATAACTGCTCCTGAACGACGGGCTAATATGACGCATATTCATGAGGCTTTATACGTAGGTGCACCAGCGCCAGCGCAATTGATTTTAGCAGACTTATGGCAAACAGAAAGCAACCAATTAGATCGGTTTGTGTCAGATTTAGTGGGACAATATCGAAATAATCGAATAAGAATTATGGCTGCTTTTGAGAAATATGGCATGGAACCAGTGTCGCCGCAGGGGGCTTATTACATGATGGTAAAACATAATCGCGCCAGTGATATGGCAGCGATGCAGGAGCTATTAGATAAAGGCATCGCGGTGGCGCCTGGTATTCCTTTCTTTAGGCCTGGGAGTGCTGATACGGGTTATTTACGAGCTCATTTTGCGTTAAGTCCGGATGATGTAGAGAAAGTTGAGGTAATTTTAGGTGCTAGTTAAGTTTCTTTTGCATCATTTTTAGAAACTGTTCGATATTCTGATCGTAAGCCTTACCGAATTTTTCGGTATTGCGGCGGCGTTGTTCGGCTTGCTCAGGATCATTGTAATAAGGATCAAGCCAAGCACTCATACGCAAATCAGCTCTATCATTAACGGCGGGCTGATTATTTAAAATACGCCTAACGGTACCAGCAACAGCAACTCCATTTAAGAGAGCGGCGGCTCCTAATTGAGGCCAAGTAGGAATTTCTTGGCCAATCTGCAAGACAGACTGTTGCATTCGTTCATCGGTCATATCGTAGCCAATAAGTTCTTCACAAATTACCTTACCAATTAAAGGTAGAGGTAAATGTTGATTTAAAACGCGATCTTCAATGTCTTGGCCAGCTCGACCATGAAAATATGGGATATTGTCTTCTTTGTCATGTCGTTCAACGTCTAAAATGCCTCCTTCTCCATTGTCAGCTGCCATCACTACTGGGATACGATTTTTTTGAGCATGCTGACGGATACGAATTTTGATTCCTAGATTATCTATTTCATCAATAACCAAATCTAAACCGGTAAAGAAATCAGTAATATTGTCTTCAGTAATCCCGTCGGTGTAGAGAGTCAGATCCGCATAAGGATCAAGCTCGTAAATTTGTCGAGCAGTCATATATACTTTTGGCTCAGTGAGTTCGGATATGCTACCGCGAATGCGATTAAGATTTGTTAGTTCCAAAGTATCTGGATCAGCCAATTTCATATGCTTTCCCCCACCGCTTAAAACAATAGCCAGTACGATACTGTTACCAACCGACAGACCACCGATACCGATAGTACTGTTATAAAACTTGTCCTGTTCAGCTGCAGTAATAAGGTTACGGTTACGCCCGGTGCGAACTTTTTGATACGAAGCATCGTCTAGAATATGGAGCAAGATGTGTCTCCAAGGAAGATAAACCCATTTACCGGCTTGCCAAGCTTCTTGGGTACCATAATGCTGATCGCGGTAATCTTTAAACTGACGATCACGTTCAGGATGATTAATGTGTAAAGCTGGATGATCTAGAACAAAAGATTCGAGCAACTGCGTATCATACGTATCAACAATTTTTGTATGAGGATTTTTTTCTAACAGATCCTCGAGTTTGGATTGGTCTGCATTAGAACTGAGGTCAAAAAAAACCGGTTTTGGCTCGCCGGTCTTGTTTGAGGTTGCAGTTAATTTTTGTGATAAATTGTCGTTCATAAGATTAAAATAACATTAATTGGATAGCTTGCGCCAATTAAGAAAGCTGGGAATGAAGCGTTTGTATTGGGCAAGTAAATAATGATTAGATTATATCCGTTTTTAAATCTTGCCTTTTAAATGCGCTAAAAAGATACCTGTTAACGTTTGACCATGAGTGATATCTCCTTGGCGAATCACGGTAAATATCTTGTCTTTTGAGAAAAAGCGCGCTTCTGTGATACCTTCATAGTGTTGTAATTTGTTGGAAGTCCCTGGATTAATCTTGGTGTTTTGCGCGAAGAAAAAGAAGTCTATTTGAGTTGTGACACCTGGCTGAGTCTATAATTGCTTGGTGTCGCCTTTCATTTTTGCGCGTGGCGGTAAATTGATTTTTTCTGTTTTTCAGTTAGAAGGAGAGCCAAAACACTATCACTGCCTTTGATTTCATGATTAAGAGCTTTTTTAATGGCATCTTGAAAAGGAATAGTAACAATTTCGATGTCTTCGTTAGGATCTAGGTTTTGCGAGTGAGTTTGAACAGCGTTGCGCGCAAGAAAAATATGAACATTATTCCCTTTTGATTTAGCGGAGTTTGAGATGAAACAACCAAAATATTGCCAATCTTTAGCAGTAAACCCAGTTTCTTCTTGCAATTCTCTTTGAGCGGCATGCAGCGGTTCTTCGCCTGGATCCATGTAACCAGCCGGGAGTTCTAAGAGGATTTCCCCGGCTCTATGTTTATATTGACGCACCAGAGGAACGTTATTGTCCGGAGTAAGAGCAAGGATTAAAACAATGTCATTGAAAAGACCGATGTAGTAATCGTCAATAATTCGATCTGGGCGGACTTCGACAGTATCTTTACGAACACGGTACCATTTTTCATCTAAAACCATTTCGGAGTTAATTAGTTTCCAAGGTTTGATTTCTTTAGATTTTGGCATAGTTAATAATATCGTTTACTAAATGATCAATGTTATTGGAGTGCTTATTAAAAATTTTAATTGGTATGCTTGCTGAATTAGGCCAAACGGTGCAATTGCCATATTTTAGTCACGAATATTTTTTTGGCTAATAAAATCATTGACTGCATTAGAATGATCAAAAGCGAGGTTCTTAACGACTGGATCCGTTAAAGAAAACCAGTGCGTTGCGGTAACTTCATGGTCATGTTGACCGGTTTGCTTAGTAGCCAGACAGATGTAGTTAAAGGCGATGTTTTGTCGATCTTCACGAGGGCGATTAGGATTATCGTAAATACTAATGAGTTTTATATTTTTAATTTCCCAACCAGTTTCTTCTTTAACTTCCCGTGTAAGAGCTTCGGGAAGCGTTTCATCGCGCTCAACATAACCACCCGGTAAGGCCCATTTACTTCCTTCAATCAAGTTGACTGCCCGCTTAATAAGCATGAGTTGGTTATCCTGATTTAGCACAATTCCTTGCACGACTGCATGTCGCAGTGATGCTTCGTCTCCGTTTTCAAAAACGCATGTTAACATTATTTATCCAATAATAAATTTATGGATTAGTAGTTTGGTTTTTTCGGTAATGTTAATTTGTTCTAGCTCTTGCTTCGTAAAAAAAGCTGCTCCAGCGCCTTCATTAACACTGAAATCGCGCCAAGTTATTGGTTTCAAATATTGAGTAAGAGTGTAAAACTCACCGTCAGGAAAAATAATGTCCCCAAGAATTTTGAATTCTTCTGAATTCGCAATAATATCTAATTCTTCAGATAACTCACGCATAGCTCCGGAAATAATTTCTTCGAGATTATTGCGTCGACCGCCAAAAAAGTTCCAGCGTAAAGGGTTGCAAATACCAGGGGTTCCATCTCGCATTTGTAAAAGGTATTCTCCGGCTTTATTTGTAATCAGAATACCAACGCTTTCTTTTTTCATATGATGAACAATTTTATTACTCTTTAGGATAAATGGCGATGATTTGCCGGAGGATTAAATCTTCCCATGATTGGATGTGGCTGGATTTGAAATCAAACCATACTTTTAGGAAATTATCCCGGCTGATAGTGCGTATATTCCCTATTTCCGGGTCTTGGAGATAGATGTTGTTAGCGTCTAAACCGATGACGACAGAATAATGACCGTCAGGAACTTCAGAGTCTGAATAGTTCGAACGACCGCGAGTAAACCAATTAACGATTACAGGTACTTTTCGGTCTAACCAGTGCTTTAGGTCATCAAACGAGGCTTTATCTTGGATAATTACTTCAAATCCATAGTTTTCGGCGACTTGTTTAAGAGCAATATCGGTAGTGCCAAGATCGGGGTCGCGTTTGCATTGCACAGCTATCTCTTCTTCGCTTTTATCTCGGCCGTAATAGTTTAAGACCATTTTTAGGCTTGCTGGACCACAATAGCCACCGTGCAAAGTCTCCTGGAAAGGTTTAACGTTAAGCATAATATTACTTTACTCTACTTAAGATAAAATAATGCAATTTAACGAATTAAAGGAAAAAGCGTTGGAACTAAGAGAGATATATAGAAAGTATGAGAAAATTACATACAATAAAAATTGGACTAGGGAAAATATTGCCGAAGGATTCGTAGGAGATGTAGGTGATTTAATGAAATTAATACTGGCTAAGCAAGGTATTAGGAAAATTGATAATGTGGATGAGGCTTTAGCACATGAATTAGCAGATTGTTTATGGAGCGTGTTAGTGCTAGCAGATGAGTATGGAATTGATTTAGAAAAAGAGTTTATTCGGAATGTGGAAGTTTTACAAGCTAAACTTCATTAAAACCCTGAAGAATCATAGAACGCATGCGATCAGTCATTGGGTTAATATCCCCTAGTTCTGCGGCTGTAATCCAACGATAGTTTTGATGTTCGAAACTCAATGTGATTGCGGAATTTGATTTGGGAACACAAACAAAAGCAAGGCTATCAATTTGACCAAGTTCTGGATGAGTAAAAGGGAAATTACCATATTGTCGACCAATTGCAATATCTATACCTGCTTCTTCTTTTGTCTCTCTAAGGCACGCTTGCTTTGGAGTTTCATTTGTTTCGACACCTCCGCCAACTAATTCCCAATAGCCTAATAGCAAGTCTTCATTATCAGCTCTTTGAGCGATTAAGACTTGATTGTCTTTGAAAATAAAAGCGGAAACATTAGTTAACATAGAAATTGTTTAGATGTTTTCTAATTGTTTTTTGAGAGGTTTGGTATCTTCATAGGCTGCTTGCAGGAAAGCAGCAAAAGATGTTTGGTGTTTGAGATGGGAATTATATGAAGAGGTTAAATGCTGAAAAACTGTGCGCTTACCTATTTTAATGGAATCGTATTCTTGATACGTCTCTTGCGGTCTTTTTAGAATTTTTTGAAGGCGAGGATCATTAAGAATAACCGGGGCTAAAAGTTCGCTTAAATGCCATTCTAGGTATGGAGAATCAAAGGTGCGGCTACGCGAATCGGGAAAAACTTTTTTCCATTGAGTGAAATACAAAAAATGAGTAATTTCATGAGCGATAATTGTACGACTGCGTTTAATTGGTACGTTCCAGTTAATAAAGAAGCACCAATTGCGTAAAAAACGCGGGCAGATAGGAAGCGTAGAAAAGAAGGCTTGGATAGGAGGATGCTTTTGAGGCCAATCGATTTCCATAACTTGTGATAATAAAATGAAAATTTTCTCCTCTATTTGACGCCAACTTTTTTCGTGTTGCTCAGATCGTGTTTGAATAATATTTTGATGTTGAGCAGTGTATTGATTGAGATATTGAGTGATGAAATTTAGACGATCAGTTTTTGTTTTAAGTGTTTTAACAACTTTTAAAGCAGGATGTTGTTTAGTAATCATTTTATCCCAACCCCAGTTATTTAAGACGAGGAAACGATAAAACATTTCGACCTCTAGCTGACGAGGAACGGGTTTAAACGCAATAGTTTCCATATGTTTAGATTACCATAAGAAAAGCCTCGGATAAGGAATATCCGAGGCAAAACTCGTTAGGAGGGCAGCTGGCGCCAGATCGGCCGCATGGCGAGAAAGATGCTGACTACAATAATCGTACCAATGGTAGCAATGACAGTAGCTGTAATACTCACTCCGCCCGATTGTGCTAAGGCACCCATAAACAGAGATGCAGCAGCAAATATAAGGCGACCAAGTAAGCTTTCAAAGGAGAGTACTGTAGCGCGTCGATGCGATGGAATGAGAGGTTGCATCATGGTAACTTTTAAAGCACTCAGAGCGCCCCACATAGCTCGACCTAACAAGAAGAACAGTAATCCAAAAACTGAGAGCGTTTGACCGATGGCAAAGTAGCTCAAAAGGATCACTGCGGAAATGCCCATGAGCAACTTACGATCATCTAAACGTTGCTTGAGTTTAGGCAAACACCAAACAGCAAAAGCGGTAGCGCTTAAGATTGCAGTATTGCTGAATCCATACCAATGCACAGGCAAGTGAATCTCGTCTTGGTAAGCCTGTCCCAACCAAACCAATCCCATAGTCATGGTTCCGAGGGCGCTAGAAAGCATGATAATGCTGCGCAGCGGAACGTTGAACCGAAACGTTTGGTAACAAACCCGCCAGATATCCTTGATGGCTTGTGCTTCTTTTTGGGTATGACGAGCTGGCTCAACAAGAGACCAAGTGATCAGAGGAACAAAACTGTAACTCACTGCCGTACATAACAGCGCCACGCGCAAGCCAAAAAAGTAAGCGACAATTCCTCCCATGAATGATCCAATGGCTTGAAACAGAAAGTTCAAAAACTTTTGCCGATGAGTAACATAGTCGTAATGACTATTGCTCAGCTTAAGTTCTTGATGCGTTTCGTAAGTCAAAGCGTCAAGAGTACCAGATTGGAAACTCCAAAGAATAGCTAAAAGCAATTCGGCGACAAGAAAGTGCCAAAAATTGGTGCCTAAGGCATACAAAAAACTGCCAGCTGTCCCAGCAAGACCAGAGATCATGATGGTTGGTTTGCGACCCCAAATGTCTGACGCGTATCCGGATGGCACTTCTAAGATAAATACAGCTAAAGAATAAAGAGACTGAAGCAAAAAGAATTCATCGAGAGTGACGTGGTTAGCAATGACAAAAGGAATGATCAAGCCAGAGCAAAAAGACATGCTTTGGAAAGCGTACAGCAAGTACAATTTAGGAATGTTGTAGTTCACGTGGATCATTAGTGGGCTCCTTTTTGAGTTAAAGGTACATAAGGCCGAAAACAAAACTACCTTGGCTTTGTTTGGCCAAGGTAGTTAATTAGAGAAAAAATAATTTATCTGAGTATTGGGCTATTTAAGCTACCTTGGGCAAACAAAAGACGTCCGGCACGAAAGTGCATAGAAACTTTCTGATTATTTTGGTAACTAAATAATTGCATGTGATTATTGTTTAACATATTTATTGCGTTTAAGTCAAATTTAATTTGACACTAATGTTAAAAACATTATGATGAATTTATGTTAGGTAATAGCACAACTAAGCGTTTGTATAACCGTGCGGCAATGGCAGCTTGGTTTATTACCCTATTGCATGTCCGCTCATCTGCATTCAGCCAGGAAGTTTGTAAGAATATTTAAAGATATTAACTAGATTACACATCTCCTGGCTCATCCCAGGAGATTTTAGTTTTGGGCGGATGATGAGAGAAAAGTTTTTCTCACCAGCGCCTAAAGATATGGATCTTTAGAAGGACGAGCTGGGTTGTTCTTTGTCACCTTGTTAGGAGACGACCAATGTATTCGGATCTGCCGGTTTTGGTGAACCAAATGACTCAAGCGGCTGATCGGTTGGGTCATTACGCGCATTCTCCTGATGAACAGGAGGCGTTCGTTCAGGAGCTGGTTGGATACGGCTGTGCTCTGGAACAGGCTAAACTGCTTTGGAAGGCCATTGACCACCAGTTCAAACCGCAAGCTAATAATTCGGAGTTACCGGATTCGATTACCTCAAATACTCAATTGGCGGGATACTTCGGCGTGCGGTTGGAGCGGGTGGAGGGAAAGCCGGGATTTCCCCGCTGTTCCATTTTGTACATTCTGGCGGATTACTATTTATGGAATTACATTTTTACGCCGCCAACACCCGAGACGAAGAATTGGCAGCGCCAATGGAAGCGGAAGTCACCGAACGATGGACGCAAACACCCTTCGTTGCTGACAGTGCGCAAGGGCATCGTCTCTGAATTGCCGTTGTGCCGTGTCTTCCAAGGCATGGCGCCTATAACCGAGATTCCGCAACGTACAGCCCGTCCTGCACAACCTGTACCACGGTATGGGTACCGGAACAAACCGTCTTCTCATCACTTCGCGAAGTAGGCAAGGGTGACCAGCACTGTAACTTTGGGTTTCGATCCAATGTTACAGTGCTTTTTTTGTGAGCATAATGCGAGTTGGGGCTGGTTTAGACTGTGGAGTTGCGAGGTCAGGGTGACGATGCAAGTAAGATTTGAGGCTTTGAGAGATGACTTGCGGCTGACGATAGAGACGGATAGACGGAAGAAGTTGATCTTGGATTAAATCGGCAATTAATTCGTAATGTGTGCAGCCCAAAAGAACGGCGTATAGGTTGTTCTCTGCTTGGGCGTAAAGTTGGTTTAAGTATTTTTTAATAGCAGCTGAAATTTTTTCTGGCGGAGCCTGCGACTCAATTAAAGGAACTAATTGCGGACAAGCTTGAGAAATAATTTTTAGAGAAGGATTGCGTTTATGAATTTCATGTTCGTATGTACCAGAAGACACGGTGGCGGTAGTGGCTAAAACACCAATAGTAACAGCCCCGTCAGCAACTGTGGTGGTGATAGGGGTTTGATGTTTCCAGTCAATGCCGGTAATTTGTTCAATGGTTGGGACGATAATACCTAAAACATTACGGTCAGGATATTTTTGAGGTAATTCTGTTTGTTGAATATGCCGCAGAGCAACTGCTGAAGCAGTGTTGCAGGCTAATAAGACTAGTTTGGCCCCTTGAGAAAAGAGCTGTTCAACCCCCTGCCATGTTAGATGTGTAATTTCTGCAGCGTCTTTAGAACCATAAGGAGCATGAGCAGTGTCGCCAAGATAAAGGTATTCGTATTGAGGAAGATCTTGTTCTAATTGGCGTAGAATGGTTAATCCGCCGAGTCCAGAATCAAAAAGGCCAATCATAATTTAACGATGATAAGCACCGATGGCCTCGCTAAGACGTGAATAACCATCGGCTTGAAGCTTACGAGCTAGACCGGCGTTTATTTGGCCGATTAGTTGCGGGCCCTGAAAAATCATGCCGGTGATGAGCTCGACTAAAGAAGCTCCGCGTTTAATCTTTTCATAAGCATCGTCGGCAGAGAAAATACCGCCGACTCCGATAATAATTAACTGCTGGCCATACTGTTGGTAAGTACGACTAATGAGATCGTTAGATAAGGACTGAGTAGGCAGACCGCTAATACCACCGGGGATATGGTCAGGCAGATTATCTTTAAGGTTATGGCGTTGTTTAGTTAAATTACCGATAGTAACACCCTGAATGTGATGCTTCACGGCAATGTCTAAAAGTTGACGAAATTCTTCCCAGGGCAAGTCAATTGGCATTTTTAAGAAGATCGGTTTTGTAATGTGCAGGTCGGCAACTTGAGTCAAGAGTCGGTCTAAAGCGGACGGTGTAGTAAAAGGTTCGCCGCCGAACGTATTGGGACAGGAAATATTAAGCGTGTAAATATCGCCGACTTTTTGAGAATTTATTTGTTTTAAAGTATCGATGTAATCATTGATTCCGTAGGACTCATCAGCCGTAGCTTGGCAATTAGTTTTAGCAATAGAGATATTAAGCGGAATATGAGCCGGGTAAGAGGCAGATAAACGAGGCATTATTTTTTTGATACCCTGATTTTTAAGTCCATAATTTATGACTAAACCACCTGATTTTATCAAACGATAGGCTTGTGGTGCGGGATTACCGGGATAAGGATTAAGGGTGATAGATCCGACTTCAGAAAAGCCAAACCCAACTGAAGGCCAAAGATTAATTAGCTCAGCATCTTTATCGAAACCAGCAGATAATCCGACTGGATTTAAGAAAGTAAGACCTAAAATCTTCTGTTCAAGTTTGTTGTTTTTATATATACAAAATATTTGTACAATCTTTTGCAAGATTACAGAGCGATTGATTATCCGACCAGCAATAAGTGCGTATTCGTGTGTGACGGTAGGATCAACAAGAAAAAATATCGGTTTTAAAAACTTTTGATAGACAAAAGCCGAAATCTCCGCAAAAAAAGCCATGGAGATTTGATTTTAAAGCTTGAGAGAGCCAATTAGTTGTTTGAGACTCGGGTCTGAGGCCTGATATTCATCAGTAGCGTATTCGGCTGGTGTAATCCAACGATAATCTTGAATGGCTTCAGTACTAGGATTGTTATGAATATTAACGTCAAAACTATTAGTCGTGCAGCGGAAAACCGTGGAGACAATCTGGTCACCGTCTTTAACGCGGAAAAACCACCACATTCCTAAAGGCTCAAACACTTCTACGCCTAAGCCAACTTCCTCCTTAACTTCACGACGCAGTGCTTCATATGGCGTTTCTAAATGCATAATTTTGCCACCGGGTAAATCCCAAAAAACGTGAGTCTCAGTAACAACCTGCTTAATAACGAGAAATTTATTGTTGTACTGAATAAACGCATGAACCGCGGAAAGAACTTTGTTGCTACTTTTATGCTCGGAAGTGGTATTGTCCATAAGGGGTAATATAAATTAATTGCCTTTACTGTACATCTTTTCGGCTTCTTGTTTAAGTGATTGCCACCAATTTTCGTTATTTTTATACCAAGTTACAGTTTCTTGCAGCCAATCTTCGAAAGAATGTTCTGGTTCCCAACCTAATTCTTGATTAATTTTAGTCCAATCGACAGCATAACGACGATCATGTCCTGGACGGTCTTTCACAAATTCAAGTTTAGCGTCATCTAAATTGAATTGCTTTAACAAGAGCTGGGCTAAAGTAAGGTTATTTACATCTTTGGTCATACCACCGACTAGATAGGTTTCTCCGATTTTTCCAGATTGAAGCACCAGATCAATCGCCCGACAATGGTCAATGACATAGAGCCAATCGCGAACATACAGTCCATCACCATAAATTTTGATGTTTTCTCCAGTGATTAAGTTCGTGATCATGCGAGGAATGAATTTCTCGGGATGTTGGTAAGGACCAAAATTGTTAGAGCAATTGGTGATAGTAACCGATAAATTGTAAGTATCGGCATAAGACGAGACCAGATGATCAGAAGCGGCTTTAGAAGCAGAATATGGGCTATGAGGACGATATGGGGTGTTTTCAGTAAACTTAGTATTTGAGTCTAAGGCTAAAGCACCAAAAACTTCATCGGTGGAAACGTGATGAAAACGGATGTGAGGACGCTGACGGATAGCCTCGAGCAAAACAAAAGTACCGTTGATATTAGTTTCCACGAATGATCCAGGACCTATGATGGAGCGATCAACATGACTTTCTGCAGCAAAATGAACAATCACATCAACATCAGATACAAGGCGACTAACTAACTCAGAATCGCAGATGTTCCCTTTAATAAACTTATAGTTCGGATTTGCGGCAATATCGGTTAAATTATTCAAATTACCAGCATAAGTTAAGGCATCTAAATTAGTGACACGATCGTCAGGATGATGCTCGAGCCAGTAATGAATAAAATTTGATCCAATAAAACCAGCACCACCGGTGACAAGTAAATGAGACATAGGTTAATTATCTCCTTTTATTTACGGGCAAACAAGGGATCGGCGGGTTTTCGGAGAGGGCGAGTTGATAACAGAGTGGAAATTTTTGCATGCGTATCGGGCATAAATGGAGCAAGTTTATCGTTTACTACAGTTAAAACGGCAAAAAGTTCGGCTAAAATTTGCTGTAGGGTGGCGGTATCCCCTGTTTTCGCTAATTCCCACGGACGAGTAGTTTCAATGCGATTATCCGCCCATGAGATAAGGTTCCAAATTGAATTTAAAGCTTTATCAAAAGCTAATTCTTCAATGAAAGGATTAATTTGCTCAACTTCAGCTTTGAGATCCTGCGGCAGAGAAGATTGGCCATTGAAATCAGGATAGAATTTTTCAATCATGTTAAGAGTGCGGGAAACAAAATTACCTAAACCGTTAGCAAAATCAGAATTGTAACGATCTTGAAGGCGAGTATAGGAAAAATCACCGTCGTTACCAAAAGGAATATCACGCAAAACAAAATAACGGATTACGTCGGCGCCATAGTTAGCAACTAGTTCAATAGGATCGGCAACGTTGCCAAGAGTTTTGCTCATTTTTTGACCATCGACAGTGAAAAATCCGTGCGCGAAGATGTGTCGGGGAGGTTCGAGGCCAATCGCATGAAGCAGCGTAGGCCAAATAATACAGTGGAATTTGATAATATCTTTACCAACAATATGGAGGTCAGCTGGCCAAAAATGATTGAATTTATCATTATCAACGCCATAACCGATAGCCGAGCAATAATTAAAGAGTTCGTCTAACCAGACATACATGGTTTGTTCTTCATCCCAGGGCAGTGGCAAAGCAAATTTGGCGGTACGACGAGAAACTGCAATATCCTCTAACCCTTGATCAATAAAAGCCAAGACTTCGTTTTTACGAGAGGCAGGCGAGACTTTAATGCGATCCGAAGTGATTTGCTCTTTAATCCAATCCTGATAAGCCGAGAGACGGAAAAACCAATTTTTTTCTTTAACGACTTCCGGGGCTTTACCGTGCTCAGGACAAAAACCACGTTCATCAAGGTCAGAGGCTTTGATAAACGCTTCGTGACCAACACAATACAGCCCCTCGTATTCAGCTTCATAAAGTTGGCCCGATGCTTTTAGCTGTTCGAAAAATAGAGTGACAGCAGCGCCATGACGGGGTTCGGTAGTGCGAATAAAGTCGTCGTAATTGATGTTCAGAGCGCTCCAAGCATCTTTAAATAGTTGAGAATTATAATCAACGAATGCTTGTGGATCTTGCCCGGCAGCCTCAGCACTGGTAGCGATTTTGGTACCATGTTCGGCAACACCAGTTAAAAAATGGGTGTCATGACCAAGCAGACGGTGATAACGAGCTAAAACATCAGCGGCAATAGTTGTGTAAGCTGAGCCAATATGTGGCTTAGCGTTAACGTAGTAAATAGGTGTAGTAAGGTAATATTTCATAGTTTTATGGTGAGTGTAGGCTGAGTTAAGTTAGTTGGCAATAACCTGTTCAAGGTCATAGATATAAACGTGACCGGCCCGAGGCGAGCGAACCATATGGAGAGGTTGAAGATGAGGAAAAGGAAACATATATGAGAGTAAATAACGGGCATGAGGTAAGTTTTGAGTGGCAAGATATTGGCGCAAGTGCGCCATATGTTCAGGCATTAAAAAGGCAAAAATAACAGTGGTTTCAGCAGGTAAAGAGGCGTGAAAAAAATTGCCATACTTGATTCGCGCTTGAGGACGAAACGCAAGAAGACGTAAAAAAGCAATAAACCACATAATAGGTGACAGCTCGTAACCAAGTGCTTTGGCACCACGCATAGCGGCAAAACGTAAAACCACACCGTCGCCGGCACCTAAATCAACTAAATAATCAGAGGAAGACAGTTTAATATGATCAAAAGTGTCGATAATAGCTTGCCGACGCGTGGGCGCATAAGGAGCGCCAATTAAGCCAGCGTAGGCGGTTGGGATTAATAACAGCAGTCCTAATAGCGTAATCCAAAAGAAAATAACCATACTATTAGGTTAGATGCCAAAAGAAAATTGGCAAATTAAGTTGATTTTACTTTGAGTTTGCGAGTAACGGCGGCGTTGGCTTTAGGAATGCGAATGGTCAGGATACCATTTTTAATTTTAGCGTCGGCACGGTCAGCATCAATTTCAACAGGTAAAATAATACTACGAGAGAAAGTGCCCCAGTAACATTCTTGGTAAAAATAATCTTCGGGATCAACGTCGTATTGTTGGCGACGTTCACCACGAATAGCAACCATGTCATTGGTAATAGAAACGTCTAAATCTTCCGGGGAGACACCAGCAATAGTGCTTTGAATAACGATATTCTCATCGTCTTGAAAAACATCGACTGTTAGCTGGCCTTCTTGCTCTTCCCCACTATCGCCATGATCTTCGTCGGAATAAACTTCTTCAGCATCAGGATCATCTTCTTCAATCATTTCATTAATATGCCCTTCGTCTTCTTGCGATACGGGCACTTCTTCATAATCGTCTTGGTATGAGACGGTTTGATTATCATCCTCCTCTTCATCTTGATGACCACCCATTAAGCGGGCTCCGGTGAGGCGTTCAAAGAAACTGCGTGGTTCTTGCGGCATGTCGTTATGTTAAAGGATGTGAATATTATATCAAAAAACTACTGGTAAAAGTATAGCAGTTTTCGACCAGGATGTCGCTAGCGTTAGGCAAGTAATTCCAGACTACGTGTAATCTGATCAAGCTCTTGGCGCAAGGTAGCAACTTCGGTAGTTTTAGCGGCAATAATTGCATCCGGAGCTTTCCCCTGCATTTTTTCAAGGATATTATGATGCTGACTAATTAACTGAGTAAGTTTAGCTTGATTGCTTTTTAGCTGCGTAATTCCTTGGGCTAACTTGTCGGCAGTTAAACTCGGTGCGGATAATTCAGCAGGATCAGCGCCAGAGACAGGAATCATAATACCGGATTTGAGATGCTCGGATTCAAGTTGGCATTTAACTAAACGCTGAAAGGCAGATGGAATAACTGGATCAGCGACCCAAACAGTAATAGTTTCTGACGGCGATAAATTAAAGAGTTTACGAGCGCTGCGTAAAGCAGTGACGGTTTGCTGAAAGCGAGTGATAGCAGTTAGGGAGTCAGATTCAATATCACCAGCGGTTGGCCACGCAGAGGTAATTAAAGCATCGGTATCGCCGAAGTTCTGCCAAAGAATTTCGGTAAGGTGCGGCATAAATGGATGCAGGAGAGCTAAAATTTGACGGAAAACTTGTTTAGCGACCGCAGGGGAGCCGTCGGTTTTGATAATTTCTAAATACCAGTCGGCATAATCTTTCCAAATAAAATCATATAGAGTGCGAGCGGCTTCACCAAGTTTGTGATCATTAATTAATTGCGAGACTTGCTGAATAACTTCGTTTAACCGGGACTGAATCCAGGTATCAGCAATAGTTGTGTGTCCATTGGAATCTAAAGAATCTAAATAACGACCAATATTCCAGATCTTATTCGCAAAATTACGAGCAGATTTGATCGCTTCTTCATCAAATTTTAGGGCTTGGGTATCGTATGAAATTTGAAAAAGTAAACCGAAACGGGTGGCGTCAGCTCCGTATTTATCAATCAATTCTAAAGGATCAATGCCAGTACCAAGGCTTTTACTCATCCGCTGACCGTTTTTGGCTAAAATAGTGGGATGAATTAAAACTTGGCGGAAAGGAATGCGATCTGATATTTCAGGACGTTGAAACTGAGGATCTTTTAGCAAATCGAGTCCGGAAAAAATCATGCGAGCAACCCATAAATATAAAATGTCGCGGGCAGTAACTAATAAAGAAGTGGGATAAAATGTTTTGAGATCGGTGGTTGCTTCAGGCCATCCTAAAGTAGCGAAAGGCCATAAAGCGGAAGAAAACCAAGTGTCTAAAACATCAGGATCTTGCTCCCATTCCCCGTCAGCGGGCTTATCTACGGAAATTACATAATTGCCTTCTTCGTGATCGGTATCTCTGGTGCCTGGTTTCCACCAGACCGGTAAACGATGACCGAGCCAGATTTGGCGGCTAATATTCCAATCACGCACATTTTCCATCCAATTAATAAATTTGGCTTTCCAGTGCGGAGGAACGAATTGAATAGTATCGTCAGTTGCGACCTTGATAGTATTGGCTTTGATTTTTTCCATGTTAATAAACCACTGACGCATAACTTGCGGTTCAATAACGCCGTTGCCACGTGAGTTTAAGGCAAGGTTATGCTCATACTTTTCATCTATGCGGTTTAGTAAGCCTTTTTGTTCCAGTTTGGCGACAATTTTAGGTCTGGCTTCGGCAATAGTCATGCCAGCAAATTCACCGGCAATAGGCAGTAAACGACCATTTAAATCAATGATCGGCTCCATATCGAGATGATGGCGTTGAGCGATTTCAAAATCCACGACAGAATGCCAAGGGGTAATAGTCATAGCACCGGAACCGATAGCGGGATCAGAAGCAGTGTCTTTGATGACAGTTGCTGTAATAGGGCCATTGATCCATTCAGCTTCAAACTGATCACCGTGTTTCAGATGCGCATAACGAGGATCATCAGGATGGACAACAACGTATTTATCGCCAAACTTTGTTTCGGGACGAGCGGTACTAATTTCAATTGATCCGTACTGAAGGTAATAATAGGGAGTTTTTTCGGTCTTGTATTCAATCTCTAAATCAGAAACGGTGGTTTGAGCTTTGGGGTCCCAATTAACGATTCGCAAGCCGCGGTATAAATAACCTTGGTTAAAATATGCAATAAAAGCGGCGTTGACTGCTTGAACATATTTGTTGTCCATAGTGAAGCGTTCCCTACTCCAGTCACAAGAACAACCTAAACGCTTCATTTGACTGATAATGGTAGTACCGGTGGTCTGATACCAAGCTTCAGCTCGTTGTAAAAATTCTGCTCGAGTAAGATCCCAGCGAGTTTTGCCTTCAGCTTGGAGCTGAGTCTCTAACACTTTATTAGTTGCAATGGCAGCGTGGTCAGTTCCGGGCAGCCAAAGGGTTGGCTCGCCTTGCATGCGATGATAACGAATAAGGGCATCAATTAAGGTGTCTTGAAGAGCATGCCCCATATGTAAACTGCCGGTAATATTGGGCGGCGGAAGCATAATGACATACGGAGGACGACCATCATCTAAAGCGGCTTGATTAGGGCAAAAAGCTCCGCTTTTTTCCCAGGTGTCATAAACAGCGGTTTCGTGAGCTTGGGGGTCGTATTGTTTAGGAAGAGCCATGGTTATTACTGTAAGGTGCTTGGGCTAAAAGTTTCAATACTAAGACGGGCAGTTGCTTCGATCTCCGACCACGATTTAACTCGACCAGCCGCGAAAGCATAAAGTCCGGCTTGGCCAATCATAACACCGTTATCGCCGCAAAGCTCTAAAGGAGCGGTTAATAAAGGTAGCCCAGCTTGGTCAGCTTTGAGCTGAAAGGTTTGTCTGAGCAATTGATTAGCAGCGACTCCGCCGGTTAATAACAATGAGCGAGCATGGTATTCGGAAGCGGCACGAAAAGCTTTTGCGACGAGCACGTCGACAACAGCTTGCTGAAAGCTAGCGGCAATATCGGCTTTTTGAGCGGCTGTGACTGCTCCGGATTGGGTTAAATCACGGAAAGTGTATAGAACTGCGGTTTTAAGGCCAGAAAAACTAAAATTCAGGCTAGAGTCATGCAACATAGGGCGCGGAAAATCGAATGCGGACGGATTGCCAGACTCAGCCAGGCGGCTTAAGGCGGGGCCACCAGGATAAGGGAGGCCAAGTAAGCGAGCAACTTTATCAAAAGCTTCACCGGCAGCATCATCGAGAGTGGAGCCGAGGATTTGATAAGTTAAATGAGCGGAAATAAGGACTAATAAGGTGTGCCCGCCCGAGACAATTAAGGCTAAAGCGGGAAATAAGCTATCAGGAGAAGGGGCGGATAATAAAGCGGAATAGATATGGCCTTCAAGATGGTGAACGGGCACAAGCGGCTTATCCCAGGCAAAGCTTAAGGTTTGAGCAGTCGCCACTCCTACAACTAAGGCAGGAATGAGCCCGGGGCCAACGGTTATCGCAATAGCGTCTAAATTGGATGGCTGTAAGCCACTATGCCGTAAATTATCCAAAATCATCGGAGCAATGACGGCTGAGTGCTCACGAGCGGCGGTTTCAGGGACAACTCCCCCGGTTAAGGCATGAATATTGATTTGGGAAGAAACAGATTGGCTTAAAACTGCCGGAGCATCAGGGCCAGATTGGGTTAAAATAGCCACGCCGGTTTCGTCGCAAGAAGTTTCTAGGCTTAAGATAGTTGCCATATGAAGGCAGTATAGTGGACAAATGAAAAAAAATCAGTTAAAACTGATTTACTTGGCCCTATCGTCTAACGGCTAGGACACGAGATTTTCACTCTCGCAATCGGGGTTCGATTCCCCGTGGGGCTACAAAACTTCTGTTTTGCTGATGGAATATAACCTCGTAAGCCGCTATGCACTGAATTAAGTGCGTTATGGTGTTCCAGCAGTTGAGTTATTAAAATGATTAATTTGAGCATTGATGTTTTAGCTATTTATAGTAGTCTAGTGTGTTATCTTAAGATAACGGTATTTGCTCTTTCTTAATAAGGAGAATGTTATGGAAAAGTGCTTGCTGATATTAGCTCGTTTCCCGGCTGCTGGGCGCGTGAAAAGTCGTTTAGCTGCTTCAATTGGTCCAGAGAAAGCCTCTGATGTTCAAAGGGGCATGCTGCTTGATCTCTTAGATCGCTTTTTGCGAGTTCAGAACATTGTGGTTGAGATAGTTTACCCAAAAGATGAGCATTCGGAACCGTTCCACACACTTTGTCGCCAGTACCATATTCCTGTAGCTAGATTACACTTCTTGCGTGGCATTGGTGATATGAATCAGGATATTGTGTACGCGTATTACACCGCTTTGCAAGAATTTTCTAAAGTTGCGCTGACAGGTGCGGATTTGCCTCATTATTCCGAAGATCAACTGAAAGAGATATGGGATGCACTGGATAACTTTGATGCCGTATATCACCCCAATGAAGATGACGGTTGTTGCCCTCATGGGTTGCGTAAATTCGGTGATATGTGGACAGATAATGATTCACGGACACCGAATTACATCAATCGCTGGAAAGAGAAAGCTGCAATCCAAGGATTGACCTGCAAAGCACTTTCACCCATATTTGACGTGGACAGGATTGAAGATTTACAACGGGTTGAACAGCGCTTTGCGCCTCTTTGTCCTTATACTCTAAACGAGTGGAAAAAGTGATCACTTTCACTAACACGCTTTGTATACTAACAAGTTACCAAGCGTGTTTTTCTTTTATTAGTAATAATCCCGCTACTGATGTCATATCTGCGCCTTTGCTATTTTTAAGACGATTGAAAGCACAGTACCATTCTAAGATTTTTACATTTTGAATTTCTGTATCAAGTTTTTTGTTAGTATTAATTTGTTGGCAATTATAAGCCACGTATAAATAACATATTGATTTATAAAACCCAGGCGCGGGTGCTAATATATCTAATAACTTTAATTTTCCTTCATATCCGGTTTCTTCGGCTAATTCACGTTTAGCAGACTCTTTAGGAGTTTCTCCATTATCAATAAATCCCATAGGAATATTCCATATACTTTGTTTTAAAGCAGGACGGTATTGTTCAACTAATATAATATTTGAACTTTTTTCGATATCATTAATCAAAGGAACAATGGCTACATAATCTCTTTTTTCTACTAAATAATAGTCATTGATTTGATCTCCATTAGGGAAAGATACTTCTTCTTGAGTGATTTTTATATGTTTATTTTCAAGAATTGTGGTCATAATGTAATGCGGTTTATAGTTTAAATTAATTCTATTAGCCTTGATTAGCGGCTACTACCGTAGGAAAGTTTTCGGCAGGTTGATATTTAGAGACAAAATTTTGCTCACGAATGGTTTGGCCGGCCTTGGTGATAATTTGAGCGACCGCGGCTTCGATACTGCCATCAGGCAAACTTTTGGTGACGAAAGGACCGTTAATCGTGACTTGGCGGCCATCATCAGTCCCCCACACGTTAAAGATCACTCGAGTGCCGACAACTTGAGTGGTTAAATAGACAGGATTGCCGGTGTC
The DNA here is from genome assembly GCA_964610055.1 of uncultured Candidatus Saccharibacteria bacterium. Taxonomy (GTDB): domain Bacteria; phylum Patescibacteriota; class Andersenbacteria; order UBA10190; family UBA10190; genus CAZSUC01. Next base: position 246,914 of record CAZSUC010000001.1, on the reverse strand, counting down.
ATTTACGAAACGTAAATCGGGTGACGGTTGGTAAACGGTCGCATCGTAGCCAGGAGTGCCGTAATAACTAACAGGATAAGAATGGCTGTGACGTTCAGTAATTTTAAGTCCGGCTTGCATGGCAGCACGAAAAGCAGTCGTTGAAACTTGGCAGATTCCCCCGCCATATTCCGGAGTAGTGACATTGTCTTTAATGACTAATTCGGGTAAATAGCCGTTTGCGGCGTCGACAGAACCTAAATAACGGTTAAAGGAAAATTCTTCGTTAGGCATAACAACTAAGCCATGAAAGCGTGCGGTGGCAGTAACAATATTATGGATGCGATTAGCGGGAGAACCAGCAAAATTGCTTTCACCGCTGGCGAGTAAATCAGGAAAAGATAATTTTTGAAAATCGGCGGCGGAAAAAACGGATGGCCGATCAGTTTTGAGATACACTTTGGCTTGGGATTGGCCTTGAGCGAGCGCAGCCCGGATAGCGAGCGATGTTTTTTCACCGTCGACAATTTGTCCTTTGGTTCCGCCAGCAATTAAGTGCAAATTACCGTCGACATAGGCAAATCGACTGGAAACACCGGGAGAATTAACGGTCGGAGAAATTTTAACGTTAAGGAAGTTATAGATCGCGCCGGGTTTAAGAGTTAAAGTATCGTTTTTAATTTGATACCAAGTCTTGGCTTCGGCAGCGTTGGCGGTAAAATTTTTCTGGTTATATACCAAAGTGAAAGCGTGATTTTGAATGGCGGCTTGGGCTTCAGTGGAAATAGAGACGGAACCGGTTAAATTAGCAGCGGAAACTACTCCAGGATGAATAAGGAGCGTAATTAAAAGGGTAAAAAGAGTGAAACGTAAGTAATGAGACATAGTTATTTATTCAGTAGCAAAACAATCAACGGTCTGCGATTGGCCAACCGCAGCCGTTAAAAGACGCGAGAGTGAGCGGGCACTCGCAATAAAACGTAAATTAGCCCGTTTAATAATACTAGTTTCAACAACCTCTTCTTGTTCATCGGTTTCGAGAGATTGGCCGGGGGTACCATAACCAACGACTTCAAGAGTTAATTTGCGACGGCCAAATTCTAAAGCGGATTCTTTGTCAGGAAACCAAATATCAATTAAGCGTTGCTCAAAACGAGAACTCATGCGATCTTCGACTATAAAGAGGTTTTGAGGCAAGTTTTTAGGAGCAGATTCGGGAGTAATCTCAAGAATTGTACCGAGTGGCAAGAAATTACTGGCAACAACACCAGAGCGCACTCGCGTGCCAGCAGCAGTAATGCAGGGCGTGCTGTCAGTTTCGTAAGGAGAAGGAGTGTAAGCGGTACTTTCAATAGTGAATTGAGTCCCTATCTCGAGGCGGACAATTTGAACTCGGCCTTGAATCCATTGGGTCAAGCTCCCCCAAAAGCCAGTCGGTGTAGTAGTTACGGTTTCGGCAGCAGGCATAGAAATGCGCCAAACTGTACCAGCATAAGTTGTGACAGGATAAAGAACGAGAATAACTGCGACGAAGAGAGAGGAGTAATAATGAGAATAATGTGACATATGGTTTAGTTAACGTGACCAGCCCCAATAGCCAGGACTGGAAGATGATTGAGACGAAGAAACAGGTGTGACAGTAGGAGTTGGAGTCGGTGTTGGGGATGAATGGCAACTAACACAATCGGATTTACCAGTTAGATCAGCTAAAGCGGTATCGATGACTATTTTTTCAGTAGCAGTGTAAGCAGAAGCAACTTGAGAATCATCGGAAAATTGACCAAGGGAACGGAGGAATTCATGAGCGATCATGCTGGCAGTGCTTTGGCTGCCTACAGTAATGATATTCGAATATCCCGCATTAGTTAATTGAACAGAGCCGCGATTTTGACCAGACGTAGTAACAATGACAAAATCAGGTACGATGCCGGTTTGACTACGCATGAGCTGGAGGATTTGAGATGGTTGATTACGACAAACCGGATATTGACCAGATGAAGTTGTGACATGCTCGCAATCAAAAATAATATCAGTTTGGGTAAGAGGAACGGTCATAAGATTAATATTGTCGATATAATCGGGCCAAGGAGCAATTGTTTGGAGCATTTCCATAGTGGCGGCGGCTACAGCAGTGACAAAACTAGCATCATTGGAAGAATGAGTAATAGCAATGGTAAGCGGCTGATCAAAAGATGCGGAAGCGGAAGGGCTAGTGGTGAGATTACTAACATTAGTGTAAGCGGGATCTAAAGACAGACTGGAATAAGCAAAAGAACGTTGCGCAATCACAGTGCCATCGCTTTTCTGCAGCTCAATACTAGTGGGCTGGGAATAATCAGGCAGAGTGACAATGACGGATTGAGTGCCATCAGTAAAAGAAAATAGATAAGGGTCTAAACCATCCCCTTCCATTAAGGCTTGAGTAGCTAAAGTAAATTTTTGTTCCGACAATACGGCGCCAGAACTATCTTTGACCCGTAAAACTGAGTACTGGTTAGTATCAAGGGGACTAACTTGGTCAAAATTAGTATCAGGAGTACGAAAAAGATCATCAAGCGTAACAATAAAGTTTGGCGAAGAAGTGTAACTTACTGTTACTAATAGATTGGTCCAAGTCTCAGAAGGAGGAACGGCAGCAGAAAGTAAATTTATAGAAGGAGAAGGAGTGGTAGTCATAACAGGATTAACAGTCGGAGAAGTTGCGGTGAGCGAAAGAGACGATGAAGACGAGGAGGAATCAGCGCGCAAGCGTTGAATCACTAAAAAAGCGGTGAGCGCTGTGATGATAAGAATAAGGATAATGAGACTTAAAATAAGAAAGCGGCGAGAAGAGTTGGCGGGTACAGACATGAGTTAATTATATCATTGTTGCCATGGTATAATGGAGAGCAAGATATTTTATGGCCAGTGAGATTAGTCACGTTGTATATGCAGCACGAGTGTTAACTAATTTGGGAAACCAAGTTAGAGAGCCTGATTATTGGGTTGGCACTTTATTTCCGAATATTTATCAATTAGGAATAAAAGCACGTCATCGGTTACATCCGGATAAAGTATCGTTGTATTCTTTGGTAGCGGAAAATGATTTTATGACAGGCTTACGAGTACACGCATGGGTGGATATAACACGTGAAAATTATTTACGAAATCATTTTTGGAAGGAGAGACTGCCTTGGAATCCGGTAGTATCAGAAGCGTTGCGACTTTTAGAAGATGACTTATTGTATGACTATTTTGATGACTGGGATTTAGTGTATCGGTTGTTAAATAAAATTGATAATGACGAGTTAAATTTTATAAGTGTTTCAACAGTGTTATCTAATTGGCACAAAGTAATTCAAAATTACATCAAGAATCATCCGGATGATGAGGTGCGAGAAAAAATGTTGCATGATAAAGGATTAACAAAAGCGATGGCAAAAGAAACAGTGTCTTATGTGCGGAAATTGAGAGACTTGCCCGCGGCACAGCAATTATTAGAAGGTTTTTGGGTGGATTTGGAAGATACGTTAAGTTAAATACCGAGGTAAAAGAAAACAGGCTCTTGTTAAAAGAGCCTGTTTTTAGGATCGAAAGTCCTTGCGCTTACTTCTTTTTGCGCGAGGTGGTCTTTCGGCGAGCCGTCGTTTTGCGGCGGGTCGTCTTGCGCTTAGTCGCAGGCTTGCGAGCAGCGGTCTTGCGACGCGCAGTCGTTTTGCGCTTGGCGGTCTTGCGAACGGTGCGCTTCTTTACGGTGCGCTTCTTTTTAGCTGGCATGTTTACCACCTCCTCTCATAGATGAATTTAATAACAAATCCATAAATGCGGAAAAAAAGTTAGCGAGTGCTGGAGTTAACATGAAGGAAGATAATTACTGTTAGTAATTAGAACAAATTTTTGCATGTAATTCAATATTACTTTGTGAATAAGTGGACAAGTAGAAAAATAATTAGATTGACTCTTTGATGCCAAGACGAAAACCAAAGTAACTAATAATAAACATGCCAAGACCGATCACAATTAAACTGAGAAAAAATTGTGATAATGAAAATGGAAAGAAAGGGAAGGTTACTAACAGCACACCGATGACAATATCAATTTGATCCCATGGCTTCCATGAAATACCAGCGGGAATATGCAAGCGTCGTTTGTAAAAACTTTTGATAGCGTCACCAAGTAAAGCACCGCAACTAATTAACATACCAAGGCTAACAGCGCCAATTAAATTATGATAGGCATTAATTACAACAACTTCGGCAGGAATGAGCGCAACGATTATAAATTGAAAACCGCCCACTAAGGCACCGGCTAAAAGACCGACAACGACACCGCGAATAGTTTTATTTTGCCCCAATAAGCGATTAGAACCGAGATATGCTCCCCCATCCAATGGCAAATTTAAACGAGGCAACCAATGATAATGTGCGGCTAAGACAGGGGCAATGTTACCAGCAAAAGCCGGCAGAAAAAACCAAAGGACTTCCAAAACAAATAACGATACATTAAACATAACGATAGCGAAGGAGTAATGGGATATCTTCATAATTCATTTTATTAAACTAATTTGCAATGCGGTCATTGGAAATAGAAAAAACTTTACACGGTCAAAGATGTGAACGTGATTTTTTTGCAAGAGATACAATCAAGGTGGCGCAAGAATTATTAGGCAAAGTCTTGGTGCGTGTTGATAACAAGAAAATATTAGCCGGACGTATCACAGAAACAGAAGGTTATGTCGGTAAAGATGATGCGGCATGTCATGCGTCCCGCGGAAAAACAAAACGTAATGAAATAATGTTTCGAGAAGCAGGCTTGGCATATGTGTATTTAATTTATGGAATGCATGCGTGCTTAAATGTGGTAACAGAAAAGAAAGGTTTTCCAGCAGCAGTTTTAATTAGAGCGTTAGAGCCAATGATTGGTGTAAAGGAGATGCGAAAAAATCGGAACTTAGATTTGGATCCGAGCTGTGAATATAAGCTGACGACAGGTCCGGGTAAATTAACCCAGGCTTTACAAATTACACGCGATTTAAATGGCGATGATGTGACGTGCAGTCGTGAAATTATGATTTGGGATGACGATTATCGACCTATTCAGGTTGTAAGTGGCCCGCGTATCGGAGTTGATTATGCTGGTAAAGACGCTCAACTCCCTTGGCGATTTGGAATTAAGAATAGTAATTTTTTGTCACGTAAATTTTAGGGTTACTCAAAATGAGTAATAGTATTTTTCTGAGCAACTTTTGCTTTGAGAATAGGATACTCATCCAGAGAAGGATCTTGTTTAAGTAAAGCCTGAGCAGAAGCACGCGCTTTTTTGATAGCGGCGTAGTCAAGGAGAGAGGCAACTTGAAGATGACCAAACCCAGATTGAGCGAGGCCGTAAATTTCACCGGGTCCGCGTAATTCTAAATCTTTTTCAGCGATGACAAAGCCATCGTTAGTTTGAGCCAAGATATTTAAACGCGGATTATCTAAGTTGTCATTACTATCATTATGAGTCGGAAAAAGATAACAGAACGATTGGTGCTCTCCCCGACCAATGCGGCCGCGGAATTGATGCAGCTGAGCGAGGCCAAATCTTTCAGCGCCTTCAATTAACATGATAGTAGCGTTAGGGACATTAACACCAACTTCAACAACAGCAGTGGCAACTAATAATTGAATAGCGCCGGCTGAAAAACTACGTAAAGTCGCTTCTTTGTCCGCAGAACTCATTTGGCCATGTAAAAGCCCAACGGCAATATCAGGAAATAAATGCTGCATATCCCGGAAAACAGCTTTAGCGGATTTTGCCTGGAGCTTAACGGAGTCTTCCACTAAGGGCGCGATAACGTATCCTTGGCGACCAGCGTGTAATTCAGACAAAACATGAATAATGACACGATCATAATCGTGGCTACTGACAACACTAGTTTGGATAGGCTGGCGACCAGGCGGAAGTTCGTTCAGGGTAGAAACATCTAAATCCCCGTAAACTGTTAGATTAAGGGTGCGTGGAATCGGGGTAGCTGTCATTGAGAGTAAATGAGGCATTTCATCAGAGAGGTTAACGTTTTGCAAAGACTGACGTTGAGCGACTCCAAAACGATGTTGTTCATCAATAATAACTAGACCACATTTATTGGTCACAATATGATCTTGTAATAAAGCATGAGTACCAATGACGCAGACTGGGGCCTTTTCGCTGAGCTCCTGATTAATTTTTTGTTTTTTGTGACTAGGCGTCGCACCAACTAGTAGATGAACAGGATATGAGTTCAACAGCTCAGAGAATGCTTGGTGTTGCTGACGAGCAAGCACTTCAGTTGGAGCTAAATAAAGTACTTTTAAATTAGCCGTGAGAGCTTGCAGGGCGGCGGCGGCGGCGACAATACTTTTTCCGGAACCAACGTCCCCTTGTAGAAGACGGTTCATGGGCTGTTTTTGGGATAAATCAGCAAATATTTCGCTTAAAGCTTGGGTTTGAGCATTAGTTAGAGAAAATCCAGCCTGGTGAGTAATTTGAGAAATAACATGAGGATCAATTGGAATTTGATAAGCGGCACGATGAGATCGAGCAGCTCGTCTCACTAAAGCGGCTAATTGAAGAAAGAAAAGTTCATCAAAACGAAGGCGAGCCTGAGCAATAGCGAGATTTTGGGTCGAATCAGGAAAATGAACACTACGCAGAGCTTCGTGAATACCTATAAGATGATGTTTCGTGCGAATTTCTTCCGGAAGATATTCAGGGATAGTCTGAATCAGTGGCAAGATCTGTTTGACTTGATAACGCAAAAAACGCGAAGAGATGCCATGTGTTTCCGCATAGATCGGAGTAATACGGGCGGTGTGGGTAGGGTCATTTTGATTGATAAACTCCATAACAGGAGAGCGCATCCGAAAAGGAGCAGCTGACGGGCTTGAGCTACGAGGATTTTGGGTCACATTGGGCTCAACCATACCAGCAACATATAATTCACGGTTATGGTGTAGTTGTGGAATTAAAAATTTTAGATTGTACCAAATAACGTCTAATTCTCCACTATCATCGACAATGGTGACAAAAATACGAGTAAGTCGACGTTTTCCCTGAAAACCAGGCTTAACTGTGACGGATTTGATGCGTCCTCGCACAGTGAGTGGTTTTCCAGGAGATAACTGGCCAATGGGAGTAATAGTAGAAAAATCATCGTACCGACGAGGAAAATGAAAAAGCAGGTCGCGAAGATAAAAGATATTCAATCGAGCAAGAATTTGAGCCTTGGCCGGCCCAATCCCAGGTAAAACAGTTACAGGAGAAGAAAGACGTATTTGGGACAAGGAAAAAGGCATGATGATGAAATGGTACGCCCGGTAGGATTTGAACCCACGGCCTCCTGGTCCGAAGCCAGGCGCTCTGATCCACTGAGCTACGGGCGCGCGTAGTAATCCAATTATTATCAGATTTGATGAGTTTTTTCCAGTATATGGTACAAAGTGATCCCGGTGGCGGTAGCAACATTATGCGAATTGCCTAGGCCAAGAATAGGAATTTCCACCTGTAAATCGGCTAATTCAAGCAATTCTGCTCGGACGCCAAGGCGTTCGTGACCGACAATAAGAGTGGTGGGAAGTTGATATAAAGCCTCACAATAAGAAACACTGTGGTCAGTTTGCTCTAACGCGACAATCTGATGACCTGATTTTTTGAGCTTGCGAACCAAAGGAACGGGATCAGGAACGTATGCCCACGGCTGAAAAGGAACAGCATAGACAGCGGTTTTAAAAATACGGCTTTCATGTCGAGAAATAAGACCCTCTTCGCGATTATCCCCTTCTGGCAGACGAGGATGGCCAGTATAGCCGGTTAAATAAAGCTTATTCACTCGAGCTAATTCGCAGAGTCGAAAAATGAGCCCGACATTATCGAGACTTCGAACATTATCAACTACGACATTAAGCTCAAGACGAGGTAAATTTTGCATTTGTTCCGGCTGAGGGCGTTCTTGAACTAATTCGGCAGTAGTTTTTTTATGAACCATAAAAGTAACTAATATAATTGGGGCGATCGATGGGAATCGAACCCACGTCGCCGGGACCACAACCCGGTGCTTTACCATTAAGCTACGACCGCCATATGCCCCGCTCTATAGAGGTGGAGTGCTAGCAATGTACCATATTTTCTGCTAAAAACAAGTGAAAGGGTCTATGCCCCCGTAGCTCAGAGGATAGAGCAGAGGTTTTCTAAACCTTTGGCCGCAGGTTCGATTCCTGCCGGGGGTACTACAAGGAGATTAAGCTTTTGATTTAGACGAGGAACGGACGAGAGGAAGCGTAATTTGAAATTCAGTGCCCATGCCAGGATGGCGATTACGCCAAATCAATTTGCCGTTAAATTCACGTAAGAGAAGGCGACTAATCGTTAACCCCACACCTATGCCATCAGGATCATATTTAGCAGCATTTTGCCCGCGAGCAAAGGGCAGAAAAACCTGACTGGCGTCTTCAGGAGAAATACCGATACCACGATCTTGAACGACAATTCGAATATGCTTATGGTTTTTTAAAACGGCAACATTCACAATTCCAGGATTCATGGTATAGATCGTTGCGTTGTCGATTAAGTGTGTCATGGCTAAAAAGAAATGACGACGATCAACTTTGACGGGAGCATATTCACAATGGGTTTGATAAACGAGGTTAACATTGCGAGCTTTGGCTAAAGGCTGGCAATCGGAAATCACGTCTTTGAGCAAAGAGCAGAGATCATAAGTACGAATTTCTTGTGAAACTGGATGTTCTTGAGCTTGAAGCATAAGGAAGACATCGCGAATGTTATCTAGCAAAACTTTAGTTTTAGTATCCATATGACGGAGCTTAAGTCGTAATTCTGCAGGCAAAGACTGCGCCTGAGCGCTTAATTCTTCCATGTTCGTTTCTAAGGCTTGCAAAGGCGCTGTTAATTGATGGGCAACTCGAGATATACGACGATGTTCTTTTTTATCTAAAAGCCGAGTCTGCTGTTCGTAATAGACAACTATTAAAAGCCCAAAAGCGGTGAAGATACCGGCGATAATAGGAATAATAGGAACAAAATTATCAGTAAATACAGCTTTGAATAGGAAGAAGACGTCGAAAAGAAGTAAGGTAGCGCCACCGCCATAGAGAAAAGTTCGCATTTGCGAAGCCGAGTCTGATTTCATAGCAATAAGATTAGATTGCGATTAATTATACCACGAGTAACTAGGACCATTTTAGATGAAGTCAGGCAAAGCAGTGCGAAGCTGCTCACGATACTGTAGAGCCTCAGCCAAATGACTAGAGTGAATATGATCTGATTCTGATAAATCAGCAATAGTACGCGCAACTTTAAGTAGACGATGCACTCCTCGAGCGGTTAGATGAAACCTGCTCTCTGCTTGGTATAGCAATTTTTTACTAGAATTATCAATATCACAATAAGTTTTGATTTCTGGCACAGAAAGAGCAGAGTTTGCTTTCCCCTGCCGTTTCAACTGTCTTGTTTGAGCATTAAAGGCAAGCTGGGCATAATCAGCCGATGTATTGGGTAAATTAGAAGAAGCAACAGGGGAAGCTTTATCGGTTAATAAGTCTGCTACTGGAACGTCATTTACCATAATATGGAGATCAATTCGATCTAGAAATGGACCAGAGATACGACGTTGGTACCTCAGAACATCGGCTGGTAAGCAACGACATTCTTGTCTTTGACTGCCAAGGTAGCCGCATTTACATGGATTCATGGCGGCAACCAAAACCGAACGAGCGGGAAAAGATTGGGTGTGATTAGCACGAGCAATAGTAATAACTCCGTCCTCAAGTGGTTGACGTAACTGATCAAGAACATGCGGGGTAAATTCGGGTAATTCGTCCAAAAACAGCACGCCGGAATGAGCAAGGCTGACTTCTCCAGGGCGAGCATTGTTACCACCTCCAACTAAAGCGGCGCTAGAGGCGCCGTGATGAGGATTACGAAAAGGACGATGTTTGATTAAACCTTCTCCAGCGCGTAGGAGTCCGGCGACAGAATAGATTGAGGTAACAACATATGATTCAGATTCTGTCAGAGGAGGCATAATTCCGGCTAAAGCACGTGCCATCAGAGTTTTACCGGTACCAGGACTACCAACGAGCAAAATATTATGCGAAGCGGCAGCAGCAATCAAAAGAGCGCGCTTGGCATGGTTCTGTCCTTGAATATCGCTAAAATCTAATTCTGGCACAAAAGCGCTGTGAGCAGACTGACGAGGAATTAAAGGCGCGATTCCGCGACATGAAGTTTGGAGATGGTCAACAAGCTCCGATAACGATGTAACAGGGAAAATAACAATTTTATCAGCTATAGCTTCAACTTCAGCAGCGTTGCTGGCGGGTATGTATAGAGTTTTAACATTGTTATTAATAGCAGCTAAGGCCATAGGTAAAACACCATTAATCGGTCTCACCTGACCATCTAGGCCTAGTTCTCCGCAGAACCAAGCTTGGTCTAATATTTGGCTTGAAATCTTAACTTGATTACTAGCAAGCAAGAAACCAAGCGTAATAGGAACGTCATACAAAGAACCGACCTTGCGCAGGCTAGCTGGGGCTAAAGAAACAATTGTTTTACGACGAGGCGGGGTAAATCCAAGATGACTTAAAGCAGCAGTAAGACGTTCACGAGACTCTTTGATAGCAGTATCACCTAAGCCAACAACAGTATAGCTAGGTAAGCCAGACATAACGGAAACTTCGACATCAATTTGGTCGGCTTCAATCCCCCGTAACGCAGCCGAATGAATTAAAGCAGGCATGCTGATTAATTAGGGTTGATTTGTGTTTAAGTTTAACATATGCACGATTGATTGCGATAAAAGCAGAATAATCCCACTAATGACAAATAAATCCGCAAAATTAAAAGAAAAAGACGAAGCTAAAGGAATATCTCTAACACCTGAATAAATAATGCGATCGATAAAATTACTTAAACCACCGCCAAGAATAAGGCTCAAACTAAAAAGCCTGAGTTGATTACGTTCGACGGTAAAAAATCCAAATAAGATTAAGAGCGTAATTAAGGCAGAAAAAACAATAGCAGTCTGAGAGAAAGCCAGAGAAAATGAACCGTAATGATTTAGATAAATAAACCCTAAATCAGCACAGACAGTTTTTAAAAACTGATCAAATAAAAAAACGCCAAGCAGGATAAATAGGTAGATTAATTGATCTGATCTTTTATTGAACAAGTGTATTGGCGGCAGGATTGGCGCGTAATCGTTCCTCAGGAATAATGTCACCGGAATCAGTAACGCCATAAGTGCCGTTAGAGATGCGATTTAAGGCGGAGTTAACATCATCGAGGCGGCTTTCTAAGGCTTCGGTGGTGGCATTTAGAGTAGTGTAATCAGCGATTTCACTGACATTCTCTTCGTCCGTACGACCATATTCCGGGAAGTTAGCGACATAATCACTATGTTCCTGGTGAGCATCCTGATTTAATTCAGATTTAATTTTTTGGCGTTCATCTTCAAGCCGTGCCTGCATTTCTTGAATAAACTCAACGGAATAATGAGAGTGATTAGGAGTCATAATGACAGTATACAAAAAATTAAGAATAGAAAAAGCCCTCGACGGCCGATTAAGAGATTTAAAGGACCGGAGGGCTTTTGAGAGCTCCCAGCAAGTCCGTTATAGCCATCCGTATCTGGCATTACAGAAAAACTGTAAAGCCAGACATGGACGGCCATAACAATGGGTACCTACTGGAAGGAATGAGTTTCTGTGCCCTACTGCTTGCACAGAATCCTTAACTGCGATTGCGGATCTTCCTCCCCAAAGCCCGAGAGGCTAGAGAGGGCACCGCTGATAATGTACAAGGGTACGTCCGTGTTTTTGATTGTTTGTTTTTTTATTGTGGGGTCCGCAGAGGGACCTCATCCTCGCAGCCAAGGTGTGCTCTTCGTCTCATATATTGAGAGAGCACAGTTAGGGAGTATAGGGGGAAATACTCCCTAACCGCGCTCTCCCAGAAGCGGCTAAAATCATGAGGTAAATCAAGTTAAAAATTCAGAAAGAAAGAGCCGTCAAAAAGTGAGAAGAGTCTTGGATGTTTTTATCGAATATTTATTTTGCAAAGAACTCCTTGGGCGATTCTAGCAGCCGTTCACGGGCTTTTCTCGCTAGAATCGTTATTTTAATTTCGTTTGTTTGTGTGCATCCCAGCGCCTAATTCACTGGTATTGATCACAGTATAGCATCTTTTTGACTAACAATCAATCCTGTGGGATCGATTTTTGCACACATTTTGTATTCATGTTTTTGACACCTTTTCCCCAGGGGCTGTGGATGAAAAATAATTAGAATTTTGTAGAGATTTGCAGACTTCCATTATCGTATTTAATTAACAAGTCATTGGTTTGACATAAAGCATCAGTGATAAGATCAGCACTGCCTTGACAGGCCTGACTTTGATGTAATTGTGTGAGAATTGATTGCGGAATATCAATCAACCAGCTTTCATCTGAGACTGGTAAATCTAGAGCTGAGCGAGTCGCGGATTCGTTACTCCCCAGGGAGACTTTGTTCCCCTGCCGACACAACCAAACATTAGTTTTACCATCAATGGGTTCGCGACAATTTGATAGCCAGCCATGAAAAACAGGTTCGGCTTCACCAGGGACAATTTCATAACCAAGAATTCCATCGGGGGTTTTAAAACCACGTTTTGTTGGACGAGAATAACGCTCTTCATCTTGAATCCAGGTTTCTGCAATTTGAACAAATTCTTCTGGCTGGTCACCGTCATAAATAAGACTGAAACCTTTATCTGGCGAATATAAAACTCCGAAAGCTTCGGCGTCAGATAAACTATTAATGAAATTGGGTTGAGTGTAAGAAAAATTAAGATCTTCTTTAATTATTTGGTTGAGATTGTCTTGTAATTCTTTTGGGATATACTCTAATAATTCGCTTTGTATAGCTATACGTAGGTCTTCATTATTATTTTCTGTATTATTAAGAGTCTTTGTAAATGATAATTTTTCAGATGAAATATAAAAATTAAGAGCATGTTCTTGAAAATCACCAGTTAAATTAACATTTGAAGAATAATTAAGCTCATTTCCTGGAATATTTGCGACTAAATCAGGGTAAAAAGATAAGTGATCAAGAGGAACATGATATATTGCTTTAGCATAAGATTTGATTAGCAAGCTTGAAGTTAATAGTACAGGGTTATTGTCAGAAGAAGAGATTTGTAAAAGCGGCCCTAACCTTTGAACATTTAATCCTTGCTGTCTCGTTATTTTAGGCAATAAAATCTGGCCTGTTAAAGTTGGATTTATAATATAAATTAACGACTGTCCTTCGCTGTATATAGCTACAAACTGGCTATATTGAATAATTGTTTCGTTGATACCTGGCAATAATTGAGCGCTGTGATTTTTCATAACCTCAGGAATACTTTTTGGCGTAAAAAATATGCGATATGTGGCGTTTGGATCTAATACATACCAAGTTGCCCAAGGAAGAAAGACAATACTTAAAGAACCACCAAGAAGTACTATTGGAATAATCACGAGCAATAAAACACGAATTTTAAGACGCATGTAAAAAGATTACCTTAGCTACTCTTAAAAATTAAGTAGCAAAATTATTTAGTCAGAAGATTCGGAGCTATTATTGAGCTGAATAATTCCAGATAAAGAGCGTTTTGAAGGAGAATTTGAATCAATTGTAGAAGTATATCCAAAATTAAATTCACCAGATGGAGACGATATGGGCAGAATTTGGCTTAAATACTCATACCCAACCTGACTAATAACTAAGTTTTGACTTTCCGGTAAAACTCCCCAGGAATTCAAGAGTTCAGTGAATAAGGAAGATGACGGTACAGATGAATTATTTCCTAGAACCGTATCAATGAGATCAAACATAGCGTCTTTTGAAGTGCCAATAAGCAAATATTGATCAGAAATGGCGTAATCAAGAGCACTGTTTGAGCCAGAAAAATTTACATACCTTAGATTAACCCCCGAATAAGCTCCATCTGAAAAGGCCACCGAAGCAACAGATTGTCTTCCGGTAAGAATTGGAATCAAAGCGGCCAAACCAGCCTCAATCACTGAATCTGGCTCAGTTATAAAATTTTGATAATCACTAGGTAAATCGATAATCAGACCAAAATCACGTTCTCCGGCAGACTTTTCGATGATGTAAAAAGCATAAGGAGATTCGAGTTGATCAATGGTTTGACGTACATTAGGTAAATTGATAGCGTCTTGATCAATTTCAGTGGCATTAGCGCTCCATTCCCTAAGGTCGTCAGCAAAGCTACCTCCTAAGCGAATAAATGTGGCCGAATCTGGAATCTTATTTAATAAATCACGACTATTCTGCAACATAAGTCCATTGGTAATAGTGGAAGAAATCTGAACGGCTTCACCCGTAAATTCAATTGTGGAATTATCGTTAGCTGGATATCCGATTAAATTTAATTGGCTTAGTTGTGCGCTACCTAGTCCTTCGCCTAAAGCGTCTTGACTAATGGCAGCAATCACACTGGCATTAAGAAGCACACGAATTGGTGCATTGGCTTGGGTAGACACTAACACAGAATAATCAGTACTGTCGTTAGCTAACTGACTATCTGAGACGGCTTGAATAAATTTTTCAGTTGCAACAGGGTGCACGACATACCATCCCTTGTAAGTAGTAGCTTGAATATGACTAGCAGCAGCGTCAAAAAGAGCCGTTGTACTTTCAACCTGAGGAACAATTAAATAAGGGCGAGGGCTATCTGATAAAATAGCGTAATAAATCTGAGTTATTTCAGGATCGTCAATTAGCAGCCGCGGGTCGCCACTAAGCAAATCGGAGATATCTTCTGTTTTATCACCTCTTTGTTTTTGCCAGACAGAAGAAACAGAGGTTCGATCAGATAAAGTATCAAAATGATATCCGATAATCATTGAGTAATTAGACGGTAATACTTGCGACGCAGTAGCTAAAATAGTGTCTGTTTCTGATGACGGAAGAATCATGTCGCCAAAGTACCACCAAAATGCCCCCGCTCCCCCCAAAGTAATTACTAGCAATAAGATAGTTAAAAATAGAGATCGGATAGTTTTCCGGTTAGTTTTGCGATGTCTAGGTGCTTTTTTTGAAGGAACGGACGGTTGAGAAACAATACGCTTAGGCACAGCAGAAGGTGTGCCTGATACTGATACCTGTGTTTGCTGAGCAGAAGGAGACGATGTTTTGGAAATAGTTTTAACGACAGGTACTGGCTTTTGATCCTTAGACGGTAAAATTTGTGGCGTACTAAGGGTAGAAGCACGCAAAGCCTCCATGTCATCTTTCATTGTGTGAATTTCTAGTTTTTTGGGAGCTGAAGATAATGGCTTATTAGAAGGAGACGATGGTATTGACGATGTTTTTTGAGAAGGTTTATTTGGCTTAGGTAATTGCTCTCGTGATGACGGAGCACTAATTTGCGTTTTAATATCAGATTGCGGCTGAGGAATGACAGGGTTAGAAACATGATCTTTTGACGGTAATAAACCTTTAACTATTGGCTGAGCTTGCAAACGAGGAGGAGAGACCGGCGCTTTAAATTGCGGCGGCTGCGTTGATTGAGAAGGAGATTGCGAATCGTTTGAGGCCATAAGGGCTAACTCGCGTTATTATACCATGTATACAAACTACGCGCCTTATTAGAGGCGCGTAGTGACTATAGTGACAAAATACTACACTATCCAGCGATGTGAGGGGGTCGAGGAGGAGTTGGTCTTTTGCCTGATTGATAGCGAGATCCGTTACTATTTTTATGATCTGTCTTAGATGGTAATTTAGCTCCGGGCAAAGCGGCCTTGTGCGACAGGTTGATGCGTTTCATAGCGTCAATTTCGATGACAACCACAGGTATAATGTCTCCAACTTTAACAACATCGTGAATATTATTAACACGTTCATCACGAAATTGAGAGATATGCACCATACCTTCTGCTCCAGGAATAAGCTCAACAAAAGCGCCAAAATCCATAATTCTAGTGACACGACCGTCGAACTTTTCGCCTACTTTAATCTCGCGAGTCATATTCTTAACCCAATCTAATGCCTCAGACATTCCTTTTTGATCAGTTGAGGTAATTGATACAAGTCCATCATCATCAATATCAATCTCGACACCCGTTTTTTCAATAATCTCATTGATATTTTTTCCTTTAGGTCCAATGAGTTCACCGATTTTGGATGGATCAATTTTGACTAGCTCAATACGAGGAGCGTATGGAGACAATTCGGCTCTGGGTTGAGCTATAACTTGACTCATTTTATCAAGGATAAATTCACGTGCGCGACGAGCTTGAGCGAGAGCTTGAGATAGGATATCCCGATTAAGCCCAGTAACTTTTATATCCATTTGAATAGCAGTAATGCCATCAGTAGTGCCAGCGACTTTGAAGTCCATATCCCCTTTCTCGTCTTCAATTCCAGCAATGTCAGTTAAGACTTTAAAGTTACCTTCCCCGTCAGTTACAAGACCCATAGCAATACCGGCAACTGGTTTTTTGATAGGAACGCCGGCATCCATTAAGGCGAGAGTAGAACCACAAACTGAAGCCATCGAAGAAGAGCCGTGACTTTCGAGTACTTCTGAGACTAACAACATCGTATAAGGCCAAGAATCTTTTTCGGGTAGTACAGGGATTAAAGCGCGTTCAGCTAAAGCACCGTGACCAATTTCGCGTCGACCAGGACCGCGGCTGGGACGTACTTCACCCACTGAAAATCCAGGAAAATTATAATAATGGATATAACGTTTCTTTTCTTCAACTTCCATAGTGTCAAGGAACAGAACATCAGAAGGGCCACCGAGCGTTAGAACGGTTAAGACTTGGGTATCTCCACGCTGAAACAGACCGGTACCATGAGTACGAGGCAAAAGGCCAGCTTTAATTTTTAAAGGACGAATATCTTCAAGCCCGCGTCCGTCAGAACGCCACCCTTCCCCTAAAACACGTTCACGAAAATAGGCAGCGAAAGCGGAATGGACTTGTTTACGAACGTCTTGATCGCTAATAGATTCTTTATCTTCGTCAGATAATTGCGCTGATATTTCAAGAGCGGTTTCGTTTTCAGCCGTCCCGATCTCATCTTTAGTGTGAGCATTGGCTAACTTTTTGATTAAAAGCTCTTTGGCTGGAGCAAAAACCCGTTGAGATGCGGTTTCATTGACTTTCATTAAGCTCGGTTCACGTTTGGTTTTACCAATTTGTTTTTGTAATTGGTTCATAGCCTCAGCAATGTCACCCATTAATTGCTGTGCGACTTCAAACGCATCTAAAATAACTTCTTCCGAGACTTCATTGGCTCCGGCTTCAAGCATAACGATACGATCCCTGGTACCAGCAATAACTAAATCCATGGCGCTTTGTTCGCGCTGTTCGTTGCTAGGATTAGCGACGAATTGCCCGTCAATATGAGCGATTCTCACTGCAGCTAATGGGCCTTGCCAAGGAACATCAGAAACATGAAGGGCTGAAAACGCTGCGATCATCGCAGGGATATCAGGATCATTTTCACCATCATAAGAGAGTACCGTGCATACTACCTGACAATCATTAATCATGTCATCAGGGAAAAGCGGACGGATAGCCCGGTCAATAAGTCGAGCAGTCAGGATAGCTTCGTCATTAGGCTTCCCTTCTCTTTTGATAAAACGGCTACCTTTAATTTTGCCGGCGGCATAGAATTTTTCTTCGTAATCGACAAGTAGAGGGAGAAAATCGCCATCCGGAGAAAGAGGTCGCCCCATAGTAGCCGTACCAAGAACAATGGTGTCGCCATACTGGACTAACACTGACCCACCGGCTTGACGAGCTAGTTCGCCGGTAGATATAGACAATTTTTTACCTTGAACAGTCACTGTAACTGTTCCCTCCTGAGATGATATTTGTGGTTCCATAAATTGATTACGACTTTATATGATCTTTATCAGCTCAAGTCGTGATCTTCAGGCCGTAATCTCTCTTTAAGTAAGGGAAATAGTGGTCTAAAGACGGGCTTGTGCCAATAAAAATGTAAGTCGGTTAATTAGTTATGAATAAAGAAACATGTATATGAAGCGGAATTATATTCGCTTCATATAAAGCGCCTTTATTAGGAGATAATTTTAGGAGAACGTCGAGTCGATTTAACGATGCGATTACTTAGAAGAAATTGGCGGCCATCCGACAAATCAGTAAAGCTATCAGCTGCTTCTATTAACGCACTAGAGGTACTTTCTCGAAAACTGACGACTTCTATGCGCAGACCCCGATCTTTAGCAAAAGAGACGAGTGGAATAAAATCACCGTCACCGCTCACAAGGACAGCAACGTCTATTTTGGGTTCTAACCGTAAGATATCAATAGCAATGCCAACATCCCAGTCGCCTTTTTTCTGGCCACCAAGAAATGTCTGTAAGGGCTTATTTTTTAATTCAAAGCCTTGTTTGGCTAAAGCTTCGTGAAATTCTTCTTCGTGCGCTTCTTCGGTGGTAATGCCATAGGCAATTGCTCGCACGAGTTGGCGATTATTAACAGCGGCTTCAAGAATGGCTTTAAAATTAACTTTTTTATTGTATAAAGCCCGAGCTGAGTAATACATGTTCTGGATATCAACAAATACCCCGACTCTCTGTTGGGGGAATTGTCCGGAGGATATCATATCGTTAGGCAAAATTGGGAAATTATTGGCTTTTAAGACCTAGTTTCTTAGTAATGCTCTTGTATCGTTTTTCGTCCTGGCGCTTTAGATAAGTCAAAAGACGCTTACGTTTGCTTACCATGCTCAAAAGACCACGACGGCTATGATTGTCTTTTTTATTAGACTGAAGATGTTTGGCTAATTCGGCAATTTTTTCAGTAAAAATAGCAATTTGAACCTCAGGAGACCCTGTGTCGCCTTGATGGATTTTATGCTTTTTTATGATATCTGCCTTGCGGGCATCAACTTTGGACATACCAGCTTATTTAATCTTAATCTAAATGAAATAACAGGCTTACACCTGCTCTAATAATACCTTAGACCAATATGGTCTACAATAGCTGAATTGGGTAATTTTGGCAAGCAGTAAACAAAAATAGTGTAAACTATGGGTTATGAACACCCAACTAAAGCAATTACATACGGATTTTTTGGAGGACTTAGAAATAGCTCAAGGAAGATCCCAAAAAACGATTGAGAATTACGACCATTACCTGCGACGTTTTTATGAAATACAGAAAATCAATTCAATTGATGACATAACAGCTGACGCTGTTCGGGAATTTCGTCGATATTTGAATGATATGAGCCAGATTGCCTTAATTACGCAAAATTACCACTTGATAGCCTTGCGTCAATTTTTGAAATACTTAGCACGCCGAGACATAGCGGCTTTAGCATCAGAAAAAATTGGTTTAGCTAAATTAGGGGAAAGAGAAATAGATTTTTTGTATCCAGAAGAAGTAGATGCGTTATTAAGCGCGCCACAAAACAAAGATATTGAGGAAAAAAGGGATCAGGCGATTTTACAAACATTATTTGCAACGGGATTAAGAATCTCGGAATTAGTTCATCTAGATCGTGATGATATTCGAGAAAATACACACGAGCTACCAGTACGCGGTAAAGGTAACAAAGTAAGAGTGGTGTTTTTGTCAGAAGAAGCGCATAACGCGATTAAAAGCTATGTAGCCGCCCGGGTAGACATGGATCCGGCTTTATTTATTCGCCATAAACAAGGAGCTGGCAATCAGGATGATTTACGATTATCGGCGCGTAGTATTCAGCGTTTAATCAAGAAATATGCAGCTAAAGCGGGTTTAACGAAAACTATCACACCGCATACTTTAAGACACTCTTTTGCAACTGACTTATTAAGTAACGGAGCGGATGTACGCCAAGTCCAACAACTTTTAGGTCATGCGTCGATTATGACGACACAGATATATACTCACCTAACAGACGCTCATTTACGCGATGTGCATGAGCGTTTTCACCATAAAAAGCCGGAATCAACGGGAGAGATCAGCAGTTAATTGCGGATGAGCGTCTAGGAGATGATTGCCGCATGGCATAATCTGATTATCTTCAGCCGATATGACTTGCAGCCCGGTTTGAGTCCAAGAGAATTTAGAAAGGCTGCCGAATTCTTCCGTGATCGTCACTAAGCCATGGCGTTCAAGCAAATCGCGCAAGATAAAACGATCAACTACAGTTGGTAAGGCGTGTTGTTGTACGATTTGCAAAGCAGCTCCTTGTCCTTTTTGCAAATCTAATAATCCTTCTTCATCCCATAACGGGGTAAACGATTCTAGGAGCGAAACAGCCCAAAGAGCGCGATCTTCTAACTGTCCAGGTTCAGCATCAATAACAGTTTCCCAGAGTAATGGAATATATTCTTGCATAAGGCGCATATATTTGTGCCATAAACCAGAAAATTCGGCCCAACTAACATGATAGACGTCGGCATGCCAAAGAATATAAAACTGCAATGAACTTGGTAAAGCTTCGAAACGCTTAAGACGAGACATGATTGGAACTAACTCCCCTTTCACGACTCGAGCTAAACGGACAGACTGCAGCAGAGAGCGAAGACGACGCAAAGGCAGAATGTTCCATTCGCTTTCAACAGCTTCAATAGAAAAAGAAGAAAAAGAGGGAAGCAGACGAATGATACGCAAGATTTCATCTGAATCAATCAGCCATTCATGATTCATTTTGCTCATGCGAATTGGCTGACGCTTAATAATGTCGAGAAAAGCGCGAGCATCACTTAACAACGGAGAGTGATCAACCGTAGCAGAAGAGATCGGCCAATTAGGCATAATAGGGATTCCTGGGTGGTATTTTGCCCAAGTATCAACAATAAAATTACGCCATTGACGAGTCAGGGCAGCAGAAGCAGACGGCATACTCATAAGAATAAGCTGAACAGCAGTTTCAGGATCGGGTGTTTCTTGAATGTGGTTAATGAAGTGACTGATATCGATCGGAGCAACAACATCACTTAAAGCACACAAAGCACGAAGCCGATCCTCTGAATGATTGAAAGAATGTGAATGTCTATCCATATTCCTACTCGTACATTACCATATTGACTACAACTGCCAAGCTAATAAACATTTTTAGGCTTTCTTAGCAGTGAAAATAATGTCATCTTGCTTCAGAGAAGCTTCGATAGTTGATCCTTGAGGGAATTGTCCGGTGAGCAGAACAGTGGAAAGTTTATTTTCTAAACGCTGTCTGATTTCGCGTCTAAGCGGACGAGCGCCAAATTCAGGATCAAACCCATCTTGAGCAAGACGATTACGTACTTCTTCATTGATTTCCAGGTTAAGCCCTTGAGCACGAACAAGCCGTTTAACATCAGCTAATAATAAATCGGTAATTTTTTGGACATGCTCCTTAGTTAAAGCGTGAAAAACAATGATATCGTCGATTCTATTCAGAAATTCAGGGCGAAAAGTGGTTTTGAGCTGATCGTTTAAAAGACGTTTGAGATTGTCCCAGTCAGATTTGTTAGCTCGTTTAGCCGCTTCCTGAATCATGGCACTGCCGACATTACTAGTCATAATAATCAGGGTGTTTTTAAAATCGATGACTCTCCCCTTACTATCGGTTAAACGACCATCTTCGAGGACTTGTAGTAGAATATTGAATACATCAGGATGGGCTTTTTCAATTTCATCCAACAAAATAACGGCATATGGCTTACGACGCACAGCTTCAGTGAGCTGTCCGCCTTCATCGTAGCCAACATAACCCGGAGGCGCACCAACCATGCGAGAGACTGAGTGTTTTTCCATGTATTCAGACATATCTAAACGAATTAGAGCGTCATCGGTGCCGAAAAGAACATTGGCTAAAGCTTTGGTTAGCTCTGTTTTGCCAACTCCAGTCGGACCCAGAAAAAGAAATGATCCTTGAGGCCGATTCGGGTCTTTTAATCCGGCTCGATTACGACGAATGGCTTCACTAACTGATTTAACGGCCTCTTCTTGGGCGATAACCCGCTTATGCAACTCATCTTCTAAATGAAGGAGCCGATCTAATTCAGCTTCAGTTAATTTTTCAACAGGAATACCGGTCCAAGCAGCAATAATAGACTCGATATCCTGAGAACGAACTTCAGCCTGAGTGGTGCCTGATTGCTTTTTCCAGACTGATTGTTGCTCAGCAATATCTTTTTCAGTAGTTGAAATTTGATCTTTTAATGGAGTGATTTTTTCTGACTGTTTGGCTCGTTGAGCCGCAGCTAAATCACGTTGCAAGGCCTTAAGTTGGTCCTGAAGGCGCACAAGAGAAGAAGGTGGTTCCAAAGAGCTAAGACGCACTTTGGCAGCGGCTTCATCCATTAAGTCAATGGCTTTGTCAGGCAAAAAGCGATCGCGAATATACTTATCAGATAAAGTAACAGCGGCTACGATAGCATCGTCGTTAATAGTGACTTTGTGATGAGTTTCGTAACGATCTTTAAGCCCACGCAAAATTTCAATGGCGTCAGAAACGGAAGGTTCATCGACCATAACGGGTTGAAAACGACGCTCTAAGGCCGGATCTTTTTCAATATGCTTGCGATATTCATTTAAAGTGGTGGCGCCAATGGCTTGAAGATCACCGCGAGCGAGAGCGGGCTTTAAAATATTAGCCGCGTCTAACGTACCGCCTTCGCCGGAGTTGCCAGCACCCATCACTGTATGTAATTCATCAATGAACAAAATTATTGTTCCTTTAGTGGCCTGCAGTTCCTGAATGACTTTAGTAAGACGCTCTTCAAATTCGCCGCGAAATTTAGTACCGGCAACCATACCAGCAATATCAAGGGCAACAATACGCTTATCCTTTAATGTTTCCGGGACTTGCCCGGAAAGAATGCGGATTGCTAAACCTTCAGCAATAGCAGTTTTACCTGTCCCCGGCTCTCCAATTAAGACAGGATTATTTTTTGTTCGTCGTGAGAGAATTTGAACAATTCTTTGAACCTCATCAGCCCGACCAATTACTGGATCTAATTTATTTTCTTGAGCTAATTGAGATAAATCGCGACTATATTGATCAAGAGTTGGCGTTTTACTTTTAGCAGCTGCTGTGCCAGTCTTTTTGCCTTTTTCACCGACAGCCGATAAAACGGCTTGGCGTAATTTGGTTTCGGAAATGCCGTATTTTTGTAAAGTCTGAGCAGCTAATCCTTCTCCTTCAGCTAATAGTCCTAACAAAATGTGTTCACTCCCAACATAGCCATGTTCAAGATTGCGAGCGGTATGCCAAGCTAGCTCAAGGGCTTTTTTGGCGCGCGGAGAAAGATCGGGGGCAACTCCTTCACTGTAATTCTTTTGATTTTTAAGCATGTTTTCGGACAAATATCCCACCAACTCATCGGGATTGATATCAAGATTTTTTAAAACGACTTGTCCAACTTCCGGCTCTTGAGCCACGCCAATTAAAAGATGTTCAGTATCTAAAAAAGGTGCTTTGGCTTGAACGGCGGCTTTGGCTCCGAACTGAATAACAGCTTTAGCTCGGTCAGAAAATGAATCCAGGATATTAATTTGCTCAGCCTGAGGACGAGTATTAGGAATGCCAGTATGCGAGTGTTGGCCAAGACCAAAAAATGGCTCGTCTAAAAAGCCGCCAAACCCAGGGAAAAGGCCAAAAGGCGAATTTTGAGATGATGCTTGCGGGGTAGTAAGCCCCAATTCTTCTGCGCAAGCGTGACATAGATTATGATGTTCGGTCCGCCCGTTGACTGTGCGAGTTACTTGCAAGGCAGCGGGGCGAGAAGAGCAACGTTCACACAACATAGAAAAGAAAATTAAGAATAAGGAATATGTTTAATAATAACGCAGAGAAATGAAATAAAAAGAGCGCCCGGACGCAAAGCGTCGGGCGCGAAAAGGATGAGGTCTTTCATGGGTCAGGCCCGTCAGCAAGGTCAGCCCAGTCATCAGGAAGGACTCCGCCGTTAATGCAGGCCCAGATTTCGCCTTTTTCGAAATCAATATGCGCTTCGATACTGACATGAGGCAACCCGGAGACAGGGAAAACCACTAGCTTCTCCCCTGCCCGCAAAGGTTGGTACTGAGAAGTACAGCTCACAATGAAGCTCATATGATTTTCAAGAAATTTCTGCCAGGCCTTGGAAATAAGAATGTCATCACTGCGCGAGGTGATCAATCTAGTGGTTTTGACAGGTTCCGTGAACAAAGCGGGCTGAACGTACGAATCGACGACGTGATGAGCTGGAGGCGTCGACTGGCACTCCTTTGCTGGAATAGGCGGGGATTGTTGGCCATAGGTCTGCATAAGACGCTGGCCAATAAGATTGAATAAACCGATCCAGTTCAGCACGAGCAAGAAACAGGCGAGATAAATCGCGATAACCAATTCAGTGCGCTTGGACATGGTATAACCCTTTGTGAATGTGAAAGAGAACGACTTATCGAAAGAGACAAGTTAAGAAGATAGTGA
This sequence comes from uncultured Candidatus Saccharibacteria bacterium, assembly GCA_964610055.1. GTDB lineage: Bacteria > Patescibacteriota > Andersenbacteria > UBA10190 > UBA10190 > CAZSUC01. The sequence goes on along the minus strand of CAZSUC010000001.1, from coordinate 222,498 downwards.
AATTAAATGGCTTTAATGTCAATAATAAAAAAGCGCCCGGACACAAAGCGTCGGGCGCGGAGAGAACTAAGGGGAGCGGCGGAATAGTCGGAAACGACTAGGCCCACACGCTGAAGCTCGAGGAGGCGCCACCACTTCGACTACTGAGGAGTCGCTGGTGGTGGCGACAGGACTTTTTTTAGCGGAGGAGCAGAAGAAGGAGCAGGAGTGGCGACAGGCGGAGAAGTAATGGCAGCGGGCACTAAGGCTGGGGTAGGAACGGATGATGCCTGACTAAACGGATCATCTGCCTCGGCTACTCGAAACTCTTTAGGTAGCCTACATCCTTGCAAGTGCCAGAAGCAATCCTTATCCTCGTTATGCCTGTAAACAATGATTTTACCGTTTGACACGCCCTGAATAGACAGAATAAATTTTCTGCTATCCTCAGGTTGGCCACAACGAGGGGCAATCATCTGGAGCTGGAATCCATTCTGTCGTGCCCGCTCATTCATTGCCCTTATTGCTGCTGACACTGCTTGATCTTGAGCTCGTTGTTCAGCTGTTTCGTCTAGCTGCTCGTCATAGTAAGCATTCCGTGCTTCTCGAAAGCGACGACAGGCATCAAGCGTTGCAGTAGCTTGTTCAAGATCTTCAGGCGAAGCTCCTTGATCGATCTCGAGTAGAGGGTCTGAGGACCGGCACAGAAGAGATTGCTGCCGCATGTGAGCTTGTTGTGCCAGCTGCTGATTAGCAGCTTCAATAAGATCTTCCAGTCCACGAGTTTTGTTAGTGCAGAATGCGATATCAGTAGCATTGTCAGCCACACGTCGATCTAATGCACAGAGTCTAACATCGGCATCACGCTGCCATGTAAGTACTCGAGTTTGATCAGCATTCAGTTCTGCGATTTGCTGGTCATGATCGGCAAGCTGAGACTGAACCCCGGCAAGCGCGGTTTTCAGCTGAGGAATCTCCGAAGATGTGGATTGAGAAGAGGATGAGTCTGGCGAAGAGGCAGAGGCCGTGACGGCCTCCTTGGAATCAGGCGACTGATCGCCGCCACATCCGAAAAGTGCACTGCAAAGAGCGACAACGCCGAACAAACGATACCGAAACATCGCAATCTCCTTGGCTTGGGTTGAGTTGAGAAAGAAACGCCCTTTATTGGGCTGTTTTAATGTATACATTATGTGATTTTATTGTCAATAATTGTTTTTTAGGGTGTAATAGCGTGCATTTTTGCAAAATTCAGCTAGGATATAAGGGTAGTAGTAGCCGGGGTGGCGAAATTGGTAGACGCGCATGGTTTAGGACCATGTACCGTAAGGTATGCAGGTTCGATTCCTGTCCCCGGCACTTGACTTTTCGTAAATTTTATGTATATTTTTGATGACTACTAATTTAGTAGTGCTCTTTTGACAACTTACATGAAGGAGTGAAGAGATGGACAACGCAGACAAGCTGATGGTTTTTTTGCTGTTGGTACATGTAATCGCTGGCACTGCTGTGATTTTGATGGAGATTCGGGAGCATTTCTCTTTCGTAGTGGAACCGGGTAAGAGGGAGAGGTTGGTTTTACAAGGCCTGAGGGGCAATCTGAAAGTCTTGAGTCCAGGCCTGCATTTCATGTTTCTCTTTAAGGTCTTGACCAGAATTGATCTGAACCGCAAACCCATTAGAGTCGAGAAGCAGGAGATTCGTGCCTCTAACGGAGTCGTACTGCTAATTGACTATCGCTTTGATGCGATTGCGGGACGTGCGGTGGATGACAAAGGAGAGGTTATCGGCGATCCTAATCATGAAGGAGGCGTCACTGACGATGCTGTGATTCGAGCTGCAACTCTTATTGATTTTCAAGATTATCTGAAAATCATGCAAGATCATGCAGCGGCGATAGTTGAGAGAGTGTGCGGAGGTCTTCAGAGCGACTACTTGCTCAGGCCTAGCGAGTATGGGACAACTGCGAGAAAATTATATGTCTTGATTGCTCGCAAAGTTGAGCGGCAATTGAACATTACCGTTGGCCCTTTAGGGTTAGCTTGCCTGAGCTTTCGAGTGACGAATTTAGTCCCAAAATCGGCAGATTTGCAAGCCCGCATCGAACAGAAAGAAAAGGCTAAGCTTGCCGGAGAAGCAGCAAAAGTCTTGACTGACATTGCTGACGAGAGGGGTGACCATCTGACCACACAAGAGGCGGTAGCTTTGACTGAACCGAATCCAAATCGAAGCGTTGCTGCTATTATAGCGGCAGCATTGCGCGGTGCTGCGAAAGACACTGTTGAAAGCTTGAGGCATGAAAGTGATGCTGCTGGAGATGCCTCTAAAGGCCCGAAAAAGTGAGAATGTAATGAGCAAAACACACAAGTTGTCCATGAATGCCAAGGATCGGATTGTTATTTGGGCATCCGTACCATTAACACTGATCTTTTGGCTAACCGTTGCTTACTTACTGAACTTGAGTGACTGGGCAGTGCTTTGGATTACGGTGTTTTCATTGATTGATGGAGCATTGTTGTTCATCGGCGGCTTGGTGCGTGTTTTTCTTGGTTTTCCTGATATTGGTCAAAGGATCCGCAAAACTGGCTGGATCTTAATGCTGGGGTCGATGGCGATTATTGTCGTACAAGACCTGTGGCAAGGTTCTGCAAAGAATCCGCCTAGCGCAGCAACTAGTCAGTCAGGGACTGCCACCAATCCTGTTGCGACTACTTTCCAGGAAAAATCTAGCCCGTCTCAGTCACACATTCTGTCTGAAGATGACAGGCAGAAGATTCGAGCGTATGGGTTAACCGACCCAGTTAATCTGGGATGGCAGGTATCCCAGTTAGACAAGTCAACCGTACGGGTTAGCAAGAGCAAGGAAGCTCCAGCCCATGTCATGAACATGCTGTACATGGATCATGGAGAATTCCATACCTTGGCAGCAAGTTGTAATCCAGCAGGTTGGAAATGGCGCGCATCATCAGGAAACGACTGGTTCTCCGCTTCGACGCATAAATTTTTCAAGGTCGGAGCTAATCCTTTGGATGCTTGGGAGGTCTACAAGCCGCCTGAACAGGCGCCTTTCTTTGACCACACCGGCCTTGAGCTGATATTTTCAGCAAAGGCCTGGCGCAGTGGGGATCAAGCAATTATCTTGTCAACCGAGAAGGTGGCAGATAAAAGTGTTGTTTTGTGGGGGGTTAATCCGGCCTCCTACATCACACACTCGACTACCTGTGAGGTCAGTGTGATGTTTCTACCAGCTCAAGGCGGGTATTTTGGCCAAGAGCTGATAGATAATCCATTGACACGGCCTTGGGTCGCTTTAATGCCAGAGAAAGCGCTGGAGAACTTAAGCCAGCCAAACCCTTTGGCATTACTGAGGCAGTTTGAGGTTTTACAGGTAGACGACAGGATCGTCGCTGAAGTGTCGGATTCCACGCAGCGATCGTATTTAATCCTGATCGCTCCAGAGGAGCTGGGTGAGACGCTTATCTATGTGAGTTGGAAAGTCGGGGAATAAGAGAGGAACGGAAACTCTATTTCCCTCTTGAGCCGCTGTGTTACCACAGCGGCTTTTCTATTGATATTTTGAGATAATGGTGTATAGATTATTAGTCTATTGGATCGTACCAATAGAGAATAACTATGTTCTTTGACAACACGAGGTGATCCGATGCAATCCGTGCATGAACTGTTGGCGGGTGAAAATCACAAGAGCGTGCAGCTGGTGAGCTTGGTGTGCGTTTTGGGAGTGTTGGGATTTCTCCTTCTTGCCTCTGTGGTGATTAATTTTTTTGATCAATCACTTTCATGGACGCAGACGGCATTTGCGTTGTGTTCTCTCTGGCTTTTGTTTGTTGGATGCACGTCTTTTTATCAGCAAGAAGCTGGCAAGCAGTACGTTGTTTACGTGTTAGGACGAGATTATGTGGATACTTTTGTGTCCTTTGGGTTTTCAGAAACTCAAAATCCACATAATGGATTGAAAATGAAAGATCCACCATATAACGGAAAGGTGTCACTACTGTGGTTGTTTGCGTTGTGGCCACTTTATAAGGTCATTGAACTACCAACTACTCCGATCACCTTAAAGCATGACGACATTCAGATTCACACAAAGGAAGGCACGCCATTCATTACCGAAGCTACAATCGAGGTTAGTTTATCTGCCTGTGCACGTCATTTGTTAGAACATATCGGACTTTTAGGTGGAGGTTCTGATCTAACGTTGCACGGGTGTTTTGCGTTGACGGAAACTCTCAAGTCGATACTACAGCCATCTTTACACGAAGCTTTTGGGGCAATTGCTACTCAATTTTCGTTATTGGGTCCTATTGGTATTTTGGCCAATGTGAATGAATTTAAAGCTCGGGTTAAGTTGTTTTTGGCTGAAAACTTCGATTCCTCTTGGTATTTTACTAGGCTTTTGCAAATCAGGGAGGATAATTCTGGAAAAAAGACAGTCTGTCCGGGTCTCAGTGCTATCAGTCTGAGACTTAACCTAAGAATCAAGGTCTCTGATGTGGCTTTATTTAAAGCCTTAAACCAACCAGAGATTGCGCGCCTTGAAGCTGAAGGGATTCAAGTTTTGTCAGAAAAGACAGGTGTACCATCTGAAGTAATCATGTCCCTGAGAACAATTGAGGGGGTGTCAGGTACTAAGTACTTCTTTTTCGACTAATCTCTTGAGGAGCATCACTTAATGATTGCGTATTTCGTTGTATTCTCTGGTTTAGTTTTGACTGTGATACTAGTAGTGGTCAAGCTAGTACGCGACAGGACGCCACCAAAGAGTTTGACTGATACCGTGCAAGCGTCAACACCACCGCCGGCAACAAGGCTGCCGTGGCTCACGGCAGAAAATATGGTGTCGTTACCGGTTAGTTTGATGGTTACGGCCATCAAATTCCTTGTTGGTGTGATCATCCTGTTGGTGCTTTGGATGATTCTCAAAGCGATCTGGTCTTGGTCGGATCGTCCGCCAGAAGCAAGGAATACGGTATTGCCAGCAGCTGCCGAGGCGAAATGGTCCGAACCGAAGCAGGCACAAGAACACCAGGTGAAGGCGAGTACTCTCAGGGTTCGGAAACCGGAAGATGTTCGCCAAGATCTCTGGAAGTATGTTGATAACCTGCAAGTTCAGATTAAGAACAATCTGACTAACAGTGTTCCGGATTTGCGGTTCTTGTTTAATCCAACCCAGATCACGTTGGAATACAATCCAGCGCTGGAAGGATCGATCAAGAATGTGCCTCTGAGTTGTCTGCTCAAGGATGCGCAGAACACAGTGAGCTGCAAATCGGGTAGCCACGTCCTTTGCTACTGTGACCCAGAACCACCAGACGGATTGACGCTGTCATTGACACGTCAACCAACGGCAGCAGGGAACCAGTTATGGGAATGGCCGCTGCACAACAACTGGTGTTACGAGGTCATGGATGGTCAAGACTTGACGCAGATTCGATGGCAGAGCAAGAAAGAGCCGCCTAATCAAACGTTTAGGATCAGTCTCTTCCATGAGACGATCTACAACTTAAGCGGCTGGATAAAACCTAAGGTTGACGGGGGTCTTCCCTGTCTGCAAGTCCAGATTGAGCTTCGTCCTTCCCACAGTGCCCAGGAAATGCGTCTGATGCTTGGGCAAATTCCAACCAGGCTGTCGGACGGAACACCGATAAGGATTACGGTAGCAGGGTTGCTACTGGTTAATCGCCCCGATGCTGAGACTAGGATAGTCCCGGCATGGAGAGAAGGCGAGAATGCTAAGTCTCAGATCATACTCGCTGATCGAGCCAATTCGTTCTCGTTTCAGTCTGCGACGGACGGGATGTCCGATCCGGAGTTTGCGGTACTGGCAATGCCAGGCCGCAACAACACGGGAGTACTCTTGTTGTCTTTTCGTCCGCAGTTGGATGATAAGACACAATTTTGACAGTCTCGTAAGAGCCACTACCTTGGTAGCGGCTCTTTTTAAATCACTAAACGTCAAAAAAACTAATCACTAAATTAAAGACGGAAGAGATCAGACCAATAGTGATGAGGAAAAGAATAATTTTAATAATTTTCCATTTGATAGCGTCGGTTTTTTCAGTAATACCGTAATAATAAGTGTTTTGTGCGCCTAAGCGCGCCATCCAAATAGTGGCAAGAGTAGCAGCAACCAGAAAAATGCTATTTACAATTAAAGTTAATCCAGTGAGTGACATATTTTTATTATACCAACAAAAAGAGGCTTTCATGAAAAGCCTCTTTTTTGAATTCAGATGAGAATTTATGCTCCACCTAAGATAGTTCCGGTAACGAAAGTGATAATGACGTAAGCTAAAGCGACTACAATCAATCCAACAATGGCGTAAAGAATAGTGTTTTTAGCTGATCCAACTTTGTCGTCATTGCCCATAGAGATAACATACTGGACACCACCGATAATCAGCATAATGAGAGCCGCAACGCCAATTAAAATCAGAAGCGTTTGGATAATAGAGATAATAATACTAACTAAATCCCCTTCTAATAAACTAAATTGGAGTCCGGTAGCATTTTGCGCAAAGGCAACGGCTGGCAACATCAAAAGAGATGTCGTGGCAGCAATTTTGGTTAGAACTTTGCTATACATAAGTAGTCACCTCCTTTGTAAAATTTAATGATAACTAAGATAATTTTAACATGAAATCAATGGTCTTTGAAGAAATTGCTATTTAGAGCTACTAGCACTGGCGCTGGTACTAGCACTGGCGCCACTGCTGCCACCTCCACTACTATCAATGGTGTTAACAACAAAAAGGATGATTACAAGAGCGAGGGCAGCAACTATTAAGCCAATAACAGCATAAAGAATGGTGTTTTTGGCTTTGGCTGTTTTCTGAGAATCCCCCATGGACATGATGTAATAAACACCGCCAATGATAATGACAATGATGGCCGCAATTGAAACAAGAATCAGACTGGTATTAAGGATGTTGCCAATTACCGTGGCAAGAGTATAAACGTCATCATTTGATTCACAACCTAATCCGGCTGTTTCGCAATCATCATTAGATAAAGGATGAAATCCGCCAGTAAAAGAGTCGGAAGCAAAAGCGCTAGGAACAACAGTGAAGACATTAAGCAGAAGTAGAATAAATAAAACCGGAAAAGTAAGAGAACGTAATTTTGAAGTAATTTTCATAATGATTAATTTGCTGCAAAAAGATTAACAACGACGTTAACTAGAAGGCCAGCTAAGCCAACTGCTATCAAACCAATAACCGCATACATAATAGTGTGCTTAGCGGTTGCAATTTTAGTGTCATCGCCAATAGAAATAATGTAGTGAATCCCTCCCCAGACAATAACAACAGCGGAAATGATAATGCCTAAATAAGAGATCACTTTTGTGATGCCTAAAATAACATCTCCAATATCATTAATTTCAGTTTTAACTCCGTTTTCCTGTTGAATGTCTTTTACACTTTGAAAACTTGATGAGAGTTGGGCATAAGCAAAAGAATAGCCCGAAAATACTACTCCTAAAGAGATAAGCATGGCAATAATGTAACTTTGTTTGAGCATAGTTAGATAACGAGATCAACAGTAAGAACGATAGCAAAGGCACTGCCACAAATGAGCAGGCCAATCAAAGCATATTTAATAATATTTTTGGCGCGTGATACTTTTTGATCATCGCCTAAAGCCGTAATGTACATTATGCCGCCAATAACAACAGCAAGGACACCAATGACGGCGGCATATGCCAATATTGTTGAAATAGTTCTTTTCAATATACTGTCAATAGAATTTCCGCCAACAATAGTATCGACTGCTTGAGCTTTGTCTAGCCCTGATTGAAAACTTGATTCTGAATCAGAATCACTGGCTAAGGCAGGGTGCATCGTAAAAGGAGAGGATATATGAATAATTCTTAACGAAGTATTTTGGCTATTATTTGTGCTAGTATTAAGAATTTTTGTGCTAACAAGACTCAAAATCGCATAAGAAGCTCCAGCTAAAATGAGCCCAACAATAGCCCAGATGAGAATTTTTTTGGCTTTTTGGGTCTGACCTTCGTCAACGAAAGCAGTCACATACATTATGCCGGCACCGACTATAGCTAAGACAGACAGAAGACCAATAATACTAAGCATCCATTGAATGGCATTGGTGATCAGATCGTCAATCGTATCGGCTCCTCCCGCGATAGGATTTTGAATGCCAGTTTGACTTTGAGCGTAAACATAAAAAGGAACAAAAACTATTACCAGCAATATAAGTGTTATTTTTTTGATAAAAGTTTTATTCATATAAATTATCTAGCTGCTCTTCAGCGCGCCGGATGGCATCAGCAACAGTGGCTGAACCGTTAGCCACATCATCAATGGCAGTATTAAAGATTGAATCAACAGCGGTACCTGCCTTACGACGCCAAGTCGCAGCAGTAAGTGATTGTTCAGAGAAGACGCCCAAAACCGAATCATTCTGAAATTGTACCACGGAATCCCGGCGGGCAGGAGGCGCGCTAATAGCGGCATTGATTGTTTGGGAAGCGTTGGCGTTGGTTAGATATCGAATAAATTGCCAGGCGGCGGTTTGATTTTGAGATTGCTTAGAGACAACGAAAGGCCAGTAAGAAGCAAAATTAACGCGATTAGTGTCGGCGGTTCCCGCGATTTGCGGCATAGGCGCAATCGCAAAGTTTAAGCGAGGATTTTTCGCACTGACCGTAGAGACGTGATAGGAATAATTAAACATCACCGCAGTGTCTCCTTCCGCAAAAGCATCGATAGAATAATCGGATTGGAGATTCCAGGTGTAAACGCTTTTGGATTTATTAGCAAAATCAGTATAAAAAGTTAAGGCGCGTTGCCCGACTTCATTATTGATTTGGATTTCTGACTGGCTTTCGTTATAGATAGGAAGACCACTCTGCATAAGCAAGAGTTCGAGAATATCAGAAGCGCGATTAATGTTAGCAGCCGTCCCAAGAGCGGCAGCGCTTTGTTGCAAATTACCAAGACGATCAACGCTAGTGATACGCTCGACCATTTCTTGAAAATCAGTCCATGTTTTCGGGGCTTGAGCAATACTATTAGAGTTCAGAATGTCTTTGTTGTAATACATGACTAAAGTATCGACTGAGGTTGGCAGAGCGTAGACTTGGCCATTACGAATCACATCATCAGCAACAACATCAACAAACTCGTCCTCAACTTGCCGAGCGGTAACGATACTATCAGATGCAGGGCTTATGAGAGACATTTTGTCGTCAACCCAAGTATGATCAATGACAAAGACATCTGGTCCTTGGTTTTCAGCTAAGGCTTCTAAAAGCTGCTGCTCGTAAGAAGAGACCGAATCAATTAGTTTGTAATTAACAGTAATACCTGTTTCGGATTCAAAAGCTTCGAGTACAGGTTCCATGGCTTCACTGCTTTGCCATAACCCCCAAACAGTTATAGATCCGCCATTGGAAATAATTGATTTTTCACGACAACCAAACCCGGTTAGGGAAAAGGCACTTATAATAACAAGTAACAATAGGGACAGATGGCGACGGAAGGATCTAACCATAATTAAGCTTTTTCAGTAAAGATAATACCGTAATGATAAGGACTAGGAGAAAAGTCTTGGATAGGATTAAGACCTAAGGATACAGCAACGGATTTTACTTGATCTTTTGGAATGCGACGACTAGGAGGAGGGCCAAGCGGAGTAGCAATAACATCCCATTCAATAACAACAATTTTACCAGTATCTTTGGCTAAGCGCTTAGCTTCGGTTAAGATTGCTTCCGGATTAGATTGATGCAAGATATTGGCTACTAAAACCCAGTCAGCAACGTCATTAGATAATGTACTACCGGATGGGTTTTCAAGATTAGCCCGAATAGTTTGAATAATATCGCTAATATTTTCTCGACGAGCTCGGTTCTCAGTTTCAGCCAGCATATTAGGCATCAAATCAATGCCAATAGCTTTGCCCATGCGACCAACTAATTTTGCAGCTGGAATTAGATAGAACCCAGCGCCGCAGCCAAGATGCACAACTGTTTGTCCGGCTTGTAATCCCAAACTGCGCCAAAATTCATCAGGCCGGATGAAGGATGATGTGGAGTTTTCCATACCACTAATTTAGCACAATTTGAAGCGGCAATGAAACAAGAATCTGAGGCCGCTTTTGTAATGATTATTCCTCTTCTTCAGCCCAAAGAGTAAAGGTTGAAATTTTACCACTATGAACGGATGGTCGCATAACTCGAACACCCTGAGTATCACGACGTAGTTTACTAACATTGCCGGCATCAATACGAATCACTTGCCCTTTAGTGGAGATGATAAATAAGTCAGTGTTTTTGATATTAGTACTAGGCACAATAGCAGCATTAACGATTGGTCCAGTTTTAGAAGTTACTTTTGCAGCTTTGATTCCGGAGCCACCGCGTCCTTGCTGGCGATATGCTTTAATGTCAGTGCGTTTTCCAAATCCTTCTTCAGAGATCACTATTAATTCTTTGGCTCCGGCCTGGCTTTTAGGAATAATGTGCATGGCGACGACCTCATCGCTCTTTTTCAGATTGATGCCGCGTACACCAGCAGCGGTACGACCCATGGAACGTACGTTCTTTTCTGAGAAGCGGATAGAAGCACCGCGTTTTGTAACAATCATAACTTCGTCTTGCCCAGAACACATAGATACCCATTCTAAGGCGTCACCTGATTTTAAGGTGATTGCTTTTAATCCAGAACGACGAATATTAGCAAAATCTTCACGTGCTGTTTTTTTAACTAGACCATTACGAGTAGTCATAAATAGATACGCGGCGTCACTAACATCAGCAGGCAAGGCTTGGACTGCGGTAACTTTTTCATTAGTAGCTAATTCCAAGAAGTTAGGTAAGGCCTGACCTTTTGTCTGACGTGTGCTCGCGGGTATTTCGTAAGCCCGAATAGAGAAGACGCGACCTTGATTAGTGAAAAAGAGTAATTCAGCGTGTGTGGTGGCAGCTAAGAAGATATCTACCATGTCTTCTTCTTTTGTTGTCATTCCCCGAACACCTTTACCACCGCGACCTTGGACATGATAAGAGGACGTGGCTAAACGTTTAACATAACCACCACGAGTGACAGTAACAATAGTAGGATCGTCAGGTACTAAATCCTCTTGTGAAAACTCTCCAACTGGCTGGGCAAAGACTCGTGTACGTCTTTCATCGCCGTATAATTTTTTTATATCTTGATAATCAGATTTAATAATCGCTAAGACTTTTTTAGGATCTTTAAGAATGCTTTCGTATTCTTTGATTAAACGCTTCTTTTCTTTGAGCTCGTCTTCAATTTTTTTACGCTCTAATCCAGACAGAGTTTGAAGGCGCATCTCAAGAATGGCAGTAGCTTGGGCATCAGACAAACGAAAATCTTTGCGTAAATTCAAGTGAGCGGTTTCGCGAGTGCGACTACGTTTGATGGTGGCAATTATTTCATCAATGTGATCAAGAGCTTTCTTCAAACCTTCTAAAATATGAGCACGTTCACGAGCTCGATCTAAATCATATTGAGTACGTCGGACAATAACATCTTGTCGATGAAGAATATGTTCTTGTAAAGCTTCTTTGAGAGATAAGAGTTTGGGTTGTTGTCCATGATCGACCAAAGCAATCATGTTTACATGAAATGTTTTCTGAAGGTCAGTTAAAGAGAAAAGACGATTTAAAACTTTTTTCGGATATGCATCTTTCTTCAGTTCAATGACGATACGGATAGCCTGATCTTTATCGGATTCATCGCGAATGTCTTTGATACCTTCGATACGTTTATTTTTAACATGTTCAGCAATCTTGGAAATCAACATGGCTTTATTAACCATGTAAGGTATTTGACGCACGATAATGCGATGAGTTCCAGTTTTATACTCTTCTATATCAGCCAAAGCGCGCATAACAATACTACCTTTACCGGTAGTGTAGGCTTGGCGAATTTCTTGTTTATTATAGATAGCGCCGCCAGTTGGGAAATCCGGCCCTTGCACAAACTTCATTAGATCATCAATCGTGGCATCAGGATGATCAATTAAATGGATGGAGGCATCGCAAACTTCATTCAGATTATGAGGAGGTGAGGTTGTGGCCATGCCGACAGCAATGCCGAGAGTTCCGTTGATTAAAAATTGAGGCAGTCGAGAGGGCAGAACGACAGGTTCTTTGCGAGTACCATCGTAGTTGTCTCTCATGTTTACCGTTTCTTTTTCGATGTCCTGCATCATCTCATCGGAGATTTTGGCGAGCTTTGTTTCGGTATAACGCATAGCAGCTGGTGAGTCACCGTCAATACTTCCCCAGTTACCTTGCCCGGCGATGAGTTGATAACGTAAAGAGAAATCTTGAGTTAAACGAGCTAAGGCATCGTACACAGCCATGTCTCCATGCGGATGGTATTTACCAATTACATCACCAACGACATGAGCTGACTTACGAAATCGAGAACTAGAACGAAGTCCTTGCTTCCACATAGAATAAAGGACACGTCTTTGGACTGGCTTTAAACCGTCACGCACATCAGGTAAAGCGCGCTGAACAATAACACTCATGGCGTAATCCAAATAGCTAGTTTGAATTTGCTCAGTAATCCCCTGTTTAATTAGCTTACCAATATTATCGGGAGCAGTTTGATCTGATTTTGTAGACATAATAGTAAAAGACAACGGCTAAAATCCTAGGATATTATCATATCTGGATTCAGGGTATGACCGCAAGCAGATTTATTGAGGCGTGGCAACGGGAATAAAATTTGGTTCAGGAGAAGCTGATGGTGTCGGCAAGACAACAGAAGGAATAGACGGGGCTATGGACGAGGTCGTCTTAAGAACAGAGTTAGGCTGAGTAACAAAACGATTACTGGTAATTAAAGGAGTGGGAGTGGCGGATGTAATTATACCAGCAACGCTACTTTTAGGAGCAGTAGTGTCACTGGCTTGGTGACTATTGCGATTATGCTTAATCTCCATAGGTAATAAGAGAGTAACCCAGAGCAAAGAGATAATACTGCCAGAAACAATAGTCCAAGTAGTGGCAGCCCGGAGACGAACTGGTTCGGGTTGCGTACGTAAATATTCAATTTTGGAGCGGATGCGTTTTATCACATCCTTATTATAGGCTTTTTTACGGGGCGAGCAAAATAACGTTCATTTCGTCTTGAGGAAGTTTATTAGCCTTCAGGATGACTTTACTTTCAACGTGCTTTGGATTAACACCCATCTCTTCAGCAAATTGAGTAACCGGGTCTAACTTTTCTGATAGCTTAGGAAGAGCATAGTGAATAGGAATAACTATGCGAGGTTCAATCATGGTGAGGATGTGTAGAGCTTGTTTAGTAGACAAACCATTGCCATTGCCAATAGGTAACAGAAGAATATCAATGTCAGTTTTTTCTAACTGCTGATGTTCAGTATCAGTAGGCTCTCGATTTAATGCTCCGAGATGCAAAATAGTCATCTGTTCGATATTCCAAAGATGCAGACTATGTTGATTGTTGTTTTCGTCGTGCCAGCTGATGGCGTTAAGAGTGAGTCCTCGTAAAGAATATTCGCCAGGAGTATTAATGATCTGCAGCTCACCTTGAATACCCGGCAAGTGAGACATGTCAGGATCCGATGGGTTAGTTAGAGCAACAATATCGGCTCGGCTACGAAAGGGATTTAACCCGGTCGCAGGAGAATAAGGATCTAAGATTAGAGTAGTGTCATTAGTTTGAATTTTGACAGTATATTGTCCGTGCCAAGTTATATGCATGAAAGAAGAATACACGGTCTTTGGGGGTTAACGCAATAACTAGATAATATAACTTGCATAGGGACTAGTTATGTGGCATTATCTAGGCCATATGAAAAACTTAACTATTAATAAAGAAGAGGGGCAAGAGATAAAGTCCGGCGCAATGGATAAATTAGTGGAAGAGCATGATGATCTTCTGCAAACACCAGTAACAGGTGAAATTGTGACTGGGCACATTTTAGACAAAGGTAAGAATGTCATGTACCTGGATTTAGGTAATTTTGGCGTTGGCGTTATTTATGGTCGTGAATTGTTTGACGATCTAGATACTTACAAAACCGCCAAGATTGGTGATCCAATTCAGGCAACAATTACTGATGTCGAAAATGAAGATGGATACATAGAATTATCATTACGATCAGCAACCAGAGAACGTAGCTGGGAAGAGCTAGAGCGAAAATTAGGTGAAGGCGATATCTTTATGGCCGATGTCTTAGACGCTAATAAAGGTGGACTCATTATGCGAGTTAATGGCGTGATGGGATTCTTACCAGTTTCGCAATTAGCTCCTGATCACTATCCCCGAGTTGAGGGTGGTGATCGAAACCAAATTTTGGATCGCTTAAAGAGTTACGTTGGGCAACAATTCAAAGTTAAAGTGATCACCGCGGAACGAGATGGCGAGAAATTGATTCTTTCCGAGAAGGCGGCAATTGGAGATGAGTTAAGTGAGATTTTAGGAAAGCTTAAAGAAGGCAGTGTTATTGAAGGAACAGTTAGCGGTGTAGCTGATTTTGGAGTCTTTGTTAAGTTTGAAGTGGATGACCAAGAGCTAGAGGGACTGGTTCACATTTCAGAATTAGCCTGGCAAAGAATTGATAACCCAGCCGATATTGTTCAGGTTAATGAAAAAGTTAAAGCTAAAGTCATCGGAGTAGATGGGTTACGCATCTCACTTTCGATAAAGCAATTACGCGATGATCCTTGGAATGAAGTTGAGAACAAGTATAAGGTGGGAGACATTGTTGAGGGAGAAGTTTTGAAGGTTACTCCTTTTGGTGGATTCGTAAAGTTAGATAATGATATTCACGGGTTAGTTCATATCTCCGAGTTACCTGAGGAGTCTCGCAACGAACCAAGCACTGTCTTACATGCTAACAAGATGCAAGAGTTTCGCATTATTTCTCTGGAGCCACGTGAACATCGTCTAGGTTTGAGTGTTACTGCTTTAACAGAAAAGAAGGAAGAAAAAGAAGAAGTGAAAGAAAAGAAAAAGACCAAAAAGAAAGCAGAAAAAACGAAGAAGAAAGCTTAACACCAGCTTAAAGTTAAAAGACCCGCTTAAAAAAGCGGGTCTTTTAATAATCGTCAAACGATTTACACATTTTTGTTTTTCCATTTTGTGTCGGAGCGGTGGGATTTGAACCCACGACCTCAGCGACCCGAACGCTGCGCGCTAGCCACTGCGCTACGCTCCGTGTGGACCTGAGCGGACTCGAACCGCTTACCTCCACAATGCGAATGTGGCGCTCTACCAGCTGAGCTACAGGCCCAATAACTCGGTGGACCCAAGCGGGTTCGAACCGCTGACCTCTTCCATGCCATGGAAGCGCTCTACCAACTGAGCTATGGGCCCGGAATGAAAAGTAGGGATAGTATATCCCGAGCATATGAGGATGACAATAGGCGGTTGGCTAACATGCGATTTTAGAATAATACTTTAATGATGAGATTTAATACTTTAATTATTACTGCCTTAGCGCTGACATTGTTACCGCTGTCGCTAATGATCCACTCCCCTAATTTGAGTCATTTTTGGGGTCAGGCATGGAACTTTTGGGGGACTATTTATGTATGTGTTCTTTTGATTTTGTATGTGTTCAATGATGTGTACATACATTGTTCAAAAAATTTGTTGACGTTATCTTGGACAATTAGCGTAATCATTCTTTTGTTAATTTCCTTTTTTTCTAATCAGCCAAGTCATCAAGCCTGGAGAGTTTTTATGCTTTATTTGATGGCTTTAGCGTCTTGGCCATTATTAAAATTTACTATTAAAAGTACCGGCAAAGAATTGGTGTTACAAACTGTAGTTTTAATTTCTGTCTTGCAGTCTATATGGGGGGTGCTGCAGTTTTCCTGGCAAAGAAACTTGGGTTTTGAGAAAATCGGTGAATCATTACTTCGGAATGACATAGCTGGAGTAGCTAAGTTTTTAATGCCAGAAACATCGTTGAAATTAATTCGTGCTTACGGACCAGATGCGCATCCGAATATTTTAGCGGGAGCATTGCTGTTAGGAGTGGTGGCAAACTTAGTGCTTATATATCGACGCGGGCAAGTGCGTAATTATGATTTTTTAACTTTACCAATTTTATCCTTAGGCATTTTTCTGACATTCTCCCGCAGTGGCTGGATCGGATTAGTTATAGCAGGAATATGTTTGCTGATATTACAAAAAAATAAACTGCAAAGAAAAGATTTTATAAAGATGACGGGTATTATAGGTTTAATTTTACTTGTTTTATTACCGTTAGTAGCAGGCAGGATGAAAGACGTTGAAGACCAAGCAGTTGCGGCACGATTAAAAGGAATCGATGCGGCACAAGCAATATTTTTACGAGATCACTCTTTATTTGGTATTGGCCCAGGTCAATACGAAAATTACTTGTACGACTTGTGGAACAAAGAAGACGTTAAATATGCTGACTGGGAAATAGAGCCAGTACATTCGGTTCCATTATTAATGTTAATCGAGCTTGGATGGCTTGAATTTTTAGTGTTCACTCTAGGGGTAATTTATGTGTTCATTAAAATTAACCCAAGAGAAAAATGGTTTTTGGCAGCTTTACTACCATTGTTGTTTTTTGATTATTATTTTTTGCGGCAGCCAGGGGTAATAGCATTCGGACTAACCGTATACGCGGCTATTCAGATTCAGGAGTAACTGTAGGCTCGGCGGTAGCTTCTATAGTGTTTGTAGGAGCAGAAGTTGTGTCACTGGCTGTATCACTGGAGCTAAACCATTGTTCCACAATACGGTAATGCTGCTCACTATTGCGCATGATCACAATAAAAATACTAACGATAATAATTGTGACTATCAGACGAATAAAGTCCGAAAAAATATAGCGCTCTGATTCATGTCGATTAAGCTTGGGCATGTTAGAATAAGCATATGTCAGGTCATGTATTAAGCACAAGCAATTATCGTCGCAATGAATCTGATCTTTTAGGGGCGATGAAGCCAGCATATTTATTACCAATTAAAGAGGTGACAAAATCTTGGCGAGTACGGACAGATAATGGTTTATCAGAATCGGAAGCGCAAAAAAGACAAATAACATTTGGATTAAATGTAATTCCGCAGCACAAGACACGGTCTCCGATATTTATTTTTTTAGATCGTTTTAAGGACGGATTAGTCTTGTTTTTGACAGCAGCTGCCATAATCTCGCTAGTCATGAATCGCGTGGGGGATGCGATAATTATTGGATTAGCAATCATGCTGGATACCTCTCTCTCATATGTGCAAGTGTGGCGGACGGAAAGGACATTAGAGCGATTAAGAAAACATTTACGACAAACAGCGCGCGTTAAGAGAAACGGAAAAGTAAAACAAATTAATGCGATTAATTTAGTTCCGGGCGATATTATTGGTTTTCGAGCTGGAGAAAGAATTCCCGCTGACGCGCGTTTAATTACGAGTCAGGGATTACGTATGAAAGAGAGTGCGTTAACTGGCGAGGCTGACGATGTTGATAAAAATATTCACACGCTGATTAATCGGTCACCATTAGGAAATAGAGCTAATATGGTGTTTCTGGGGACAACAGTGACAGAAGGGCAGGGATGGGCGGTGGTCACACAAACAGGAGCCAGGACAGAGTTTGGTAAGATCGCACAAATGTTAAAGACACAAAGCTCTCCGGTTTCACCGTTACGGAAAAAGCTAAATCAAACAGGCATGATGATTGCATGGATAACAGTTGGATTAGTTTTAGTCGTAATGGGGATTAGTTTAATTGGACAAAATGATTGGACAACTAGTATTAGAACAGCGGTGGCATTGATTGTAAGCGCGATTCCGGAAGATTTAACGGTTATTTTGACAGTCGCACTAACAATTGGGGTAAGCAGAATATTAAAGCAACGCGGATTAGTGCGAGAATTAGCGGCTGGAGAATCACTGGGAGCAGCAACAGTAATATGTACTGATAAAACAGGCACTTTAACCCTAGGGCATATTAAGCCAGAGGCATTTTACGGCAGTGATGGGACAAAATTTCTAGCAGGGAAGGAAATAAAAAAACCAGAAATACCAATGTTTGCCTTGGGATTAGCTTTAGGTGCAACCACAGAACTAGGATCGGCTACGGAAAGAGGAATATCTGAATTTGTACAAGGATTGGGGTATGATACGGCAGAATTAAAGCGAAAATGGCAAAAAAGAGATGCTTTAGCGTTTGATTCGCATTGGAAATACGCTGCTAGTTTATATAATCACCCGACAAATCCAGCACAAATTCTTTTTGTAACAGGAGCGCCTGAAATTTTACTGGAAAGAAGCGCAAAAATCATGGGATTAGAGGGAGAAGAGGAATTAAGTGATCGACGTCGGCATGAAATCCAAGCAGAATGGCGACAACACGCTGACCAAGGAGACAGGATTATTGGCATAGCGATGCGGAAAAACATACGCCAATCGGCCATTACGCGCGGTGATGTGCATGATTTAACCTTTTTGGGCATTTTAACAATGAGTGATCCGATCCGGCCAGAGGTAACCCGGGCAATTGCGGAAAGTCAGGCGGCAGGAGTAGCGGTAAAAATTATTACGGGTGATTATGCGATAACAGCGCGTGGAATTGCGAGATTAGTAGGATTAAGCGTTAACGATGAAAAAGTATTAGATGGCTCTGACCTGGAAAGCATGAGTGACCGTGAGCTGGAAGACAGGATTGATGAAATAACAGTGTTCGCCCGAGTTAACCCAATTGATAAACAGAGAATCGTAAAAGCACTACAAAAGCGAGGCGAGATAGTGGCAATGACCGGAGATGGAGTAAATGACGCAGTGGCTTTGAAAAGCGCTGATATTGGCGTAGCAATGGGCTCAGGCAAAGATATTGCAAAAGATGCGGCTGATTTAGTGCTTTTAGACGACAGCTTTGCGACGATTGTGGCGGCAATAAAGGAAGGACGAGTAATTCGAGACAATATTAGGAAGGTGATTACTTTTCTGTTATCGACGAATATCGCGGAAGTTGCGATTTTTGTGGTTAGTTTAGCAATGAAATTGCCGTTACCAATGGTGCCCGCCCAAATTTTGTGGATTAATTTGGTAACTGACGGCACGTCGGATTTAGCTTTGTCCATGGAACCGGCAGAACGCGGGGTTATGCAGCGTAAACCGGAAAATCCGCAAGCGCCTCTATTAAACAAAGAAATTAGCTGGCATATGCTCTTGTCGGGATTAGCGCTGACGATAGGAGCGATTGGCTTATATTGGTACTTAGTCCAACAAACAAACATTGAGCTTAATTATATTCGGACAATGATTTTTACGTTTGTAGCGGTGGCGTGTCTGCTTTCAACGTGGAGTTATCGATCATTACAAGTATCATTTTTCAAACAAGGGTGGCGAGGAAATCCATGGCTATTGATTTCGGCTGCCTTTTCTTTGGCCTTACAATGTGTGGCTTTATATGTACCGATGTTTCAACGTTGGTTTGAAACGGTACCGTTAGCATGGAGTGATTGGGGAATAATTGCTGGATTAGCCCTGATTGTCGTGATAGTAATTGATATGCGCAAAAGTTTAATGACATGGGCAAGACCCAGGATATAGGTCAAGCGGGCGAGGATTTAGCGCGGCAATATTTGGAGCGGAAAGGATACCAATATGTGGCGTGCAATTGGCGATGTCGTTTAGGGGAAATTGATTTAATTATGCGAGACGGAGGGACATTGGTTTTTGTGGAAGTGAGAATAAGGAGCAATAGCAGGTACGGAGATGCTTTGGACAGCGTAAATCAGGCGAAACAGAATAAGTTGAAACGAGCAGTTTATGCTTATCAGCAGGCGAAAGGATATTGGGGAGAGGTGCGAATTGACGTTATAGGGGCAAGTAAAAGAGAAGGGCAGTGGTTATGGGAGCATATTCAGGACGCAATTTAAATTATTGACAAAATAGGGGCAGAAAGAGTATAGTAAAAGTATCAGATTACCGCGGTGAGACCGCGGGATTTTTTTACCCAGGTGAGATTAATTGTTAATTAAGCTAATTATGGAAGACGAACTAAGTTTTGGCAGCGCGATTGACCAAATTGTGGCTGAAAAAGGAATTAGTAAAGACAAGGTTTTGGAAACGATTGAAGCGTCATTAACGGCCGCATATCGCAAAGATTATGGCGAAAAAGGGCAAGATATTCGAGCTGAATTTAATGAAGAAGATGGTTCGTCTCGAATTTTTCAAGTTACAACAGTAGTGGAAGATGAGGCTCTGGAAAATCCAGCAGCGGAAATTACTTTAGAAGAAGCTAAGAAAAATGATCCTGAGGCGGAAATAGGCAAAGAATATGTGATAGAAGTTACACCAAAAGATCCAAATTATGGCCGTGTGGCCGCTCAAACAGCCAAACAGGTTATTATTCAAAGAATCAGAGAAGCGGAAAGAGAAGCAATTTATACTGAATATCAAGATAAAGAAGGAGAAATTATTTCGGGTATCGTCCAGCGGATTGAAGGTGATACAGTGTTTGTCGATATTGGCCGAACGACCGGAATATTATTCCCAAGTGAGCAAGTACGTGGCGAACGGTACCGTGTTAACCAAAGAATTCGGGTATATGTAGTTAAAGTCCAATTATCAGCCAGAGGGCCGGAAATAGTGTTGTCTCGCAGCCATCCAGGTATGTTGCGGCGTTTATTTGAGTTGGAAGTACCGGAAATTTTTGCGGGTAGCGTTGAAATCAAGGGCATTGCACGCGAAGCGTCAGAACGCTCAAAAGTGGCAGTTTCGGCTAAAGAAGAAGGAATCGACCCGGTCGGAGCTTGTATTGGACAGCGCGGAACTAGAATTCAAATTATTATCGCGGAATTGTCCGGAGAAAAAATTGATATTATTCAATGGAATGATGATCCAGCGCGATATATAGCCAATTCTTTGTCTCCGGCACGAGTGATTGCGGTTGATTTATTCGAAGAAGAAAAACGAGCAGTGGCACATGTAGATGAACAACAATTGAGTTTGGCTATTGGTAAAAGAGGCCAAAATGTGCGTTTAGCCGCTAAATTAACCGGTTGGAGAATTGATATAGTAAAAATGGGAGAAGAGGCCAGTGCAGTTGAAGCTGGAGCTAGTCCCGATGAAGTAGTGACGGAAACGGAAACAGAACATCAGGCCACCGAAATAACACCGGAGACAGAAGAAGTGACGACAGGAGAAGAAAAGTAGATTAGCTCCTTGCCAAAAATGGCTAACCGAGCTACATAATAGGCAATTACCTTTTGTTTAATTAGTAAAACCTTATGCAGTACGAAACATGGATTCTAGCCGCGGGGGTATTAGCTTTGGGCTATGCCGCCTGGCAAGCTAAGTCAATAACAAGCCGCAAGGTAGAAAACCAAGAGGCTAAGGGCATTGCAAATGCAATCAGAGAAGGCGCGATGGCCTTCTTAAACCGAGAATATCGGGTGTTAGTGATTGTGGTCGCGGTAGCAGCGGCATTGTTATGGTTAACTCGTTTCTGGGGCACGCCAGAGCAGACAGTGGCCAACGAAACGATTATTTCGTTCTTAATTGGAGCAGTGTTATCAGTGGTGGCCGGAAATATTGGTATGAGAATTGCGACATTAGCGAACGTTCGTACGGCGGAAGCAGCGAAAAAGGGTGTAGCACAAGGATTATCAGTTGCTTTTAGCTCAGGAGCGGTTATGGGAATGTCAGTAGTAGGTCTAGGATTATTAGGCGTAACTTTGCTTTGGATTTGGACGGGAAACCCAAGTTTAGTGTATGGATTTGGTTTTGGAGCATCGGCAGTAGCTTTATTTGCACGAGTCGGTGGTGGAATTTACACCAAAGCAGCGGATGTAGGTGCCGATTTAGTGGGTAAGGTAGAAAAAGGAATTCCAGAAGATGATCCTCGTAATCCAGCTGTAATTGCCGATAATGTTGGTGATAACGTAGGCGATGTGGCTGGTATGGGAGCAGATTTGTTTGAAAGTTATGTGGATACTTTGATCGCCGCAATGGTACTTGGTATTTCATCGGTAGCTTTGAAAACATTTGCGGATGCAGGAGCGATTTATCCGCTTGGTTTAGCAGCAATTGGGGTAGTTGCAAGTTTAGTTGGTATTTCGGTTGTCAGAACGAATGACGAGCATAAAATTAGCAGTAGTTTCAATAAAGGAACTATTTTAGCGGGAGTAGTGATGATTTTAGGTAGCTGGTGGTGGACTAATCACCTATTTGCAAATGATTGGTCGAAGTTTTGGGCAGTAGTGACGGGATTAGTGGCGGGGGTGGCAATTGGATTAGTGACGGAATATTACACGAGTCACGAAAAAACCCCGACTCGAAAAGTAGCAGAAGCAGCTCAAACTGGCCCAGCAACAAATATTATTAGTGGGTTGGCGTTAGGAATGATGTCGACAGCAGTACCGATATTAGTGGTAGTGGCGGCAATTTTGCTGTCATTTTGGCTGGATGGCATGTATGGAATTGCGATTGCAGCAGTGGGAATGTTATCAACTTTAGGAATTACATTGGCTTCAGATACATATGGCCCTGTGGCTGATAATGCGGCGGGAATTGCTGAAATGGCTGGTATGGGAAGTGAAACTCGTCAAAGAGCGGAATCGTTAGACGCAGTGGGAAATACAACGGCTGCAATTGGTAAAGGTTTTGCGATTGGATCAGCAGCATTAACGTCATTAGCGTTATTGGTGAGCTTCAAGGAAATGGCTCATATTTCGATGATTGACGTCATGCAGCCTAAAATTATGGTGGGATTATTCTTAGGTGGCACTTTGCCATTTATCTTTTCGGCTTTTGCGATGGAAGCGGTCGGAAAATCAGCTATGAAAATGGTAGAAGAAGTACGACGTCAATTTAGAGAAATCCCGGGGATTATGGAGAGACAAAACAAGCCTGATTATGGGAAAAGTGTGGATATTGCTACCACAGCAGCGTTACATGAAATGGTATTACCTGGTATTTTGGCGATTTTAGTGCCAGTAGTAGTTGGATTTACCTTAGGAGCGGAAGCGTTAGGTGGATTATTAGCTGGCGGTATTGTAACGGGATTCTTATTAGCGGTTATGATGGCCAACGCCGGAGGTTCTTGGGATAACGCAAAGAAATATGTGGAAGCCGGTAATTTAGGTGGAAAAGGATCAGATGTGCATAAAGCAGCCGTAATTGGCGATACAGTTGGTGATCCATTTAAGGATACAGCGGGCCCAGCGTTAAATATCTTGATTAAGTTAATGAGTATCGTGGCTTTGATTATTGCGCCATTGCTGTAAGTTATGGATATTTTGATTGAACCGATTGCGGATAAATCGCAAGTAAAAGTACAAATTAAGGCTGGAGCGGAGGATTTTGCGCCGTTCTTGGAAAAAGCAGCCAGACAATTATCTAAGAAACACCCGATTAAAGGATTTAGACCAGGAAAGGCCTCAGTTAAGGTGGCAGCGGATGCCTTAGGCCAAGAAGCGGTTGTAAATCAGGCTTTAGATAAGGCAATTCCACAAATGTTTGTGGAAGCAGTGGTAGCGAAAGACGTAGAAGCATTAGGACAACCAGCAACGACTGTGACCAAGGCGTCAATAACGGAAGGGATTGAGTTTGAAAGCATTGTTGATGTAATGCCGGAAGTTACTTTAGGTAATCCCAGCAAAATAAAGGCTGAGAAACGAAAAGCTACAGTTACCGACGATAAAGTAACTGAAGAATTACAGTATTTAGCGAAAATGCGTAGTACTCATTTAGAAGTGACTCGTCCGGCCGAAAAGAATGACACAGTTGTGATTGATTTTGCGGTTTCGGTTGATGGTCAAATTATTGAGAATAGGGAAAGCAAAAATCATCCGGTGCATTTAGGGGAGGGGCATTTTGTACCCGGATTCGAAGATCAGCTCTTAGGTGTAACAGCGGGACAAGAAAAAGAGTTTGAAATTACTTTTCCAGAAGACTTCGCGCAAGAGAATTTGCGTAATAAAACCGCAAAAATTCAAGTTAAAGTGCATGCTGTGCAAAAAAGGGTGATCCCGGAATTAAATGATGAGTTTGCGCAAAAAGTGGGTAAGTTTGAGACTTTGGAGCAATTGCGATCAGAATTACAGAAAAATTTGACTACTGAAAAAGAACAGAAGGAGTCCGAGCGTTTACGTGGGGAAATATTAGATAAATTAGTTGAATCATCTAAATTTGGCCCCTTACCAGAATCTTTAGTGAATGCGGAGATTGACCGGAGATTGTATGAATTAGCGCAAATGTTGGCATATCAGCAGAAAACACTGGATGATTATTTGGCGCAACAAAAGAAAACTTTGGCTGAAGTTCGTGAAAGCTTACGAGAAACAGCGGAAAAAGCAGTGAGAGCTAACTTAGCGATTCGACAAATTGTAGAAGAACAGAAAATTGAAGCGGATGAAAAAGAAGTGGGCAAACAAATCGATCAATATTTAGCGAGATATAAGAATATTAAACAAGCGGCAGAAGAAGTGGATACGGATGAATTGCGTCGTCATGTCACTGGATCATTGCGTAGCCAGAAGGCGCTGGATTGGTTAGAAGAACAGGTTAAAGTTGTGCATTTACAGTCTTAGGATAAGTTTGGTATGATGGTGAGTATGAATGAAAAACCATCTACTATTACACCAAAAGAAACTCGTATGCCGCGCAAACGCGGAGGCGGAATGGCACGTTTTCTAAATATCGTGCTTTTAATTGCAATTATTGCAGTTGTCGTTATGTTCGTTAAGGCAGAAAAAGATCGCCGAACAGTGCAACAGCAATTAGAGCAAACTGCGAATGAGTTACAGGCTGCTAAACAGAATTCGGAGCAAGCTGGATCGGCTTTGGCAGAAGAGATTTTGGCAAAAGTACGACGTCATTTGGATATTCCAACTGACCCAGCTCCGACAGTGGCAACGATTACGGATGTAGAAAAATTAAAGGCTTCAAATGAATTTTATAAGCCGGCAAAAAACGGTGATCATTTGATTATCACGGAAAAGAGAGCAATTTTATATGATTCTGACCGCGATATGATTCTTGATGTTGTGCCAGTTAGAATTACGACTAGCGATGCTGAAGTGACTCCAACGCCAGTAGTACCACAAGATATGGGTGGGGAAGAAGTACCACCAATGATGTTAGACGAAACTCCAGTACCTGGTTCTGAAGATACGGTACCAGTGGCTCCGTAATTGAATAATAATCTTGAATGGCCGATTATCCCCAAATGGATGTGTCGGTAGTAGCTCCGGAAGGTGTATTGTTTGAGGGGAGAGCGGTAGCTTTGAGTGCGGTTAACGACGCGGGCAAGTTCGATATATTACCGGAACACGCTAATTTTATTTCTCTCATCAAGGATAATTTGATGATCCGACCAGATAAGCGACACGTTAAAGAAGTTAAACTTGATCGTGGCGTCTTGATGTGCCGGAACAATAAGGTCAATGTTTTTGTCGGCCTAGTTACTTAATTACGAAGAAGTGCGGACTGATTCTTGGTCAGCTTGTTGCTGAATAGCTTTTTCTTTGAGATCTTTATTTTGTTTACCTAAGTTCTTGATACTACCGATATAAAGTAACTGATCGGGCTGTAATTCGTCATATTTACCGTCAATAATATCACTGATAGCATCGACGGTTTCTTCACGTCCAATAAACTCTCGGACTGATTCAGAAATAGTTGAGCCAACGAACAAATCTTGTGTCATAAAGTTTGTAATCAACTGAGAACGCCGATAAACTAACTGGTTTTCCTGAGAAAGTTCGCTTTCACCGACCAACGATACTATACGCTTTAAATCAGTGGCTTTTTCCATAATCTGTTTAGCGCGAATATAGGTTGAGTAGTGTTTTTCGCCAATGGTCAGAGGATTAAGCGCGGCAGAGGTAGATCGTAAAAGGTCAATAGCAGGTAAGCGACCGGACTGAAAAATTTCACGAGACAAGATAATAATACTATCGATATAAGGGAAGACAGAGCGTACTCCATAATCAGTTAGATCATCGGACGGAACGAAAACGGCTAAAAAGGAGGTGATACTAGCATTTTTTGTAGAAACGAGACGCTCATTAAGCTCAGCCATTTCCGAGGACAAAGTTGGTTGATAACCATCTTCGGATGGGATTTGTCCCATAATAGTGGCTAATTCATGGCCAGCTTGAGCAAAGCGATAAACATTATCCATGAAAAAGAGAACATTGGTGGACATGTCATCCCGAAAATACTCAGCAATGGTCGCACCAGCATAAGCGGTACGAAAACGCAAAGCAGGATTTTCGCCCATTTGACCCAGGATAAGGCTGGTATATGGCAAAGCATTGGCCTCTTTTAGATCAGAATGTAATTCTTGAGCCTCACGGGAACGCTCACCAACAGCACTATAAACCGCGACAGTTTTCTGATCTGATTTTGCTTCTACAACGAGACGATTGATGATAGCGGTTAGAATAACGGTTTTACCCACACCAGCGCCGCCGACAAAAGCAGTTTTGCCACCACGAAATATTGGCGTAAAAAAATCTAAGGCTTTGATACCGGTCTCAACGACTTCTTCGGGAGTTTGAATATTATTCAAATTTTGTTGTCGAGGGGCGAAGAGGGGACGATGCTGATCGCTTTTAATTTCGCCTAATTCATCGTGCGGGGAGCCAAAAATATCAAAGGCGCGACCTAAAACACCTGGCCCAACAGGAATCATGAGAGACTCTCCTTGGCTTTTAACAACGACGCCACGGGCTAGATTATGTTCGGGATTTAAGATAAAACAATAGAATGTTTCCGGAGTGTCAGAAGCAATGACCTCTAAAAGAGATGGGTGGTCATTTTGAGTAATGAGAATGTCATGACGAGTAGGACGCCGATTTTCAAATTTAACTCGAGCAACCTGCCCCTGAACAGAAGTGATGTATCCGGTGATTTCCATACTATGTATTATGCCATAAAGTAATGCCACTGAGACGGTCGCGCTGCTTAGTATTTTGCAAACGACGAGCAGCTTGACGATGTTCCTGTTCAAGAACATGAATACGCTTAACAACATTACCAGAGGCTTGCTCCATAGCAGTAATACGAGACCCAAGCAAAGACAACCACGACTCGCTCATGGTCATTTTGACCAGCGTGCCGAAGATCTGATCATTAAAAAACCGAATAATTTCGTCTAAAGACGGCTCAAAAAGGTAAGTATCAATGTTTTTAGGTGATTTGGAAGTAATTTTAGAAAGTTCGTCTAATATTTGACGGCTACCTAACTCTACTTGCGCTGGTTTTTGAGTCACGAGATTTTCAAAGTGACCAAAGAACACAGTAACAGCTTGATACTTGAGGATATGATCAACTAAAGGCTTGAGATCGGCCATATCAGGCTGATCTTTTAAGAGAGGGAAAAAGGCAATTTCGCGCTTAAATCCAGCTTGAGCTAAATATTCTTTACCAATTTGCCCTAAAACGACGGCATCGGCATCATTACTATTCACATATTTAATAAAACTTTGAGTAACTCGAGCGGTGATAGAACCAGCTAAACGAGTGTTAGTGGATATAAGTACGACGGCTTGCCGAGGGATAAGATGTTTTTTCTTTTTTTCTAGCTGAACAGCTATGTCACGTTGGTGGGAGAGTTGAATTTCAGAAAAAACGTTAGACAAACCTTCGCGAAAAAAACGGGCGGCAATAACATTTTGACGCACTTTTTCGATGCGCATAACAGCAATTTCTTCATAGGCCGAAACTAGCCGCTGAAGGTTCTTAACAAAAACAATCTCATTGCTTATGTCTTGGACGCCTGGCATAGCCCCAGAAGGTGCTCGCGACTCGCGGCAAGTTTTTGGACAAATTCATCTAATGATTTAGGCTCTAGCAGAGCATCTAGTATTTGTTTATTTCCATCTTGATTATAGGCAGCAGATAGGTTATTTCGCCAAGCGGGGATTTCAGTTTTATGCTGATTCATCCAGCCCATCCAAATCATGGCAGAGAAAACCACTTGCACAGAGTAGGGAACAGTAAAGAAGAGCGGTTGTGAAAGGAACTCTAACAAACAATCACCAGCATCAAGAATGCGTTGCATGGCTTCCGGTAATTCAGCTCCAAAATGGGTGTATCCTTGAGCTTCTTCATGTTTATTCATTAAAACCACTAATTTGCGGTGCAAAGCACGAATTAAAGGACTTTGAGTGTGTCCACCAACACGAGTAACAGATAAAGAAACATCGATAGCAGGGCGACGTCCTTGGCTAAAAATAGTTTCATCAAACAGAAGATGGCCGTCTGTAATACCAATTAAGTTAGAAACAATGTAACCAGTTAATTCTCCGCGCACAGTCTCGCCAACAGGCAAGCAAGTAATGGAGGATTCGCCTTTGTCAGGATGAATAAAATTACCGCCGCGCTCCAGAAGACGAGCATGCAAATGGAAAATATCACCAGGGTAAGACTCACGAGCCGGGAAATGACGTGCTAATAAGCCAACTTCTCGATAAAAACGCGCGTGCGTGGATAAATCGTCGAAAATAATGACAACATCTTCGCCTTGATCGCGCCAATATTCCGCAATAGTCATAGCAGTAAACGGAGTTTGGCAAATAAGGCTAATAATATCTTCCGCGCTTGTTGCAACTAACGTGATGTTGTCTTTATTAGGCGATTCGGCAATGAAATTATATACTTTGCGAATATCATTCCACGGCTTGCCAATCATAGCGTAAACAACCTTGCCGTGAGTGGCGTGAGCTTTAACTGTAGTTAATAAGAATGAATTTTTTCCAGTTGTAGGATCACCAAGAACGGCTTGACGTTGACCACGTCCGAGAGGTAAAAGTAGGTCGGTAACACTAGTACCGGTTAAAAATGGTGTTTTAATAGCGGTACGATGGCTAATATGAGGAGGATTGATATCAGTTACACGGTCAGTGGCATCGTCGGATACCACAACAGGATTATCAGGAAATAAGGATTGTCCGAGGGGATTAATGGCTGCACCCTGAAGATATTGGCCAACTTTAACAGAAAGCTGAGTATTAGTGCGAACGACTTCTGTTCCGGGCACGAGACGACCGCTGGACAACACCAGCACTTCCACAAATTCAGCTTGCAAAGCGGTTACCTGCCCAGTAATACCATTTTCAAACACCACGACTTCTCCAACCGCGACCTCTGGTAATCCGCGAACAAAAGCGAGCGGATGCTTAAGCTCTGCTAAAACTCCGTATTCGCTTGATTCTTTACGATATTGTTGATAATCCATCATAAGAAAGATGTTTGGATAGGGAATAGTCGTATAAGCGTCCAAGATAACCAACTGACAGACCGCCAATTAGGGTAGGATCAAAAATTAAATTTAAACGTCCGGGCCCAGGACCATACTGATCAAACCAATCTACTAATTGCTCAGAGAATGATCGAGAGGGCAAAAAAGCGAGTTTTAGATCAATGACCGGCAAAGCTGCTAGGGCCGACTGCATGTTTTGAATAACGTCTACGACTTCGGAAGGAGAAGTTTTATCAGTAATATTTAAATTACGAAAAATATGCTGATATTCACTAACAGAGAATAAATCAGCAATTACCGGGCGCCAATCTTTTTTTAAAGAGAAGAGAGCGTTATAGGCTTGATCTAAGCGAACGGAAAAAAAAGTGGCATCAGCAGCCAGAATAACCCGAAAGGGGAGGATTTGGTCAGCTACTGCGCCCATGAATCCTGTTTTAATTGATTAAGAGCATCCATAACAAGTTCTTGTTGTTGTTGCGGAGTAAGCGTTTTACGTAAGGAATCAGAAATTGTTTGAGGTAAGGCTTGTTGTAAATGATTTTCGTATTTAGCTAGAATGTCGTTTTTGGCAGTAAGAAGTGAGGAGGCGTATTTTTGAGCTTCTTGAGCAAATTGTTCATGAGCAGTTTTTTCGAGATTAATAGTTTGTTCTTTAGCGGCTTCAATAAAAGTAGTGATTTCAGTGTCAGTATGGGCATCGACTTGCTTTAAAGTGTCCAAAAGGTGAGATTGGAAGTCTTTTAAGACGATTTCAACTTGTTTTTGAGCATGCTCGTCTAATTGTTGAGAATAGGTTGAGAGTAACGTCTGAATTCGTTGAAGTGTTTTTTCAAAACCAGCAGTTGCTTCCTCAATACGATCAGAGGCAGTTCGTTCAATAGACACAATACGAGACTGTGCATCTGTTGAAAAAGATTCAGCCTGGCCTAATATTTTTGCTTTAGCAGCAGCAACGGTAGAAGATAGCTCTTGCTCATAGCGAGAAAGAGCTCGGTCAACACGTGCATTAGTGCTGGTTTGTAAATCATCTAAAACACGGCCCAAAGCTGATTCAAAAGCAGTGCGAATATCTTGTTCCATACCAGCAAGATTGCGCGATAACTTATCAGCAGCTTCTTGAGCGGAACTGGATGTATCAGACATACGATTCATAAAGATATTTTACAGCGCGAGAATAATGAGAGCCAGTATGAGACCAACAGCAGCAAAAACAACAGTAATACCAATATTAAAAGCAATGGCTAAGAAGATTGATTTGCGCGCCAGAGGATTGCGGCCGACGGCAACAATGCCGTTAGTAGCAGCTCGGCCAAAAACTAGAAAACCAACTGTAATTGAAATAATAAGAACTAAAGCGGCGGCCCCATATCGTAAAGCGGTATTAGGTTCGCTAGCAGCGGCGCGCATACCAATAGAGAAGGCATTTTGAAATTGAGCAGCAAAGGCTCGAGCTGAGAGCTGTTCATTGCTTAATGAACTAATAAACTTTGAATCAATAACAACTGTAATTAGTCCTGGCTCATTAGTGTTAGTATATTCAGCTTGGGCGATCCCAATAACGAATCCGGCTTCACTGGCTTTCATTCCAACGCCAGGCGTAGTAGAGCTAGTAATGTAATCACCAGGAGCAATAGTGCCGTTAGCAGCTGAAACTATGACTTCTGATGACCCAGACGTAACGACCGGATAAGCATTTTGATGACCGATTTGACTAACAGCGACAGCAGGATTAAGCGCAACAACGCCATAAAGATAGGGAGAGTATTCTTCGGAAGCGAGTTGATACTTGCCCTCATTTAGAGCGACTAAATAGCCGTTTTGAACGTCACTTTCTTCAAGGTTAACGTATTCAGCTAAACCGGGTAACCCGCGTAAAACTTGAGCTTTTACCAACCACGGTGCAAGCCCTAAAACAACTGCGAGAGTGAAATAAACACCAAAGATCCGCACGAAGGATTTCATGTGTATATTATAATCTTTCCTGGATATAAAAGATAATGCGCCAATAATATTATTTATTAGCAGTAAAACCAGTGAGTAATTTTTGTGTCCGCAAGATATTTTGGCATCTGACAATTTATGCATAGCTTATTTGGTATGCATTTGCATATATTTTAGAAAGAGTGATAACTAATGCCTAGTTTTGGTTCGGTCTAGTCGTTAGTAAAAAACAGGCTTGGGCGAAATCAAATAGAAACATAATTATACATTACAGAGATCAAGCTGATGACGATTAAATTATAGCTATACCAGCTTATGTAACCATGACTGTTTTTTTATCTGTCTTAAGGAGGAACAAGAATAACCAAGAAGAGATTAAGCGATAATTAAATTAAAGTGCGGACAATGTTAATTGCCTATTAAAACCGCGAAGAATGAGAGATATAAACAAATATAACTACTTAAAAATTAATATTTATTACCAACAAAAGTTGGATTAAATACCAGGATTAGTTGTTATGATTGAGTTATTAATTTAGGGATTTAGATATGATATAATTATGCATGACATAGGTTTGCTTATATTTTTAAGCAACCAATGCCTAGGATTAATCCTTCCTTCATGCCCCAAGAAACACCATTAAAGGGCGATTTTGTCTCAATTCGGCGCGCTGCCGAAATTTTAGGTGTATCTGTGGATACTGTAAGAAGATGGGAGAAAAAGGGGATAATTACAGCTCAACGATCAGATGGCGGACACAGATTATTTTCCGTAATTGAATTAGAAAGGTACAAAAATAACCGCCCTCTTACTATTTCTGAGGCGGCAAAACAGTTAAATATCTCAACTAGTACTTTGCGTAGATATGAAACGCAAGGAAAAATATCTCCGTTAAGAGATGATAATGGAGAAAGACTTTATACGCAGACAGTTTTAGAGGCATTTTTAAATCCAGAGAAGACAACAGAACAGGCAATACCGCTCAAAGAGGAAAATATTTCAAAGGAAATTTTGCCTATAGAAACAGCATTGCAGGAGTCTAACCAAAAAATTAAATCTTTATCGAAAGTTGAAGATGATTTAGTAGTGTTCTCACCGACGTATCTAGCAACTTGGCAGAAACAGACCAGTAATAATGATCCTATTTTAGCTAATGAGACGGTTGCTCAAAGTAAGTATCAAACTAAGACATATTATTCACCTTTTAATGAGAATGAAGTAAATCAGAAATATCATCGGCAAATACCAGCAACGACTGCCCATCATCGCTTACGATTAGCTCCAGCAGTACTGTCTTTATTTGCGATTGGAATATTAGTAACGACTTCATTGCATTTAATGAAGCTATCCGGTGCTTCATTTAGCAATAAATTATCTTATTTGAATGAGTGGTTTGGATTAGAGGAAGAGATGATTCCAACAGAAGAAACTCGTTTGGCATATGGCGATGAGAATAATAAAAATCCTAGAGTTTTGGCTTTAACAACAGAAGAACTGGATAGATTTTTTGAAGTTAACGTTCCAACGTTAATCAATGATCAAATGCAAGTGGAGGGCGAGTTAACGTTACAAGGCAATGTTACTGGTGAAGGAATTGATATAAATCTGGGTAATGGACGAATTTTTGCGTCTAATGTCGTAAATTCCGTACAAGGACAAACTGGAGATATCCAATTTCAAGCAGGTGAAGGAATTGAGATTAATGGATTAACCATTAGCAACACAGCAATGGGGCAAGATATAACGCCTCAGAATGCCCTACAAGCAATTAAAGTTGGCACAGATACATTTACTGCTAATAGTGCCGATGAAGTGCTGACAGTCGCCTCAGAAGGCGCTACAACGGTATCTTTGAATAAGACTACCGGAACTTTAACTATTAGTAGCACCGATACAGCCTATACGGCCGGGGATGACTTAGAACTGGACGGAACTGAATTTTCGATTGCAAGCGAATTAAATTCCGTTACAGCTATAAATGGACTCACAACAATAGATGCAACCACTGAAAATACGATTGAAGCGGCTATTTTTGACGATGACGCAGAAACAATAACAGGCGAATGGACAATTGCTGATGATGTGGCTTTAAACTTAGGGAGCGATGCAGATTGGAGCATTGAATACGGGAAAGATAGCAATAGCAGATTAGTTTTTCAAACAGAAAATACATCTTCTTCAAATGTTAATATTCCAATGTTTGAAGTTTTAGTTGGGGCTACACCAAGCGCTAATCAGGCTTTGTTCGGGATAGCGAAAGGGACACCAACAAGTAATACATCGGTATTTGAAATAGATGAAGACGGTGATTTAACGGTTGGAGGCACAACAACATTAAATAATTTAACCTATACTTGGCCAGCAGCGAGCGGAGACAATAACTTCATATTAGCAACTAACGGTTCAGGACAATTAACATGGATAAATCCAAGCGCAGCGGGTGTGACGGGAGATATTCGCGATGTTGGGACATGCGATACGGGTAGTTGTTTTACGGTTGATGCAACTGGTTCGGATAGTTTGTACTTTAAAGGTCCTTCAGCAGGCAGTTATACAATTAATCTGTCTTCAGCCGATGCAGACGCAAATCGAAATATCGTATTACCAAATGCGAGCGGAACAGTTATTTTATCAGGACATAATTTAATTGGAGATTTAACTGGCACCTTATCAACGAGCGGGAGTACGTCAGTTAGTGTAGCAAAAATAAACGGCGCAACGTTAGGTACAACAACTGCTAGTAGTGGCGCGGTATTAGTTGGAAATGGAAGCCAATGGAATTCAGCCGTAGTAAGCGGAGATGCAACTATTAGTACGTCTGGAGCATTAACAATTCAAGCAGATGCAATTGAAGAATCAATGCTATTAGCCTCTAACTCTCCGTCAAATGGTTATTGTTTAATTTACAATAGCTCAACTGGAGGATTTACTTGGCAAGACTGTAACGCGACAGGCTTTCAAGGCTTTTCAATAACAGACGGAACAACGAGTGAAGATATTGACAGTAATGACGAACTAACTTTTGTGGCAGGCACTGGTTTAGCGACGGCTGTATCAGCGACTGATACAGTAACTTTTTCTCTAGAAGCAGGTGTACCTTCAAGCCCTTCGACATCCCAATTATTGGCTTGGGACGGCACTACTCAGCAGACAGCATGGCGTACACCGGACGGATCGATATTACAACTATCTGGGACGACATTGCAGATAGCAGATGATAGTTTGAATTTTTCTAAAATTGCGGACGCATTAACATTGGACGCGCCAACAACAATAACGGCCGCCGATGCCAATACGCTGACAATTGCAAAAAGTGGATCAGGAAGCGCGCTAACAATTACTAATACTGGAACAGGAAGCTCCTTAACAGTGAACGATGAATCAGGTGATTCAACACCTTTTATAATTGACGCAGCGGGGAACGTGACAGTCGGGGCTCAGATTAAAATGAGCAGCAACGACAGCGGAAATATTTTGGTAGCTGACGGGACTGGATTTAGCTCTGTGCCAGTAACGGGTGTTTTGGAATTATCGTCTGCTGGAGTAACAAGCATTACGGATGGATCGGTATCTTTGAGTGTTGATACGAGTGGAAATTATGTTGCTAGTATTACAGCCGGGAATGGTTTAAATACAATTAGCGCGCCAGCACATGGCTCAACGCCAACATTATCGGTTAAGGCCGGTAATGGTATTAGCGTAACTTCAAGTGGGGTAGCGGTGACAGCGGCTGATTCAACCTTAACTGTGGGCAGTAGTGGAGTGGCAGTGACGGCGGACGGATTAGATTTTAGTGAATTAAAAGACGCTTTAACCCTAGACGCTTCTACAGATATAGCGGTAACGGGATCAAATGTGTTTTCAATTACTAATACGGGGACGGGTAATTCTTTGGTGGTGAATGATGAGAGTGGGGATACGACGCCGTTTGTGATTGATGCGGCAGGAAGTGTAACTTTTGGGAGCACAACAACATTAAATGGCCAAACATACACTTGGCCAGGCGATGCAGGAGGAGAAGATTATCTCTTAACTACTGATGGAGCAGGTGGATTAACATGGGGTAATCCGGGTTCAATGGGATTAGGTGATATTTCAGCAGTTGGAGACTGCGCGTCCGGTGATTGTTTCACAGCAGCAGGATCAGGGACAACATTAACAGTAGCGGATAATTCTACTTTTTATGTTAAAGACGCGAGCGGACATATCTTATTTGGCGCAGAGTATGTAAGCGGAGCAAATCACGTGACTTTAAATTCAGTGGAGTATGAATGGCCGTCAACTTACGGAACATCTAATCAAGTATTAATTAGCAATGGTGATGGTACTTTGAATTGGTCGACAGCAACAGAAGCTGGATTAGTTGGAGACGTGGGTAGCGTTGGAGATTGTGCCGGCGGGGATTGTTTTGACGGGACTTCGGACGGTGGCACGGCTTTGACGTTTTATGATGACGGCGGAACGGGTACTCTTCAAATTTCATCATCAATGTCGTCTAACCGAACGTGGACTTTGCCTAATTCGAGTGGAACTATCATTTTGAGCGGTCAACAATTAACCGGAGAAGTAACTACCACGACTTTAGGAACAACAGGCTCAACAAGTATCACAATTGCCAACGATGCGATTGATTTAGGTACGCAAACGGCGGGTAATTACGTGGCGTCATTAAGCGCAGCAGACGACAGCATTACGGTAACTGGCGGCAGCGGAGAAGGAGCCACGCCGACAATTGCAGTCAACACAGGCAATGGCTTAGATACGAGCGGAGGCAGTTTAGCAATTCAATTATTAACAGGTGTAAACGACACAGAAACGCAAACAGCATCAGGAATGGCGTTAACAGCGAATGGATTACAACTGTTAGGAACATGCGCGGATGATCAGATATTACGATGGGATGATACAAATGCGGTGTGGGCATGTTCAAGCGAAACGGAAGCGCCAACATATTATGGCGGTACAAATATTACACTAGACGGCACTAATCACTTTAATTTGGATGCGGATCTGGTCGGATTAACAAGTATTAGCGTAGGTGCCTTAAATGACGTCACAACAGTTAATTCAACGACAGTAAGTACTTTGGAAGGCGCTTTAAGTGTGGCTGGTGATGTATCCGGGTACTTATCCAACGTCACAGTGAATAAAATTAAGAATGTTACGATTGGCAGCGCTACGGCAACGGCGGGAAATATTTTGATTGGTGATGGCAGTAGTTGGCAGACGAGAGGAATAACAGGTGATATAAGCTTAACGCAGGCTGGATTAACGACTATACAGCCAAATTCGGTAACACTGAGCACTGATACAACAGGTAATTACGTGGCAACAATTACACCCGTGAGCGGTACAAGCCGGATTACAGTGAATAATTCTGGAACAGAGGGAGCAGCTATTACGGTTGATATTACGGCTGATAGCCTTGATTTCACTGAGTTAAAGGACGCATTAGCTTTGGATGCGGCGACAACCATCGGAGTAACGGATACCAATACACTGACAGTAGGCAATTCAACAACTGGCACGTCGTTAGTAGCCGGAGCGGATATTAGCGTGGTGAATACTGGCAGCGAGGATTCGTTTACAGTAAATGCCAATGGAACTGAATTTGTGGTTGATAGCGCTGGAGACGTGACTGTTGGCGGCGATTTAATGGTTGCAACTGGTCAAACCACAACCTTAAACAGCTTAACTTACACTTGGCCGACGACAATCGGAAGTAATAATTACGTGTTAACGGCTCAAACAGACGGCACTTTGGCTTGGGCAAATATAACAGGAGGGGGGATTGCCGGAGACATTAATACAGTTGGAGATTGTACGAGCGGAGATTGTTTTGATGTAACTGGCAACGTAACTCACGGGACAACGCTATATTTCTCAGGAACGACTCCAAATTTGAATATTGCGGACGGTTCTCAACTATCAATTAAAGATCCGAGCGGGAATATCTTATTTGCAGTTGAAGATGATTCGGGATCAAACGGGAAAGTGTATTTTAACCAATACGGATATATTTGGCCGGACGGAAGAGGATCAAGCGGACAAGTGTTAGTGACGGACGGAGCAGGGAATTTAACCTGGCAAGCAGTAACAGGTGTTGGAGCCGGTACAGGAGATGTGACAAAAGTTGGCAATTGTGACACTGGAGACTGTTTTGACGGGACTTCAGACGGCGGATCATACCTAACATTTTATGACGATGGCGGCACGGGACAGTTAGCTATATCGGCGAGCATGTCGGGTAATCGTACTTGGACATTACCAGATGCGGACGGAACGGTGATTTTATCGGGACACACATTTACGGGCGATGCTACCGGTACATTAGATACTGACGGCAGTACGGCGCTAACTGTGGCCAAGATTAATGGAGCAACGTTAGGGACAACGACAGCGACTGATGCAAATGTATTGATTGCGGACGGAGATTCATGGGAAAGCGTAGCGATGAGTGGAGATATTACAATTAGCAATGCTGGAGTCACAACAATTGGCGCTAATACAGTGGCTTTGGGTACAGACACGACAGGAGACTATGTAGGATCAATTGCAGATGCAGGAGCAGGAAAGATTACAGTTACCAACGGAACGGGCGGAGAGGAATTAGCCGTCACATTAGACATTGCGGCCGATTCGTTAGGATTCAGCGATTTGGCTGATTCCTTAACCTTAGACGCTTCTACAGATATAGCGGTAACAGGATCAAATGTGTTTTCAATTACTAATACGGGGACGGGTAATTCGTTGGTGGTGAATGATGAGAGTGGGGATACGACGCCGTTTGTGATTGATGCGAGCGGGAATATAACAGTTGGCGGGACAACAACGTTTGGAGGAGGGACTTACACGTGGCCAACGGATGACGGCACAGATGGGCAAGTCCTAACCAGTGATGGAAGCGGGACATTAACTTGGGAAAGCATGGCAGGCGATATTGCAGCAGTGGGTGATTGCACGACAGGCGAGTGCTTTAATGGCACGAGTGGCACTTATTTAGTCTTTAACGATGCAACTGGGGACGGAACACTACAAATTGCTGATTTAACGGCGGTAGCGGGCAGAACTTGGACATTACCTGATGCAGACGGAACGATTATTGTGTCAGGACATACGTTTACGGGAGATGTGACAGCGACGTTAGGAGCAAATAACACGACGGCTTTAACTATTGCTGCAGATGTGGTGGACGGAACGGAATTAGCAGATGCAATTACCTTGGATTCAGCAACTTTGGTTTTTGATGACGGGACAAATACGTTACTGACATTAACAGACGATGGAACGACTGGCAGCTTAAGTATGACTGGTGGTTTAACCGTAGAAGGCACAACAACGTTTAATTCACTGACTTATACATGGCCAAGCGGCCCGATTGGCGGCAACGACTATGTTTTGACCACACAAACTGACGGGACATTGGCCTGGACAGATATTTCTAATTTAGCGAGCGCTGATATTGAGACAGTAGGAACATGTGAGAGCGGGGCATGTTTTACGGCCGCCGACACGAGTGATTATTCGCTGTATTTTGAAGGAGCGACCGCAGACGATTATGAGATAATTTTGGTAGCGGCAGATGCAACTTTAAGCGACAAGACAATCACGCTGCCGAATTTGAGTGGAACTGTGGCATTATTAGGAGCTTCGGGACAAACAGGAGATTTCACAACGTCCGGATTGGCTACTTTGGGCAGTTTAGTGGTGGACACGAGTACGCTAGCGGTAAATGCAAGTGGGTATGAAAATAAGGTAGGCGTTGGAACCGCGACACCAGAGGATCTTTTTGAGATACAAGGAGCAGAAGGAACCGATGCTGTATTAGTGCTTGATGCGGATGACGGTGATGATACTGCAGATACATGGTTTATTAAATCTCTAGCATCAACTAATGGCTTATCTTTTGTTAATGGCACCACAACAGTAGCTAGCTTATCGTCAGGTGGAGCATTAACGCTGAATCAGGTAGCTGTCGGTAGTGGTAATACTGGTTCTTCTGCAGCTAGTAACTTGAATTCAATTTTTGGTACTAATAATACGGATAATGTGAATAATAGTGGACAACGAAACTCTATTGTTGGATATAATAATTCGTTTTCTGGCAGTACAAACTCTAGTAGAAACTCAATATTTGGATCTGATAATACTATTAGTGGGGCGGTTCAGCACACATATAATGGTGTATTTGGAGCTAGTAACACATTAACAGCAACAACAGGTGCATTTATATTTGGCCGCGGCATTACTAACGCAGTAGATAATAGTTTAATGATTGGTCCGTCAGACGCGGCGAAGATGACAATTTTAAGCAGCGGAAGTTTAGGTATTGGCGATACATCGCCTGACGCGAAATTGGAAATTTTATCTACGACCGAGCAGCTGCGCCTTACATACACGGATGATTCGGTTGATTCACGGTTTACGGTTGATTCTTCCGGTAATTTGACGATTGATAATACCGGCACAAAAACCACGATTGCGGATGATTTAGCGATTTCAGGCGATGATTTATACATGGCAACCAATACAGCGGGATATATCCTGGTGGCGGACGGGACAAATTATAATCCAGTAGCCATGAGCGGGGATGTTTCATTGGACGGAACGGGAGCAGTTACAATCGCAGATGAAGCAGTCGATGAAAGTGATTTGGATATTAGCGGGTCGGCAGTTGATGGATATTGCTTAAAATGGAGCGATACTTCCGGAAAGATGGAATGGACAGATTGTAGCAGTGCATTCTCTAGTTTCATTATTTCAGACGATGAAACGGTGCCAACGACGCAAACGATTGATGACGGAGAAACAATTACATTTGCGGATACAAGCACGATTGACTTGGCGGTGGCGGCAACTAACACGGTGAGCGCCTCGGTCATGGCAGATAGCCTGGATTTCAGCCATTTAGAAGATACTTTGAACTTGGATAATTCAACCAGTATGGTATTGGGCGCCTATGATTATGATATAAACCTGGATTCGACGGGAGAATTTGCGATCCAAGATGGTGGTAGTGATGTGGTGAAAGTGGATGCGGATGGGAAAACAACATTTTATGATGATGTCGACTGGTCATTAGGAGCAGGAGAGGATTTGTCGATTGCGGCGATAGAAGCGCCAACGAGCGATATGGTAACAATTACAAATGCGAGTTACGGCGCAACGAGCTCAGCGGATGGTTTGCAAATTAACTACACCGCGGCCAGTGATTCTGCTAGCGGAGACACAAATATGGGAATCAACTTGGCAATGACGTCTTCCGGGGACAGCGGTGATACGTTATATGGGGTTAATATCGCAGGATTGGCGGCTGGATCAGATGCGACAGAATACGCGTTAGTAATTGGAGCAAACTGGGATCGCGGCTTATACATCCAATCAGCGTCTGAATTCACAGAAGCAGTGACTTACAGCGGTAATGCTCGACCAACGCGACAAGAGACATTATCGCCGGAATATGAAGGTGCTTCCTTATCAGGAGACGGATCAAGCAATAGCGGAACGATGACAAGTGATTTCTGTGATAATGACGCAACTAACGGGATTCCGGCGGTAAATACGTCATATTGCGGAACGAGCGATACGCACAGCTATTACAGTTGGACAACTACGGAATCAACGAGCCAAGACTACGACATTTGGATTAGATGGAGAGTACCGGATAATTTTGACAGTTGGGCAGCTAGTAATCCAGTACAAGTTTACGGCCGACGTACCGATGCGACGAATGGCAGCGTTCAAGTGTCATTTTATGACACAAACAACGCAGCTGATGCGGGAATTACTGCGGCAGAAGCAGCAGGAACAGCTAGTACTTGGACGCAATTATCAGATACACCGACCGGGACATATACGGCAGGTGAATATGTGACCATTCAGGTCCATATGACAGCCGACCAGAGCGATTCAGTTCAAGTAGGTGAAATTAATTTGAATTATCTGTCGAATAACTAAGAGAGATGAAGAAAGTAGCTTTATTTACGCTCGTAACGGTAATAACAGGTTTAATTGGGCCGATCCAACGAGCAGAAGCGGATGTTTCAGGATGCACAGCGTCAGTTAGTCCAACATCGATGAATGCAAATTTAACCGGGACATTGGCTTTTGCGGTAAGCAATGAAGGAGAAAGTGATGCAATTTGGGTAAAAATTACGGCGCCTTCGGATAATTTTCAGGTATTAGGCGGTAATAGCAGTGGCTGGAGTGTTGAGAGTACGAGTCAGACAGCTGAGTTTACCGGTGGAGTGTTGGCGGGAAGGGAAAGTAAAACTTTTAATGTCAGCGTGCAGACAGGAGTAACTCCTCAAGAAGCAGCCAGTTGGGAAGTATTGGTAGCGGATACAGGAGATGGGTCGGGGGCAACGAGCTGCTCGGGAGATACGGCGGTGAGTATTGGAGGAGATACAACTCCGCCGGCTATCTCAGCAGTCACAGCAACAAATGTCACACAAACCAGCGCAAGCATCACTTGGACAACAGATGAAGCAGCGACAACAGTTGTCAGATACGGCACCAGTACGACGTATGGCACTACCAAGCAAAGCAGCTCATTAACAACAAGTCACACTATGTCTGTAACCGGATTAACAGCGGGAACGATATATCATTATCAGGTAGAAAGTCGAGACGGAACGGGAAATACTAGTACCTCAAATGACAAAGTGTTTACAACCGCGGAAGCAGGCACAACCTTAGCGATTTCCAATGTCAGTACAACAAATGTGTCTACGAGCAGCGCAACAATTACGTGGACAACAACGTTAGCTGCAAGCACAGTATTGGAATACGGATTAACAAGTGGGTACGGCGGCAATTACACTAACAGCACACTAACAACCAGTCACAGCGTAACGTTAACTGGCTTGAGTGCTAACACAACATATCATTTTAAAGCTAAAAGCAGCACGACGACAGCGTCTGCGGAAAGTGGTGATAATACATTTAAGACTAGTACGGAAACTAGCTCAGATGACGGAGATAGTGGGGGAGGAGGCGGTGGAGGAGGAGATGATAGCGATACGAGCAGCAGCACAACGACCACAAATACAGCGACACAATCAAGCGCAACAACAAAAAGCAATGGCGGAACGACCAGCAGTAACAGCGAAGGTGATGCAGAACCAGTAGTTGGAGTTGTACAGGACACTACTCCGCCAAGCATTAGCTTAACAAGTACGCGGGAGCAGGTTTATGCGCAGGCTCCGACCTTAACAGGCATTGCTAAGGATAACATTAGTGTTCGAAGCGTGGCGTATTCATTAGATGACGGGAAGAACTGGATAGGTATTCAAGGAGCACGTGGATTAGGAACAGGAACAGCAACATTTTCATTTACTCCGGTTATAAAAGATGATGATAATTATGCGTTGCGCTTGCGAGCTATCGACAGCAGTGGAAATGTCGGGTTTTCACAAACATACACTTTGGTCTTAGATACAATTCCGCCAGCAGTTGGTTCAGCAGTATATACGACTGGGGCACAATTACTAACTGATGAAGCAGTTGGAATTACAGCAGTGGTGGCCGGATTAGATCAAGAGATTACGGTATCAGCAGTTGGTGGAGCAATTAAGATTGAAGTGATTGCTCGGCCAATAAACGGAGGAGAAGAACAAGTTTTTGCTTTAACAAAAAACGAAGAGTCGGGATTATGGTCAGGAACCATTAGCTTGTCCATGACAGGAGAATATGAATTAACTTTTCGAGCACAAGATGGTGCGAATAACGTGACAGAAAGGGTAATTCAACGAATTAAAGCGATTACCGGGAGCCAGGTGCTGATGGATGGAGAGCCAGTGGAAGGCGCAGAAGTTACTATTTGGATCAAAGAAGCGGCAGTGGGTTACTTTGAGCCTTGGTCAGCAGAAGTATTTCAACAAATTAATCCGCAAACGACGGGAGAGAAGGGAGAATTTAGGTATATGTTACCGCCAGGAACTTATTACGTAACAGTTACAGCGCCGCGTATTCATCCGGTTCAGACAGAGATTTTCACTTTAACGGAAAGCGTCGCATTACAGATTGAAATACCGGTGCAAAAGCAAAAATACATTGATTGGGGCATATTTCATATTCCAGTGCCGCCAAAGTTTTGGAAAGAGACAGTTTCAATTCAAAAAACAGATGAAACTGTAACAGAAACTACGGACATAGCAGTAGCAGAAGAAAATAGCCCAGTAACGTTGGATTGGGCGCAATTGCAAGTCTGGGGTGATGAAGGAGTAAAAACTTTAGCAGAATTACAACAAGGAGAAACGGTAATAATAAGTTTCTTAGTTGATTGGGCGCCGCAAGCAGGGGAGCAATTATCTTACTTAAATAATTTATCAGCCGAGGAACAAGAAAGAGTTATTCCGATTTTAGTGCAAGCATCAGCGATAAGAGCGCACGCCTTAAAAATTAAAGGAAATTACCAAATACCAATCTATGCGGATCCAACTGGAGAAACAGCGACGGCTTTACATGCTGATACAGTGCCAATGCAGCTAGTGATTGATGAAAAAGGGCAAATAGTGCAAAGCAAAACAGGTTTAACCAATACCAACACGCTCAGTGCTTGGTTGAAGATGATATACTAAGAAGACTATGTGGATGTATTTAGCTTGGGAGAATGTCCATTTTGCAGTTTATCTGTTAGCAGCGTTAGCCTCATTGTCGGGATTATGGCTGTATTTAGATGCTTGGGGATTAAGCTTTGTGCCACGAAAAATGATGGGATTGTTGGGCTGGGGATTGTTAGCACTATCATTTTTTATTGGCGCGGCAAACGTGGAATTGTCCCAAACACTGCCGTTAAATATACCGCGCCAAGTATTTACAGCGATGTTGCCATTAGTCCGAACAGCAGGATATTTACTGTTAGCGGCTTCAATTTGGTTGCAACCAATTTTTAAAAAGCCAAAAGTAAAAGGCTTGGTACCAGAAACATTGCAAGACAAGCCGCAACCAAAACCGGAAGAAAAACCAGTATTTGATATGAAGCCATTAACAGCGGTATGGCCACTGGGAATTACAGGCCCATGGATTACCATGCTTGGACCGGCAATAACCGCCTTGTTAGTAGCAAGCGCATATTTCAGACGAGCAACAAGAGGGCTAGAAAGGCATGTTTGGCACGCTGTACCGGTATTTACATTGTTAGCTGGATATGAAGTGGTATGGTTGGCCAGATTATGGCGCGATTCTGTTAATCCGACATGGTACAAACTAGGAGCAGCTTTTGGGTCGGCTTGGATGATAGAACATGTGATTTTAACGGCAGCAAGTATTTGGTTAGTCATTTGGGTAGTTCGTTATTTATTGCGACGACTAAAAACACAATTAATTTTGGCATT
Source organism: uncultured Candidatus Saccharibacteria bacterium (assembly GCA_964610055.1). Classification (GTDB taxonomy): domain Bacteria; phylum Patescibacteriota; class Andersenbacteria; order UBA10190; family UBA10190; genus CAZSUC01. The sequence goes on along the minus strand of CAZSUC010000001.1, from coordinate 177,996 downwards.
TACGAGCGTATCTTTGGCTATTTTCTTAATTACAACTGTAACTTTTAGCGGATTTGCATTGCGATACTTACAAAATTCGGCAGTTAGTCGATTACAAACTGACGCGCAAGCCTTGAGTTATTTACTTGAGGTGAAAACGGATGAATTAGCCGATTTTACCCAATTGATTGCGCAAGATCAGAGATGGGTTGAAGCAATTAAACAAGGGAACGAAGGTGAGTTAGCGACTTTTGCGCAAGAATATTTAACTAACCAACAAGCTTCAGAATTAGCAGTGCTTGATAGCTCAGGGATAGTATTAGCGAGCGGAGATAATCCGGAAGAGAAGGGGACATCGTGGTCAGATGATCCTTTGGTTAAAGCCGCACAAGAAAGACGATCATCGGCTGGAATATGGAAACAGTCAGGCCCGTTAGCTGATCAATTATCAATCCGATCAACAGCACCAATTATGATAGACGATCAGGTGTTTGCGATTATCTGGGCAGGAAATACATTAGATAATGCGTTTGTAGACGGGATTAAACGATCGACAGGATTAGATGCGGCGGTTTTAGCGGGCACACAATTATCGGCATCGTCTGTCACAGTGGTTGGTGAGGACGGAAGGTGGATTGGAACTGATTTAGGAGATGATGATTTAAGAGCGACAATCACTGAACATCGCACAGAGCCAGTAAACAAAATAACAAATATTTTGAATCAACAATTTCTGGGATCATATTTGCCTTTAGAGGACGTGAATAAGGATATAGCAGGGTTTTTGTGGGTCGGAACAACATATGACACTATCGTCAAAGCAGTAGGTGAAGCGGTGCAGTTAACTTTTGTAGTGAGTGTAATTTTAATCGCACTGTCACTCTTGCCCTCATACGTCATAGCTTCGTTTATTAGCCGGCAAGTGCGATGATAGATGATAATACAGCCCAACTGCGGTTAGCGGCCTTGATTGATAGTTTACCTTTGGGATTAGTCATGATGAGTGCAGAAGGTGAGCCATTAATGACTAATCGGCAGCTATTTCGGATGTTTGAGTATGATTCGAATAAAAGCGTAGTATCGCAATTAAATGAGTTTTTTGACTTGGGGAGACTATGCAAGGAATGCATGAATAATTTGAGTAAGGAATGTAAGCCCAAAGAGATTCAGACTAAATCTCAATATATCCGCTTGTTATTAACGCCGATCATATCTGATCAAGAAGCACACGGAGTTGTGGTGCTGATGGAAGATATTACGGAAAGACGCATTTTAGAGCGAACAAGAGAAGAATTTTTTGTAATTGCTTCCCATGAATTACGAACCCCATTGACTGCGATACGCAGCAGTGCGGATATGATTTTGCAGTATTATGGCAGCGTTTTACATGGACATGAGGATTTAGCACAAATGATTCATGATATTTATGAATCAAGCGTGCGCCTGATTACAATCGTAAATGACTTTTTGGATGTGTCAAAACTAGAGCTGGGCAAGATGAAATTTGAGAAAACAAAAGTTGACGTGATGAAGGAGATTAGACAAGTCGTGCATGAATTAGAGATTGAAGCGACGGCCAAGAAGATAGTATTAGGGTTTGAGCCAGTAGAAGGGGAGAGTATTGGGGCGCTAGCTGATCCATTACGAGTACATCAGGTGATAATGAATTTGGCAGCAAATGCCGTAAAGTTTACGCATGAAGGCGGAATTGTGATTGCAGCGGAGCAAAATGAAGATAAGGTTGAAATCCGAGTAACAGACACAGGACCAGGGATTTCACTGGAAAATCAACGCTTATTGTTTAGAAAATTTCAGCAAGCAGGGGATAAGGTTCTAGCCCGAGATATGACTCGAGGGACTGGTATGGGATTGTATATATCTAAGCTATTAGCTAAAGGGATGGGAGGAACATTAACGCTAGAACGATCAGAAGTAGGGCAAGGCAGTACGTTTTTGCTAGTCTTGCCAGCCGCAAATAAGCCGTAATTATGCTATGATTGGCCTATGCCACAAATATTAATTGTTGAAGATGATGAGTTAATTGCTCGCTTATACGAAAAAGCGTTCGGATTTGAAGGTTATGAGGTTGATGTTGCACATAATGGACGAGAAGGATTAGACGCAGTAAAACAGAATAAGCCAACATTAATTTTGCTGGATATTATGATGCCAGAAATGAATGGATTAGAAGTTTTGGATCATTTAAAGAAAGATGAGACAACAAAAGACATTCCAGTAATCGTACTGACTAATTTAGCAGGGGAGCATGACGCGGAAGAGGTGTTAGCAAAAGGGGCGGTTAAGTACATTGTAAAGAGTGAGCACAATCCTAAAGAGATTGTTGATATTGTGAAAGGGATTTTAGCAGGGTACACAAGGAACGAAATTCCTCCAGTAGTTTAGAACAATTTTTTTGTACAGTGGTTAAAAGGCCAGAAAAAGGTCTTGTGGAACATAGTTATAGAAATTAGAACAATATTTGCACAGCAAACAACTTGACGATTTTGCACTAATTTTATTGGTGATTTGGAGGGGCTGTGAATAATATTTGAATTATTTTTTGACTGCTAATTTAGGGCTAAGATAGCGGAAAAATAACAGAAATAAATTCCACAATCGGCGGTGTTTTTCTGCTATAATTCAATCACGTACGTCCTATGTTTTTAAGACTTCCTTCATTTAAGTCTTTTTTGACGTATATCCGCCAAATAGTGCGGATATGCAGCAAGTTTTGGTATGCGTGGGATGAGAAGGTAGCCGAAACACAGGACATTTTAATCGGACGATTAAGCGCATTATTTAACCGAAAACAGGTTAATAAAGGGATTGCGGAGGTATTACATCACATTCAGGCAGCTAACGTACCGGGTCTACATTACAAAAAAGCAAAGAAAAAGAAAGAAACCCAGGTAAACCGCTATTTTAGAGCGGTTTGGAAAGATGCAAAACGCGAGTTTCCAGCTTTAAATGAAGCTGTCCAAACGATTATATGGGTGATAAAAGCAGATCATGGCTACCAGTTCAGAGCAGCAGTTAGCTCCGTTCTGGTATTTGTGATGGTATTTAGCCCGATTTTACCAAGCATTGATCCAATTAAATTATGGGGCGCGTTATCATCAAAAGCGTCAGTTAAGACCTGGGATGGCGGCGGAGCGGATAATAACTGGAGCACGGCTGCTAACTGGAGTGATGATATAGTGCCAACAGCTGATGATATTGCGACTTTTGACGAAACAAGCGATCACGATGTCGTAATTGATACGGACGTAAGCGTTGCTGGTTTAGATATTCGCAGTGAATACCCAAGCAAAATAGAAGTTAGATCGGGGAAGCGTATTACAATTGGACTGGAAGGTTTTCGCCAAGACGGTGGCACATTTGAATCAGGCCCATCACCAATGGAAGTGCTGGGGTCATTCACTCTGCTGGGAGGAAAGTTTATCGCGACTAGTGGAACCTTAAGCGTGAAGAGAAATTTGGCATTGATCGCGGGAGAGTTTGAACACAACAATGGAACAGTAAGTTTGAACGGGATCGGACAGTTGGTATCAGGCACGGCGACATTTAATAACCTAAGTAAAATTGCTCAGGTCGGACAGACGCTCACCATTCAATCCGGCAGCACGCTGACAGTGAAGGGAACATTGTCACTAAAAGGAGGAGCACCAGTGGTGGCTGGGGTAGGAACGGAGAATTTGTTAACAGTTGCAGCCAGCAGTTCAGGCGAACCGGCAATGTTGGATCCGCGCGGAGCGACTGACCTGCAATACGTATTGTTTGAAGATATCCTGAATGTGAGTCCGAAAAAGGTGACTTGTGATGACTATTGCTATGAATCAGGCGGAACAAGCGGTTGGAATGATTTTGCAGAAATGACAGCGGCAGTTGCATTGCCGGAACCAGAACCAGTAACTTTGGAATTAGATTTGGATCCCGCAGAATCAGCGGAAAGTGCGTTAAATAAGGCAAATGAGACGTTAGCAGAGAATGGTATTACTTTGCCGGAAGTATCAATCGGCCGATTATTGCCGCCTTTAAGCACAGTTAATCAGGATACAGACAGTAATGATGAAGCCGAAGAAACGGACGAAGCGGCAAAAGCGGAAGAAAGCGATATTCGATTGGTAGCGGAAGAATTAGTGCAGTTTAATGCAAATGAACCAGTTCAATTCCATCTGGAAACAGATAAAGAGGCGAAGAAAGTAAAGTTAACGCCGCAAGATCCGGAAAAAGCGGGAGAAACTCAGGAATTTAAGGTAGAAGTGGAAGAAACTGAAGACACAGAAAACCCGGATGGCTGGTTAGAATGGGGACTAGATCTGGTTAGTAGCATAGTGGGGTCGGAGGCACAAGCGGCGTACGAAGAAACAGCAGCAGAGACGATTATGGGAGCGGTGGTGTTAGATCCAGAGGGCGAAGAAACAAATATTCGGCCAATTTTACTGAATAACGAAGACGGAGAGACGGTTATTGAAGTGCCAAAGCCGGAGCAAGATTTTCGGCCAGGTAAATATACGTTGCGCGTGCAATTAACCGATGCAATTAACGAAAATGAAGCGGTTACATTTGAGCAAGACTTTACGTGGGGTGTTTTAGCGATGAATTTGGACAAATCAACGTATAAATCAGGCGAAACAGCGGAAATTGGCATTGGTGTTTTGGATGACTGGGGGCACACGGTATGTGATGCGGATGTGACGTTAGAAATTACCAGTCCTTCCGGGGCAAAAACAGTGTTAGAAACAGCGGAAATAAAAGAAGAAAGCGAAGAAGGTGAAGTAGAAGAGGCGGAGGGAGAAGAGCAAGAAGAAGAACAAACTGAAGAGACGGAAGAAGCGGGAATAACGCGATCAGAAAGCTGTTCGCGCGTTTCCGTCACAGATGAACCGGATTATAAAGCAGCATACACGACAGCGGAAAACGGCCAGTACATGGTAGTAGTCACAGCGGTGAACGAGAATGGCGCACGCACAATGGCACAATCTTTTGAAGTAACAGAAAGTGCGCCGTTTGTGGTGGAGCGAACGGCGGCAACTCGAATTTATCCGGTTGAAGATTATACAGTAGCAATAAAAGTAACAGCCGCAGAAGATTTTAACGGCACAGTAACAGAGCAAATTCCGGCTGATTTTGTGATTAATGGCGGATTAAACGATTTAATGAATGCGGTCGGGGGGCCGGATGAAGAAGCAGAAGAGGAAATGACAGCGGCAGTAGAAGCGGCTCAGGAAGAAGCAACAGAAGAAGTAGAGGAAGTGGAAGAAGCGACTGATACAGAAGACACAGAAGGAGTGGAGGAAATAGATTCGTCTATAAGTCCAAGTCCGTCAATTGAACCAACACCGGAAACGCAGATTGAAGAAGAAGTGATAGAGGAAGAGGAAGAAGAAGCTGATACAGAAGACACAGAAGAAGTAGAGGAAGTGGAGAAAACTGTTGAAACAGTTGAAACAATCGGGAATGAAGAGCCAATAATCAGCGTACAAGAAAATCAAATTACATGGACTAACGTAGCGATTAAGGCCGGAGAAAGCACAACGTTGTCATATACATTTAACGCACCGGATAAGAGTCCAGAGTTTTACCTCTTAGGTGAGTTAACGGTGGGCGATTGGACAGAACCGCGAGCGTGGCAACTGGCTTCGGATGCGGTGGTGACATGGGATGGCGGCGGTAGCACAAATAACTGGTCAGAAGCAGCTAACTGGACGAACGATACAGCGCCAACAAGCAGTGACATTGCGACATTTGACAGTACTAGCACGAAAGATGTGACGATTAACGCGAATATAAACGTGGCAGGAATTGATATAAACAGCGGATATACAGGAACGATTACGCAAGATACCAGTTACACAATTACGATAGGAACTTCAGGATGGGATCAGGCAGACGGAACCTTTACGGGGGGGAGTGGGGCGATAACGATTAGCACAACTTTTGCATTAACATTAGGAACGTTTACATCGACTTCTGGAATATTAACAATTATTGGCCAAGATGATGGCAAGGACGATTTCACACATACTTCAGGAACTGGAACATTTAATCATAATAACGGAACAGTAGCGTTCACTGGTAATAGACAATATGTAAATGTGGCAACGACGGAGACGTTTTATAACCTGACGGTAAATACAATGGATAATACCCGGTGGGTGAATTTAAGTGGTGATTCACTGGTTGTAAATAATTTATTTACATTTACACAAGGAACTATATATAACGGCACAATTAATGCGAAAGGAGCAATTTCAATTGCTTCAACATCAGGAGGAGGTTCAACGGGTGTACTAAAGATTGATGGGTCTGGCGATCAAAGTTTTGAAGTGCCTGATGGTGCTATATTGCCAATGGTTTATTTAGATAATTCCACTACAACAATTAGTTTTGCTGATAGTGCAAATGTTAGTATTGAAGGTTTGAATTTGCAGAATGGAACGGTTACATCAACTACTGGTACTCTTACTTTTATAGGAACAGATCAAGGTTCAGGATCAAATGATGGTTTTACACATACTTCAGGAACTGGAACATTTAATCATAATAACGGAACAGTAGCGTTCACTGGTAATAGACAATATGTAAATGTGGCAACGACGGAGACGTTTTATAACCTGACGGTAAATACAATGGATAATACCCGGTGGGTGAATTTAAGTGGTGATTCGATTGTGATTGCCAATACATTAACCTTGACAAATGGTTATGTGAACACCGGTACTATCCAGGCTCAAGGAGATGTTACCGTGGACTCTGGGTTTGATGGAGGGACAGCTCTTCTCCAGTTCACAGGGACAAACGACCAAACATATACGGATGCAGGTGGAAATGAACCGAATGGAGATATAACAATTAATAAGACGGGAGGGACGGTGACGTTGGCTTCAAGTGCGGATTGGAATGCGACATCGCAAGATGTGACGTTGACGGCGGGGACGTTGGATTTGGCGGGGAATGCACTATCTACCAATGTCTTAACTGTTACTGACACGTTAAAGATGCAAGGAAGCGAGAGTGTGACGCGAAGCACGCTGGATTTGCAGAGCGGATCAACGGTGCAGTTTTACGGGGATGGAACCGGAAGCACACATACGATTACTGATTTCTCGACGGAGTATAAGAATGTGGTGATTAGTGACAGCGCGGGTTTAGATACATTCCAATTAGGCGCGGCGGCGGACGTGAATGAAGAGTTCCAATTACAGTCAGGCACATTCGCGCAAAGTGATTACACCTTAAATGCGGCGGGTGACTTTACGATAAGCAACGGCGCCACCTTCACCAAATCAACCAATGGATCACAACTAACGTTTGACGGAGACTTAACGTTTACGGATGAGGGGACAACGAAGCAAGATATGGGAGATGTGGCGATAGGAACTTCGCCGGATACGACGGATTTGGCGTCAGATATGGTAGCAACGTCAGTAACAGTTAATACGGGAGATGTGTTAAATACCAATGGGTATGATTTGGATATTACGAATGATATAACGGTGATTGGGACGTTGGATGCGACGGATGATGGGGAGGGTGATCTAACGATGATTAACTTGGGTGGGGATTGGAGTAATACGGGGACGTTTACTTACGCGGATTCAACCGTAACATTTGATGGCGGAGACCAGGCAGTGAACGGAAATACAACATGGTATAACTTCACGAAGACGGATGATGTGAATGACGATACGGATGAAACGTTAACGTTTGAAGCGGAGAAAACACAGACCATAGCTTCCGGCGGAGTATTCACGATTACGGGGATTGATGACAGCGACCGCGTGAATTTGCGCTCATCAGTGACGGATACCGCTTGGATTATAGACATTGATGGGACGCCAATCGCTTCGTATCATAGTATCTCAAAAGCAGACGTGAAAGACTCAAACAACGTGTCGGGAGCGAATATAGTGGCTTGCGAAGTGTACGATTCCGGCGGAAACACGGCTTGGACGATCTGGCAGTTATGTGCGGTATCGGGAGTAGTGTATACGGATGAGGGGACAACAAATATTGGGGCGAATAAAACGGTAGCGGTGGCGGTGAACGGAACGAAACACGGAACGACGGACGAGACAGATGAAAGCGGCGCGTTTGCGATTGCGGATCTAACGGTGTACAGCAATGATATTTTGACGATCTATTTGGATGATGAGCCGGAGAACGGAGTCACGGTGTCAGTAACGGACGGAGTAAACATTACGGATTTGAATGTGTATGAAAATCGACTGATTGCGCGACACGATAATTACGGGTCGATTACGAATACGCAGCTGGATACGGCGGATACGAGTGCCGGATCAAATGATAGTGACGTGACGGGAATGTATACAGTCGAGAGCGGAACGTTACAAATGTACGGTGATTTCAATGATGGATTAATAGGTTATTGGAAGTTTGATGAGGGAACAGGAACTTCAACAGCGGACTCTTCGGGAAGCGGAAATACAGGGACGTTAACGAACGGAACGACATGGACGACGACGGTACCGGATGAGATTAACTTTACGAACCCGTATGCGTTGGATTTTGATGGAAGTAATGATTATGTATCAATTGGAAATCAAAATATTCCAACGAATGGATCATTTACATTGTCTGCTTGGGTTAAAATAGATGTTGATACAACAGACGGATCAGTCATAGGGCATAGAGGTACAGCAGCGGATGGAACGAGTGTGTTGTTATGGTTTGATAATGACGATACGAATGGGGACGCGTTTCAATTTGCAGTATCATCTGATAATCCAAAAACTGGCGATGGGTATCGTTCAATCGTGAAAGATACCTGGTATCATGTCACGGCTATATATGACGATAGTAGCGCAACACAGAGACAATTATATGTTGATGGAGCTTTAAGAGAATCTGATGCTGGAGATGTGAGTTTTGACAAAGGAACAACTGCTTGGGGAGTTGGCTCTGAAAATGGCAGTGCATCAGTTAGGCCATTCAATGGTCAGATTGATGATGTACAAGTATATAATCGCGCATTATCGGCAGATGAGATTGCGACGTTGGCGGGAGGAGATAAAAATAATGAATTGTTTATACCCGAGAATTACAGTATGACGCCGGGGGGGACGATTGATGTGGCGGATGTTGATATTAATGGAACTTTGAATTTGGAAGCGAATACGGCGTATGTGGCTGGATCGTGGGACGCGACGGGTGGAAGCGTGACGACGACGGGGCGAGTGGTGATGAATGGAACAGGGGCGGAGACGATTACGAGCGATGGTGAGAGCTTTAATGATTTGTATATCAATGATGGGTTGGTAGGATACTGGAAGTTTGATGAAGGGACAGGAACAACAATCAATGACTCGTCAGGGTATGGGAATACGGGGACATTAACGAATAGCGATGGGGATGAGTGGACGACGACGGTACCGAGTGGATTAGATTTTGATAGTCCATATGCGTTGGATTTTGACGGGACGAATGATTATGTGGAATTTGCATCTCCTGTTTTTGATTCACATCAAGCATTTTCTTTGAGTTTTTGGTATTACCCTAGTGATCAAACAAGATATGACAGTATTTTGCTAGCAAATACTAGTAGTGGGAGTACTGCCATAAAAGTTGGTGTGTATGATGAGTCTTCAGGGGAACTCGTTTTTCGATGGTTCAGCAGTTCAACATTGCTCTATGACAGAACCGGTTCTAGTGATTTCTCGCTTAATACGTGGCAAAATGTTGTATTGACTTATAATGGGAATTTTACTTCTTCATCAAGTCATAATTTTTACGTCAATAGTGTGAACGTTGATTCTGGCGGATATCAACAAGCAGGATCCGGCACCCCGTTAGTTCCTGATGGAATATGGAAATTAGGAGGATCATCTTCGCAGCACATGACACTGGACGATGTGAGGATATATAACCGCGCGCTGTCAGCGGAAGAGATTGCGCGGTTGGCTTCGGGGTCAATGCCACGGACGGGAACGGGAACATACACGCTGGCGGATAGTTTGGATGTGAACGGATCATTGATTTTGTCTTCCGGAACATTGGATGTGTCATCATCTAATTATGGGGTGGATGTGGCGAATGATTGGGAGAATGACGGGGGTGAGTTTACGGCGCAGAGCGGAACGGTGACGTTATCGGGAGCGTCGACTGGTTACGAGATTCAGACGGGAGGCGAGCCGTTTAATAACTTGACTGTGGCGGATGGCAGCCGGACGCTGGCGGATCATTTGTACGCGGATGAGACTGTGGCGCAGACGGCGGGGACGCTGGATACGGATTCGTCGCATAACTGGAATATTTACGCTGGTTTGCTAGAGACGGCGGGGACGTTTACGCCAAATTCGAGCAAGGTTACGGTGGACGATACAGATAATCATACGTTTGGAATTGACGAGAGTTTGTATGATGTTTCGTTTGGCGATTCGCTGAAGTATGGGTTAGTGGGATATTGGAAGTTGGACGAAGGAACAGGAACGAGTGCGGCGGATTCATCAGGGAATGGGAATACGGGGACGTTAACGAATGGGCCAACGTGGACGAATTCTAGTTTGCCCGTGACGAATTATACAAATTCGTATGCGTTGGATTTTGATGGGACGGATGATTATGTACCGCTCGCTTCTACTAGTACTTTTACAGGTGATGTAAGCTTATGTGCTTGGATATACCGTGATAACTCTAGCGCGCTTCACGGAGTCTGGGGAGGAAACGCGGGCGTAGGTGGCGAACAAGTGTATCGCTTCGAAGCAAACTCGACCACGTTTACTGTAAGAACAAGTGTAGACGTAATTCGTACTTATTCTTTGCCAAACTCAGCAGCAGCTTGGCAGTACCTATGCATCACTCGCAATACTAATAACGTGCGAGTGTACTTAAATAATACGGAGTCTTCAACCGGAGCTATATCCGATTCAGGCACTATTACAATACAGCGTTTTGGTACAAGCCATACAGCCAGTTGGTTTAACGGCAAAATAGACGAAGTCCGCATTTACAATCGCGCATTATCCACCGAAGAAATGCGACACTTATACATGGGTGCGATGAAGCATACGCCGGATGCGACGGGAACATATACCGCGGGGAATAGCTTGGATATTAACAATGACTTGATGATTGCGGATGGAAGTTTGGATATTTCGACATATAACATGAATGTAGCGGGTGATTGGTATAACGAAGGAACGTATGTGCCGCAGAATAGCACGGTGACGTTTGATGGGACGGATCAGACCGTATATGGGACGTCTTCCTTCTACAACTTCACGAAGAATGACGCGGTGGCAGACAGCACGGATCGGGAGATGGAGTTTGAAGCGGGCAAGACGCAAACGGTAACTAATACATTTTATGTGCATGGATCGGGAATTTATGACCGGGTGAATATTTCTTCAACCGAGGATGGGACGCAGTGGACGTTGGATTTGGATAATACGGGATCGGGAAATGTGGAGTATGCGGAAGTGCGGGATACGGCTATTGCCAATGGTTCGATTACTTCGTGCGATGGATTAGTGATTGCGCCGAATGACAACAACACGAATTGGACGATTTCGGGAATTGAATTAACGCAAAATGATTGGCGCTGGTACGTGGATAACAGTTTGCAGACGCCGACGGATCCATGGGGAAATCCGAATTTGGATGAGAATGAATTGATGAGTGTGTTGCCGGCATCAAATGACACGGCGCAGAAGGGCGATGAATTACGCGCCCGGGTGAATTTGGAAGTGACGGGAGCGTGTGCATTGTTACCGGAGCAGGTGGCGTTCAAAGTGCAATATTCGGAAGCGGGGACAGGCGGAAGCTGCACGGATAGCGGCTTAACATGGACGGATGTGGATGATACGGGAACAAGCGAGATTTGGCGGTACGGAACGGATGCGTCGCTGACGGACGGTGATGCTTTGACGAGCAGTTTGATTAGTACGACGACAGTAAAGGAAAATTATGTGAGTTCGAAAGCGTCGCCGCAGAATAATCCGAATGGGGCGAGCGCTGGAGATGACATTGAGTATGACTTTCACTTAGAGCATAACGGGGCGACGGGAGCAAAGACATATTGTTTCCGAGTGGTGGAAACGGACGGAACAGTCCTGAGTACTTATAACGCAGATGGATATATGAAGCTGGAGACGCGACCAACGACGGATCAAGTCATGCGACACGGTGAGTTCTTCATGGACGAGACAGAGAAAGGATTCCTCTGGGCGGACTAAAGGAAGTTTTGATATATTAGGAAGCTATGATAGGAAAGGCTGGATTTTGGGGCGGATTGGCGACAGGCGCATTAGTGTGTGCGGTGGTTGGATTGGGGATTTGGTTAAGGCAGGATTTGGCTCAAGAAACATCTTTTACGGAAGAAATGAGTCCAACTCCAAATCCGAATGACACGCCGCCGGCAGAGCGAGGCGTGGTGGCGGAAATAATTGATGGGATTACGATTAAATTAGAGGATGGCCATGTGATCCGATATTTAGGTGTGCGAGTGCCGGGCGTGCAAAGCAAGGTAGAGTGCTTCGGCCGCGAAGTTTTAGCGGCGCAGGAAGCGATTATCGGAAAAGAAGTGCGGATGGCGATTGACCCGGCTTTGGAACGAGCGTCTGACGGTGCATGGGTACGATATGTGTACATGGTGGATGATAAAAAGAAAGAAGAGCTAGAAGCAAAAGAGACGGAGACAACGGAGCCAGAAATGACGATGCCGGAAGTTACGCCCACACCGGATCTCTTACCGCCTCAAGCGGAGGATGAAATTCTAATAAACGAGAGAATCTTAGAAGGCGGTTTTGGGTTCCCATTAGTGTCAGAAGACGTGATTTTGGCAGATCGGTTATTGTCAGCGGCGCGGTATGCCAGCGCGACCAGTAAGGGACTTTGGAAACAGTGCGAAGTGACAAAAAATGACTCGGATTTATTAGTTACAAACGAACTTACCAAGTGCGTAATAAAAGGCACAAAGAGCGTGATGGGCAAGAATGTGTACCGAACAGATGAGTGTCGGTTGTACGCCAAGACAATTGTTTTACCAAGCCAGGGTGGACAATGGTTTTGTTCAGAGGACGAAGCGGCAGCAGCGGGCTTTGAAAAAGCAGGCGATTGCAATTAAAAACAACTAGAGCAGGGACGGGAGATTAGGTATGATAGGGGTAGTTTGTTTTTTAATGTGTCTTTATGTCTTATTTAATCCCAACCGTTTTAGAAAAATCTCAGTTTGGAGAACGGGCGTATGATATTTATTCCCGACTATTAAAAGAACGGATTATCTTTTTGGGTGGGCCGGTAAGCGACGACATGGCGAATTTAATCATCGCACAAATGATTTTCTTAGAGCATGAGGATCCGAAGAAAGATATAAAGGTGTATATAAATTCACCGGGAGGATCAGTGACGGCTGGCTTGGCTATTTACGATACGATGCAGTTTGTAGGGCCGGATATTTCGACTATTTGTATTGGGATGGCGGCGAGCATGGCAGCAGTGTTACTAGCGGGGGGAGCTAAAGGGAAACGTTTAATCTTACCGAACGCGGAAGTGATGATTCATCAAGTGATGGGTGGCGCGGAAGGACAGGCGTCTGACATTGAAATCAGCGCGCGGCATATTCTGAAATTAAAGCAGAGCTTAAATGGGATTCTGGCGAAGCATACGGGAAAGAAGCTGGAAAGATTGGAGAAAGACAGCGACCGAGATTATTACATGTCCGCTCAGGAAGCGCGGGATTATGGGATTGTGGATAGTATTGTAGAAAAGGCCTGAAGCATGATACCACGGTCAGAGTCCGACTTACTGAAGGATCGCAGAAGCGAGTGGAAAAAGTTAACGAGAGAGGGTAGGATGTGAGATAGAGAGAGCCAAAACGCAGGAAATGGTTGTTTAGGGCGAGGAAAGGGCTTATGTGACCGGTTTTCTCTAATTTATTGATTAGTATTTGTTTCTAAATTACGCAACTGAATTAGGTTAAAAAAGAAACAAAAGAAGGGAAAAATTATATGGTAACTGTGGGCGGATTTATAGGATTGGCGCTGGCGGCGGGAGTCGGAGCGGCCGGAGGGTATGTTTGGCGGCAACAAGCGGCTACGAAAAAGGCCGAGTCGCTGGAAAAAAAGATTAATGAGAAGTTAGCGACGGCGAAAGACAAGCTGACGAAATTAAAACGGGACGCGGAAGAAGAAGCGGCGCGAGTACGGCGGTCAAGCGAAGAGGAGATGGACAGCCGGCGCAAGCAAATTTTGGAATTGGAGAAACGGATTGCAGACCGAGAGGAAAAATTAGGGACAAAATTAGAAAAGATTGAGACGAGCGAAAAGGAATTAGCGCAAGAGAAAACTGTATTAGAGACAGAAAAGGAAAAATTAAAGGGGCTGATGGCAGAAGAGGAAACGAAGATGGCGGAGATTTCCGGCTTAACGAGTGAGCAGGCGGAAAAAAGAGTGATGGAGTTAGCGGAAACACGGACGAAGGATGAGATTGTGCGGCGGCTTAAGAAATTGGAATTAGAAGGAGTGAAGCAGCTAGAAGAAAAAGCGCATGTGATCTTAGCGAATATTATTCAACGGTATGCTTCCTCACAGGTGGCGGAGACGACCACGAGCCATGTGACGGTGGAGGATGAGAGTTTGATTGGGCGGGTGATTGGGAAGGAAGGACGAAACATTCAGCATTTGGAACGGTTAACGGGATGCGAGATTATTATTGATGAAACGCCGAATACAATTACGATTTCTGGGTTTAATCCGATTCGACGACAGGTGGCGAAGCGGGCGTTGGAACAGTTGCTTAAAGACGGCCGTATTCATCCGGGTCGGATTGAAGAGGTGGTGGAAGAAGCAAAAAAGAAAATCAACGATGATATTAAGGAAGCCGGAGAAGCAGTGGTGTTTGATTTAGGAATTATGGATTTGCCGGAAAAGTTAGTGCAGCTGATTGGACGATTAAAGTACCGAACAAGTTATCGCCAAAACATGCTGAAGCATAGCTGGGAAGCGGCGCACGTGGCGACAATGTTAGCGGAAGAATTAGGCGCAGATGTAAATGTGGCGAAGCGGGCAACGCTTTTGCATGATATTGGCAAGGCGATTGATCATGACGTTGAGGGAAACCACGTGGAGATTGGAGAGAAGATCATGCGCAAGTTTGGAATTGACGAGCAAATAATTGAAGCGGCGCGAGCGCATCACGGGGATTATCCTTTTGATACGGTGGAGTCGATTATTGTGCAGGTCGCGGATGCGGTATCGGCGGCACGACCAGGAGCGCGGCGAGAAAACATTGAACAGTATTTGAAGCGGATGGAGGACTTGGAGAATATCGCGACCAGCCATACCGGAGTAGAAAAGGCGTACGCAATTCACGCGGGACGGGAAATCCGTGTGTTTGTCACGCCCAGTGAAATAGATGATTTGCAGGCAATTAAGTTGGCGCAGGAAATCGCTAAGCAGATTGAACAAGAATTGCAGTATCCAGGGGATATTAAAGTGAATGTGATCAGAGAAACCCGAGCGGAAGCAAAGGCGAGGTGATAAGATAAAAATATGAGAGTAGGTGCGCATGTGTCAGCCGCAGGAGGACTGCAATTAGTGCCAGAACGAGCGCATGAGTTGGGGTTGGAATGTTTTCAATTTTTTTCACGCAGCCCGCGCGGCGGGTCGGCGCCTAAGATTACGCCAGAGATAGCGGATGAGTTTAAGGCAAAAGCGGCTGAGTATGGTTTGGAAAGTTATATCCATACGCCATATTACATTAATTTTGCGTCCAAAAAACCGGCGATTGCGAAGGCGTCAATTAGAATTGTGCGGGAAGAGTTGGAACGGGGAAGTTTGTTGGGGGTGAAGTATGTGATGACTCATTTGGGAAGCGCGCGGGAATGGACGGAGCGATCAGAGGCGTTAGAGCAAGTAATTAACGGCGTACGGGAGATTTATACCCAAGGTGAATTTACGACTGAACTGTTGTTAGAGATTTCAGCAGGAGCAGGCGCGGTGATGGGGGATTCACTGGAAGAATTAGGAGAAATCGTGCGTGCGGTTGGACGAGATGATATGCATGTTTGTTTGGATACATGCCATTTATTCGCGTCTGGATATGATTTGCGGGATGAAGCGGGAATTAAAGCGACGACGGCAATATTAAAAGAACAGATTGGTGAGGAGCATTTGAAATTAATCCATGCCAATGATTCGTTGGGTGACTTAGATTCGCATAAAGATCGGCACGCGCATATTGGTCAAGGACAAATTGGCGCAAGCGGGTTTAAGTTATTGCTAAAAGATCCGATTTTTAGTCAGGCGAATTGGATATTAGAAACAAAACATGATGATGGTTTGGCGGCTGATATTGATTTTTTGAAGCAAAACCGGAAGGATTAGGTTAATGAAGCCAACGCGCGAGGAAAAAGAAGAAGCATTGCGAATTCTGAACGAGGAGTGGGAAGCGAAAGATTTACCACTAAAACCAACGGCTTTGCATACGGTGCCGGGGGAAGGGAACGCGAACACAGAGGTGTTGTTTATTGGGGAAGCACCCGGCAAAAATGAGGACCAGCAGGGACGGCCGTTTGTGGGTGCGGCAGGCAAATTTTTGGATGAATTGATTGGGTTAGCTGGATTCAAGCGCGAAGAGATATTTATCGCTAACGTGATTAAACATCGACCCCCGGGAAATCGCGATCCATTGCCAGAGGAGATTGAGGCTTATGCGCCATGGCTGGCAGAGCAAATAGAAATAATTGATCCTTTATTAGTGGTAACTTTGGGAAGATTTTCGATGGAATATATGCTGGGACCGGGATTTTCGATTACTAAGATACATGGACAGCCAAAGCGGCGAGACGGACGAGTCATTTTTCCGGTCTATCATCCGGCGGCAGCGTTGTATAACGGGAGCTTGCGGACAGTACTGGCGGCTGATTTTCAGAAGATCCCTAAAGTATTGGAATTGATAAAAAAGGAGTAGTTGGGTATTCTGTGGGGCAGCGCGGACGTGGCGGAATTGGTATACGCGCAGCCTTGAGGTGGCTGTGGGCGCAAGCCCTTGGAGGTTCAAGTCCTCTCGTCCGCACCAAGGGCGGTTAGCTCAGTTGGTAGAGCAACTGACTTACATTCAGTAGGTCGGGGGTTCGAATCCCTCACCGCCCACATTGTGTACAAATCTGGTTAGGGATGTACTATAATGGCAGTATGTTTAAATGGCAGGCAGGAGTTTCGGTCGTAGAGGCTTTAGTCGGTGTTTTTATATTGGCAACGCTGACAATTTCGATTGGGGGATTGGCTACATTAAGTACTCGCACAGCATCTGTTAATGAGCAAAGAACGGTTGCTTTAGGTTTAGCTAATCAACGAGCAGAAGAAATTCGGCTCATGCATTATAACGATGTGGGATATACTGATCCGGTTACATGTAATGACGATGACGAAAAATGTGAGCCGGATGGTTTGATCATGCGAGAAGAAAAGATATTAAGAAATTACAATCAGTTATATACAGTACAGACATATATTGAATTGGTTGACGATCCAGAGAACGGAACAGAAGAAACGCCGTTACAAGAGAGTGATGCAGATTATAAACAGATCGTGGTGACGGTGGAAACGCCTTCAGGAGCGACTTTTGGAACTTCAACAGACGAGAATTCAGTAGTTAATTCGCAAATTGGATTTGTAGTGGTGCCAGATGGAGCACCGTGCAGCGACGATCCGAGTGTATGTGAAGACGGGGAAGCGTGTTGTGACGGTTTTTGCCGAACGGCATGTACGGAAGGAACGTGTGGAACTGACATTGCTTGCGTGGATGAATGCGAGTGCCCGCCGCCAACACCGACACCAATTCCAACGGAATCACCATCCCCATCTTTGACTCCTAGCCCAAGTTTAACACCGACGCCATCTTTGACTCCTAGCCCAAGTGCTTCAGAAAGCGTGTCAGCAAGCACCACAGTAACGCCGACGCCAAGCAGTACTTCCAGTGATCCAGCTAATTCAACTAGTCCAACTGTCACGCCAACGGTCACACCAACTCCGACTAGCGGAACAAGCAGTAGTCCAGACAGCAGCGCAACAGCAACCTCAGGGACGACCAGTAGTTCACCGGACGCGAGCAGCTCTACCAGCCCCACAACAAGCTCAGAGGTATCACCACAACCAACAGCATCAGTAAGTACTTCACCAGAATCTTCATCAGGAATACCAATGTCAACTAATCATGTATCTTCACCAAGTAGTGGAAGCGGAGAAGACGAAGAGGATGATGAAGATGAAGTCGGCGTTTGTCCGGCGGGACAACAAGAACATCCTGATGGATCATGTGGCTGTCCGACAGGATACACGGATTGTTATGATGGATTATGTTTAGCGGCTGAGCCATGTTTACCTGATTACTATGTATGTTTGAACGGTACTTCAATTACGATTCATTATGAGCAAAAGGATAGCAGCGATGTGTGTAACCCGGAGTCAATTCGATGTTATGCCACAATTACAGTAGGCACATGCGGACCAACACCAACACCGACGCCGATTATTTACATCACACCGTTTATTCCGACACCGACACCATCATGCGAGTGTGATTCACCGTCGGATTGTTATAACGCATCGACAGCAACATATGGCTTATGTGATGGGTGTAACTGCTCGTATCCGACAGCAACACCATTATGCGAGTGTGATTCACCGTCGGAT
The DNA here is from genome assembly GCA_964610055.1 of uncultured Candidatus Saccharibacteria bacterium. Classification (GTDB taxonomy): domain Bacteria; phylum Patescibacteriota; class Andersenbacteria; order UBA10190; family UBA10190; genus CAZSUC01. The sequence goes on along the minus strand of CAZSUC010000001.1, from coordinate 159,361 downwards.
TGTTATAACGCGTCTACGGGGACATATGGTACGTGTGACGGATGTAACTGTTCATATCCGACACGCACGCCAGATATAACATCTACACCTTTACCAACAAATACGGGGACAGCTACTCCAAATCCTTCATAAAGAGAGCACTATGCACAAACCAAAATTTCAGCAAGGATTTTCAGTCGCAGAGATGTTAGTTGTTATCGCCGTAAGCGGTATTTTAATAGTTGCAATTACGATGTTCGTTGGCAGATCATTCCAACTAAAACGAGAGCAATTTGAGCAGGTTCAAATTACAGAAGACGCTAGAATTCAATTACAGCGGATTGGAGACACAGTAAAGAATGGGCGATATGTTGATTGTAACGAGAATGGAGTGGTGGAGTCATACGGGCCACCGCCAGAACGATGGGTTTTGGGGGCGAATAAATATGCAATATCATTTCGAACGAATGTTGATGATGACGACGATCCAGAGCGAGTATCGTACTATTTAAACTCAGACGGACAGCTAATGCGACAGGTAGCACAACTTAGTAGTACTGGCTGTGAGGAAACTAGCGAAGAGACAGCGTCAATTCTGAAGGACGTTAGAAACAGAGAAAGTAAACAAGCTTTATTTGAGTATTTCAAACAGGGAGGTGCTGACCCGATTGAGATTAATAACGGATTATCCGATTTAACTTATGACCAATTGTCAGAAGTGCAATTAGTGCGAATTAATTTAGTGGTTGACGCGAATGTTGATCAAAATCCAACAGCAGCACTGGTAACAACGTCAGCACAACCACGCATGATAACTAATAACATGTGTGAGTCTGAAACATCGGTATCACAAATTAATGTAGAAATCGGAGTTGGTACAAACTATGTTTTAGACGCATTTACTCAGTGTCAGGATTTTTGTGGGGGATCGCTGGATAGCAGTATAGAAGATGCATGTTGTGCTTGGCATTCATTTATCATCGGAACAAACACAGAAGAAACTGAGCTGCAGACTATTTGTTCGTGCGCAGCAAACGATGTCAGTGACAGCGCAACATCAGTAGATGATGATAACTTTACTACTTTTGTAACAACTTGTTTGAATAACGGAGGAACACCATCGTGCAATGCAGGATGCTTACAAGATGTTGGAGGAACAGGAGCGTGTGAGTGTAATTATTAAATTGTTTCGAGCAAACAAAAACCCCGTTACAACGGGGTTTTTGAATTGGTGCCGCGGGTCAGAATCGGACTGACGACACTTCGCTCTTCCAGTTTTTTACCGGACTATCTCATCACCCTTTTTCAAGGGGCTGGGCGCTTGTGCAAGATTATTGTTGAGGCTCACTTGCTAGTCTCTACACCTTCCGAACTAATTTATTTACTCGGCTCGGCTTGGCTCGGGATTGCTAAATTTAGTTTCCCCCGAATTCACCCAGTTTGCTTAAAATATTACTACTTTAAGGCCCAAATTGCTTAGGCGAATGCTCTACCACTGAGCTACCGCGGCATATTTAGTTGTGTGGGTAAAACATACCATGTTTATTTTTTTTTTCAAATTTTGGTTGGCTGGGTAGAACTTGTATTGCTATACTGTATATATGACAATTTGTCGATTATGTGGTCGTAAATTTAAAGACTACCAAGATAAACATCGTACTCGGTGCGGTGCGTGTAATACTAAGATTAGAAGATATCGCGCAAAACAAGCAGCTATTACTATGATGGGTGGCAAATGCCAACTTTGTGGTTGGATCGGACATCAAGCAGCCTTTCAATTTCACCATATAGACACAAAAAAGAAGGATTTTATTCTTGGAAATGCGGCAAATAAAAGCTGGGATAGTATCAAGTCTGAGTTAAAAAAATGCATCTTGCTTTGTGCAAATTGCCATGCGATTCAACATAGCACAAAGAACGACGCGGCTTTTATCAAAGAGGTAAAATTATATCGAGGCAAAAGATTGCCGTTAAAATAGCTCTTGTTTTTTAAGAGAAATTTGGGTAAAAATACGATACAGATTGTGCGGGTATAGCACAGTGGCAGTGTGTCTCCTTGCCATGGAGAATGCGCGGGTT
>CAZSUC010000001.1:135310-157293 GCA_964610055.1 uncultured Candidatus Saccharibacteria bacterium | reverse complement strand
GGGTTCGATTCCCGCTACCCGCTCAGAATAAAGAAGTTAATTTATCCCACCAAGAAGCAGTAGAAGCTTGGTCAGCGTCGGAAGAAGAAGCAACAACTGAATTGGGCTGGAAAGAATCACGAATAACAAGGGCTAAGCCGGTTAGGGGGCTGATGGCAGCAGCAACAACGATAGAGGAGAGAAGAAAGGCACGAACAAGCCTGGTCATAACTACAGTATAGCAGGGACAAAAAAGACCGACTAGGTGGGGAAAATGCTGCCTATTGACAATTTTACGGGTTTAGAGTAGGATATTCTGTTTTGCCTGACATAGACCAATGTCAGGCTTTTTTGTTACCTATTTGGGCTGATTTTGGCCATACAAGGGTAGCCCGGTTAAGAGAGACCGGAAGACCATTATCCCGCCATATATGCATTTATGCATGCAGGCAGACAAGGTTTTTAAGCAAATATATATTGGATTTTTGATCATCGTGATCGGAGTTGGCATAACCAGCGGCACGTCCGCATGGGCAGCCGAAGCAACGATTGCGCCGACTGTTTTATCGGATAAATTACGATCTTGGCAAGTAACTTACAGCGAAGAAGATCCTTATTTAGCCCAGGCAACTCAGAATGTGCCCGATTATAGCTATACAGAAGCGGGCAGTGTGATTGCAAATACCCATCCCATTACAACGGCAGGTGACTGGAGCGCGAAAAAGAAGATAGAAACGCCAGACGTGGTGCCAGTGACAATTTATGCCGCTGCGCCGGTAGCGCCTAAAAACGGGGATCCAATCATGATTTTAGAAGGGGAAGCCAGTTATTACAGCCGAGCGGGATGTTTGGGCTGTAGCCCGAATTTAACTATGGCGAATGGACAGCCCTTAGACGATAACGCCTTGACGATGGCCATTGGAGCAGATATGAAGCATTTGGTGGGGCGGACAGCTAAAGTAACAAATTTGGTAACCAATCAATCAACTCATGTCTTAATTACTGATACGGGTGGGTTTTATGCAGAGAAATACGGAAGCCGAGTGGCTGATTTAACGATTGCCACTAAACAGGCAATCGGAATGTACGGTGGAGTTGGCCAGGTTCGAGTGGAGGTCTTTTAGAAATACTGATATTGACTGGTAAGCAAATACGTGATATAATGGCACTATAGAGCTTGATTGACCGCAATCAGGCTTTTTAGTACCTAAGAACCTAGTCCCTATGAACGAGCAGCCCACCGAAACGGCGTGGCGCCCGAGCATCGGCGAGACAATCAAGTATATTTTATGGGATGCGGCTAATTTAGCCCCAGCGGCGATTCTTTTGTTTGTAAATTTAGTACCAGGTGAGGCGCTAGCCTACGCGCAACAACTGGAGTTAGCCCATCAACCACTTATCTTTATTCGAGATGAGGATTTAGAAGATTTTGCTATTGTGGGGATTGAAAAATGGTCAGAAACAGAACAGGCATCTACGGTGAATAAGATTCCGACAGTGGGGGCTTTGGCTGAGGGGAGTACGGTGCGAGTGTTAGCCACGGCCTATTCTTCAACCGTAGATCAGACTGATGCAAACCCATTTTACACGGCTTCAGGAACGCATGTGCATATTGGAACTTTGGCGGCTAATTTCTTGCCGTTTGGAACGAGGGTGGAGATAAACGGACAAACGTATACGGTCGAGGATCGCTTAAACGCCCGGTATAACGGGAAATATATTGTTGATATTTGGTTCCCAACTAGGGCGGAGGCATTGCAGTTTGGAGTGCGAGTGGTAGAGATGGAAATTAAAGTCTTGCCAAAATAGTTGACTTTACTGGGGGTTTCATTATACTAGCTGTTACTTGATTTATTTGAGAAATATATGGATTTTTTGCGTCAATTTGAACAGAAACAAGTCGCGGGAGTAGAACGGCCAGGAGTAAAAGCAGGCGACATTGTCCGAGTGGAAACAAAAGTCACGGAAGGGGACAAAACCCGATTGCAGACATTTGAAGGCACAGTTTTAGGGGTGCGCGGAAGCGGACCATCGCGAACATTTACGGTACGACGTGAGATTGGCCGGTTTGCAGTAGAACGTGTGTTTCCGTTATTTAGTCCAATTATTACCGGCATCGAGATTGTAAAACGGCAAAAAGTACGCCGAGCTAAGTTGAATTATTTACGACAAAGCGGACGACGTCGTATTAAAGAAGACGAGAAATCTATGCGCCGACACGAGCAAGAAGAAGCGGAAAAGAAACGTTTAGCAGAAGAAGCAAAGAAGAAAGAAGAGAAACGATTAGCCGCAGAAGCTAAAAAGGAAGAAAAAGAAGAGGCAATAAAAGAATAATTGAGATGACCGCCGGAAGTCCGGCGGTTTCCGTTTGTATAAACGCTGAGTTTCTGGTATCACGAATAGTACGGCCACGTGGCCAAGTGGTAAGGCATGGGTCTGCAAAACCCTTATCGCCGGTTCGATTCCGGCCGTGGCCTCTGAAGATCTTTTAAAATTTGCCCAGGTGGTGGAATCGGTATACACGAAGGACTTAAAATCCTTTGCCAGTGATGGCTTGCGAGTTCGAGTCTCGCCCTGGGCACCATTTTTTGAATGAGGGTTTGTGTCCGTGTATGCTAGATTGATGCGTAGAATTATAACCGCGGGAATAATTGGGGTTATTTTAGCGGCGGCGTTATTAGTGCGAATTCAGAATTTAGGGGCGATTAGGCCGTTTGAAGAAGACGAGCGTTCGTGGTTGTTATTAGGCACGTCATTATTACGAACAGGCGTACCAGAATGCTGGACGATTTATTGGAATCGATATTCTCACCTGGAAAATATTAATCTGGGCGGGGTCGTACATTTAGTGGCTGTGCCTTATTTGGATCATCCGCCTGTGTTTGGGTTAGGCATGGGAATATGGACCAAAATAATTGGGAACGATACAAGTGAGCGATTGGACTGGGATAAGTTACGGTGGCCTATGATTGGGGTAAGCATGGTTACGATAGGGGCAACAACTTTGTTAGCGCATAAACTATGGGGAAGAAGGATGGCGGGAATAACTTTGTTGGCGGCGAGCTTTTTCCCATCTCAAGTGATTGCAGCGCGATTTATTGCGGCAGAGAATTTAATCGCAGCCTTACTGATGGTATGCTTGTACGCTTTTGCAGTGATTGACATAGGGACACAAAAGAATAAATGGCTGACAAGGTTGGCGATGACAGTTATAGGAATAATCAGCGGCGGAGCAATATTATTAAAGTTATCGGGCATTGTGATACCGGCTAGTATTGGGCTGTTAGCTTTAATGCGAAAAAAATGGAGAGTTTTTGGAATAACCGCAGCGGCGACTTTGATGTCGATAGGAATTCTCACAGCTTATGCGGCACATTATGACTGGGGATTGTTTGTTAGTTTGTTACAAGAACATACAGGACGACCACAATCATTCTGGAATTTCTGGGCGATAGTTACACAGATGGATTTAGGCTATTTCTCATTCAGAGATCCGGCAATAATTATCGGTTTTATTGGCTTGTTCCTGCTGTTAGCTAATACGAAAATAGCGCGCGATAAGCGAGCGTATATTTTGGCGCCAGTATTGTGTTTCTCTTTATTGTTTTTGTGGGTGGCGCCAACAGAAGCTTACGGTTGGTATCGGTATGCAATCTTTCCGATCTTAGCGATTGGTTTAGGTTACACCTTAACGGAGTTTATGAACGGCAAAGTAATGTATTATATTTTATTCTTGCCGGCGATAGCGATGATGTTAGAACAAAGCCAGGCGCTGGGATCACATGGCGAACAAAGAGTGTTTATATTAGAACTGTATATTTGGGCAGTGATAGCAGTTTTACTTAAGTATTACGGAGTAAAACTTAAGGTAGTTGAGTTACTAATATCTAGGACGACAGTGGTCTTTTGGTTTGTTTTGCAGATATTATGGGCGAGTCGAACTATATGGTTAGCATCGTAGGAGCAGCATAGGCAGGGAAACGTGAGAGCAGGAGTGTTTGATTGGATTGCAAAGCGGTGACTAAAATGGCAGTTGGAACGGAATGGATAGCGGTCGCGCGAGGATGGTAAGGATGCTTAATGCGTAAGATTTGAACATAATCTGAATTCCAGTGAAGCCAAAGCTCGACGCCTTTTTCTTTAGTTTGAGTCGGGAAGACATCAAGGAGGCGGTCATCTCGTTCAATGCGCTCGTAGCCGGCTTGATGAGCGGCTAAGATGAGCTCGGCATAGGTCATGGATGTGCTGCAGTTAGGGTTTCAAGCAGAGAAGTAAAATCAGTTGGCAGGGGAGCAGTAAATGTCTGACGAACATGACCAGGTAAAGTCAGCGTGAGTTTTTCAGCATGCAAAAGCTGACGAGAGATGCCCCGAGGAGGACGGCGACGGCGAAAAGTGTACAGCGGGTCACCAACGATAGGGTGGCCAAGGAAATGAAGATGGGCGCGAATTTGATGAGTACGACCAGTCAGAGGAAAAGCGCGAAGCAAAGCATAATCAGTGCCAAAGGCTTGTTCGATTTTCCATTCTGTTATAGCAGACTTGCCCTGAGGAGCGCGCGTAACAGTGCGTCGCAATGGATTACGAGGACTGCGAAGCAAGGGCCGAGTAATACGGCCACTAGGCTTACCAGGAACGCCGTAAACAAGGGCTAAGTATTCTTTACGGGCACGGTGATACTTAAACTGATGTTTGAGCTGATCGTAAGCCGCGGAGGTCTTAGCTAAAACCATAGCGCCGGTCGTGTCTTTGTCTAAGCGGTGCACAATTCCAGGGCGCTCAGGATCTTCACCAACATTAACGGCAGACGGATAGCGATCAATAAACCAATGGGCAACAGTATAAGCAGGAGCACCGGCGCCAGGGTGAACAGAAACTCCGGCCGGTTTGTTAATCACAACGATATCGTCATTTTCAAAAATAATTGGGATGGTAACAGGTGTAAGCACGGTAGGAGTTACAGGATCCGGCAAAGAAGGAATAGTGATTTGGTCGCCGGTTTTGATTAAATAACGAGGCTTAGACGGTGCGTTATTAACTAAGATTGAGCCTGATTTGATAGCTTTTTGGATAGCCGCGCGAGAATACGTTGGTAAGAGAGAAACACAAAAGACATCCAGGCGCTGGCCAGAAGTTTCAGGAGAGACGAGATGAGATGAGGGTGAGATCATTTATTTGACTAGATAATACTTAGATAAGATAATAACGCAAGTGTGTGCATAAACGTATTATCATGTTTACTATAAGTTTTCCACTCAAATATCCCAAAAGACGAACCGGCTTTCTCCAAAAGACGACCAGATAACTGGTCGTCTTTTTTAAGGAAAGCTGGTTGGACAGGTGTTCTTTGACAAGGACAAGGAGTTTGTGATGTCAGTCACTGAGAGGGTGAGCCAATTTCTACATTACCCGGAGCCGCGGAGAATGTCGTGTGAGCTGACTTTCGAATTTGGAGAGACGTGGGCAGGACACTGGCAGACGCCAAGCGTTCGGGTGCCGACTCCGGAATCAGTCGCAGCCGAGGTGGATGACCAGTTTACGCGAGAAGTTCTACTGACAATGTTGGATCTTTGCGAGGCTCATAACAGCTACGACGCAACCGATCGGTCACCAGCGATGATGGTGGCATACGACATTGATCCTGAGCGGCAGACGGCAGCATGTATTATTATGCAGCTGCTGGATAGGCCGCGTTATATGTATCGGCCACTTAAGATTATTGATAAATACAAGGCAGGCTATTTTGTGTGGCGTTGGGAGCCTGGCGTTTCAGAGATCAATGGTCGGCCGTGGGTGCTGTGCGGAGTGGATAAGTCGAAACAGCAGGATCCGGCAAAAATCATGCCACCAGATGACTACATTGTGACCAGGGAAGTCGGCAAGACGCGCCATCATGTCTGTCAGATTATTTTTCCGGACGTGAAAGCATTGCCAGGAGCAGCGCGGGTGACTCATTTCCAGGGCTATACCCGGGTGGTGTAATAACGCACAAACTCAACAAAGCCACTTGTTCAAAAGACAGGTGGCTTTTTTTGATAATTACTGGTTTTTTATAAATGGAATTGAAAAAATATTATATTGGGTATATATTCATAATAGATATTATTAGGGTTAAGAAAGGAGGTGAATAAATATGCCAGGTTTTGATGGAACTGGCCCAACAGGTCAAGGCGCGGGGACTGGCCGATGCTTAGGTTCTTGTGGAAATAAAATGAGACGCTGCTGGGGTTGCCGTGGTGGTTTTTGTTTGAGAAGGTTTTTTTCTCAAAAGAATGAATTAGCCGCTTTGGAAGATGAAGAAAAAATGCTCGAAGAAGAACTAGCTGCAATTAAGCAAGAGAAAGCTAACTTAAAAGATCAACAAAAGTAAAAAGGGCAAAGACACTGGCTTTTTTGCAAAAAACAAAGAGGCCAGTTTGTCCTTATTTTAAGATTATGTATTGCGAAGAGTAGAATAAGAATAAACTTTATGCCTAGACCAAGACTTTGCCGAAAAATACAATTCGATCCCAATGTTACTTATTTTAAGCCGCAGGGAGTACCGCTGAGGCAGCTTGAGATTGTAGAGTTAACGACCGAGGAAATGGAAGCTTACCGTCTGCGTTATATCAAAGATTTAGAACAAAAAGAAGCGGCTAAAAAGATGCGCACCTCGCAAAGTACTTATCAAAGAATTCTATATTTGGCCTATAAAAAGATTGCCGACGCTTTAGTTAACGGTAAAGCGATAAAAATTATTAAACTATGATAACTATAGGAATTAAAAAAATAGTTGGGTTGTTATGTGTTGCTTTGTTTGTTTTACCCCAAGCAGCATTTGCTCAAAATAATCCAGTTAATATTTACCTTTTTTATGGCGACGGTTGCCCTCACTGCGCACAAGAAAGACAGTATATTGTTGATGTTTTGCAAAACAAATACTCTAATTTAAAAATTTATGAGTATGAGATATATAACAATAAAGACAATGCGGCTCTTTTACAGGAAGTTGCCGAAAAGCTGGGAGTAGGAGTAGAGGGTGTTCCATTTTTAATTATTGGTGACCAAGATTTTGTTGGTTATGCTAAAAGCACAAGCGCACAGGTAATAGAACAGAAAGTCAAAGAGTGCTCAATAGAACAATGCAATGATTCAGTAGCCTCGATTGTTGGAGTGGATATACAAGAGGTAAACGATATTGAGGAAAACGATATAAGCGATGAGGGTAACGAAAAGATTGTTAGTTTGCCGTTGTTTGGTAAGATCAACGCTCTAAGTTTTTCATTGCCAATTGTAACGATAATTATGGGAATGTTGGATGGGTTTAATCCCTGTGCTATGTGGACGCTTTTGTTTTTAATTAGTTTACTTTTAGGAATTGAGAATAGGAGAAGAATGTGGTTATTAGGTATAACCTTTATCGTTGCATCAGCCTCGGTTTATTTTCTGTTTATGTCGGCATGGCTTAATTTGATTTTATTTTTAGGCTTGATAACCTGGATCAGAATTTTAATTGGTGTTTTAGCGTTGGTGGGGGGAGGTTACAGTGTGAAAGAGTTTATACGCAACAAAAACAATGTATGCAAAGTCACTAAGGAAGATAATAAGCAAAAAACTTTTGAGAAACTCAAGTTGGCAGTGCAACAGAATAGTTTATGGTTAGCCTTGGGAGGAATTGTAGTTTTAGCCTTTGCCGTGAATTTAATTGAGTTGATTTGCTCAGCAGGATTACCGGCTGTTTATACGCAAGTGTTGGCTTTAAGTGAAATGCACGCTTGGCGTTACTATTTTTACATCTTGCTCTATATATTCTTTTTTATGCTGGATGATTTGTTGGTATTCAGCGTAGCCATGATCACACTGAAAATGACCGGCATTACGACTAAATACGCGAGAGCGTCTCGTTTAGTAGGCGGGTTAGTAATGCTGGCGATAGGAGCAGCGTTGATATTAAAGCCAGAATTGCTAATGTTTGGATAGATTCTGGTGCGCACGACAGGATTCGAACCTATGACCTCCACAATGTCAATGTGGCGCTCTAACCAACTGAGCTACGCGCGCGGGATCCGTGTTGGGAAATATAGTCAAAATTTAACATTCATGCAATAAATAGAAAACAGAGGTCCGTAGCTCAGTGGTAGAGCGCCAAACTTATAATTTGGTGGTCGCGGGTTCGATCCCCGCCGGGCCTACACGAATTAATCGGCGGGAGCTGATTCGCCACCCATAAGACGAATGAATTCAGCTTGTTCGATGGTTTCGTTTTTAAGCAAGGTATCGGCAATCAATTGCAGCTTAGCGTGATTATCCGTAAGGATCTGTTCGGCTTTGACTTGAGCTTGCTGAATAATATTATTAATTTCTTCGTCAATTTTAGTGGCGGTGGCTTCGGAGTAGTTGCGAGCTTCGTGTAATTCCTTGCCCAGAAAAACGTACTCGTCTTTATGACCAAATGTCATCGGGCCTAAATCGGACATACCCCATTCGGTCACAATACGACGAGCAAGGTTAGTAGCTTTCTGTAAGTCATTACTGGCACCGGTTGTTAGTTCTTTGAACTGAACTTTTTCGGCAGTGTAGCCACCTAATAAAGTGGCGAGTTCGCCCCAAAATTCGCTGCGAGTGTGCAAGTGCTTGTCTTCTTCCGGTAATTTGAGAGTATACCCGCCAGCATGACCACGAGAGATGATAGAAATCTTACGGACAGGATCAGTGTGAGGAGAGTAATAGGCGACGACGGCATGACCAGCTTCATGATAAGCGGTGACTAATTTTTCACGCTCAGAGAAAACGCGGCTTCGTTTTTCCGGACCCAAAATAACTTTTTCAATACTGTTGATGATGTCAGATTGAGTCACCTTATCCTGATCATGACGAGCAGCCAAGATGGCCGCTTCGTTGATGAGATTGGACAAATCGGCACCAGAAAAACCAGGAGTGCGTTCAGCAATGTGCCGCAAATTAACATCATCTGCTTGCGGAACTTTGTGAGAATGAATGTTAAGGATAGCTTCACGCTCTTTGATGTCAGGCAAATCCATGGTGACTTGGCGATCAAACCGACCAGGACGCAATAGGGCTGGATCAAGGACATCGGGACGATTAGTGGCGGCTAAAACGATAACATTTTCATTTTGTTCAAAACCATCCATTTCAACCAAGATTTGATTAAGAGTTTGTTCACGTTCGTCATGACCGCCACCTAAACCAGCGCCACGCTGACGACCAACGGCATCAAGCTCATCAATGAAGAGGATGGCAGGGGAGTGATGCTTAACTTTATGAAAAAGATCGCGCACCCGAGAAGCACCGACACCAACAAACATCTCAACAAAATCAGAGCCAGAGATACTAAAGAAGGGGACACCAGCTTCGCCAGCAACTGCACGGGCGATTAAAGTTTTACCAGTACCAGGAGGACCGATAAGGAGTACACCCTTTGGAATACGCGCTCCGATTTTCTGGAATTTTTTGGGGACTTTCAAAAATTCAACAACTTCTTCTAATTCCTGCTTGGCTTCTTCGTTGCCAGCAATATCTTTGAAAGTAACTTTCTTTTTCGGATCAGGGGCAACGGGACGATGAGCCATTTGACCAAAGCTCATAGCACGGTTAGACGTCGCCTGGGCGCTGCGCATCATGAACCAGAGAAAACCGGCTAAAATTAGGAAAGGCAAAACAACTGGTAAGAGCGAGATGAACCAATAGCTGAATCCGGAAGGACTTTTAACGGTTATTTTTAACTGACGCAGTTGGTCTTCGGTGATGCCAAAATTGCGCAAAGTATCAGTGATGGAAGCGTCGGCTTCTTTCTGAGCGATTAGTTCGGTTTGGCTATTGTTAAGATCGACAGTAATTTGATCTTCAGAAACAGTCAGTCCAGAAACATTGCCGGTGGTAATCTCTTCAATCACGCGAGAGAGCGGAACTTCCTCGGTAACGGTCAGGGGGCGGCTGTATAGACTAAAAATAGATAGGGTAAAAATGAGGATTAAAAGAGCGATCAGGGCGTTTTTAGTGAAGTTATTGCGGCGGAAATTAGGTATTTTTGATTTAGCCATATTGGGTTAGGTTAGTTAGGCAAAAAAGAAAAAGCAAATTAGTATGTATGAGGATTATATAAAGGTAATTGTGGTTTTACCAGGATATTGTTTTAATCTGTTAAGATGCCCCTATAGCTCAATGGATAGAGCTACGGACTCCTAAGCCGTAGATGCAGGTTCGATTCCTGCTGGGGGTACTAGATTTTAGAAACCAAGAAATTGAATCAGCCAAGTTTTAATAACGAGCAAGAATATTGGCAGCAGGGCATTCGTTTGATAGCTGGCTTAGATGAGGCTGGAATGGGAGCTTGGGCAGGGCCAGTGGTGGCGGCAGCGGTGGTGTTCGAGCCGGAGCACCAAGTTAGTTCAAAATTAATACGGGACAGTAAAAAATTATCGCCCAAACAACGAGAAGCGGCGCGAAAAGACGTGGATGCAGAAGTGTTGGCATGGGGAGTAGGGGAAGCCAGTATTGAAGAAATAACAAAATTTAATATCAGGGAAGCGTCTCATTTGGCTATGCGGAGAGCGATTGGAGCCTTACATGTAAAAGTAGAATTATTGTTACTGGATGGCACCCCGGCTCAAATACATGATCAAATTCCGACAGTTAATATTATTGACGGTGACGCAGTGTCTTATTCGATTGCGGCAGCCAGTATTATAGCGAAAACACACCGCGATCATGTAATGCAGGAGCTGAATTTAGCTTTCCCGGGATATGGATTTGGCCAGCATAAAGGATACGGTAGTGCAGCTCATCAGGCTGCGTTAGAACAATTAGGAGTATGCGCCTGTCATCGGCCAACTTACGGGCCAATTAAGGCTATCATTGACAGAAAAGCCAGGGTGTTACAGTATAGGAGGCATCATTAATTTTTGAGATATGGCAGTACCAAAGAGGAGAACAAGTAGTGCAACCCGCCGAATGCGCCGCAGCCATGACGCGAAAAAGGGAATTAAGCTGGTAACGTGCGAACGATGCCGAGCGTTTAAATTGCCTCACCAAGCATGTCGAAATTGCGGAACGTATGCCGGACGGGAAGTGATTGATGTTTTGGCGAAATTAGACAAAAAAGAGAAGAAGGCCAAGCAACAAGAACTGAAGGAAGCGGGGAAATAGCGGGGATTGATTCGCCGGAAAAGGGGCTGGTTTGACTTATGCTGGTTTTCTTTATATAACTGGAGAAAGTATTTATCTCTTGTATTTTTCTAACGTGATATGGCCAACCGTCACTTAAGCCGGTCAATTGCTCTCCAAAGCTTATTTGAGTGGGATTTCCGTGGTTGTCGCAAAGGAGAACTGAAAGCAGTAACGGATCATGCCATTAAAGAGTTTGCCCCGGGGATTAACGGGACAGAGTTTATTTACGATTTAGTGCAGGGGATAGAAAAAAGATGGGATGAGATTAACGGTATTATTACCGAATCAGCTCCGGATTGGCCGCTAGAGCAAATCACGACAGTGGATCGTAATGTTTTGCGTATAGGGATTTATGAATTGAAATTTGCCGAAGCGGATGATGTGCCGCCAAAGGTAGCAATTAATGAATCAATTGAATTAGCAAAGACGTTTGGGGGAGCAAGTTCAGGCAAGTTTGTAAACGGAGTACTGGGAACGATTTATAAACAAATGGGAGAACCGAGGAAAGATGAGTAATAAGAAAGACTTAAAACCTTTAATGGAGCGCTTGGAAGTAAAATTTCAAGACGAGGATTTATTGCGCCAAGCATTAGTGCACCGCTCATATTTGAATGAAAATCCAGGATTTACTTTGCCACATAACGAAAGATTAGAATTTTTGGGAGACGCGGTGCTGGAATTAGTGGTGACAGATCACTTGTACCATAATTATGATTTGCCAGAAGGGGAATTAACGAGCTTGCGCGCAGCGATCGTACGCGGCGATATGTTATCTAAAATATCAGAAGAAATTGGATTGGATAATTTTTTAATGCTCTCAAAAGGAGAACGAAAGGACACGGGAAAGGCGCGGCAATACATTAGAGCGAACGCGGTGGAAGCAGTAATTGGAGCAGTGTATTTAGATGCTGGATACGAAGCCGCTCAAGGAGTAATCATGAAATTCATTGTTTCAAAATTGGAATATGTGATTAAGGAGGGCTTACACATTGACGCTAAAAGCAAGTTTCAAGAATTAGCTCAGGAAAAATATAAGGCAACACCACATTATCAGGTAATCACAGAAGATGGTTTGGATCATGCCAAGCATTTTGTAATGGGAGTGTATATCAATGAGCGCAAGATGGGAGAAGGAGAAGGATCAAGTAAACAAGAAGCGCAGCAACAAGCGGCACGTCAAGCCTTAAAAAATATGGAAAACATATGATTGAAGCATGGTTGTGGCTAGGAGTGGCATTGCTTTTCTTAACTGGATTAGCAGGGATATTTGTTCCGTTTTTACCGGGGATTGCGTTTGTTTTTGGCGGCATTTTGTTATATGCAGCAGTGACAGGATTTAGTCATATTTCAGTAACGACAGTAGTTGTACTGGGCATCGTGGCAATTGCGGCTGGCATTCTGGATATATACGGCTCAGCAATTGGGGCAAAAATTGGCGGCGGGAAGAAGAAAGCGATTATTGGATCATTGGTTGGGGCAGTAGTCGGACTTTTGTTGGGCCCGGGTGGATTATTAGTAGGCGCGATGGTTGGGGCAATAGTGGGAGCATGGCAGGAAGGAAACGACTGGCAGAAATCAGTTCGAATTGCGATGTGGTCATTGGCAGGAGCGTTAGCAGTTACAGCGGTGCAATTCGTGATTGCATTAGCAATGATTGTTAGCTTTTTACTGGCGATATTTTGGTAAAATATGCACCTGGAGGAATTGGAGGTAACGGGATTTAAGTCGTTTGCTTCCAAAACAATTTTCCGGTTTGGGCCAGGCATGACAGCTATAATTGGACCGAACGGGTCAGGAAAAAGCAACCTTGCGGAAGCAGTGCGATGGGTTTTGGGCGAGCAGTCATTGAAAAATTTACGCGGACGCAAAGCCACTGATGTTATTTTTGCTGGCAGCAAAACGCGACCACGTAATAGCTATGCGCGTGTGGCCTTAACGTTTAATAACGAATCGGAAAGATTTCCGGTAGCGGCAAGCGAAGTTAGGTTAACGCGCACTTTAAACCGATCCGGAGAAAGCGAATATGCAATCAATGGTGATACAGTGCGCTTGCTTGATATTCAGCAATTATTAGCCGAGGCAGGTTTAGGCGCAAAAAGTTATGCGGTGATATCACAGGGAACGGTTGATCGGTATTTAGTCGCTAATCCGGCGGCGCGACGAGAATTATTCGATGAAGCGTGCGGAATTAAGGCTTTGCAAATAAAGCTCAACCAAACAGAACGACGCTTAGAACAAGCACGTCAGAAACAAGAAGAGTTAGACCTGGTCATTAGAGAGTTAGAACCAAGAGTACGAGTTTTAAAGCGGCAGGCGCAACAACAGGCAGAGAAAGAACGCTTGCAAATAATTTTTAACGAGAAGCAGGCAATATGGTTGCAAAGAGAATGGCAAGCACGCGACCGTGCTTTAAATCAGGTACGCAGCCAATGTGAAGAGATGCGTGGTCGCGTTCAGAATGCGCGAACAAATCGACAATCAGCTGAAGGAACAGTGTTTCAAACATTAAACCAAGTTAGTCAGGGCGGCATGTCGGATGAGGCTAAACTCATATTAAAAAAACAAGAGCTGCAACACGCTCAAGAAAATCAAGGACAAATTTTGTCACGTAAAATAATTGAATTGGCTTTGGATAAGTGTGACTTAGTGTTAGACAAGATTGAGAATAGGGGAAAGGTGAACCGAGGAGAAATAGCGGCTGCACGGCAAGCGATTACTCGAGTACGGGCAGGATGGAAAACTCGGGTGGATCCAGATGAGATTGAACGACTAAAGCGCGAAATTAAAGTATTAGAGCAAGCCGAACCAATCCAGAGCGACTATGACGTATTAGAAGAAACATTAAATGAGGCGCGCGAACAAGAGTTATCAGCCGAGCGCGATATGAGCGCGATGGAAGCAGCAATTCAAACGGCCGAAGAAGACTTAGAGGAGATAGTTGGAGAAATTAGACGAGAGCGAGGAACACAATTTTTACAAGATATTCAACAAGAAAAAATAGAACTCACAGGAGATGTGACAGAAGAAGAAATCCGACAAATGGCAGTTAAATTAGCACGGTTAGGCGAAATTGATCCGATTGCTCAAAAAGAATATGAGGAAACAAAAGTTAGATACGATAATTTATGGCAACAAAAGCAAGACACGGAAACAGCTTGGCGTAATACGAGACGATTAGCAGGGCAAATAAGAAGAGAAATAAATGATCGATTTAAGGTACAGTTTCAAACTATTCAAAAGGAATTTAAACAGTATTTTGAACAACTTTTTGGAGGTGGTACAGCAAGACTAGAACTAGTTGAAGAAAGTGTCGGGGAAGATGAAGAGGAAGAGCATCGAGTAGCAGGAATTGAAATTTTTGCGCAGCCGCCAGGAAAAAAGATTCAATCAGTGCAGTTGTTATCCGGGGGAGAGAAAGCTTTAACCTCACTGGCCATGCTGTTAGCAATTGTAAAAATTCAGCAACCGCCATTTTTGGTGTTAGATGAAGTGGATGCGGCCTTAGATGAAGCAAATTCATGGCGCTTTGCGGAAGCGACCGGGGTTATTAGCCAGACGACACAATGTATAGTTGTAACCCATAATCGCGAAGTCATGGGGGAGGCAGATGTGCTCTATGGGATCACAATGAATAATGACGGTGTTTCGCGGGCCTATTCGGTACGCATGGACGAGATTGCCGAGACAGAAAGCGGGGACTTGACCAAAAAAACGGTTTAGGTTAGGATCAGGTTCATGTTACGAATGCGCTTACAACGCCGAGGAAAGAAGAACTACGCGACTTATCGAGTCGTGGTAGCCGAACAAGCTGCCCCAATTAAGGGTCGCTTTATTGAAGATTTAGGAGCATATAATCCGCATACTAACGAATTAACGGTTGATCAGGAAAAAGTACAGAAATGGCTAACGGATGGAGTACAGCCGTCTAATACTGTTCATAATTTGTTAGTGAACCATAAGATTGTTAAAGCAGACAAAGTAACATCTTGGAGCGTACCGACGAAGAAAAAGCATAAGACAGAAGAGGCTTCAACCGAGACTAAGTAAGTTGACTTTCCGGCTAAAGTTCTGTTAGAATAGGTATATCCGAGGCTGACGCGAGGAGTGTAGGCTTTGGTACGTAATGTTAATCAGTAATAAAGATACGACTCTATGGAAGAGGACCGACGTTCTCATGATCAGGAATTCGTCGAATATGTGGTGAAGTCCATCGTGGACCACCCCGACGATGTTAAAGTGGAGCGCTCTATTGATGAAATGGGCGTTTTGATCACTTTAACTGTTAACCCAGAAGATATGGGCCAAGTGATTGGCCGACAGGGAGCAACCGCAAAGTCTGTTCGGACATTATTGCGAGTAATCGGCGCTAAGAATAACGCGCGCGTTAATCTGAAGATCAACGAACCGGAAGGATCAAGATCAATGCCAGCAGAAGCGGCAACTGAAAGCCAGCCAATGGCAGAAGAAGCTCGTCCTGCTCAGTCAGTTGAAGAAGCTATTGATGACCTCAATATCTAAATAAGTATTTCACTGAAAAGAAGAAGCCCGCTCTAGATGAGCGGGTTTTCTTTTTCGTGAAAGCTAGAGGTATAATTAAGGGGTTATCTTATCCTTTTTTTATAAGCCATGCTTAGATTTATTATGCATGCTATTCCCAGACCGAATGTAAAACGTTCCGGTAAATACGGGGGCATGATGGTAGCGTTGTTATTACTGTTAATCAGCCCACAGGTAGGATGGGCGCAAGAAACACCGTCTCCGTACGGTAATCGAAATGAGGCGAGTGCGGCAGACAGAGGCTTTTACTTCCCGCCATCCATACAAGTCACAGATGTGACTTTGGAAAATTATCAGACAGAAGCCACGGAGATCGCAGGAGTATTTACCGCACGAAATGATGAAGAAGAAACGGTGGGAGATGTATGGTATCGAGTAGAATTGTTAGATCAACTAGGCACCGCAACCGCTGAAAACCCAGTAATTGAAGATGACGCAGTTGTATATGATTCACAGATTGTAAAAGCAGATTTAGCTTTTGCAGCCGGAGAAGTTAAGCATGTGCCGTTTCAATACGACGTTCCGGTCGTACCAGCAGGGACCTATCGAATTAGAATCCAACTAACTAATTCACAAGGACGTGATATGGGTTGGTTTGATCAAGAAGCTCAGTTAGGAACAGCAGAAGCTGGTTTTGCATTCATTGAGGCAGGAGCAATTGAAAGCGATGAATATCCAGGACAACTGCTGGCTCCGTTAAGCGGGCCAAATGTAAATCCGGAAAGTACGATTAAATTGAATGCGTCAATAAAAAATACAGGAGCCAAGATATTAAAGGGAATACCGACGGTTGAAGTTTACGAATTTAATGAGACAGGCACGCCAGTAGCGCTGACGAGTGGAGCAGAAATTACTTTGGCAGCAGGAGCATCACAAACGATGACTAATGCGATTGTTGTTTCGAATAAACCAGGTGTATACATGGGAATTCTTTCCGTACAATCAGCTGATGAAAATACAATCGGTTCGACGATTGCTAAATATCGATGGATAGTCCGAGGTGAAGCCGGGCAAGTCATTTCTGCTCGAATAACTGATCTGAAAGTCGGAAAAGGAGAAACCATGGGAATCATGGTTGACTACACCGGTTCGCCAGACGCAGAAACAGTAACTAACGGACAACTTTGGATTCAAGTAAGCGATCAAAGCGGCGTAGCAGGAGAATTAAATGTATCCGATGACATTGTATTGTCTGATAGTGTGAATTCCGGAGAAGCGTTAATTCAGTTACAACGAAACCTGGTCAATAACCCGATGATTAGCGTGACGCTCAAGAACCAAAGCGGAAATGTTTTAGATGAGTACTCTTTTGAAGTACCAGTCGATCCAAGCATGTTAAAGGCAACAGCAGCTAGCGAAAGTGCGGCAGCGATGCAAACATGGTTAAATTGGAAAGTTGCAGGAGTAGTGGCGTTAGTGATTATTTTAATCGGCTTGATTATGGTGGCAAAAAAACAACGTAAGAATCAGGCGAAAAACAATATGATGCCACCATTAGCCGGAATTTTTGTATTAGTGGGAGCGGGAGTATGGCTAACATTAAACTGGGCTAACGCTGCAGGACAAGGTATTAATGTTTTTAGTCCAATATCTTCTAAAGAATATCACTCGGATTGGCGCTCGTTAGGGTCTTCGCCAGTAGTTGAATTATTTATCAATCAGCCAACTCATGATAACGAAGCAGGTACGTACGCAAGAGACGCAGTGCCATTATCATTCCGTGTTAGCTGGGCGGTATGTGAAAACCGCATGGCAGGAACGACGGTCTTAGCGCATTACCTAAAAGAAGGCGGAAAAATTAGCGACTTCCAACCGCCATCTGATAAAACATACGTAAAAGTCAGTGAAAACAGTTGGGGGCAAGACGAGTGTCCAAGCGCTTATCGCTGCATCACTTCAACTACGTACACCGCTCCTAATGGAATTAATTTGACCGAGCTATTACCAAGCGTGAATGACACAACCTTACGTTTGTTAGCGTTGTGGGATTGGAATGCAGAAAATAACGGGATGCCGGAATGGGAAGAAAAAACTAATGACTCAGAAGTTGGATATGATAGCTGGTTTATTAATGATGGCATGGCACATGCGGTTAACATTTGGTTGAATTTCTTAGCCATGCCAGCATGTAGCGATACGATTGACAATGAAGGAGACGGGGCAATTGATTGTGAGGACTCAGGATGTTATCCCGACGATATTATGGTCGAAGGAGAGTGCGATCCAGAAGATACGGATGAAAACTCGGCTCCAGAAGCAGTGATTACAACTAGCGGAGATAAAGTAGGAGAAACCGTAAGCCTAGACGGTTCTCAATCAAAGGATGACAAAGGAATCACATCTTTTGCTTGGAATGTATTAGATCCGGACGGCAATGCGGTTACAGTAACCAATGCAAATCAGGCCTTAGCAAGTTTTGTTCCAACAAAAGCCGGGGAACACATTGTGACATTAACTGTTGGAGATGGGGAATTGTATAGCAGCGCTATTGCTCGTGTAACAATTTCAGACACAGCTAATGTTGGCAACGAGACACCGGTTCCGGTCATGAAAGTAGACGGAACAGTGACACAAGGTCCGGGGATTTTTAGTGGTGATACACAGATAGTTTGGAAAGATGAAGTGGATAGTTTAATGAGCCTGGATGCCTCATCTTCGTATGATCCAGACGGCGGAGACTTGTTGTACCGATGGAAAGTACAAGTGGAGAACTGTCGCGGACGATATATTAATCCGTTTGGGACAGTGGCAGTTGCGCAACAACCAGTTCAAAATTTGAGCTTACCAGATGGTTCATATGGAGTTCGATTAGTTGTAACTGATAATGACGGAGCAACTGCGTTTGTGTGCCGAAACGTAACCGTCGCAACACGTGATACAAGTGAGAATAATTCAACACCATTGGCAAAAATCACGACCACAGGCAATACGATAAATGTCCCGGTAAACATGGATGGATCAGAGTCATATGATCCGGATGGACAAATCGCTGCTTATAATTGGACAGTTATTGATCGTCAAGGACAAGCGGTTGCAGTAACAGGAGCAAATCAAGCGACCGCTAACTTTACCCCGACAACAACAGGAACTCACACGGTCACGTTAACCGTAACAGACAATCAAGGCAAAACAGCCGAGGCAAAAGCCTGGGTAGACGTGCAAGCAGTTGGCGGAGGGCAAAATAACAGCACACCAATAGCAGTTATGTGGGTTGACGGAGTAAAAAGCAGCGGAGCAGATGAAGCACAAAGCATTAAGTTAAGCGCAGACGGAGATACGGTGAGCCTAGACGGATCAGAGTCATATGATCCGGATGGAGACATACTCGCTTATCAATGGAACATTCAAGCAGGAAGCTGTACGGGCGATTATTTGGACACTGAAGCAGAACAGACAACTTTATTCGGTAACACGACAAATGATAATCTAGCCAAAACAGCCGCCACGTTAGCAGCGGGTAATTATGGTATCAGGTTAGTAGTAATGGATAGCTTAACATCGGCGACTATTTGTCAGAATGTAACCGTATCAATAGGTGGCGCAGGGGATGATGATCCAACAACACCAGAAACAACGGCAACTGCGACTCCAACAGCAACTGCAACCGCGACTGTTACGCCCACTCCGACAACAACGCTGGCACCGACATCAACAACTGCACCAGTCGATGGACTAGCAGCTTGTAATGATGGCGCGGATAACGACGGTGATGGATTAGTTGATTGCGCTGATCCAGGTTGTTACTGGTCACAAGAAAGCGGATACAGTACGAGTTGTGATCCGAATGATACTGACGAAACTAATGCCGGAGTATTACCAAGCGCAATTATTGAAAGATAGTCAGGTAATTTGAATTAGACACAAAACGCATGTACCGTAAGGGCATGCGTTTTGATGTATTAACGCTTTTTCCGGAAGCGTGCCAACAATATTTTGAGATTAGCCTGTTAGGCAAAGCAGCAGCAAATGGATTATTAGACGTGCATTTGCATCAAATTAGAGATTACGCTGAAGATAAACATAAAACTGTCGATGATACTCCATACGGTGGCGGCGCAGGAATGGTTATGATGATTGAACCGATAGAGAGAGCATTGCACAGCATTCAGACAGAAGTACCCCGTGAAAATCAGCATGTAGTTGTCATGGCTGCACGAGGAAAGCAATTTACTCAATCCAAAGCAGAAGAGTGGGCGGCCAGTAAAAAAAGCCTGACTTTAATCTGTGGTAGATACGAGGGGATAGATCAGCGAGTAGCGGATCATTTAGCTGACGAGGAGATAGCAGTAGGACCGTATGTGTTAGCGGGAGGAGAATTAGGTGCGTTAATTATAGTTGAGGCGGTGGCGCGTTTAGTGCCAGGAGTATTAGGTAATCCGGATTCATTACAAGAAGAATCTTTTTCTCAAGGAGAAAACACTGAAGAATATCCTCAATATACGAAACCTGAAGTTTTTAAGACTTGGAGAGTGCCGGAAGTGTTGCTGTCAGGAAACCATGCGGCGATAAAAGCATGGCGCGAAGACTATCGTAAAAGAAATAAGGTAGAATAATAATATGTTGTTGCCACCGTTTGTTATCCCGGTTATTTGCGGATCTTTAGCCCAGGCCTTAAAACCGCTGTTTAATCGTGATTTAGCCAGCACAATTCAAGTAGCAGGATATAAGATGCCGCGATATGGCGGCATGCCCAGTGCTCATACTGCCTTTGCGTTCGCAACGGCAGTGGTGTCAGGGTGGTACGAAGGCATAATGTCAGGTACGTTTGCTGTTACGATTGCGATTGTGATTTTTATTTTGGATGATGCTTTGCGCATGCGGGTATTTTTAGGCAAGCATGGCCAAGCGCTAATTAAACTCATTAGTAAATTGCCAAAAGAAGAGCAAAAAGACTTTCCAACCTTGGAACGCCGGTTAGGGCATAAGCCAGCGGAAGTGATAGCAGGGGCAATTCTGGGAACAGTAGGAGCTTTTTTGCTTATATTAGCTCAATAGAGCCATATAGTCAAAATTATTGCCAGTTAAAATTAGACTGGATTTGCTTTTTTATTACCAGTATGGTATAAGGGATAGTTCTTAAATTTATCTTTATAAACAAATTTTTATCAATTTTAGAGCCTATGCAAAAATTTACATGGACCCGAATTGGAACGATTGGGCTGGCAGCGATTACAATCGCGGCATCAGCTTCAATTCCGGCTTCCTTGCGGGTAGTTCAAAATAATGCCAGTGCCTCAGACGGAGACACAGTTACGTTGGCTTATCAAAATCCGGGTAAGTTACGCGATTTTGTGAACAGTAAGGCAAGCGAATATGGATTTACTAAAATCCCAGATAGCGGCAATGAAGGCGCGTTGTACTACGACGAAACAACGGCCGAATTTGCGTGCCAATTAGCCGGCTACGACAAGGTCGTAGAAATGGATTGTTATTATCCGGCAGATGGCGGTCGCTGCGGCTGGTATTCACCTTACAACAATACTTTAGCTCGCTGGACAGGTAGTGATTTTGAAATAAAGAAAGCTACTGAATTGGGAAACAAATGGATCTCAACTTTAGTGTGCGGCAATGAGTCTGAACCAGAACCAGTTCCACAGTGCCAAGATGGGATTGATAATGATGGGGATGGTTTGACTGATATGAGTGACCCAGGTTGTTCAAGTACGACCGACGATGACGAAGGAGACGGAACAAGCCAGTGCCAAGACGGTATTGATAACGATGGAGATGGCTACACTGACTTAAACGACTTTAGCTGTTCGTCAGCAACGGATAACGATGAAACCAATCCAAAGGCAGCTTGTCAGGATGGAATTGATAACGATGGAGATGGTTTGATTGATACAGCCGATCCTGGTTGTGCAAACACGCAGGATAACGATGAAAGTAATGCGGTCGGCAACCAAGCTCCAGTGGTTATTGCTAATATTACCGGCAATCGAGTTGCGGGTAACCCATTAACTTTTGACGGATCACAATCATATGATCCGGATGGGCAAATTACAGCATGGCGCTGGAAAGTGTTATCTCGGGCAACTAATGAATATCTGACAGTACCAGGACAAAACAACCCAACAACAACTATGACCTTAACGGATCCTGGTTCTTATTTAGTGCGTTTGATTGTAACAGATGATGACGGCACACAAAGTGCTTTGGGACAGAATATTACAATTTCTGCAGCAACCACTACGCCACAGTGCCAAGACGGTATTGATAACGATGGAGATGGCTACACTGACTTAAACGACTTTAGCTGTTCGTCAGCAACGGATAACGATG
>CAZSUC010000001.1:0-135210 GCA_964610055.1 uncultured Candidatus Saccharibacteria bacterium | reverse complement strand
TTGATACAGCCGATCCTGGTTGTGCAAACACGCAGGATAACGATGAAAGTAATGCCAATCCAACTCCAACTATTACTCCAACCCCAACCATCACTCCGACTCCAACCGTTTCTCAGTGTGCGGATGGAATTGATAACGACCATGATGGCTACACTGACTTAAACGACTTTAGCTGTTCGTCAGCAACGGATAACGATGAAACCAATCCAAAGGCAGCTTGTCAGGATGGAATTGATAACGACGGGGATGGAAAAATCGATGAAGCTGATTCCGGCTGCGTCTCAACTCAAGACGATAGTGAATGGAATAGCAGCGATAGTGATGATGATGATGATGAAGACGAAGGTGAAACCAGTATTGAAATTACAAATACTGACCACCGAGATATTACTCGACCAGGTCATACATTGACTTACACCATTGCGGTCAAGAATACAGGCGGAGAAGATGTTTACGATCTCTCTGTTGAAGATCAGGTACCTTATTACTTAGAGGTATTATCGGTCTATCCAAAACCAAGCCAAAAGAGTGGCAATTACATCTTGTGGGAAAACCAAACTGTTGAAACAGGAGACACGGAAGAGTTCACTATTACAGCGCGCGTAAAAACAAGCGCACCGAACGGAACTTCGTTAGTGAACCATGCGGAAGCAGCGAGTAATGACTACGATTTATCAGAAGAAGATGATGATACGACAATCGTAGAATATTCAAAACAAGTTGCAGGAACATGGGATGATGGTTCAGGCGTTATAGCCGGTACTACAAGCCAATCAAGCTCAGTTTCAGTACCAGTTAGCGCGAAAACCGGAGCGGGATTGCTCGGCCTCTTGTCCTCATTAATTGGTGGAAGCGGACTTGCATTCGTATTACGTCGCTGGTAATCCGAAGATAGATAGACAAGAAACACCTCCGAAGCTCATTCGGGGGTGTTTTAGTAAAAATAGGTATATTTAGGGCTTGACAGTTTCTGAAAGATAACTACACTTTGGTTAGGCATCCTTAGTAAGGATGCTTTAGTACGTTAACAATTTAGCGTTCTATATATGTATTGTTGTGCGCGGTTGCAAACAGGCGCAGGTAACTTTGGTTACCGGCGTAATTTGCCCGCCATTCCTTTATATAACTAGTGAATGGCCGGGAATTGTAGTGCCCTTAAGACACTACAATCTCTTTATTAAGAGTTCGATCCTGGCTCAGGGTGAACGCTGGCAGCGTGGATAAGGCATGCAAGTCGTACGAGCTGCACTGATTGTGCTTGCACAATTAGTGCGTGCTAGTGGCAAACGGGTTAGTAACGCGTAGGGAATCTAACTTTTCCTCGAGCATAACTCTCCGAAAGGAGAGCTAATTCTCGATAGTCTGCACAAACGTAAGTTTCGTGCAGTAAAGGTTCGCCGGGAGAGGAAGATCCTGCGTCCTATCAGCTTGTTGGTAAGGTAACGGCTTACCAAGGCTACGACGGGTAGGGGGTGTGAGAGCATGGCCCCCAACACTGGAACTGCGATACTGTCCAGACACCTACGGGTGGCTGCAGTCGAGAATATTCGGCAATGGGCGAAAGCCTGACCGAGCGACGCTGCGTGAAGGAAGAAGGCCTTAGGGTTGTAAACTTCTGTCGTGTGGGAAGAACTTTGACGGTACCACACAAGAAAGGGGCACCTAACTCTGTGCCAGCAGGTGCGGTAATACAGAGGCCCCGAGCGTTACCCGGAATCACTGGGCGTAAAGCGTCTGCAGGCGGTTTGGCGCGTCTGCTGTCAAAACTTAAGGCTCAACCTTAAGACGGCAGTGGATACGGCCTTACTGGAGGCAGGGAGAGGTAAGCGGAACTCCTGGTGGAGCAGTGAAATGCGTTGATATCAGGGGGAACACCAATTGCGAAGGCAGCTTACTGGCCCTGTCCTGACGCTCAGAGACGACAGCGTAGGTAGCGAAGCGGATTAGATACCCGCGTAGTCTACGCCGTAAACTATGCCGACTAGGCATTGGAGGTATCGACCCCTTCAGTGTCGAAGCTAACGCGTTAAGTCGGCCGCCTGGGTAGTACGGCCGCAAGGCTAAAACTCAAAGGAATAGACGGGGGCCCGCACAAGCGGTGGAGCGTGTGGTTTAATTCGATGCTAAGCGAGGAACCTTATCCAGGGCTTGAAACCTAGCTGCAAGCCTCCCGAAAGGGAGGCCGCTTACGAAGGTGCTAGGCAGGTGCTGCATGGTTGCCGTCAGCTCGTGTTGTGAAATGTTCCCTTCAGTGGGTTAACGAGCGCAACCCTCGTTGCATGTTACTTTTCATGCGAGACTGCCGTGGTCAACACGGAGGAAGGTGGGGATGACGTCAAATCAGCATGGCCCTTTGACGCCCTGGGCGACACACGCGCTACAATGGCTAGGACAGCGAGTATAGCAAACCCGTGAGGGGGAGCGAATCTCTCAAACCTAGTCTCAGTCCGGATTGGAGTCTGCAACTCGACTCCATGAAGCTGGAATCGCTAGTAACCGCGGATCAGCCACGCCGCGGTGAATACGTTCTCGGGCTTTGTACTCACCGCCCGTCAACTCAGGAGAGCTGGTAGCACCCGAAGCTCCCATATTGTTTGGGAACCACGGTGAGATTAGTGATCAGGAGTAAGTCGTAACAAGGCATCGCTAGGGGAACCTGGCGATGGATCACCTCCTTTCTAGGGATTTGACAAACAATCTAGGACTTGGCGACAAGTTTAGATTGCCTAGAAGGTCGACTGTTGTCCCTCGAGGATAACAGCTAAATACATGGAAATCGTTCCTTCCATTTTAAATATGCGGAACGAGGAAGAGGCAAGCTGTTTGCGACTCGCGCATAGCAATACATTCACATAGCAAAACCCGGGTAGATAATCCCGGGTTTTTGCTTGCATAAATACAGATTAGAGGGTTAAATAAGGGTCACGGGCACGTAGCTCAGCTGGCTAGAGCACTTCACTGATAATGAAGAGGTCCCTGGTTCGAGCCCAGGCGTGCCCACTGTAGGAAGGATGTATACTGGTTAATATGACGATTCCGGTTGAAGTACAAACAGTAATCGCGACATTACAAAAAGCAGGCTTTGAAGCCTACGCTGTGGGTGGATGCGTGCGGGATTTGTTATTGGGACGAACTCCACATGATTGGGACGTGACAACTAATGCAACTCCAGATGAAATTCAAAAAGCTTTACCTAAGAGTTTTTATAAAAATAAGTTTGGAACGGTAAGTGTGTTAAATGACACACTTGATGAGTCATTAAAAGAGATTGAAGTTACAACTTATCGCACAGAGGGACAATACAGCGATCAACGGCATCCGGATAAAGTTGATTTTACGACTTCTTTGACCGAGGATTTGTCGCGGCGAGATTTTACAATTAACGCATTAGCGGCCAACACAGAAACAGCGCCTCAACCGAATAGCGTTATTATTGATGGCCTGGCAATTATTGACCATTTTGGCGGCATTAAAGATTTACATGATCAAAAAATCAGAGCGGTTGGAAATCCAAAAGAAAGGTTTGAAGAAGATGCTTTGCGCTTATTGCGCGCGGTTCGATTAGCAACACAATTAGACTTTGAAATAGAGCAAGAGACTTGGAATAGTTTGTGTGCGATGAGCGGGAATATAAAAGTAGTTTCACAAGAACGAATTAGAGATGAATTAAATAAAATTATTGGGAGTGATCATCCGGAAAGCGGTTTAGCAATGCTGCAACAGTCAGGATTGCTTCAAGAGATTATGCCAGAGTTAGCAGAAGGAGTAGGGATTGAGCAAAATTTGCACCATAAATATGATGTTTTTACTCATTTAATAAAGTCACTGCAATTTGCGGCTCAATATGAATATGTGCCGCAGGTGCGGTGGGCGGCGTTATTGCATGATGTTGGCAAACCACGCACGCGCAGACGCAAGGGAAGTGAATATACGTTTTATGGACATGATGTTGTGAGCGCAAAAATGACAGAAAACATATTAAAGCGATTGCGATTCTCAAATGATTTTATAAAGCAAGTTACTCATTTAGTAAGACACCATATGTTTTACTATGATATTGGCAAAGTGACAGAAGCGGGCGCGCGCCGATTATTGCGACGAGTAGGCCAAGAAAATTTCGATGATTTAATAAAATTGCGGATTGCGGAACGCAAAGGATCGGGGGTGCCAAAAGCAGAGCCGTATCGTTTGCGTCATCTGCAATTTCTGGTAGAAAAAGCGGCGAGTGAACCAGTGACGGTGAACCAGTTGGCAATTAATGGCAAAGATTTAATGACAGACTTAGGTCTAAAACCAAGCCCGCAAATTGGCGGTATTTTAAACGCGTTATTGGCTCAAGTGTTAAATGATCCACTTAAAAATACACGGGAATATTTAATAAAAGAAGCAGAAAAACTCAAAGACAAAGATCCGGAGGAATTAAAGAGATTAGGCGAAGCAGCCAAAGAAGAAGAAGAAAAGCGCCGTGAAAACGAAATTCGGGGGAAATATCATGTATAAGTGTGTTAGAATACGGAAATGAGCTTTGGACTATTTATTTTAGGAGCGCTTATTATGGCAGCTGGATATATATGCGTAAGATATACAGATATGATGCTGCGAAATTTTGGAGACATAAGCGAGATATTCGGAGCGGTTAATGCGCGGTGGATGTCATGGAAAGTATTTGGGACATTTTTGATTTTTGGCGGTTTTATGCTGGCATTTGATTTGTATAATCTGTTTATTCAAAGAGTTTTGTTTTTATTTGGAGTAGGCGGGGACTAGGGTTTTGACAAACTGAAAAGGGTCAGTACAGTGAGATTACGGTTAGAAGGGCCTGTAGCTTAGTGGCAGAGCACCCGGTTTGCATCCGGGAGATAGGAGTTCGATTCTCCTCAGGTCCACGGATATAAGATTACTGTGTGGTTGGGGGCTGATTTAGCCCAGCGGGATCAGAGCCGTTTTGTACAAACGGCACCCGCTGGGCGTTTTGACTATTTAAGGCTGATTACCTAAGTTAAGGGCAGGAGCAGCTTGATGGTCAGGCTGTTTTGTACTTTCAATCAGGCACTGAATCAGAGGTGACCTATGTCAGGATCTACGTCAGAAGAAGTGTTGCGGATTTTGCACGAAGTGGGAGCGGTAATTACCGGCGACCATATCGTGTATACGTCGGGCAAGCATGGTACGGCATACGTCAACAAGGATGCGGTTTACGTGCGCCCCCGGTGCCCTGAGTGGCTTTGCGGCCATATCGCAGCGAATTTCGCGAACGACAATGTGCAAGTGGTGTGTGGCCCAGCTATCGGGGGCGTGGTCTTGAGCCAATGGACAGCTTACGCCCTTTCTTCCGGGAAAGACGTGTTAGCCGTTTACTCCGAGAAATCAGAAGCTGGCGATACATTCGTCATCAGGCGCGGGTACAACAAACTTATTACCGGCAGGCGCGTGCTGGTAGTAGAGGACGTGCTCACGACCGGCGGTTCCGCTCGGAAGGTAGTGGAAGCCGTAAGAGCGGTTGGAGGCGAGGTGGTTGGCCTTGGCGCTCTCTGCAACCGTGGAGGAGTGACGGCGGCGGATTTGGCAGACGTGCCAAAGCTGTTCACACTGGCGAATGTCACGCTCGACGCCTGGGATGAAGCAGATTGCCCGCTGTGCAAGCAGGGGATTCCCATCAACGTTGAGGTAGGCAAGGGGCTTGAATTCTTGGCTCGGAAGAAAAACCAGTAGTGTTTTGGTTTTGAACGGGTTGTTGTCGCAAGACAGCAACCCGCTTTTTTGACAGAGCAAAAAGCAAGATGTATGTTTAGGCCAATAAGAGTTAAATCCTTCATTATTTCCTTGAGAGGAGGTGAGCGTGATGCCTTATGATATACAAGCTGCGAGCGGAGGAGGCTCAGGATCAGTGTCGGCTTGGGGGGATGCTATTATAAGTTCGCTCACTGGATTGTGGAATGAATTTATAACATTTTTGCCTGACTTGATTGCGGCTGTAATAGTCTTTTCATTAGGTTGGGCCCTAGCGGTTGCAGTGGGTCGTCTAATTGAAAAGGGGTTAGTGGTTTTACGCGTAAACCAGGCTTTTGATAACTTGACCGGTCTGCAGAATGCGGCAGCGCGCGCTAACGTGAAAGTTAATATTCCTCGACTTTTTGGCGAGGTAATTAAATGGTTCTTGATCGCAGTAACTTTGTTGGCTGCAACGGATATTTTGGGGCTAGACGACGTATCAGGTTTCTTGCGCCAAGTGTTGGCGTATGTACCGAACGTAGTTGTTGCTGCTTTAATCTTGATCATCGCGGTAGTGCTGGCAAATTTTGTCTCCAAGACAGTTAATGCCAGTGTTAAAGCTGCCGGTTTTTCAAGCGGAGGTGCAATCGCAGGAGTGAGCAAGTGGGCAATCATTATTTTTGCAATAATGGCTGCTTTGATTCAGCTCAAGGTTGCCGAGGCTTTAATCAACAGTTTATTAACCGCTTTATTCGCAATGACAGCCTTAGCTGGAGGCTTAGCCTTTGGCTTAGGAGGCAAAGATATGGCGGCGAAGTGGCTACAGAAAGTCGAATCTGACTTCTTAGATAAGAGTAAGTAGACACGAGTCCTGGTGACAGGAAACACAAAAGCAATGGCTGCGCAGCAGTCGGTTAAAACCCGGGAAACCGGGTTTTAACGTTGAAAAAAGATCACTTGACAGGTTTATAAGGTCAAGTATACTAGCTGTTAATTATGCAGTTTAAATTATCCTACTGCAGACCTCTAAGAAGCGGCGAGTAGAGCCCTATGGGCCCAGCTCTCCTTTAAAACCGCTTCCTCTGGAAGCGGTTTTAAAACCCGAAGCTCCTTCTTTTTGGCCCGAACAGATTAAGTCATACAAGACACAGATAAAGAACTTGAAGGTTTTTTTCTGTGGTTTGTATGGTTGAGACACAGAAAAGACGGCACTTTGCCAATTGAATATAGTGAAGATAACCGACAAAAGTAATTCAAAACGATCACATAATATATAAACAAGAGGCGATTTAGCGGTAACACACCGCTAGTCAAGTTAGGTACGTCATACACCGTAAGGGTATGCGGCGGATGCCTTGGCAATGGACGGCGATGAAGGACGCGGCCGGCTGCGATAAGCTGCGGGGAGGTGCTGAGCAACCTTTGATCCGCAGATGTCCGAATGGGGAAACCCACTTTGGTTCATCCCAAAGTTACCCTTAAGCTGCAAGGCTTAAGTGGAGCGAACCTGGCGAACTGAAACATCTTAGTAGCCAGAGGAAAAGAAAAAAACGATTACTATTTCTATCTTGAATCCCGTTCTCTTTTTCCTGGAGACCGCAAGGTCACAGGTAAGAAGAGAACAGGCAATTCCTGGTAAGAAGATAGTGATTATATTCCCTGAGTAGTGGCGAGCGAAACGGGAACAGTCCAAACTTTCTTAGTGTAAGCCCATAAAGCGTTGCTAAGAGAGAGTAGATGGTAGTAGCGTTCGCGCGTTTATGGAGCGCGAGTCATTTATAAACGTTTGTCTAATAGAAGGCGGCTGGAATGCCCCACCAAAGAGCGTAAGAGTCGCGTATATGAAAGATACGTTTTAAAAGATTGCTATTAACCTGAGTACGGCGGGACATGTGAAATCCCGTCTGAAGCAAGGAGAACTACATGCAATCAATTGTCTTGTGCTTTTAGCACAGGTCAATTGATCCTCCTAAGACTAAATACGACCATTGACCGATAGTGAACTAGTACCGTGAGGGAAAGGTGAAAAGTACCCCGGAAGGGGAATGAAATAGACCTGAAACCGCATACCTACATTGAGTCGGAGCCCCACGCAAGTGGGGTGACGGCGTGCTTTTTGCAGAACGAGCCACCGAGTTCGCTGTATGCTGCTTTTGCTTAAGCAATTACATTGCGTAGGCGGAGCGAAAGCGAGTGTTAATAGCGCGTTTCTATCTTTTTCTTTTCCGGACTGTCCGCAAGGATAGTACGAGAGAAGAATTAGATAGAGAGTAGCATGCACGAGACCCGAAACCAGGTGATCTATCCATGAGCAGGGTGAAGCGCGGGTAATACTGCGTGGAGGCCCGAACCGTTTGGCTGTGCAATACCATCGGATGACTTGTGGATAGCGGAGAAATTCCAATCGAACCTGGCAATAGCTGGTTCTCGCCGAAATAGCTTTAGGGCTAGCCTCGTGTAGTAACCAATAGTGGTAGAGCGCTGCAAGGGCTCTTCCCCGCGCAAGCGGGGGGACCCTAGCAAACTCCGAATGCTATTGGCGTAATCACGGGAGTCAGAACGCGGGGGCTAAGCTCCGCGCTCAAAAGGGAAACAGCCCAGACCGTAGTCTAAGGTCCCTGAATCTTATCTAAGTGGTTAAGGTGGTGAGGTTGCTGAAACAGCGAGGCAGTTGGCTTAGAAGCAGCCATCTGTTAAAGATAGCGTAATAGCTCACTCGTCAAGCGACCTTGCGCCGAATAATGTACCGGGGCTCAAGATAAGTACCGATGACACGGGGTCCGAACCGATTAGGTTCGGATTGGTAGGCGAGCATTTCGTCCGGCCATTTCTATTTGAACATGGCCTTTGCGTTGAAGTCGTGCTGTGAGGCACGGTGGAGCGGACGGAAGAGAGAATGGTGGCATGAGTAGCGATAAGCAGGGTGAGATTCCCTGCCACCGGAAACCCAAGGTTTCCTGGGCAATGTAAATCAGCCCAGGGTTAGCCGGGCCTAAGCCGAGGCGGAAACGCGTAGGCGATGGACAGCAGGTTGATATTCCTGCGCCGGTTAGACAGTTTGAGGGGCGTGACGAAGTTGCGGAAATAAACAGGACATATGACTTATCCTGCGCATAACATTAGTCGGGACACTTAGGTAAATCCGAGTGTCCAATTTAAACGGCGAAGTTATGCGGGAGAGTGCGGTCGCAAGACCAAGCCTCCGGTATGAAAGCAGCTTCCTGGAAAAGCGTCACTCATTCGTCTGTCTAGCCGCCCGTACCACAAACCGACACAGGTGGGTTGGTGTAAGAGTACCAAGGTGATCGGGAGAACCTTCGTTAAGGAACTCGGCAAAAAAGCGTCCGTAAGTTCGCAATAAGGGCTCCCGTTGCAGCCGCAAGGTTGTGACGGGCGCAGCGCACGATCTCTAGCGACTGTTTAGCAAAAACACAGGTTCCTGCGAACTCGAAAGAGTATGTATAGGAGCTGACGCCTGGCCAGTGTCGGAACGTTAATCCCCCTGGTGCAAGCTGGGGGGCCAAGCGCCGATGAACGCCGGCCGTAACTATAACGGTCCTATGGTAGCGAAATTCCTTGGCAGGTGAAGAATTCGCCTGAATTCATGGGCGACCATGAATTAAAGAATCCGGCTGATAACGGTGAAGCCCTAGTGTTCGTATTATGTTATAATATGGACATGGGTAATACCGTGGGAAGTCGTCTGTTTCAACAACAGATTGACCCCGTAACGACTGATCTGAACGCTAATGTGCTCAAGCACTTAGCCAAAAGTGAGATAGAGAATCAGATTATGATACATCAATCTTTATCAGACGCCGGCTTCTCAAAAAGCAAACAACAATTAAGAGCATATATCTCTGGTTATACTGATGGGGAAGGATGTTTTTCCGTCTCCATAGTTAAGAGACCTAAACTCTTAGTTGGCTGGGAGGTACGTCCTAGTTTCTCTGTCGGGCAGAAGATAAACAGAATAGAAGTACTTGAGCTTATGCTTAGTTACTTTCAATGTGGCACTATCCGTTATTCATCAACTGATAAGACCGCTCATTATGAGACGCGTAGTATCAAAGATATTAATAGGATAATAATTCCACATTTTGAAAAGTATCCACTTTTATCTGCTAAACAACGCGATTTTGAACAATTCAAAATCATATGTAAAATCATTGCCCGCGGTAACCATCTTACAAGGGATGGATTGCGAGAAATTTTGGATCTAACTAGCAATATGCTCAGTGTTTCCGTGGAAAGAAAAATATATCTACAGGAAATATTGAATTTGCTTTAGAGAATGAAAATATAGTCTATGCCTTTCGAAAGAAAGGGTTAGAACATGAAGTTCTGTCCCGCACGAATGGCGTCACGACTGGAGAACTGTCTCAACGAAGGACCCGGCGAAATTGCATTGTCGGTAAAGATGCCGCCACCCTGCGGCTAGACGGTAAGACCCCGTGGAGCTTCACTACAGCTTGGTATTGGCACGTCGAGCATGTTGCTCAGTATAGGTGGGAGGCTATGATGGTTTGTCTTAGGACGGACCGGAGCCAACAATGAGATACCACCCTTTATGTTTGACGCGTCTAACGACGTGGTGTGAAACCACCACCCGGACAGTGCCTGGCGGGTAGTTTATCTGGGGCGGATTCCTCCCAAATTGTAACGGAGGAGCCTATAAGGTCGGCTCAGCCCGGATGGAAATCGGGCTTTAGAGTGTAAAGGCATAAGCCGGCTTGACTGCAAGACGTACATGTCGCGCAGACACGAAAGTGGAGCTTAGTGAACCGACCGTTCTCACGTAGAAGAGCGGAAGATCATCGGATAAAAGTTACCCCGGGGATAACAGGCTGATCTCACCCAATAGTCCACATAGACGGTGGGGTTTGGCACCTTAATATATCGGGGTGCCCAAGGAGAGATCCTTGAGTGCTGATCCAAAGTCTTTTCGAAAATAAAACAGATTAAATATAAACCAGCTAAAAACGGCGAACTCTGACCTGTTCATTAGAACAGAAGACAACACCGTGGGAAGCCTGCATACATGTAGGCCCCGTAACGACTGACCCGAAAGGGGAGGCTCGCTTGAAGATTAAGATTTAAAAGCGGGCAAAAGGCTGGCTCTCGGTAAAAAAACAGATGCTATGACACATCAGTCTAAAGCACTGTCCGAGATGAAGGCATAGTCTATGCTTTTTGGAAACAAGAAGATAATGACAGCGATGTCGGCTCACCGCATCCTGGGGCTGAAGCAGGTCCCAAGGGTTTGGCTGTTCGCCAATGAAAGCGATACGCGAGCTGGGTTCAAACCGTCGCAAGACAGGTTGGACCCTATCTGTCGCAGGCGTGGAAACTTGAGGAGCGTCCTTCCTAGTACGAGAGGACCGGAAGGGACCGACCTCTGGTGTACCAGTTGTTCCGTTACTGGAGCATGGCTGGGTAGCTAAGTCGGGCTGGTGATAAGCGCTGAAAGCATCTAAGCGCGAAGCCCACTCTAAGATAAAGTTTCATTATGAGACCCCTGGAAGATGACCAGGTTGATAGGCGGAAGGTGTAAGCACAGTAATGTGTTGAGCCGATCCGTACTAATAGGTCCAGTTGTATGAACGTATGTTGACTTGACTAGTGATGTATTATCGTTAGTTACTAAGTTGGTTATCTTCAAATATATTCACTCGAAAATTAGGACCTTCGAGTATTGATAATAGCAATTATTAATACTCGGTGGTTCTAGCGAAGGGGAAACACCCGTTCCCATTCCGAACACGGAAGTTAAGCCCTTCAGCGCCGATGGTAGTTAGGATTAATGCCCTAGCGAGAGTAGGTCACCGCCGGTTTAACAATACCCGCCCCCTAAAGGAGCGGGTTTTGTTTTAGGCGGACAGGGTGGGATTCGAACCCACGAGAGACTTGCATC
The DNA here is from genome assembly GCA_964610055.1 of uncultured Candidatus Saccharibacteria bacterium. Lineage (GTDB taxonomy): Bacteria > Patescibacteriota > Andersenbacteria > UBA10190 > UBA10190 > CAZSUC01. The sequence goes on along the minus strand of CAZSUC010000001.1, from coordinate 123,584 downwards.
CCTACCGCTTTTCGAGAGCGGCGCACTCGACCAGCTATGCGACCTGTCCAAAGTAACGACTTAGAGTATTTTCCCGGATTTTGTTCGACAAAGCAAGTATTTTAAGGTAAAGTAAGAGCCTATGAAGATCAAAGGCAGAACCAAGTCCGTAACCAAAATTATTGATTTACAGCAAGAATTGGGGCTGTCGGAGGGGCAATTGTTTGGAATTATGCGCTTGGTTGGTATTAGGGTAAGTGAAGGGCAGAAGAACTTGGATCAGAATGCCGTTGGTAGAATTCGCCGACATATCAAAGAACAAAAAAGACGCGAGGAGTTGAGAGGACAGACAATTAAGTTATCGCCAATTGTAAAGGTAACCGACTTCGCTAACGCCCTAGAATTACCGGTCGGAGAAATATTGTCAGTGCTGTTAAAGAATGGAGTTATGGCGACTTTGAATGACGACATTGATTATGAAACAGCGGCGATTATTGCAGAAGATTTGGGGTACAGGACAGAAGAAAGTGCAGCTAAATTAGAAGAGGACGTGTTAACTCCAGAGAAGCTAGAAGAAATCCTGAAGAAAGAAGACCCGAGTCAACAACAAAGCCGTCCGCCGGTGGTAACTATTATGGGACACGTTGATCACGGCAAGACAACGCTGCTAGACGCAATTAGATCGTCTAACGTGGCAGCTAAAGAAGCGGGAGGAATCACTCAGGCAATTAGCAGTTATCAGGTGGATTACAAAGGAAAAACTATTACGTTTATTGATACTCCGGGTCACGAAACATTTGAATTCATGCGGAAGCGCGGAGCATCGGTAGCGGATATTGCGATTTTAGTAGTAGCAGCTGATGACGGGGTGAAGCCACAGACTAAAGAAGCGGTTAACCACGCTAAGGCAGCAGATGTGCCGATTATTGTTGCGATTAATAAGATTGATAAAGCAGAAGCAAATATTGAGCGAGTAAAAAAGGAATTGTCTGATTTAGATTTAGTACCGGAAGAATGGGGTGGTAAGACTGTGATGGTGGAGGTGTCAGCGTTAAAGAAACAGGGAATTGAAGATTTATTGGAAATGATAATGCTAACCAATGAGATCGTAGAGCCAAAAGCCATTTTTGATCGGCCGGCATTGGGTTCAATAGTGGAAAGTAAATTGGATAAACACTTGGGACCACTAGCAACAGTCTTGGTGCATACCGGAACATTGCGGACAAAAGATAATGTGGTAATTGGACAGGTGACCGGACACGTACGCAGATTGATTGATTTTCGCAATAAGACGATTGCAGAAGCCACGCCATCAACTCCGGTGACGTTAGTAGGATTGAATGGTGTACCTGAAGCAGGAGAAGTTATGCAGGTAGTTGAAGAAAAAGAAGAGGCACGGTCAAAAGCAGCCGGTACAAGAGCGCCGATCAAAACTTTAAGCAAGGTAGACGAGAATGATGAACGTAAGGTTTTAGCATTAGTGTTAAAAGCAGATTCACGCGGATCTTTAGAAGCATTGCGCGAAACAATAACAGCGATGGTGCCGACGGATGTAAGATTATCAATTATCCGATCCGATGTTGGATCAGTATCTGATTCTGACGTGTTAACGGCTAAGGCGGGAAGCGCGCTAATTTACGCTTTTAATGTAAATATTGGGGGCATGGCGAAGAAGTTAGCAGACAAGGAAAAGGTTGCGGTTAAGTCATTTAAAGTGATTTACGAATTGATTGATGACGCCCGCCAGGAGATTGAAGACCGACTACCGGTGGATATTATTCGAACCGATTTAGGCATATTAAAAGTATTGAAAATTTTCTTCTCCACGCAAAAGAAAAAAATTGTGGGAGGGGAGTTGGTAAACGGAACCGCTGAAGAAGGTGCGCGCGCCGTGATTTGGCGTAAAGTTGGTAAAGAAAAAGAGAGGATGGGCGAAGGTAATATCAGTGAATTACAGAGAGAACGACAAAAAATTACCCATGCCCAACAAGGTGATCAAATTGGCTTAACCTATGAGGGTAAAGGAAAAATTAAAGAAGGCGATGTCTTGGAGATTTACCGAGAAGATAAGGTGCGTCGTAAGCCAAACGAAGAGAAGTAAAATAAGGCAAGATTACTGTGTCGAGTCGAATTGAAAAAGTAAATAAACACATTCAACGATTATTTGGTGAAATTTTGCATGAAGAAGCAGAACTACCAGCCGATGTAATGGTCACTATATCTCGAGTAGACACAACGCATAATTTAAAATCGAGCACAATTTGGCTGTACGTTTATCCCGACAGTCGGGAAGAGGAAATCTTGGATTTATTGAAGCCGCAAATGTATGACTTGCAAGGAGAATTTAATCGTCAACTTGACTTTAAGCCACTGCCGCGCATAAGCTTACGGATTGACCATGGAGCACAACACTCTCAAAAAATCAACGAAACTTTGGCAGAGCTGGAATAGGCCAGAAGGATTATTGGATAACAGTCAGAAGCGAGTAGCTGAGCAAATTGTTCAAATTTTGCGAGATGCTCATTCAGTACTATTAGCAGCCCATGAACATCCCGACGGGGATGCCGTAGGATCAATTTTGGCTTTAATGCACGCCCTACGTATGCAAGGGAAAAGCGTTACGGCTTACGTGCCTGATCCGGCGCCAGATGATTTGAGTTTTTTGCCTAGCTTTCAGGAATTAACAACAACAAAACCAAAAACTGATGATTTTGATGTCTTGGTTGCCTTGGATTCAACTCAGCTATATCGCACTCATTTAGAAGCGGAATTTTTGGTTCATCCGCAAACAATTACGATTGATCATCATTATGATAATAAACAGGAAACGACTTTGTCTTTAGTGGTACCAGAAGCGGCGGCGACAACTCAGATTTTAACAGAAATATTTAAGCTAACCCGAGTACCAATTACTCGCGACATAGCAACTTGTTTATTAACGGGAATTTTTACGGATACTGGATCTTTTATGCACGACTCAACGACTCCAGATATTTTAGTTATGGCATCAGATTTAATGGGCAAAGGAGCACGGTTAGCTCACATCGCTCATGAAACTTATCAGAAAAAAGATTTGCCGAGTTTACGAATTTGGGGGAAAGCGTTGTCGAGAATTATGATTAATCACAAAACTGGGGCAGGAGTATCAGTGATAACATATCGGGATTTAAATGAGTGCGGGGCAACATTAGATGATTTGTCAGGTGTGGTAAATTTATTAAATACATTACCAGACACAAAATTTACTATGTTATTAACTGAGTACGAACCGGGAAAAATTAAAGGTAGCTTACGAAGCGAGCCGCATAAAGGGGTAGACGTAAGCGTGATTGCAAAAAAGTTAGGAGGAGGGGGGCATAAATTAGCAAGCGGGTTTGAAATTAGCGGTCGAATTATGATGCAAGACGAAAAATGGAGAATAGCGCCGATAGCTCTATGAAATTTTTGATTTTTGGAGACGTAGTCGGAGAACCAGGTCGCGAGGCGATTAAACGCGCATTGCCAATTCTAAAAGAAGAATATGACCCTGAAGTAGTGATTGTAAATGTTGAAAATATCGCTCACGGGAAAGGCATATCAATAGCAGCGATGGAGGAGATACATCAATGGGGAGTAGACGTATATACAACTGGTGATCATGCCTGGGATAACGCGCAAGGCATACCATTGTTAGATAATCCAAAATGGCCAATTATACGTCCGGCAAATTATCCGGCAGGAGTACCAGGACGCGGATATCAAATTATTCAAAAAGGAGCATGGGAGGTGGCAGTAATTAATTTACAAGGGCAGGTGTTTTTCAAAAATGATCCATTGAATCCATTTATCTACTTGGATGAAATTCTGCAAAAAGAAGACGTAAAGCGATGCCAGATTAAGCTCTTAGATTTTCACGTGGAGGCTTCAAGCGAAGCGCGGGCAATGGGATGGTATGCTGACGGAAGATTATCGGCGGTATGGGGGACACATACGCACGTGCCAGCCGCGGATGCTCAGATTTTGCCTCAAGGCTGCGGTTATGTAACTAGCGTTGGTATGAACGGAAGCTACTTGTCAGTTATCGGGATAGACCGTAGTATTATTCGTGGGTTTCTTACCCAGATAAAACAAAAGCCAACGATTGAAGAGAAAGGGCCGTTAGAGGTAGGGGCACTTTTCTTGGACGTCGATCCAGCAACAGGAAGGGCAACAAAACTTGAGATAGTGCGTAAAATCCTGAATGCTGAATAAAGGGAGAATATAAGGTTTAATTAAAAGAATATTATGATTAATAAGCAAAAACTCATTGATAAAGTTACTGACGCCACTCGGCTTCAGCGCAAAGATGTAGAAGAAACAATTAACACTTTTTTGGATGAGATTACGGATAAACTATCGGGTGGGGAGAAAGTGAATTTAACTGGTTTTGGTATTTTTGAAGCACGAGAACGAAAAGGACGTCCGGGTGTTAACCCACGTAATCCAGAAGAAAAAATCCAAGTACCGTCAGTCCGAGTAGCGAAATTTAGGCCAGGAAAAACGCTCAAAGAAGCAGTAAAATAGGTAAAAACTATTCAGGGGAAAGGCGCTTTACTTTTGGGCTTTTCCCCGTTACTGTGGGTAAAATCGGGGCGTAGTATACCGGCTCGTACGCATGCTTTGGGAGCATGTAGACCGGGTTCGATTCCCGGCGCCCCGACCAGAAGTTCTTTTAAGCGGGTATGGTATAGTGGCTATTATGTGACCCTTCCAAGGTCAAGAGGCGGGTTCGATTCCCGCTACCCGCTCATATATGATTAAAAAACTTTCAACTAAAATTGTTTACGAAAACAAATGGATGAAAGTAAAAGAAGATGAGGTAGAATTTTCTAACGGACATAAAGGTATTTATGGCGTTGTTGATAAATCTGACTTTGTTTTAATAATCCCATTTGATGGCAAAAGCTTCCATTTAGTAGAGCAATTTAGATATCCTGTTAAACAAAATTCGATTGAGTTTCCGCAAGGAAAACACGAAGATGACCCTAATAAGGATCCGCTAAAACTAGCAAAAGCAGAATTATCAGAAGAGACTGGATTGGTAGCTAAAGATATGATTCAGGTCGGTTTTTTATACAATGCACCTGGATACAGCAATCAAGGTTTTCATATTTATTTCGCGACGAGTCTCACGCAAAAGGAGAATGATTTAGAAATCACAGAAGCTGGGTTAAAAAGAGTTATCATGGATCAAAATAAATTAGAGAAAGCAATTACCGAGGGAGACATAACTGATGCTCCAACAATTAGTGCTTACGGATTATTACGACTTAAAAATTTGCTTTGACCAGCGCGATTTTAAAACATTCCTAACGGATTGATAGGGGAGCCGTTACGACGAACTTCAAAGTGCAAGTGAGGACCGGTGGAACGACCAGTGGAGCCCATCTTGGCGATAGCAGCTCCGGCGGTTACGGTTTCGCCTTTGCTAACATAGAACTTCTCTAAGTGAGCATAATAGGTTTGCAAACCATTGCCATGGTTAATGATGATGAGATTACCATAACCGCCAAGCCAACCAGCATACTCAACTGTACCAGAGGCAGCAGCATAGACCGGAGGTTTAGCACGATTATCAATATCGATTCCAGTATGACCCCAGACAAAGTATTGAGAAATATGCTTGGTTGTTGTTGGCCAGACTAGACCAGAACCAGTAACCGTGGCGGAAGCAGGAACAGGGCCATCATCAACAGTGGCGACTGGATTACTACTAGAGCTGCTCGATGACGAAGTTGATTGGATATATCCATCCGGAATGATTAATTTTTGTCCAATACGAATTTTGGATTCGTCGATGTTATTAAAAGCAACAATTTCGTCAGCATCGACATCATATTCTTCAGCAATTTCAGAGATAGTTTCACCGGACTTAACGGTATGCAAGACACCAGTAGTAGGCAGGATAGTAAGATGATCACCGGTATTAATAACATCACGACTAGAAAGCCCGTTAGCCCATAAGACAGTATTAGTGCTGATATCAAATTTGGCAGCAATCCCAGCGATAGTATCGCCGTCTTCAACGGTGTAGATAAACGGTTCAGTTTTCTTCTGGCTATCGTCTGAGCTAGTTTCTGATTCTTCGTTAGACCCGGGCTCAGCGACAATAGGAGAAAGCGGAGCAATCACAGCATTGCCGCCTAAAGTGGCGGCAAACTCAACCTCAGGATCATCAAAAGTAATAATCTCAACAGATAATCCACCTTCAGCAGCGGCTAAACGAGCTCCGCCAATGCCAGGAGCGTCGGTTTGGGCATAAGCTGAAGGATCAAGAGGACCTTCAACTATTTCATCACCGGCAATCAGGTTATATAGCATAGAGGTGTCAGTGGCGCCTGACATGGATCGACCCTGAAAAACAGTGATTATAATTAAAAGCAAAAAAGCGGCATGAACCGCTGTTTTTTTAGAGGTAAGTGCTTTAATTAGGTTAAAATTAACTGTACTCCGTTGTGACTGTAACGAGACTAAATGACGGCGAGAAGAGCGTGATTGACGCTCTGCTTTTTCCTCCTCGAGTCCTGGCAAATGCTCTTTAGACGAATCTAAAGAATGTTGTGGACGATGTAAAATACCGAAAACCCCTTTATAAGGATGCGGTCCCCTCGCTAAAATCTTTCCTGCGCACGCACCCCGCTGTAAAGATAAGTTTGGTATTAGGTGTTTACTGTTACGTTGAGGCATAATACCAGACCTAGAAGCATGATACAATCTTGACATTATTTAAAATTATTGCGTGATTTAAGCGACAAAAAAAGCCTTGTCATTTACAATTGGCACTATGTCCAATCCATTAGATGGCTTAAACGAAAAGCAGAGAGAAGCAGCTGAAACCCTAGAAGGCCCAGTTTTGATTTTAGCGGGAGCTGGGTCTGGCAAAACCCGAACTTTGACACATAGAATAGCAAACTTATTAGCGCAAAATATAGCGAATAAGAGCGAGGTTATGGCAGTGACTTTTACGAATAAAGCAGCGCGAGAAATGAAGGAAAGACTAGCGGTTCTTTTAGGAGGAGCGGAGCATTTGCCGATAGCGATTGGCACTTTTCATAGTTTAGGAGCGAGGATGCTCAGAGAACAACATAATCAGATTAACCGGTCTCCTAGCTTTACAATTTTAGATACTCAGGACGGAGAAAGAATGGTTAAACAAATCATGTTAGCTTTAAATATTAATCCGAAACAATGGACACCAAAATCAATCCGCGGCGTGATTTCACGAGCAAAAAATGATGGCTTATCGCCAGAACAATTGCTCACACAACGTAACGGACAGCTAATCGAAGTTGCGGCTCAGGTGTACGGAAAATATTCAGCCCAATTACAAAAACAAGATTGCTTTGATTTTGATGATTTAATCTTAGAGCCCTTAAAATTACTGCGAGACAACGAAAAGGTGCGCCAACTTTACCAGCAACGTTGGCGATATTTGTCAGTAGATGAATATCAGGACACCAATCAAGTGCAAGACGAATTGTTACGATTATTGCTTAGTCAGGATCAGAATCTATGCGCGGTAGGTGATGATTATCAAGCTATTTATTCCTGGAGAGGAGCAAGAGTGGATCATATTTTAAGATTTGAAGAACATTTCCCGGGATGCAAGATTATATATCTAACACAAAACTACCGTTCAACTGGGGCGATCCTGAAGGCAGCAAATGAGGTGATTAAAGAAAATCAAGAACAAAAGCATAAGGAATTATGGACAGAAGCTAAAAACGGGGAAGCAGTACAAGTAATTAATTTGCCATCAGACAAACAAGAGGCCGCGTGGGTTAGGCAGCAAATTAAAGCACACTTAACAGAAGGAGGGCGCCCAACCGATATTGCGATATTGTATCGTACCAATGCTCAATCACGACTATTTGAAGAAGAGTTCGTCCGGCATAGCGTACCGTATGTAATTGTAGGCGGAGTTAAGTTTTATGATCGAGCGGAGATAAAAGATGCGTTGGCGTTATTGCATCTAGCCGTTAATCCAAACGCGGCATTGGCTTTTCAAAGATTGGCGAAAAATTTTATGAGCGGTATTGGCCCTAAAACCGTAGCTAAGATTATGAACGCTGCTCAGAATAACAGCTTATCAATTATGGCAGCGGCAACAATACCAGGAGTTTTATCTGATCGACAAATAACCAGTATGCAGCCGTTACAGCGAGCCTTACGGATAGCGAGCCAGCCATATGCCAATGTTAAGGAGGTGTTAGAAAAACTATTGCTAACAAGTGGGTATTTAACTTATTTAAACCGACAACCAGATAACGAAGAACGAGCAGAAAATATTGATCAGTTACTCAACGTTGCGAGCCAACATGCTGATATTACGGCATTTATGGAAGAGGTAGCCCTGTTAACTGATTTAGATGCGACTGAATCAAATAAATCGGACAGCCAAGACAAGGTGACGTGCATGACACTACACGCAGCAAAGGGGCTGGAATTTAAACATGTTTATTTAGTTGGTTGTGAAGAAGATTTACTGCCACACGCAAATAGCGTGGATAGCCAGGCAAATTTAGAAGAGGAGCGGCGACTACTGTACGTAGGCATGACAAGAGCGCGACAAAAATTAGTTTTAACCTGGGCACAACAACGAGCTTTACACGGCGAATTATTATGGAAGCAACCGTCTCGATTTTTAACGGCTTTACCAGAAACAGTAGAGCGATGGGACACAGATAACGAGACGCCGTCATATATAAACATAACGACTCAAGATGAGAGTGAGCCGACATATGCAATATATGAAGTTGGGGATCAATTTCATCACCCGGTGTTTGGAGCCGGAATTGTGGTTGAGGCGCAGAATAGTATAATTACATGTGTATTTGAAGGTTACGGGATAAGACAGGTCGACGCAGGAATAAGCCAGCCCAGCTAATATGACACACGAACAGAAATTTCAAGCGTCACATATTAAGACTGTTTTTAAAAAGGTGGGACAAATGACATCGCGGCAAAATGGACAGAATTTTTTAGTGTGCCCGCAAATAGCAAAAAAGATAGCGGATATAACAAAAGAGAGTGCAGCTCATGCAATCACTGAGCTAGGAGCAGGCTTAGGAGCGTTAACTGATGATATGCTGGCGGCAGGAATGAGAGTGCGAGCGATTGAACGGGATAAAACATTACTCCAAGTGTTAAAAGAAGGCGAAACAGCGGGAAATTCTTTAGAAGTGATTGAAGGGGATTTAAGAAAAGAAATCTGGGCACAACAAATGCCATATCAAATCGTAGGAAACATTCCGTATAATTTATCAGGCTGGATCGTACGAAGAATAACACAGTTAAATCCTCAACCAGATCAGGTGGTTTTAATTGTCCAAAGAGAAGTGGGAGAGCGTTTAGCGGCAAGTCCGCCTCAAATGAGTTTAATCGGTTTAGCAGCTCAATTGTGGGGAAGAGTAGAATACGTGCATACGATTTCGGCTGACTGTTTTTGGCCAAAACCAAAAGTTCAATCAGCAATTGTTCGCATTATTCCACAAAATACCGAGCAATTAACTCCGATAAGAAGAGAGGAAGTTTTAGCGTTAGCCAAATTGTGTTTCCAAAATAAGCGCAAACAGATGGGGGGAGTGCTGGCAAAAGAACAAAATGTTAGTCTGGAAGTGATGCAAGATATGTTGGTTAAAGCCGGTATTAAGGCGGAACAACGCCCACAAGAGCTAGCTGTAAAACAGTGGGTTAATCTATATCACACACTTTATTCTAAGTAAGTCGTGGTATACTAGAGGCTATGCCACGACGTTTAATTTTGGGTATTTTAATTGTGCTTATTGTCGGCATGATAGCAGGCACGGTGGTATTGGTAATTCAGCGCTTGCGAAGTAATACAAGTACAGACACCACAGAAGTTGCAACAAGCACTCCGGTATTATTGGTTGCGAGCGAAGGAACACAAAGACTAGCAGAAGAAGATCCAAATGGTGATGCGGATCAGGATGGATTGATTAATGCTGATGAGGCTTTATGGGGAACAGATGCTTATACAGCAGATACAGACGGAGACGGATATTTAGATGGAGATGAGGTGACTAACCAACATAATCCAACAATTGCTGGGCCTAATGATACCTTGCCTGATAATTATGAACCGGGTCAGGATTTGCAAGCGCTAGATTTAGCTCCATTACAAGTAGATCAGTATTTTGAATCTGACTTAGATTTATATGCCGAGAAATCAAATTTAACCGAAGCATACACTCAAACTCATAGCACAGAAGAAACAACAACAGCAAACATGATTGCTTATGCGCAGACCCAATCAATTATTACTAAGCTGCCAACCGTGCAAGAGTCAGCTATTCAAACAACAACTGATAATTCTACTTTAACTTTGAGTTTATATCTTAATCAGGCAAGATCTATTCAGCAATTATCCGATTCCCAGACCTTATCTAAGGCGTTAGATGAGTTATATACGAATAATAATACTGCCAGGATTGATTCTATGAGCTTGCAAGTAAGACAATATCAGCAATCTTTATTTGACGAGAAGGCACCAACGACAGCCGTTGCCTTACATAAATTGTTATTAGGATACACTGAGTTATTAGCAGCGACTTTAGATGAGATTGCATTATGGAATACGGATCCAATTAGATCGCTCGTGGCTTTACAACAGTTAGATACGATTGATAGACAATACTACCCGTTGATCACTCAAGAAATTGAACGGTTGGCCAATTCAGTCGAATAGTATGCACAGACGAAACAAGGCGAAGTGGCTAGCAGGATTACTGATAGGTCTGAGCTGGTGGTGGCTACCGATGGAAACAAAAGCAGAAATATCAGTACCAATATCACAAGATTTTAATTATCAGAAATTTACTAGTAAATATATCTCGCGTAATTTTAATTCTGATCCACGTGTTGAGGCGGCAACAGACGGAGTAGACGTCGCTGCCATGATAGGGCCAGCGCCATCATGTGACGTTAACGCGGGCTCACCTGAGATTGAGATTTTCTTAATTAATAAAGATTATTGCGTAATTGAGGGGGATTCGATAACCTATCGGGTTTATATTCGTAATGTGGGAACTGGGCCAGCGTATAACTTAAAAATTACTTTTGACGCACCGGACGGAGCAAAAATTATTAATAATGACCTGCCGGATGATTATGTGGGCGCGCAGGTGGGGGAGTTTTTAAATGACCCATTATATGCTTTTAATGCCGGCCAAGAGCTAGATTTAACTGTAACAGTAACGTTTGTAGAAGCGATTGCTCCCGCAACAGCAAAAGTAACGGCTTCTTTTTATAGTTGCGCTAATTTACATGACAAATATAGATGCATGGAAAAATGTATTCCAAATTGCTATGAGGAATGCGAGAAAGAATATGATATATGTATTGAAGATTGTGAAGAGATAGAAGACGAAGATACGGAAGGAGAATTGAGCGGTGGTGAAATTGTGAACTTACCGGGAACATATATAAGACCTTGTCCGCCGATAAGGCCAGGCACCTTACCAGAAGGATGGGAGTGGTTAGACGATCCCAATACATTACCGGAGTATTGGTGTTACCTGGAAGCGCCAGACGGGACAAGTGGCAAAGAATCTTGTAAAGCTCAATGCGAGGATAATTTAGAAGAGTGTAAGGAGAATTGTTTTGATAGCTGTAAGTCAAAATGTGACAATGCCCAAAAAACAGTGACCACACATATTATTCCTAGTAATGACTGTTCAGCACCGGATGTTTCTTCTGCCCCGCTAGCTTCTAAACAACCGGCAATTATTTGCGGTCCGGGAGAGGTTGGGTGCGTTGATTCAATACCAGATTTAGGCAATAGATTTGATGTGGCCACGCCATGGTATGAAGCCATGAAATTAGGAAAGAGATTTTTAGAAGCGATTGCGGTAATTTTACCCGGAGAGTGTAGCGTTTTAGCTGATGACGTAGTGTCTGATCCATCTTTTCAAGATGCTTTCTTGCGCGAAGATGATCCAGCAGCTCCATATATGAAACCGTTATGGCAAAGTGGGAGAAATTTTTCTACCCTGGTTCATGAAAATGAATTATTAGGGATAAAAAACAAGATTGCAGCTAAAGAAAAATTAAGGGAGATATATTATGATCATGCTCAGAGCGTTATTGACACATTAGGAGCGGTGTTAGACGGGAACAAAGACACCGATGCAGCTAGGCAAGAACTAACTCAGGCCTATAGTAATTGGCAGCAGCAAACAGAATCAGCTCAAAAAGAGTTGGCTAATAATTATGCTGAGATGCAAACTGATCGAAAGGAAAAATTTGATCCAGTTGCGCGGGCGGCGATTGCAAACGCAAAAGAATCAATTGGGATAGCTTGTCCCGGAGAAGCAAATGACGGTGGTTTAGAAGCATCCTTAGTAGCAGTAAAACAAGCATATGAAGAAAATTTAGATAATCGTACAACTACCTATACTCAAACTCAGCTATCATTTTTGACATTTACAGGAGAGGATAATACTTCTGGCCCAGATGAATGGCAGAATTTAGCTAATCAGGCTTTAGACCAATTTGATAATGACGATAAGGAACCACTTAATAATTTGATTATTTTAATGCCGGAGAGATGGCGACTAGGATTTAACGCGGTTTGGAGAGCAACTTATGAGACTCAAGCGGATGATGATAAATCAGCGGATGATAAAATTCGCTTGGAATATTGGGAAGTGGCTTTAGATGCACCAAAAACTGTGGCGACAGACTGTATGGAGGCGACTGAATTTGCGGCGGCGGTAGAGACAACTTGGTGCGAGTCGAATGGTTATCCGGAGTTTGTTTTAAAGGGTGAGGGTGGAAATGCGCCAGCTAAAGCTGGTGTCATCGCCCCTCCAGAATATGTTAGTGGGGGTGAAAATACGGTTATTGAAGATGCAGCTGTTTCAGGAACGCCATGCGGAGGAGAGCCCGGAGATCCTTACTGGGCGACCGATTGTAGTTGTCATTGCGGAGAAGTTGTGAGCAGTGGTGGTGGAGTGGCGACGTGTGGTTCAGGCCAACCAATTACAAAGCTGGACATGTATGTCACCTCAACAGAAGAGTGTTTGTTAGACACAAGGCATACTGAACCTTGGCTCTAAAAAAATTGTGATATGATAAATTTATATGAAAGCAACGAATAGACTAGGTTTAACAACTGCATTGGTTACAGCGATGGCTTTCGGTTTGACGTATGGCTTATGGCAAGGAGGGGTCGCCTTGTATCATTTAGCAACTAAAGACAGCGGGGGTCAGCAAATTGCGCAAGCTTCGCCAACACCGAACGCTGGGGAAGTGGCCGGAACGACAGATTCTGATGGAGACGGAATTCCAGATAGCTTTGAAGTATTATATCAAACTGACCCAAATAATGCTGATACTGATTCAGACGGAGTGGATGACTTAGATGAAATTCAATTAGGGCGAGATCCATTAACAGCTGGTCCAAACGATGAAATTAAGCCTGAAACAGGTGAGGCTGTGTTTGATACTAGTACAGAAACTGGAAAGTATTTAAGTGGCTTGCCGCGAGATATTGATCAGGCAGAAATTATGAGCGAAGACAATATTACAGCATATATAAATGAGAATGCGGGCGAATTATTGCCAACTATATCCGATACGGATATTAAAACAGAAAATACGACAGGAGCAGAGGCAATTAAAGCTTATTTAGATAGTATTTCTGCTACTCATAACAAAGATTTAACGGCGGTGAGCAGCAGTGATATTGAAGAGGCGTTTGCCCGTCAATTGGTTGATCCAGATCAAATGAAAAACATGCTTTTAGCATTACGTCAAAATGTATTAGTACTAAAAAGCATTTCTGCGCCGGAAGAAGTGGTTGATTTGCACAAAAAATATATTGCCGCTTCAACGGCCCTGGCGGATGCGGTCGAGATGATGACAGAGATGCCTGGTGATTTAGTTAAAGGCTTGATTGGGGCTAAAAAGATTGGGGACTTAGCTGATGTGTTTAATGAGATAGAACAAGCAGTTACTGCCTTAGAAACGAAATACAACCTGTCATAAATGGTATATAATAAGCGCATGGAAAAGCCTGGCCGTAGGCAAAGTTTGAGTGTGACAAAATTGCGCGGGACTGCGTTGATTCTATTGTTTGTGCTAATATTTGGCCTTTTAGGTGCAATACCGTCTGCGCATGCTGATCCACATGCTGTTTTTTACACGGCAGTAGGGCAACAACAATTGTTTTTTAATATTTTAGCGGCCTTAGATCAGGCTGATTATGTGGAGCCAGCCGATGAAGATGATAGTTTTTCACGAGAAAGTTTATTAGACAAAAGAACCGAGGCGGGATTCGAGGCACAATCAGACGATGCGTTAGATGCGACTAAAACGGATTTAGCAGCGGTAGTGACGCGAAATATAACCTTAGAAGGCAATGATTTATGGACAGCCTATCAGCTACAGCAATCGAGCCTAGAAAAAGCGCGTCGAAATTATACAGATGAATTGGTGCGGGTGTTTTGCGAAAGAGCCTTGGGACGAGCAGCGTGTAGTACAGAGGCAGGACCATTGCAAGATCAGGACACGGCTTTTGTTACAAGCGCTCAAAATCAAGCTGCGCAGATTGAGATTGGGATTGGGGCGGCTATGAATTCTGGCATGTCTACTGATCAAAATTTAAGATCAAAAGCAGCGGATACGACTGATTCAGATGCTCCTAATTATATTTTGCCATTTGATTCAAACTTAGCTGCTTTAAGAGAAAATGCTACAACTGACACCCAACAAGCGGCAGTAAATCATTTGAGTACATGGCCTCAAACCGATTCCGCAATTGATCCAAATTTATTTGATTATTTAGTGGAAGACGACGAGACAGGCGAAATAACATTATCTGACAGCGCTCCAGATGATGAAATATTTCATAAACTTACTCAACTAGCGAATGCACCAACAAGTTTTCTCTCAAGTGCTATTTCTGCGGGAGATCAAGTTGCGAGCCAATTGTCTACAGAACAACAAGATGGAGCGAAAGCGGATACTGAAAAAGTAATTGCAACTGGTAGTACTTCTGGTACCGTAGCAGGAGTATCAACTGCTAATGCAGCAGGTGCTAACGGAGTATATTACAGAACAATTAGCCGAGAAATTACAACACCGGCGAGCGCTAAAATTGCCATGTTAGGGGAATTAGCGGGCACGTTAAGTCGAGAAGTGACAGATTTGAAATATGCTAATTCGGAAATAGGTGATACACCAGGATCTCAACAGTTAGTTGATCGCGGTAGTAGCGATAGCGGAACCGTACAAGGAATACGTAGTGACCAGACAAGCGAAGGTTCTGAGAGCGGAGAAGTGGCGGGTATTTTTGACGTTATTGCTGGATTATATAACGGACTGTACGACTTTTACGATGAGCCAAAAACTGATTTATCTCCTAATGTAAGTGCAATTGATCCAAAGCTTGAGAGTGGATCACGAGCAGCTTTATTAGCATTAACAAATGATACTTTTCGTCATGATGAAGCCACAAACGATAGCTGTGGTTTTTGTGTTAGCGTAGATGATATCTGGAGCAGTATTCAAAATTCATTAGGGGATGCGTTTTGCAGTTTATTCCCTGACCAATGCTCAAGTTAATGAATAGTTATTTTAAAAATGCTTTGTTCGTCTTTTTGATGGGGAGTGTTTTATTAATTCCAGGAAAACATATTATTGCGCAAGATAATAGTCATTATATAAACGAAGGAGATATATCGATCTCAAAACGTACATCGATGACTTATGAGGAATTAAAGAATCTAGGATGTGTAAAGGCGGTTTGGGGTGTAAGCGATGACGACATAATCCTTTCTTATCCAGAAAATTATTTATTAGTAAATCTTAATGGATATTCAGATGTTCTTGGTTCTGATATTTTAGGTGAAGGTAAAACAGAAAAAAGACCATACTTAGTTGCTTGTACGGCTGAGCAAGCAGCACAAATAACAGAAACTGATTCCGAAACAAAGCCGGACTGGTGGCAATTAAAACTTATTTGGTTTTTAAACGGAGCCTTTAGCATGGGGGTAAATTTGGCAATTTGGATATTATGGTTATGTTCATTTTTACTAACTTGGTTTATTTCGATTGGAAGTTTTGTAACTAACCCGATGGTTCAGGCGGGTTGGCCGGTTGTACAGGGGTTTGCCAATCTCGGTTTTATCTTGGCGCTATTATTTATAGCATTTGCTTTTACTTTAAGGCTGGATCAATTTCAACCAAAACGCTTTTTGCCTCGATTACTAGCAGCTGCTTTGCTCATCAATTTTAGTTTAGTAATCGGCGGTATCATTATTGATGCTTCCAGATTAGCTATGGCTGTGTTAGTTAGAACAGTAACAACTAGCAGTTTAACTAATTTGGGAACGGATATTTTAAAACAAAGTGGTTATTTAAGTTATCATTTTTATCAAACTACCGCATTTGGAGTCAGTTATTATTTACCGACCGAAGGAGATAGTTGGAGTGGGCCAATTAATGTTCTTAAAACAACTATACTGGCGTGGGGACTGGTAATCGGAATGGCAGGAGCAACGATTGGGTTTTTGATAAGATATATTATGTTAATTTTATTATTAATTGCTTCTCCGGCAGCATATTTAGCGATTGCGATTCCAGGAGCAGATGGATTAGCAAGAAAGTGGTGGACGCAATTTATTGCATGGGTGTTATTTGGGCCAATTGCCCTTTTGATTTTAATTTTAGCAACCGTAATTGGCGGAGGCGCAATTAAAGCAGGCACAGGAGTGCCAAGAGAATTATCCGAAGTGTTAAATATTATTATTTCAATAGCTTTAATGCTGGCAGCAGCTTCGGCTGGAAAGATTGCGGGCATGGCGGGAGCGGGAGAAGTTTTAAACACGGTAAAGGGTAAGGCAAAATCAGCAGCTCAATGGACTTGGAATAATCCAAAAACTGTTGGCACAATGGTGGCAGGTCCAGTAGGTTTTTTGGGTGCTATAGGAGCACAAAAGGCATACAAGGGAGTCACTCGACCAGTGCGATCGCTTGTTAAGTCATGGGAAGATGCCGATAAAAAGACGGAAGAAGAGAAAATGAAAAAGTCATGGGGAACTAAGGCTTATAACGCGATTGATTCAAAAGAACGCGCTAAAACAAAAGAAGCTAAAAATCAAGCAAGTGATTTACGCTCTAGAGGCGTTACGCAAGGAAACCTATCCGCTATTAGTAGAACATCACCGACAGTTTTAAGGGACGAACGAGTAGGAGAGCAGTTAACAACGGAAGAGACAAATAACATGACTGTGACAATGGTGAAGAATATGAAATCTGACGCTGACAGAACCAGAGTAACAGCTGTATTAAATAACGATGCTATGGTTGAGAAAATGTCAGATGCCACAAAACAAGAAATATATAATACCAATGATGAAAAATTAATTGAGGCTCTGCATAAAGCAGAAAGAAGAATAAAGGATAAGAAGAATAAATAATTTATGGAAGAAGTTAAAGCTCCAATTAGAATATTGTTGAAATATCCGGAAGTGACAGAAAAGCAATATTTATCCCGTTTTAGTCAGGCGCCAGAAAACATTAAACGCTTATTATCGTCCGGTAAAATAGGCTCTTTTATTTTAGGTATTTTAAGAGAAAATCATATACCGGATAGTAAATATGAGAAAGTGATATTCTTGTATTTGTCAGTGTTTTTAGGAATTAAAGAATGGAAGAATTTTGAGAGTAGTCTTGTAAGTGAAGTTGGTGTTCCTACAAATGCGGCAGCTAATGTATCTCGCCAGATTGAACAAGAATTATTTGCTCCGGTGGCAATGGAATATAATCAATACTTAGAAAAATTAAAGTCAGAAAACACAACAGCCCAATCAACTGATCAATCGACGACTTCAGGTCCAGCGGCAGGAGTGCGAAACGTACTGGATTTAAAAACACAGGAACAAACAAAACGCCCACCTTTAACATTGCCGTCAATAAGCGATAAACCAACCGGGGAACGGCGGCGGTTTAACTACTAATGCGTTTTCAAGTTCCACAATTCGTCGATATTGAAGATAAGGTTGTTGGGCCATTAACTTTGCGACAATTTTTAATTTACGTCGGAGCGGTGCTTGGTTTAATACCAGTGTTTTTAGTGGTTGATTTATCGTTGTTTTTAACCATAGCATTGCCAGTAATTGGACTAGCAGTCATGTTTGCTCATGTAAAAATTAATCAGAAGACATTGTTTCAGGTCGTAATGAATGCGGTGACATTTTACGGGAAAGGACAACTATATATTTGGAGAAGGACTAATCAATTAAAATTATTAAGCGTAAGCGGAGATGAATATGGTGAATTAATTGCTCAGACTGGTCCAAGCCTCAGCTTGGCAGAAAGAGCGCGCGAGCTTGAGACCCAAGGACATGTAGTTCAAGAGGACGAAACGGATATTATTGGCGGTGAGACAGAAGTTAAAACATAAAATCTGGTATACTAGAGGGCATGGCTCAAGAAATGCAGTCAGGGGTAATAAAAGGTCGTCCATCCCAGCAATTGGTTCGAATTAGCGAAATTCGAGACGGAGTGGCAATTTTAAATGACGGTACCATGCGAATGGTTTTGATGGTGTCTTCAATTAATTTTGCCCTAAAATCTCAGGATGAACAGGACGCTATTATTTATGCTTATCAAGACTTTTTAAATAGCTTGGATTTTCCAGTGCAGGTGAACGTGAGTAGTCGAAAAATGGATATTACGCCTTATTTAGAACAAGTTAAAATATTAAGAGATAAGCAGCAGAACGAATTATTGCGGTTACAAATGGATGAGTATATTAATTTTGTCGGTGAACTGGTTAAAAATAGTGATATTATGACAAAAACGTTTTTTATTACGGTTCCGTTTGCAGCACAGCAGAATAAAAAGGAAGGTGTATTTGAACGAGTCGGGCGAGGAGTTAAGGGTGCAACAGGGCAATTTAAAATGAACGCCCAGGAATTTGAACATAACCGCACCCAATTATTGCAACGCGCGAATCAGGTGGCCACGGGATTGCGTGGCATGGGATTACGAGTGGTGCCGTTGCAGACTCAAGAATTATTAGAATTGTATTACAATGCTTATAATCCAGTAACAAGCAGAAACCAACGACTACAAAACGCTAGCCAGTTACAAGTCGAGGAATTAAAACCACGAGGAGGTTAATATGGGAGTTTTAGGAGACGTAACTACTTTTTTAAAAGGAAAAGAAGGAGCAAAAAAATCGACATCAAGTGTCGAAGACCAGGCTGCAATTAATCAATACAATCAAGGAGTATCATCTTTACGAGACATTGTGGCTCCAAGCGCTTTTCGGGTAACTCCGAGGTATATTGAGATAGATGGTCGTTTTGCCCAAACCTTGTTTGTGATCACATATCCTCGTTATTTAGATACGAATTGGTTCGCGCCAATTGTTAATTTTGACATTGAATTTGACGTTGGGATGTTTGTTTATCCGCAAAGTTCAAGTAGTATTCTGAAAGAATTAAGAAAGAGAGCGACTCAAGTATCGGCGTCAATTTCAATGCAAGCCGAGGCTGGAAAAATCAGAGATCCACAGTTAGAAACGGCTTTTCGTGATATTGAAGAATTACGTGATCGATTAGTTCAAGGTACAGAAAAGTTTTTTCAGTTTGGTTTGTATCTAACTATATACGGTAAGACAGAGGAAGAATTAGACGACATCATCTCGCAGGTTGAGGTGTTATTAGAAGGACGTTTAGTTTATACAAAACCAGCGTTATTCCAAATGGAACAAGGTTTTACCTCAACATTACCATTGGGTCGGGATGAGTTAATGGTAAATACCAACATGAATTCTTCACCACTATCAACTAGCTTTCCTTTTGTAAGTTCTGACTTAACATCGGACTCTGGCGTTTTATATGGCATTAATTTACATAATTCCAGTTTAGTTTTATTTGATCGATTTGGATTAGAGAATGCAAATATGGTAATTTTTGCCAAATCCGGAGCTGGTAAATCATATACGGTAAAGTTAGAGATTTTACGCAGTTTAATGTTTGGAACGGAAGTAATGGTAATTGACCCAGAACAAGAATATCGTTATCTAGCTGAGGCAGTGGGAGGAGCATACTTAAAAATTGCCATTGCATCTGATCATCGTATTAATCCATTCGATTTACCAGAACTAGGAGAAGAAGATAGTCCAGAAGGAGTTTTGAGGGAAAATATCGTGCGTTTAGTAGGATTGATTTCGCTAATGGTAGACGGACTATCACCTGAAGAACAGGGGTTGGTTGACCGCGGACTCTGGGAAGCATATGCGATTAAAGATATTACTCCGCAAACGCGCTGGAATAAGCCGGAAACGCCAACGTTGCAAGATTTTTTCAATATCATGCGAGACATGGAAGGAGGAGGAAATATTGCGGTACGATTAGAGCGTTTTGTAGAGGGTACATTTGCAGGAGTGTTTAATCGACCAACAAATATTGATTTAAATCAACAATTAGTCGTGTTTAATGTGAGAGACATGGAAGACGAATTAAGACCAATAGCAATGTATGTTATTTTAGGATTTATTTGGAATAGGATCCGGAGTCAGCTTAAAAAAAGATTACTAGTTATAGACGAGGCTTGGATTATGATGCAGCACGAAGA
The DNA here is from genome assembly GCA_964610055.1 of uncultured Candidatus Saccharibacteria bacterium. Taxonomy (GTDB): domain Bacteria; phylum Patescibacteriota; class Andersenbacteria; order UBA10190; family UBA10190; genus CAZSUC01. The sequence goes on along the minus strand of CAZSUC010000001.1, from coordinate 102,974 downwards.
ATCAGCTCGTTTCTTGTTTTCAATGGCAAAAAGAGCACGAAAGTATTACTTGGGCGTTACGACAATCACTCAGGATATTTCTGATTTTCTGCAATCAAAATACGGCAAGCCAATTGTCACTAATTCTTCGATTCAACTATTACTGCGTCAATCACCGGCTGCGATCGACTTATTAGGAGATGTATTTTATTTAACTGATCATGAAAAGTTTAGATTATTAGAAAGCGATGTAGGAGAAGGAATCTTTTTTGCCGGATTAAAACATGTGGCGATTAAAATTGTAGCGAGTTATGCTGAGGATCAAATTATTACATCAGATCCTCAGCAAGTTCTAGCGATTGAAGCAGCAAAACAAGAGATGGCCGCGCAAAGGAAATCAAACGAGGTATAGTTAGTTAATGCCTAGTTTAAACCAACAAGACAGAGACAAGGAAGAAAAAGTCAGGGCAGCAAGATTAAAGGCAGCTCAGCTGAGACGCTCAGAAACAAAAAAACCAAAGCAGCATGTGTCACAGCCGCAGGACTTAAGCAACATGGTAATATCTCGAGGTGTTGATTATGCTAAAAATAAATTAGCATTGCAGAAAAACAAGAACCATTCTCAAAAAAAAGACTCCTTGGAGAAAAAAACCAGAAGAAAAATTGGGGTATGGTTAGGATCTGTGATTGGAGCGGCAATAGGGTCTTTTATATTACCAGGGGCAGGGACATGGTTAGGAGGAATTATAGGCGCATTTTTAGGAGATCAATTAGCGGGTAGTGTTGTTGGAAAATGGCTGTTTTGGGGGATAATAGCCGGAACAATATTACAATGGATGATAATAGGAACAGCTATATTGATTAGCGTTCTAATAATTTTAAGTATTACTGACATCGATATATTATCTAATTCTGTGACAGGGTTAGGGTACGTAGGAAATCTGATAGCAAATAGCGCGGCCCATGGTGTAGGACAGATAGGAAGTGTAATAGTAAACGGTGTTTCTGGGGTGATGAATTATGCTTTTGGTAAATAAGCAGATAAAATAAGGTTATGTTAAAGAAGATAATCATTGGGGTTAGCATAGCGATTTTGTTATTGACTGTTAGAACACCTATAACGAGGGCTGATTTTGGCGATTTCGAGGTAGCTATTCCTGGATTTTCTGGAAGCATTGACGCAGTGGCACAATCTGGTTTTGTGGCTTATATAAATAAAATATTTCAATTATTTATGGCGCTTATAGTTGTCGCGGGGGTTATTGCAGTTGTGGTGGGAGGGTATTTATACATGACAGCGGGCGGAAATGGAGGTCAAGTGGAAACAGCGAAAACGTGGATAAAATCTGCTTTGTTTGGGATTGTTTTGGCTCTGGCTTCGTATCTAATACTAAATACGATTAACCCGCAATTAGCGAGTGAGCTGCAAAATCCTTTATGCCAAGACAACGATGATTGTCAATCTCCTTATATATGTAAAGACGGTTTGTGCCAAGACCCAGGATGAGAATATTTAAGAAGTAAAAAAATCAGCAGCCAGAATAACACCGAGAGGTCATTTTTCCAGTAAATAGTGTCGCTTAAACCAAAAACTAATAAGCAAATTAAAGCCAAGATGAGGCCTTTTTGATTACTGGTAAGATTTTTGCTGTGAAAAGTGTAGCGGAAAATAATAAACAACAAGGCTAAAAATGAGGCCAAACCGATAATTCCGGTGTTGAGCCAAAAAGAAAAGAATAAGTTATGCGGATCACGAAAAACGAACTCGGGTAATGGAGTAGGTTTATACGAAACAGCAAAACGACGATGAATTTCTGATTGATAAGCGGGTTCAAATTGGCCTAAACCAATTCCTAGCAACCCGTGTTGACTAAGAAGTGTTAATGAAACGTCCCAGAGCTGAAAACGAACGGAAATAGAATTAGGGTGATGTTCGGTAAGCGGCAAAAAGAGATAATTAAGACGGTTAGTTACACTAAGATAACTTATAATAATAACTAAACTAAGAGCCAAGATAATTAAAACATGGCGGCGACTAATAGATGAAATCCAAAAACAGGCTCCCGAACCCAATGAAATAATAATGGCGATCATTCCACTAACAGACTGAGTTGCTAGCAAGGCAATAGCTATAGGAAGAGAAAGATACAGAAAAAGACGATGATAACGAGAGTGATTTAGACCGCCCCAGAAAGTCAGAACAAAAATAGGAGCTAACCAAAGTGCTAATGAATTAGGAACATCATACCACCCATAAATACGATTAGTTGTACCAAGCTGAGATAAACTAATCAGGGCAGAAAACGCCCCAATAAAAGCAAGCGGTAAAATCACAAAAGATTTGGCGTTATTAGGAGTAATGGATACAAAAACCAGCCAACCAAATATTAACGGAATAATAATCCACCCCTTTAACACCCCAAGACTAGACAAAAGATTAGGTGAAATAATAACAGAAACAATAGAGGCAATAACAAAAAACGTAATTGTAAGCAAAAAGAGAAGGGGTATTTGTCGCGTAGATTGCTGACATTTTTTTCGACACGAAGGAATTATTAAAATAAAACAAAAATATATTAAGACAAAAACCTCAAAGAGATTAGTAGGGATGTTAAAAAGACGAAAACGAATCAGATAAGCGGGTATAAGACAAATAAGAAAACTAATAGGAAAAATTCGCCTAGGCAAGAAAAAAAATAAAGGACGGATTGTTTTGACCGAAAGACAATGATCTGAGACAGGATAAAAACTAATCGCACTAAGTATAATCACGCTTAAAAGCAAGTGAGCATAAAGAAAGCTATTAACAAACTGGGCTTGAAAAAACAGGAACAAAATAGCGCAAATAACAGCAAAAGAAAGAGCTTGATTGATGCGTAAATAATGACGAAAGTGCAGCCAAATCAAAACGACCCAGGGCAGACAAAATAAAATAACTCCAATTAAGCCTGTCGTTACCCAGAGCGTTAAAAAACTATTATCCGCTCCGGCGCGCGAATGGATATTAAAATCGCTAATCAAACCTGATTGCAGAGCAGTAAATTGATAAGCATTATACCCAACACCAACGAAGGGGTGCGTTTGAACGATTTGCCAGACAGACAAGAGAGAGGATTGGCGCAGTTGAACAGTAGGATCGTAAGTTATAAGGCCGAGAGCACGATTGCCGAGAAAAAGAATGAAAAGTGTAAGGAATAAGCCTAATAAGCTAAATAAACTAGCAGTCAATACTAAACGAGGACGTGATAAGCGCCGAAGTCTCATAAAAATCATCACAGGAGAAATGAGTAGAATAACGAGCAATAACGCAAGCCAAGAACTACGAGACCGGGTTAAGATTAAAGCACTAAGAGTGACAAATACAGAGACGGGTCGCAAACGAGTTTTATAGGCAAGAAGAGTAAAAAGTCCGATACACAAAAATCCTCCGACGAAATTAGGATCAAGCCAGGTTGACACCAAACGAAACTGATGAGGATCCCAGCCAAACTTTCCGAGAGTATCAAGTTGAGGTAAAAACAATAATTGAATTAGCCCCAATCCAATTACTCCATAAACAGCCCAGAGAAAATATTTTTGCATAACAATACGGTCATGGGGGTATCGAGCAAAACGCCAAATTAGAGCAGGAAAAACCAATAAATAAGCAGTTAGTCTAATCCAATACGAAGCCGCGATTAAAATTTGTGACCAAAGCAACCAAGACGAATTAATAATCAAGGTAAAACCTGACCAAAAAATAAAAGGTAAAAAAAGGAAAAGTATAACTAGAGCAGACTGCGATTTAATGTAATCAAGCTCATGTCTATGTCTTATAAAATCTAAAAAGATAGAAAACAAGACGATCAGAACAGCAATATCACTAAGCAATAAACCGCCACCCTGACCAGGCAAAGGCACACGAATAAGCTGTCCAGCTAATAAGGAAAAAGCTAAGAGAAATAATTGAGCATTACGAAAACGAATTAACCAGACCGTTGCCACGACAATTAACGCGCCTGCGAGGAGGAGTAGCGGTAAAAACGACGAAGCCATCGATAAAGAAGCCATATCGGTGCAGCATAGTGTTTTCGGAAGTATTTGTCAGCGCTAATATCGTAAAACAAGGTTTTTGATTGATTGTCAACAAAACTAGCGCCCCGAATATGTGACACCGAAGCATTATCAGCTCGACTTAAAGACCAGCCATGATTAAGTAGGCGAGTACCTAGATCAACATCTTCCCAATACAAAAAGAAACGAGGGTCAAAACCCGTAATATCACAAAAAACTGAGCGACGAATCAATAACGCGCCCGCTGAAACCCAGCCGATTTTTTTAAAAGGCAATCGACGAAAGATAAAAGTGGCAGGATTAACAGGAGAGCCGAAACTAAACGGCTCAGGTTGCCCTTTGTGATTACGTAAAGTTAAACCAACCCCGGCGCAGCTGTCATTAGCAGTAAGATGGTTTAAAGCTCGAGACAAGGCGAATGAATCTAAGCGAGCATCTGGATTTAAAAAAAGTAAATAAGGATTATTTGCGTAAAAAGACCCAAAATTAGATGATAACCCAAACCCATAATTACCAGGATTTCTAATACAGGACACACCAAGACGGTTGAGGATTTTAACGGTTGAATCACTAGAGTTGTTATCAATAACAAAGATATCGCTCACACCATTACCCCATAAACTATGGATAGTCTTTACGATGTGTGCCTGGGAATTATATGTAACAACAACGGCTCCAATAGATGCCATAATCATGTACGCGCATAAGGAGTAAAAGAGAAAGATTCAGCTAACGGACGATAAATTTGGTCGTGCCGTAAAGCCAGATGCCAAAGATAACGCGAATAATTCCAAAGACGCCACCACCGGCGCCAGTACCAAGGAGAAATATGCGACATAACCCAGGCTCCATTACGAACCAAATAATAAGACTGCTTAGCAGACGGTTTACGCGCAGGGGAAGTAGAATGAGTTACTTTAGTTTTAGTAATAATGCTTAATTTAATATTGTGAAGAGAAGCAAAACGGCTTAAAAAAACATCTTCCCAGTACATATCAAATCCAACGGGCCAGCCGCCAAGACTCATCCAGACTGAATAAGGAGCAGATAAACAAGCGCCATGTAAATATGGAAAATTAAAAAGAAAATTAAATTTTGAATAAGCGCAATATGGAAGAGCGCGGCCAGTTAAACAATTAACCGAGGAAATTTGAGAGACCCGACCAGAGGGTTCAATAATAACAGGAGAGGCTAAGGCATCAGCACACGATGTGGCATGCCACCAATCAGACATGACAGCCAGAGTAGAGGTGGAAAAAATTAAATCATTATTCGCACAAACGATAATATCACGAGGCGAGACACCTTGCTGACCAAGCCAACCTAAGCCAAGGTTACATCCAGCAGCATAGCCAGAGTTTGAATGAGGACGAACAACGGTAACTTGTCTAGGGTTCCAATGTAGAGAGAAAGGACTATCACCATGATCGACCACAAGAATGTGACGAGGAACCAAAGTACCAGAAAGAAGTGAATTTATAGCCAAATTGGTAGCATCAGGAGATCCGTAATGGACAAGTATTACAAAAAATTTTCTAGTTTGTGGAATCATGTGTGAATAAGTATGTGGAAAATACAGGGTAATAGTGGATAACTAGGTGGAAATTTAGACTTTTTGGCTATTTTCAGCTTTTTTTATACCATCCCAAAAAGCAGAGGCCGTTATAATGGCGAATAATTTTGGAGTAGAGAAATAGCGATAAGTACATTGTAAAAGAATATAGAGACAGAAACGAGCACCAGACCAATAAAAAAGTCTGCGTTTAAGCCTCTTAACGAAAGAGGAGGAAGGAATAAGCCCTAAGTCAGGACGTTGCTTGTGCCAAAGATATAGATTATAACCAATTGTTTTTTGACGACGAAAAACCGCGCTTAAAGAATTGAGATGGCGGTGATGACCGATAGCTTGAGACAAAACTTTCAAGCGCAGTCCTTGATCCGCCAAGCGACTTCCTAGCTCTAAATCCTCCCAGCCATAGCCATGAAATTGTTCGCTAAAAAAACTGGACTCAAGAAAAGAGCGTTTGAGAGACAAGTGAGACCCATAAAAATAACGAGAGGGATCGGCAAAATTTGAATGCATGATAGAATCAAAATCATTCTGAGGACCACCATGTACAAGCCATTCCATAAAAGGAGAAGGTTTGATCAGGGGATCCCAAACAACCACACCAAGAGCGGCGTAGTTGTTTTGAGAATATTGCTGGTGGTAAGTAAAGTGCTCCGCAAGTGCATATGGACGAAGAATAATATCAGCCCCAAGAAAAAAAACTAGATCGGAACAGGATGATTTTAGGGCACGATTACGAGCGGCGGCAGCTCCGACGTGAGAATGAGAAATAATAGAAAAGGAAGAAAGTTTATAACTAGACAGAATTTTTTGGGCCAAATCAACGGTTTGATCACGAGAGCCATCATCGCTGATGATTATTTTAATTTTCCAGTTACTAGGATATTTTTGAGCTAAAAGAGCAGACAAGGTTGGCTTAATCGTAGCTTCAGAATTGTAAGTCGGAATAATAACGTCACAACTAGGCATAGGTGCGGATTGTGCGTAAAAGGGAAAGTTCTTTTTTGGAGACGACACGAAAGATCAGAGTAGCAACCACTAAAATAAGTCCAACTAAAATAACTTGCTCTAACCCCGACAAAAACGAGGAAAGACAGACTGAACACAGGCCAATCAAACCAACTAAAAGAACTCGGGCACAGAACCTTAGAGGCAGATAAAAAGGGAAAGCACGAAAAACCAGAATACCAGCAGTTCCAGCTGAAATTAACTCTGTAAACACCGTAGTCCAGGCGGCTGCTAAGGCACCGCCAAGAGGAATAAAAATTAAATTAAGGCAGAGATTAAAAATAACTAAAAAGGCAGATAATTTTAACAAGGTTTTTTGTTTATTAAGAGCAACCAAAACAAAACCAAACAGATTGCCAAAATACATAATCAACAAAGCAAATGATAGTGTGGCTAAGATTGGCGCAGAGCTTAAAAACTGAGTCCCTGACACCAGATAGATAACTGGCCGTCCTAAAAATATTAAAATAACGAGCAGAGGTATAATAACCGCTAAAATTAATCGTAAACCTTCACTAAGATACCGAGAGGCCGTTGAAAGATCGTGACGAGAAAGAGCGGCGCTAATATGAGGCAGCAGTAACCCCCCTAACATAGCCGGAAAGAATAAACTGCTCTCAATAACACGGTAAGCTACTCCATAACGACCAACCTCGGCAGCGTCTCGAAAAAAAGAAAGGATAAGAGTATCCACTCGAAAATAGATGGCGTTTAAAAACAGCATCAGCCCTAACGGCCAAGATACTTTTAATAACCGTCGCCAAGAAGTTAAATTAATTCGCAAAGAAAAAAGAAATGGGCGAGGAAGCAGTATTTGATGAAGCAAGAGAGTAAAAGCGGTACTGACAGCAAAAATTAAAGCAATACTCACAACACTCGAGGAAAATGTCCACAAACCAATCAATAACAGAATTTGAACGACACGACCAAATAAATCACCGAGAGTAGCTCGCCAGATTTCGCTTTGATACTGAAAAACACCAACTAATAATTGACTAAGGGATTGAAAAATTAAACCGAGGGCAATTAATAAATAAGCTTTAAACCATCCGTGCAAAGAAGGAATAAAAGGAAACAAGAGAGCGCCACTAATAAAAGCTAAAAGCAACAGAAATAAACGTAAACTAATAACTTCTGACAATAAATGAATAGGTGCGGGCGACTGAGCAACTTCTTTGGTAAAAGTTAAATACAAACCAGCATCCGAGATAAGTTGGACGATTGTTCCGAAAGAGAGAAGCAAAATAAAAGCGCCATAATTAGATGGTCCGAGCTGGCGCGTAATTAAAGCGACTGTAATAATTCCTAAACCGGTGTTGAGAACCCGACCAAAAGACGCAATAAAAGTATTGGTAAAAACAGACGACACTAAACCTATAAAAGACTAGGTCGAATTACGACTCGGCGATTTGGCTCCTCGCCAATACTTTCAGTCTTAATACCATCCCAGGAAGACAAGGCAGAATGGACCGCGCGACGATCAAAAGCGTTCATTGGATCTAACACAACTGTACGCCCTTGATCTTGAGCGCGACGAGCAGAACTTTCGGCCAAACTAACTAATGACCGCTCGCGACGAACACGATAATTATTAACATCAATACTTACGATGACACCGGAAGATAAATGTCGCTTAAGAATTGAGCGTAAAACATGCTGAAGAGCGGACAAGTGTTGCCCATGACTACCAATTAAAAGCCGCCCCTCATCACCAGCATCAATAGCTATTATTAAGCGAGAAACAATATTATTCTCATCAAGCCCTGATCCTGACTCAGTGTTGTGATGACAGTTAACCACCGCTTCTTCAAAACCCATGCTGTCCATAAATCGACGAACATGTTCTTCAATTAAACTAAGAGATTCGGAGGTGAAATTTTCGCTCATATAGTAGGAGTGTTAGAAGATAGATGTAAGACGCGTTTGAAATAATACTGCTGAATAATTCCAAAAATAGTGGATGCTATCCAGTATAAGGCAAGAGCAGAAGGAACTTGTAGAGCGATAAATACCGTCATAACAGGAAACATATAGGCCATATTTTTTTGCATAGAAGCCATCATTTGAGCAGTTTCTTCGTTTGAGCCAGGTGCAGCAGAGCTTGTGCCGGAGAAAAATTTCATTAACAAGAATTGGAAAAAACCAGCAATAACACCTAAAACAATATTGGGTTCGATTAAGGAAGCTCCAAAAAAGACAGTTTGGACAGATTCTGGGTGAGCAACAAATCCGTATAAAAAATGATATGTTTCTGGACCGATGCCAACTAAAAACACGCGGTACAAAGCGATAAGGATAGGGAGCTGAATTAAGAGGGGCAAACAACCGCTAGCCGGGTTAACTCCTGACTCTCGATAAAGAGCCATTGTAGCCTCGGCTTGTTTAGCTTTGTCGTCTTGATACATTTTTTGAATATCCTTCAACTTGTGCTGCAGATCTCCCATTTTATTTTGGTTGTTTTGCATTTGCCGGGCTTGGTGCAGGGAAGACGGCAACAGGATAATACGCACAAACAGAGTTACAAAAATAATTGAGACGCCAATATAATGACCAGGCAAAACGTTAGTAACACCAACTAATAAATTAAAAAGCGGCTCAAAAAGAAAAGTATTGTAAACAAAAGAGAATAAGTTCATTGCTTTTAATATACACGAGAAAAAAGTAAATAAAACTGATTATGGAACAGGATCATATCCACCCCTAACAAAAGGGTTGCATCTTAAAATTCGTTTAAGACCTAAAAAAAGGCCGCGCCATTGATGTTTTATTAGCGCCTGTTCAGTATACACCGAGCAAGTGGGAGTGAAACGACACACGCCATAAGGATAGATTTTTTTAAATAGCCCATGATCCGGAGAAAAAGTCAACCGATAAGCTCTTAAAGAACAAATGATTAAACGTAAAATCCAATTAAACATCAGAAATAGATTTTAAGAGCAAATTTATTTGCTTAGAGATACTTGATAAATCAAGTTTTACAATATCAGGATTAGCAATAAGCACTATGCGGCCATTAAAAGTACGAGGAGACTGCACAATTTCGGTTAAAGCGGCGATACGGAGCCAACGCTGATAACGGTGCCTCTTCACCGCTGATAATGAAACTTTTTTTCCCACAACGCAGGCTATTTTAAGCTCAGATGACGAATCTGAAGCAAAGCAGATTTGCACAAAAGAATTCCGGTACCATTTTCCAGTTGCAAGCGCTTGTTTAATTTCTTGGGCGCTGCGAAGGCGATGTGAAGCCGGCAGCATAATACAGAGCTAAATAGTAGGAGTTACGCGAGACCGACCTTTTTGACGGCGACGGTTAATAACCTTGGCGTGCTCTTTAGCGCGCTTTAAGAAACCAAGACGGCGAGAGCGACGACGCTTACTGGGTTGAAATGTTCTTTTTGGCATAAAGATAGATTACCTGTTATTTGCTAACTGGTCAACTTTTACACTTTTTATAAGACTTATCCCCAAATTATCCACAGATAATAGGGGATAAGTTAACTACACACCTGTGGATAACCGTGTTAATATTCTAAGTACTTTATTTAAAGGATTTGATAAGGGGGAAGAGCTAATGAATACTGAGCAGTTATGGAAAGCGGCATTAGGGCAACTCGAGCTTCGAGTGAGCCAAGGTAATTTTTTAACTTGGTTTAGGGGAACAAGTATAAAAGAAATAAAAGATGGAGTAGCAACGGTCTTAACGCCGTCAGCTTTTGCCCATGAATGGTTATCAAGAAAGTATAAAGAACCAATATTAGAAGAATTAAGTAGTTTAGATAAATCAGTTAAGGTAGTTAAGTTTATTATTCAATCCGAAAACACTTCTTTCCGCCCAGTAAAATCCAACCCAAGAATAGTGGTACAAAAGAACAGAAAAGAGCCAGTAATCACTCAAAACAATAATTCTGCTCCGGTTATGGCTCCGATCAGAACTGGGATGCAATTTAACAACAAGTCACTACCGCAAACACTTAATCCAAAATATACTTTTGACACTTTTGTAATTGGGCCAAATAACGAGGTAGCACATGCAGCCTGTAAAGCCGTTTCGTCCCAGCCAGGAACAGCTTATAATCCTTTGTTTATATACGGAGGAGTCGGTTTAGGAAAAACCCATCTCATGCATGCAATTGGAAACACGGTTTTACAAGGCTCACCAACTGCTCGAGTAGTATATGTTTCTTCGGAAAAGTTTTTAAACGACTTTGTTCAGTCAATCAGAGAGCAAAACACCCAGTTATTTAAAGACACTTATCGTAATGTTGACCTTCTAATGATAGATGACGTTCAGTTTATGGCAGGAAAAAGTAAAGTACAGGAAGAGCTTTTTCACACATTTAACGCTTTATATAATTCTAACAAACAAATAGTTTTAAGCAGTGACCGATCCCCAGGTTTAATCCCAACGCTAGAAGAGAGACTTCGATCAAGATTAAGCGGAGGAATGCTGGTTGATATAAAACAACCAGACTACGAAACAAGATTAGCTATCCTCTCAGAGAAAGCAGCTCAAAGCGATGTAACTATAGAAGAAGAGGCATTAGCTTTTATTGCTAAAAATATCCAAAAAAACGTTCGTGAGCTAGAAGGGGCATTAAACAGAGTAATAGCTCATTGCGAGTTAAATAAGAGAACAGCTACTTTGTCTTATACGGAAAGTATTTTAAGTGAGATTATGGATCGACCACAGCAGAGGACAGTTGATTCTAATAAAGTAGTTCAGACAGTAAGTACATACTTCAACTTGTCTCAAGATGAATTACAAGGAAAATGTCGTAAAAAAGAAATCGTAAGACCGCGCCAAGTTGCTATGTATTTATTAAGAAAAGAGAATAACGCTTCTTTTCCAACTATAGGTGATTTATTCGGAGGAAGAGACCACACAACCGCTATGCATGCTTGTGAAAAAATAGAAAAGTTATTAGAGCATGATGAAGAGTTAGTTCAAGATATTAATTTTATAAAAGAAAAGTTATACGCATAGGGTTGTAAAAACAGAGGAAAAAGTGTTTATAAAATCATAATAACTTCTTGTTTTTCCCCACCTGTTTCTAAAAAGATAAAATATCCACATAAATATTCACAAAATAAATTAGTTTTCCAGATAATATCCAGATAAATTACACATAATATTCACAAAATAAATTAGTCTGTTAAGCTATTAAACTTGAATTTACACTGTTTTTTAAAAGCCTATTAACTACTAATACAAACATATATTTATTAGTTACGAACCATAATGAAATTTATTTGTACACAAGATAATTTAGTAAAAGGGTTGAGTAAGGTTACGCCTATTGCAGGAAGAAACAGACAATTACCTGTTTTAGATAATGTACTACTACGATTACAAGATGGTGTATTGAATTTAACTAGCACAGACCTAGAAGTAGGTGTTTATACAATTGTTCCAGGAAAGGTGGAAGAAGAGGGGACTGTGGCTGTTCCGGCTCGTAAATTTTTAGAGTTTGTTCAGCAATTACCGAGCAGTGAACCGTTGCGCTTAGAAAGCCAAGAGAAGATGTTGAGGGTTGTGACTAAAGGATATAAAGCTGTTTTTACCGTAGGAAATGAAGATGACTTTCCAATGTTGCCACAAAAACCGACAGAAGGTGGTTTTTCTTTACCAGCGGATAAGTTTTGCCAAGCGTTAAACAGAACTGTCTTTGCGGCAGCACGAGATGAAGTTAGACCAGAAATTCACAGCATATTTTTAAGTTTTTCTAATGATAAAGTGATAATGGCCGCAACTGATAGTTTTAGATTAGTAGAGGAAGGTGTAACGGTGTCTAGTAATGAAAGAGGGGACATAGGAGTGTTGTTACCTTTAAATAGTGCTCAAGAGATTATTAGGTTGTTTTCTGATCAGAAAGACGTGACGTTTATTCCGGGAGATAGTTTAGTGTCGGTGGTTGGAGTTGGGATTGAGTTTTCTTCGCGATTGGTTGAAGGTAAATATCCTGACTATAAACAAATAATACCTTCAAAATTTGTAGTGGAAGGACAGGTGAATAAGGAGGAATTAACTAGGGCGCTTAAAACGCTAAGTGTCTTTCTGCCGCGTGACACGAAGAGGATTAAGATGAATATACAACCGGGAGGAGATAAAGTGGTTTTACAGGTTGTTGGAAGCGAGACAGGGGAAGGGCGCGCAGAAATTGCTTTTAGTGGCGAGGGAGAGGATGTGGAAGCGTTATTTAACATTCAATACTTATTAGAAGGAGCTCAGCATTTACCAGGTAATGAAATAAAAGTAGGCTCAGTGGGTAATAATGGTCCTACGTTATTTAAGCCAGTTGAGGATGATATTGTGCACACGTATATTGTGATGCCTATTCAGGTGACTTAAGGGTACGATTAAGGGGGAATATGAATCTAAACAAAATATCACTGTATAATTTCCGTAATTTTACCCAGGTAGATGAGATAGATTTACCAGGGAACGCTTTGTTGGTAGCAGCAGCTCCGAACGCTTCAGGGAAAACTAATTTTTTAGAGGCACTGGCTTTTCTGTTAAGAGGGAAGTCTTTTCGAGCAAGTGTAAATGAGTGTGCGCGGTGGGGTGAGGATTATGTAGGAGTAGGTGGGGTAGTGGTTAAAGGGCAAGAAGAAGCTGTTTTAGGTGTTCGTTATCAAGTATCAACAAAGAAATTAAGAATAGAAGAAAATGGGCAACCAGCATCTCTGGTTACTTTTTTTAGTCGATATCCGTTGGTAGTTTTTTTACCAGAGGATACTTTTATATTTACTCGTGGGCCAGCGCAGCGGCGAAACTTTTTAAATAGTATTTTAGTAAGCGCTCCGACGTATGTATCAGCTTTAGTTCAATATCAAAGAGCGTTAAAGCAAAGAAATTCTATTTTAAAAAAGGTATCAGGATACTCTGAATTAGAAGTATGGTCGCAAGTGCTAGCTGATTACGCGGAAGATGTTTGGCAACAGCGACGTAGTTTTATTGATTTTACACAAACTCGCTTAAATAGTGTTTTTGAAAGTATTTCGGGGGAAAAATTGGATTTTCAATGTAATTTAATAGCTAGTTGCTCTGATTCAAAGCAATTGTTAGAGGAATTAAAAAAATCTTTTAGATATGAGAGCAAATATGGTTATACAATGTATGGTCCGCATCGTGATGACTTGGAAATAATAATAGACAATAAACCTGTGGCGGCGATATTGTCTCAAGGACAGATGCGTAGTTTGGTTATTGCATTGAAGTTAATTGCTCACCAATATATTTATCAAATAACAAGAGAAAGGCCAGTAATTTTATTGGATGAAGTTTTGAGCGAGTTAGACGAGAAGCATCAGGATTTATTGTTATTAAACTTACCGAACGCACAAACATTTTTAACCTGTACAAAGGTTCCGTCAGTCTTACAACAAAGAAATAATGCGCATGTGTTAGATTTAAGAAAGATTGGAATTGAGGTAAATAATAATAAAATTATGGTTAGTCAGGATGTTTGAGCCAATAAAAAACGTATTTTTAAGCAGCGAGAAACCAAAAATATGGGAAGAAAGTGATTTACGAATACTGGTGCAGGATTTTTTAAGAGAAAGATTATTGGTTCAGGCGGTGTATTGTGACGAAATTAAAAAAGGAGTAGCTCGGGTTAGAGTAGGATCAAGCGCTAATCGACAAGAAGTATATTTATTGGAATTTGAAATAAAATCCCACTTGCAAAAAATGGCTAAATATAAGCTAAATAAAATTGTAGTAAAAATGGAAGGTTAATTAATCGAGACAGTATGAGCGTTTGTTTCGACAAAGTTTCCGGTCTTATCGTAAACGCGAAGGTATATTTCAAAATTGCCCGTACCAGGAGGATCTGACCAAGTGACCTCATAACGATTAGGAGCGGTAGCGGCAACGGCGGATGTTTGACCAATACGATGTGAGGACGTTTCGCCTTGTTTGCGGTATAAAACATCGACTAGTTCAATTCCGCTGGGGTCCGTAGCTGTAACTTTAATGGTGTATGGGAAATTAGGAGAAGAGAGGTTTTCTCCATCTTTAGGGGTGTGAAAAGTAACGCTAGGAGGAGAGTCGTCGGGGTTGATGATAAAAGTGCGGTGAGCGCGGCCAATAAGTTTTTCGGTGGTAATTGCTAATATTTCCAGCGTCTTTCTGCCGGAGAAATTTTGAGCGAAAGAAAAACTGGCAGTGTAAGGCTGTTCGGAAGTACGGCGAGCGATTTCTTCGCCATCTAAAAGAAATCGAACTTCTTGAATGGATTGATTTGATTCTACTTCAGCTTTAACGGTGACGGGGCTGTCATGAAGAATGGTAGTGTTGGGTTCGGTAATGGTCACTTTGGGAATATCGTCGCTGTTAGTTAGGTTACAAGTTGGTTCTGGTAGAGAAGAGGTGTATTGAATTTCGTCAGGATTGTCTTTGTTTTCCTCGTTATGTTTAGTGCGCCATTTAGCGACTCCTTCTTCCCAGTTAGCGAATTGAGAGTCATTTTCAGCTTCGGCAGGAGGGTCTCCCAGGGGGTTGTTGCGATTAATGTAAAAGAGGATGCTGTGCAATTCTTTAAAGGTTCTGGTTTCTCCAACCGCAACAGGGCAGTCAATAGTATAAGCGGTTTGAGTTTCTTCTTCCCATTTAACTTTTATTTCAGGTAATTCTCCTCGTAAGATAGCATGCGGAATGTTTTCGATAGGATCTGGCTCCACAAATTGCTCAATTGGTTGGTTTTCTAAGGCTAAACGCATAAATTTGTTCCAAACAGGAGCAGCGGTACGAGCTCCGGCAGAGCTGTCTTTCATAGGGGTATAGTCGTTATTCCCAACCCAGACGCCGGCAACTAAAGAAGGAGTGTATCCCATGGTCCAACCATCGCGATATTCTTGGGTGGTGCCGGTTTTGGCCGCTACGGGGCGACTGCCGAGTTGGAGAGAACTAGACAAGCCAAAAGTTAGAGCACGGGCGTTATTATCAGAGAGGATATCGGTAATTTCGCGAGCAATCTGAGGATCTAAAACTTGCTCGCCTTGAGGGGATTCATCAGTAACGTCAATTAGGGTTTCTTCTTTTGAGGAGACTTTTAGAATAGCACGGTGGTCGTAATGGGTGCCGTCATTAGCAAAAACTCCGTAGGCAGAGACTTCATCAAGTAAACGAACATCTCCGCCCCCAAGAACTAATGATAAACCGTATCGGTCAGGATCAGTTAAAGAAGTCATGCCCATATTGCGAGCGAGTTCAGTGGCCTCTTTAACGCCGGCTAAATAAAGAGCCTTTACAGCTGGGATGTTTAGTGAATTAGCTAAGGCGGTGCGGATACTAACAGGTCCATGTTCGGATAAGTCGTAGTTTTTAGGAATATAGTCCTGGCCAAAATTAGTTTCAGCGTCGACTAAAATAGTGTCAGGAGTTAAGCCTTTAGTAAAAGCAGAGGCATAAACAAAGGGCTTGATTGATGATCCGGGGGAGCGGTGACGGATAGTGACGTTAACATTGCCGTCGATACTTTCGTCGAAGTAATCAATTGATCCAGCCATGGCTAAAATATCACCGGTACGTGGATCAATGGCGGCAAGAGCAGCGTTAGACGCACCAAGACTGTTTAAAGTGTCTTTTTGGGTTTTTAAGGCTTCCTCGGCGTCTTTTTGCAGGTCTAGGTCGAGGGTAGTAATAATATCAAGTCCTCCTTGTTCAATTAGGCGCTCACCGTATTCTTCTTCAAGTAATTCTTTCACATAAAAAACGAAATGTGGCGCCGTGATAGATTCTTGGCGTGGTTGAAAAGACACTTCTTCGTTAGTTGCGGAATTGGCCTGTTCTTCTGTAATCATGTCGAGGTTGGCCATGCGATCTAAGATATATTCTTGACGAGCTTTTAAGTCCTCAAAATGAGACCCGTAAGGAGAGTAGTAAGAAGGCGATTGAGGGAGAGCAGCGAGGTAGCTTGCTTCAGCGAGAGATAAATCCGCGGCTGATTTATTGAAGAAAGTCTTAGAAGCTGCTTCAATACCGTAAGTTTGTCCGCCGTAGGGAATGTCATTAAGGTACATTTCTAAAATTTCGTCTTTACTGAAACGTTGCTCTAGTTCAAGAGCAAGAACAGCTTCTTTGGCTTTACGTTGAATGGTGCGCTCGGATGATAAAAGAGCATTTTTAATAAGCTGTTGAGTAATAGTGGATCCGCCTTGAGCGCGACGACCGGTTAAAGGTTTAAGAATAACGCCGCGAATAATGCCTTTAAAATCAAGGCCATGATGTTCGTAAAACTGACTATCTTCGGCGGCAATAGTGGCTTGGCGAATGTAGCGTGACATTTGGTCAAGGGTGATGGTGGTGCGATGAATGTCGCCAATCTCATAAAGAATGTGTTCACCGGTACGATCGTATATTTTAGTTGATTCAGAGATGCGATGAGAGGCAATGTTTTGTGGATTGGGTAAATCTTTACTCCACCAAAGAACAACGGCTGCGCTAACTAGAAAAAAGAGGCTACCAGTAATAAAAGCAACGCCAAGAATCAAGCGAGTGGTGGGGCGCTTGGATTTAATCTTTAATCGAGAGCGAACGTTTTGATGGCGAGAGAAACGACGTTGGGCCATATGTTTCTTTATAATCTAACAAGCATAAAACTATTAGCATATTGCCGGTTTTCTGCAAAGAGAGAGACTTCATTTAATATTTTGAATAAATTTTTCAGGTTTAGTTGGATCGACTAGAAAACCTTTTAAATCACGGCGACCGATAATAGCATCATAGTTCATGTGAGACCGATCGGTGATAAAAGCTTCTGTTTTAACTAGGCGATTCTGTAATAAAAATGATATTTCAACAACCGGTCTAATGCTAGCCCCGAGAGCAGCACGAACGTGTTGGTGTTTAAGAATAGGGGTATGTAAGCCATATTTTGTGGCTAACGACTCATCAATTGTGGTGCGATAAGCTCCTGTATCGATTTTGGCGCGCAAGGGGTGAGGTTGACCTTGAGAGTCAATTAAAGTGACTGTTTCTTCAATACCAAGAACAAGGCGACCGGAAATATCCTCAATTTCCTGGAGAATGTCTTCGCCAAAAAGCGTTTTAGCTAATTGGACGCCTTTTTCGGGGCCTTTGATACGCAAACCTTCAATGCGACGGAGACGATTTTTAAGTGGGGTCATATTTGCGAACTGAATATCGAGGCCGGGGCGAGCATTGATTTCAAGGACAAGTGGGCCATCATCGCGATCAATGGCAATATCGACTCCAACGTAATTAAGATTGGTGGCACGGGCAGCGCGGCTGGCAATAAGTAAAATCTCATTCCAGTTGGGGATGCGGAGGCTGCTAAAGCTCAGACGTTTGTCTGGTAAATTCTCAATAATGCGGCCGCGATGAATAGCGGTTGTGGCATAACCATTGATTAAATCAATTCCAACTCCAATGCCGCCAGCGTGTAGATTGGCTCTGCCGCCTGATTCTTCGGTGGGTAAACGTAACATGGCCATAACGGGGACGAGATTGTAAACAAGAACGCGAACGTCCGGTACACCGCGGACGCAATATGGTTTAAGGGAGCTGTGTAATTTAACTCGCTGTTCAAAAAAAGAAACGTCGGGAATATTGCTAGCTGAAAAATTACCGTCCAAAATATCCATGACATGATTACGTAGTTGTGGGATAAGGATCTCGGTGCGATCAGCTTTGACCCAGTTACCTTTTTTGTTACGACCAAAGATAACAATAATACCGCTGCCGCCGGAAGAAGAATTGGGTTTTAGGACAAAAGAAGAGGGGAGTTTAGTCCAGCGGAAACGACTTAATTCTTGGCGAGAGGCAATGCGGGCGAACAGTCGTGGTGTGCCAATGCCGGCTTTTTGAAGAGCTTTTTTAGTAGCAAGTTTATTGTTGGCGAGCCGAGTGGCGGCACCGGAATTAGCCCGACGAATGTATTGAAGTGTGCGGGCGTTTAAACCAAGAATATCGGTTTGGTTTTTACTCGGCAGGAGGGACATAGCGTAATAATTCTCGGAAGCGAACATATTCAACTAAACGTAGTCCGCTAAAGCGGCCGAGTAAGATGTTAACAGGGAAGCTTAATAGAATAACTTCAGGGTAGGACAAGAGGAAGGTGCGGAGAATTTCCCAACTTACAATGTAATACGAAACGATAGACAGGATTAAAGTCCAGGCAGTGATGCGCATAGCGGTTCGTAAGCCGCGACTAAACTGAACTGCGATAAATTCTTCAGCCAGGATAATAAGAATCAAGATGGGGAAAATAGAGAAAGAAACAGAAGTCATGTCGCTAGTGGAAGCATAAGCACCAAACATGAGTAGAATAGCGAGGCTGGCGGTTGTTAGAACTAGAGCCATGCGCGGCAGATAAAGAAGATGAAAGCGGCGCAAAATAAAGCGAGTAATAGTGCCGGACAGTAAGACAACTAAGAAAACAGTGAGACCAACTTTTAATCCCATAACAAGAAAGGCGAGGGTGGTAATAGCGGGGGTGACTAAACCAAAAGCCTTGAGTCCGATAACTTGCCGAGCAAAAGCAAGAATAGTGGCGATAACAGGAATGAGCAAGATAAGAAGGATGTTGTTAATAGGAATACCGTTGTTAACTAGATAGCTAACACCAAAAGACATGAAGTTGGTAGCGGTAAGCCCGCTGGTAGTGCGACTAGAGAATGCTCCTAAGACTCGGTGCTCGATGTGAGCAGACATAACATTTTCTCGAGCTTCATCCGGAGTTTGGGCGGAGAAAAAAAGAGAAAAAGCGTCGGGACGAGTTAAGAGAACGTATTGGGGATTGAGTTGGTCGTAAGTGTTTTGAGCGGTTGGGGAGATAACTGGAAAAGGTGTGTCGGAAAGAATAATTAATCCTTTGTTTTCCAGGTTTAAATCTTTAAATGAAAGTTCGTCAGCTTGTTTGATGTGTTGAGCAAATTTGGATAAAACATTAGCGCCAACACTACCAGTGGTCCAGCTAACAATAAGTTCGGCCTGACTAAAATCTTCACGAGCAGCAATTAGTTGCTGGGTTAATTCTTCTTCAATAACAGCTTCTGGTCCGCTGCTTTTGGATTTAAGCGAGAGCAAGAGCAAGTCCTCTTCAGCGGCTTGTTGTTGGAAAAGATTAATTTGATCATCTGAGACGTTGTCATCTGCTAAAAGAATCATGACTCGGTTAAAAACTTCAACAGTGGCAGTGTCTTCATAGCTCCCCGAGGAGGTGGTGAGGGTTAGTTTGACAGTATAAGTACCAGGGCGAATATAGGCATGTGTGACTTTTTCGCCAGTAACTCGAGTGCCGTCACCAAAATTCCAGAGGGTTTCTTGAAGTTCGGTTTCGTTTGAAATTTCTGATTCAGTGGCGTCGAAAGATATTTTTTTATTGACTAGAGTTTTGCGATCCGGGCCAGCATTAGCGGTGACGGTTGGGTTTTCTGCGTTTTCAGGATCGGGGATGGCAGTTTGAGCAAGAGAGATAATAGGGAAAGCAGTCGCAAATAAAAGCGTTAAAAAGATTAATGTAAATGTTTTAGTAAAGTGCATATGATTATGAAAAAGAATAGAGTGGGGCAAAAGAAAGGGGCTCTTCAGCTAAACAAAGAGCGGCCGCCAGTCCATCAGCGGCATCGTCTGGTTGAGGGGCGTTGGTTAAGCTTAAGCGCTTAACAACCATGCTTTGAATTTGTTGTTTAGAAGCGGAGCCGTAACCGGTTAAGCGCGATTTAATTTGTAGGGGAGTTAAATTAAAAACAGGAATATGGTGTTGGCGAAGGACATAAATTAAAGTGCCTCGGGTCTCAGCAGTAAGCATGGCAGTTTTAGCATTTTTACCAAAGAACACAGTTTCAATAACAGCCTGGTCAGGATGAAATTGTTGAATAAGTTTAGTTAGGTCTTGGCCAAGACGAAAGAGACGATCAGCCGTGGGTTCATTAGGAGTGGTGGTAAGGCAACCACAACGAAGAAAGTCGGGTGATTGATGGGCGCGGATAATTCCGAAACCAGTGCGCGCAATACCAGGATCAAGACCAAGGATAATCATAAGTAAATTGTACCGTAGTTGTTATGTACTGGCGAAATATAAAAGTCAATACTTTATTTAATTCAACTGTGCATCATGATAAACAACTTCAACATCGTCTTGATCGCTAATAGCATCAAGTAGTTGTAATAATTTAGCTTGGTCGGATGGAGTTAGTGAAATTTTTTGATTAGTTGGTACGACAAGAGTTTGTTCGATGAAAACGTCAGTGGCGTTATATTTAGTTAAAATGGGAAGTAGATTATTTTCTGTGGTAGGCGCACTGGTGATAGATAAAACTGGATTTTCGTAGTTAATGTCATCGGCACCCGCGTCAATTAATTCTAATTCGATTTCTTCGGGAGAGATTAACGATTGGAGGTGAGCTGTAAGGTGGAGGGAAGGGGAGAATTTCCAGCGCACACTACCTGGCTCGCCTAAACTGCCGCCATGTTGTTTAAATATGGTGCGCATTTCCGAAACGGTTCGGTTGGTATTGTCGGTTGTGGCTTCAATAAGAATAGCAACTCCGTTGGGACCATAGCCTTCATAAGTAACAGTAGAAAGACTGGCAGCGTCCTTATTAAGAAGTCGATCAATATTAGTTTGGGGAAGATTAAATTTTTTAGCTCGTTCGATTGCTTCTCGTAAAGCCGCGTTGAGATCTGGGTCTTTGCTGCCAGCTTGAGCGGCGACTCTGATTTCACGACTTAGACGACCAAAAAGCTTGCTGCGTTGGCTATCGGTTTTGGCTTTTTGATGTTTAATGCGATGCCATTTTGAATGTCCGGACATAGTAGGATATTAATACTCGACTACGGCTTTTTTCGCAATAGAATAGGTAATATTGGTTAGAGTGGGATGGGAGTTGATAATATGCATACCGTCGCGAGCACTGATTAATCGAGAATTCGTAATATAGCAGTTGGAGGAAGACGAGAAAACAGAAAGAACAGGGGAGGATAGAGAAGAGTGATCAATAAAAGCAGAGCTACCTGATTCGCAGGTAAGGGCGGGAACTCCATGGGTGATATGGGTAAAATCGATATAGCTTTTACTGCTAGGTAATAAAATAATTCCATTCCAGGTTTGATTATCAGAGTGTGTTTCGTTGGTGGTGAAAAGGACTGATTGATTTTCTTGTCCAGTTATATTTAGGGTGCCGGCAATAATTAAAGAGCTGAATTCGTTGGTGTAAATCTCGGTACCGGCTTGGATAGTGAGTGTTGCATTAGAAGTTACTGTGGTGGTGCGGGGTAAAAGGACAGGGTTTTGATCGGGAGTTAGGACAGTATCTTGATCAATAAGGGGGGGGAGATAAGTTCCGTCGGTGTGAGTAGGAGTGTGAAAAGAAGATTCGTTTAAATACGCAGGGTGAAATAAAGGAGAATCCCAAGTATTGGGGAGGAATTTTTCTAAGTAAATGCTGGCTGGAATTAGTAATAAAGCCAGGGTAAATAAAAAACTGGAAGCAAGGGGGTGGCGTGGTAGGGGCATAGATGAATTATGCCGGTTTTATTCTCCTAAAAACAACTGTAGACACGAGAAGGTAAGTGTCGAGGAAAAGGGTCGTGCTAGGCACCACCACAATCCGATCTGGACATATACCCCACAAAAGCAATGTCTACAGTTGTTAAAAGAAGAACATAATATCTTAAGTGATTGACTGTATTTTGTCAAGTGTCTTTATGCGTTGTTCGGCTAATGTATGGTATAGTAAGGGGTATGGCGATTGAAGAATCGGAAACAATGACGGTAGTAGATGCGCGGGCGGATGTAGACGACCGGCAACTAGATGCGACACTTAGACCACAGAATCTAGACGAGTTTGTGGGGCAAGAGCAGATGAAGCGGTCTCTAAGGGTGTTTTTAGAGGCAGCACGGCAGCGCCAAGAGGCTTTAGAACACGTGTTATTAGCGGGTCCGCCGGGTTTGGGTAAAACAAGTTTGGCTAAAATTATTGCTAATGAATTGCAAACCAATATTCGAGTGACTGCTGGACCGGCTTTAACTAAAGTGGCTGATTTGGCCGGTATTCTAACTAATTTGCAACCAGGTGATGTGCTGTTTATTGATGAAATACATCGTTTGCAACGTTCAATTGAAGAAGTGCTGTATCCGGCGATGGAAGATTACGCCTTGGATTTGGTGGTGGGGCAGGGTCCAGGAGCGAAGACTTTACGGTTAGATTTACCGCGGTTTACTTTGGTGGGGGCGACAACGAAAGCAGGGATGTTAGGATCGCCGTTGCGGGATCGGTTTGGAATGGATTATCGATTAACTTTTTATACTGAAGATGAAGTAGCTCAAATTGTGGAAAGGTCAGCGAGATTGTTGCAAATAGAAATTAATCAAGAGGCTATTAAAGAGATCGCGACTCGATGCCGGAGGACTCCGCGGATTGCTAATCGACTTTTAAAACGTGTGCGTGATTATGCACAAGTGGCAAGTCAGCGACAGATAACACGTGAAGTTGTGATTGAAGCATTGGGTTTATTAGAGGTTGATCATAAAGGACTGGATGCGGCTGATAGGTTAATTTTAAATGCCATGTTGGAACATTTTGATGGTGGGCCAGTAGGATTACAAACTTTGGCGGCAGTAACAGGTGAAGAAGAACGTACTTTAGAAGAAGTGATTGAACCATTTCTGATTCAGTGTGGATTTTTAGAGAGGACGCCGCGAGGGAGGATGGTAACGGATGAAGGAAGAGCGCATTTAGTAGAGATGGAATAAATTAATTATGTTGGCCAATATAGTGACAGGGATACGGTTGGTTATGTGTGGTTGGTTTGTGTGGTGGTTGATTCAAGGAAATGTTATGGGGGCGGCGATGGTGTTTGTCGTGGCGTGGGGGTTGGATGCATTAGATGGTTGGTTGGCGAGAAGGTTGAAAGAAGAAACAAAATTTGGATATTGGTTTGATAAAATAGTTGATCGGTTGCTGCTGATAGGTGGTTTGGTTGTTGCGTTGGCTATGGGAAAATTACCGGCTTACGGAATTGGGATTGCGATGAAAGATATTATTTTAATTCCGGTAATAACAATTAAGCTATTTCACGGCGAATATGATTTTGGGATGGGTAAATTTGGTAAAGTAATGACGTTTGCTCAAGGCGTTAGTTTGTTGTGGCTGTTAATAGGATGGCCAGGTGGAGTAGTGGTAGTTGGTCTAGTTACACTACTAGGTTTGGTGATAGGAGGAAGATTATTGTACCAAGCGACTTATCAATGATGTTAAAATAAAGAGGTGAAATGGAAAATTAAAATCCTGATTGAGGGAATCGGAATGTTGTTGATAGTGGCAGTAGCACAAGCGCAGGTAAGTCCGAGTGTGGAAGTACTAGAAAGTGAAAATACGAGTGAGAATGCGGATGTGACTGAAGATGAAACTGGGTTTGTGCCAGGAAGCGTAATAATTAATGAAGTAATGTGGATGGGGAGTTCGTCTAGTACTACTGCGGATGAATGGATTGAATTACGTAATTTAACTGATCAAAAAATTGATTTAGATGGATGGCAAATTACAGGAGCCGGTAGTAGCGGTGCATTATCTCTGAGTGGAATTTTAATGCCGAATGATTATTTTTTAATTAGTCATTACGACAGTGACGATCCGAAGTCGCTATTAAGTGACACGATTGAAGTTGACTTGGTTAAATCGGCTGTATCTTTAAAAGATGATGGGGAAGAATTGAAATTACAGGCTTGTGAGGATGATGAGTGTATTGATATTGATACGGTCGAGATTAATGATGATGGCTGGCCAGCGGGAATAAAGAAGGAAGTGCGGCAATCAATGGAAAGGAATAGTGATCCAGTAACAGGATGGCATACTTGTGTGACTGAGAGTTGTAAGAGTAATGAGTTTTGGGAAGAAGAAGGGGCGTATGGGACACCTAGGGCAGAGAATAGTGAACTGGAAGTTAATAATGCGCCGGTGGCGGAAGTGGCTGGTCCAGAAGAAGGCCTAGTGGGGGATGAACTAGAATTTAGCGGAGAAAATTCAGAGGATAGCGACGGAGACGAATTAAGTTATGAGTGGGATTGTGGAAACGATCAAACAGGTACAGATGTAATAATGAAATGTAAATATGCGGATGTGGGTGAATATACGATTAACTTGAGGGTTTCTGATGGCACGGAAGAAGATGAGGCAAGTAAACAAGTTATAATTCAAGAAAGAGAATATAGCGACGCAATGATTTTAAATGAAGTGTTTCCTAATCCGGAAGGCAAGGATAGCGGGGAAGAATTTGTAGAGGTGTATAACCAAGATGGGGATGAAGTTGATTTAACGGATTGGCAATTAGTTTATGGTAGTACCACGCATGTTATTAGTGATATTCAGATTAACGGGCATGGTTATGTAGTGTGGACGTACACAGTTAAGAATGGTGGTTCTACGATCTATCTAAAAAGTCCAGATGGAGAGGAAAAGGATAAGATTGAATATGGCGTGATTCCAGAGGGGCAATCATACGCTCGAAATAGTGATGGTGATTGGGAGATAACGACAACAGTAACGCGGGGAGAAAAAAATAAAATTACAGAACAAGAAGACGAAGAAGAGAGTGAGGGTGATGTTGATGAAGAAGATGAAGAGGAAAGTGTTGTGGGTGATGTGGATGGTGAGCAAACGGTGACGGTTGCAATTGCGGAGGTGAGGCAACAAGAAAAAGGATCTAATGTGACTATTGAAGGTGTGGTTAGTGTTGCCCCGGGAATGTTAAGCGAACGAACGATATATTTATCTGGTTCGGGAATACAAATATATAGCTATGATGGTTTTCCGGAATTAACCTTGGGTGACACCGTAAGGCTAACAGGCGAATTAACTGAATTAAGCGGGGAAGCAAGAGTTAAATTAGCGGCAAAGACAAGTGTGGCAAAAGTTAGTAGT
The DNA here is from genome assembly GCA_964610055.1 of uncultured Candidatus Saccharibacteria bacterium. Lineage (GTDB taxonomy): Bacteria > Patescibacteriota > Andersenbacteria > UBA10190 > UBA10190 > CAZSUC01. Next base: position 77,476 of record CAZSUC010000001.1, on the reverse strand, counting down.
AATAGCGAGTTAATACCACATGAAATTAAAACAGGTGAAGTAGGAGAAGAGACGGAAGGTTGGTTAGTAAGAATAGCAGGGACGGTTACTTCGACTAGCGGTAATGTTTTTTATGTTGATGATGGTAGTGGTGAGGTTAAGATATATATTAATGCTAACACTGGCATTCAAAAACCAAAGATGAGTAAAGGGATGGACGTGACGATTGTAGGGGTAGTGTCGGAAACAGGGTCTGGATATCGTATATTACCACGAATACAAGATGATGTTTTAATAGGTGGTGTTGGTGGTGGGGCGAGTAGCCTGCCTAAGACGGGATGGGATTGGGATGGAATGAAGTTTGGTATCAGTATAACAGTTGGGCTAATAGTAAGCTTGCTATTAATGGGCTGGGGTTACTGGTCGGGTGAGCCGGTTTGGAAAATTTAGAAAATAAATAAGAGCTCAAATAACTGACTCGACAGTAGCGAGGAGGCGTGTAACATTACAAGTGCACTATGAACATAACAGAATCAAGAGAATCAAAAGTGGTGGTACTAGGAGGCGGAAATGGTACTTCGCGTTTAATGACGGTTTTTAAGCCGTTAGTTGAAGAAAAGAAGATTTCATCGGCATATGCTTTGGTGCATATGGCAGATGACGGTGGGTCGACAGGGAGACTACGGAAACAATATCAGACCGCAGCTTTAGGTGATCTGTCTAAGTGCTTAATGGCATTAAGTAATTACCATGGTGATGTGAGGGGAGAGGAATTTTTACGAGCTTTAGAATATCGGTTTGTAAGCGGAGATTTTGAGGGTCATTCGTTAAGAAATATGTTTTTAGCGGCTTTAGAGATGACGAGTGATATTGATACAGCAATAGCAACTATGGCTAGAATTTTAACTGTGCCAAAATATACAGGCGTGATACCAACTACTCTAACTACACTGACTCAACAGGTTTACATTGCATTTAATGGTAGTCAGAACTTTTTAGGGGAAGGGGAGCATTCAATTGCGCATCAGGTGAACTTGCAAGCTGATCCAGATTGGAAGCCAGGGGATGTGCGAGTAACTTTTGCGGAAGGAGATGTGCCATTAAATCCAAGAGCGGCAGAAGCGATAAAAAAGGCAACACATATTGTAGTGGCGCCAGGGCATACTTACGGTACTATTTTACCAACGTTGGCTTTGTCGTCTTTGGGGAAAGCGATTCAAGAAGCTTCACAAGCGAAACTAATAGTAGTCATGACTTTATTAACTACTCCACGTCAAACAACGGGATGGACAGGAGAGGATTTTGTGAGAGTGTATGAATCTTACTTGGGTCGTTCAGTGGATGTGGTGGTAGCGAATAAGGGAGAGGCGGAGGTGGAATTAGTCTCGGGGCAAGAGTGGGTGCATTTTACTGCCGATAAACATTTTTATGAATTACAAGCAGAAGAATTAGTTTGTGCTGAAATGCCGCAGAAACAAGCGGGAGATGTGGTGCCACGAGCGGTTGCCGTGCATGACACTAATAAAGTTCGAGAATTACTGATAAGATTATTAAGTGTTGAGGAATAAATAGGTAAAAATGTCGGAGTTTATTAGGGATGAAGTAGAAAGAGAGCGACGCAAAGATATTGCGGCGCAGTTGTCGAATATGGCAAGCGACCAGCAGGAAAGGTTGGCGCGTCATCGGGCGGAAATGGAAAAATTACCTTATATTAATTTGACCGTTTTTCCGATTGATCCGGATATATTAGAAAATGTGCCTTTAGGAATAGCAAAAAAAGAAGAGGCGGTTTTATTTTATCGACAGGGACGGGATGTGCGAGTGGCAATGGTTGATCCGGCTAATTCGCGTCGAGGACAGGTCATGGAAATTGCGCGGAAGCAGTTTAATGTTGAACCACAAATTCATGTAGTTTCTCCGCGCAGTTTAGCGACTGCTTTATCGCGTTATCGGCGAGAACAAAAAGAAGCGGAGATACCAGACGGAGAATTACGGGTGAATACAGAAAAAATGGGGGGATTTGAGGATGATTTGCAGAATTGGAAAGAATTAGGACAGCACGTAGCGTCATTGCCGCCAACTGAGATTTTATCAACTTTGGTTGCAGGGGCAGTGAAAATAGGGGCATCGGATTTGCACTTAGAAGCGACTGAGCAGAATGTACGATTGCGGTATCGAATAGATGGAGTGTTGCAAGATATAACTGAAGTGCCGCGGAGTGCTTGGAGTTTAGTTTTGTCGCGAGTTAAAGTTTTGGCACGTTTGAAATTAAATGTACGTGATGTTCCTCAGGATGGTAGTTTTGTGCTAAAAGTTGGTGAAAAAACATTTGATATTCGAGTATCGGTGTTGCCAGGAGGAAATGGTGAAAATATAGTGATGCGTATTTTAGATCGAGAAGCGCGAGCAGCTAAAATAACAGATTTAGGGATGAAACAGAGAGATTACGATATTATAATGCGACAATTAAAGTTAACTAACGGTATGGTGTTAGTTACAGGGCCGACTGGTTCAGGAAAGACAACGAGCTTGGCTTCTTTCCTACAAGAGGTTAATAACGAACAAATTAAGATTATTACTTTAGAAAACCCGATTGAGTATCGCTTAAAGGGAGTTGAACAAACTCAGATTGATGAAGGGGCTGGCTATACTTTTGCGAAGGGGTTGCGAGCAATTTTACGTCAAGATCCCGATGTTATTATGGTGGGCGAGATTAGAGATCAGGAAACGGCAGAGGTTGCAATTCATGCGGCACTGACGGGACATTTAGTGTTTTCTACTTTACATACCAATGATGCGCCGGGAGCAATTCCGCGATTAGTAGATATGGGAGCTAAGCCTTTTGTATTGGCTCCGGCGATAAATATCATCATTGCACAAAGATTAGTGCGTCGAATATGCAAAGAGTGTCAAGAAGAGTATGTGGCAGACGCAGGGATTAAGGATCGAATTCGAGATGCAATGCAAGGTGTGGCAGTAAACGTGTTTGATCCAAAGGCTTTAGATCAAGAAGTAAAATTAGTACGAGCAAAGGGATGCTCGGTTTGTAATGGAACAGGGTATCAAGGACGAGTAGGAGCGTTTGAAGTGATGCCAATTGAAGGGCGAGTGGAAGAATTGATTTTACAAGGGGCAGATAGTAGTCAATTACGAGAAGCGGCTTTTCAAGGAGGGATGACTACAATTGCTCAAGATGGCTACCTAAAGGTTCTGAGCCAAATAACAACTTTAGAAGAAGTTGAAAGAGTAACAGAGGAATAACTAAGCCAAGATATGGCGGATTTGTTCGATAGCCTGTGATTCGGCGTCTTCGAGAGAAGGAGCAGATAAACTAGCGCGTAAGAGACCGTGATATCGTTGAGCGCTGAGTTCGGTTTGAATATCCTGAGAACGGCGCCATAATCCAGGTCCCAGCGAAAGAAAAAGATCGTAGGTTCCGGTGGATTGTTCACTGATTATGAAGAGAGCGCTATAGCCAGCAGTGTTATTAGAAAGTTCGTGCATGGCAGCCGGGATATCAGCAGGAGAGGCGCCGCTTTCATTAAAATCATGAGTACGAATTAGACTCCAAAACATAGGGGCATGTTCGTCATAGCGTAATCGAGCATAAAGACGGCCGGTTAATTTCAGTAAAGAGAGAGGCTTGGTTTTGACTAAATGCTGAACGACTGCTTCGCGATCAGCTTCTTTTTGAATAAGATGAGCAGCAATTTGAAAAGATCGTGGAGTGGTTGATGGTTTTTGAAAAGAATCGGTGCCAGCGATAATACCGGCATAGAGTGCGGTGGCAATCTGGTAATCAATAGTGTTGGGTCCAAGGGCCTCAATTAAGCTATAAGTTACTTCAGCGATGGATCCGGCGGTTAGATCGACTAAATTAACAGTGCCAAAATGTTCATTGCTAGCACGATGGTCGATGTTGATGATAGGGGTGTTGTAAAAAAAGTCAGGATAGTCAGAAAAAAGAGAGCCAAGATTTTCTAAGTCCTCAGCACCAAAAGTAATAACAAGGTCATACGGCAGGGCGCGAACTGACAGCTCAATTTGATCGCGCGTTAGGTTAGTGTGACCAGGGAGACTAATATGTAATTTCACGCCACCTTGTAAGGAAGTGGTATGAAATTGAGCGGTTTGTCCAGAAGGAGAGGCAATGTCTAGAATTATTTCAGGTTGGGCAAGTGGTTTAACCATCACCTGACTTGAGCCAGGTAAGAATTGCAGATTAGTGGGAATATGATGAGGGCTAATTTCGTGAATATGGTCGTTGTCATCGTTTTGTAAGGCAAGAAACAAGGCAACCATAGAAGAAAGCGCATCAGTTGAAGTGTTTTCAGGCACAACGAGCATGGTTTTATGAGAACGTCGAATAAGTTGAAGAGCTTGTTGGGTTTCTGGTAGAGACATATAAATCTTCTTATGTTAGCGGGGGAGAGGATAGTTGTGAAGAGGGAAAGCGTGCAAAAGTATGACAGATTCGATTATGCTTAGGATAATATGACTATTAGTCAGGTTATAATTTTGGCAATTATTCAAGGATTGACGGAATTTTTGCCGGTTAGTTCGAGTGGGCACTTATTAGCGGCTCGAATTTGGTTGCATATTTCTGACGAAGGTGGGGTAGCGTTTGATGCTATCCTGCATTTAGGCACTCTGGGCGCAGTGTTAACTTATTATTGGAGAACGTGGGTGAAATTAGGGAAAGGATTGTGGAATATAAGGATGGATAGTAAAGAGAGGCGTTTAATAGCAGCTTTGGCAGTGGCAACAGTACCGGCAGCTATAATGGGATATGCTTTTGAAGGGGTAGTAGAAGAATGGTTTCGCTCACCAAAATCTTTGGCTGGGGCATTGATGATAACAGCGGTGATATTAGTGATTATGGATCGGTGGCCATTAGCAAAAACAGGAAAGTCACATATTACCTTGAAAGACGCAGTAATAATTGGCTTAGCCCAAGTATTGGCGCTGGCACCAGGAGTGTCGCGATCAGGGATGACGATGGCGGCAGGAAGAATGCGAGGTCTGAGTCGTAAGCAAGCGGCTAAATTTTCTTTTTTGATGTCAGCTCCAATTATTGCCGGGGCTGGTTTGGCACATGTTCCAGCTTTATTAGAGCAAAACCAATCACAGGATCTATTAATGTTAAGTGTTGGTTTGTTTATGGCGTTTATAAGTGGTCTGGCAGCGATCGGTATATTTATGCGTTTAATTGAAAGAATATCCTTAACGCCATTTGCAATCTATTTAGTGATTTTAGCGGGATTATTAGCAATGTATGGTTAAGCGAATGAAATTAATATCAGGAGTAGCGGAAATGCAGATTCAAGGAGCGCAATTTGTGCGAGAAGCGCAGGCTGGAGAAATCTGGTTGTTAGATGGAGAACTGGGTAGCGGTAAAACATGTTTTGTGCAAGCGATAGCGCGCGAATTAAAAATAGCAGAACCAGTGACGTCTCCGACTTTTAATATTGTGGCTGAATATCCACTTACTGAGAGTAAATTTAAAAAATTAGTGCACGCAGATTTGTATCGATTATCAGATCAACAAGCTGCGACTGACCCGGCAGTTCAAGCAATTAGGGATGATGCAGAAGGTAAGTTAACCATGATTGAGTGGGGAAATCGGTGGCCAAAAGGATGGAAATATACTGGTCGGATAAAGTTTAATTATGGTAAACAAGAAGATCAAAGAATTATCATGATTAAGCGAAATAATGATGAATAAAGTTAGGGGAAAATTAGTGTTAATAGATGCGCATGCTTTAATTCACCGGGCTTATCATGCTTTACCGCCGATGAATGCTCCGGACGGTCGGCCTACGAACGCGGTTTATGGATTTGTAACAGCTTTATTAAAAGTGGTACAGCAATTACGACCTGATTATGTCATTGCTGCTTTTGATATGCCTGGGCCGACTTTTCGGCATATTCAATTTGAGGAATATAAGGCACAGCGTAAGTCGGCCGAGCCAGAGCTGGTGAGTCAGTTTGAGATTGTGCGACAAGTAGCAGAAGTTTTAGGAATACCAATAAAATTTCAGGCTGGGTTTGAGGCTGATGATGTGATTGGATCGTTGGTTAAACAGGCTGAGAAGCAGCAAGCGCAAGTTGTAATCGTAACGGGGGATGCGGATGAATTGCAGTTAGTTAGCGAGACGGTAGGTGTATATATGTTAAAGCGTGGTGTGGGAGAAGCGGAAATTTATAATAAAGAAAGATTTAAAGAGAAGTACGGATTTAGGCCGGAAAATATGGTTGATTTTAAGGGGTTGCGAGGAGACACAAGCGATAATATTCCGGGGGTAAAAGGAATTGGAGAAAAAACTAGTCTGGATTTGATCGGTCAGTATGGTGCTTTGGAACAAGTTTTTAAGCATTTAGACGAATTACCTAAGCGAGTACAAACACGTTTACGTGGCCAGGAAGAACAAGCAGTTTTTAGTCGCGATTTAGCAACAATTAGAACAGATGTTCCATTAGAAATTGATTGGGAGGAGTCTCGATGGGGAGAATATGATATTGAACGAGCGCGGGCACTGTTTTTAGAGTTGGGATTTAAAAGTTTGGTAAGTAAATTGCCGCAAGAGCAAAGGGATATAGCGATTACGCAAAAAGTGTCGCCAAGAGAGCGGTGGTCGGGCTGGCGTTTGGCAAACACATTGGCATTAGAGCAAGAATTACATCGAAAACTTAAAAGACAAACAATGATAGCTTTTGACACGGAAACGGATGGATTAGGAGCCAGGGTAAGTCCGATAATAGGAATGAGTTTTGCGTTTCTAGGAGAGACAGAAGAGGTAGAAGCGTGGTATGTACCAGTGGATCAAGAAAGCGCAAAAAAATGGAAGGATGTATTAGAAGACAGTCGGATTAAAAAAACCGGACATAATTTGAAATATGATTGGCAAGTAATGCGACAAGCAGGAGTGGAGTTACGCGGGATTGCGTTTGATTCAATCTTAGCTAGTTACGTGTTGTATCCCGGGAAAAGACAATATGGATTAGATGAGGTTGCGTTAACTGAATTAGGACATACGTGTATTCCAATTACTGACTTAATTGGAACGGATAATCAAAATAAAAGTTTGTTAAATGCGCCGCTAGAAGATGTGGCGGCTTATGCGGCCGAAGATGCATGGGTGGCATGGCAACTGTATAAGAAATTGTCGGTGAGAATTGAAGAAGAAAAATTAGGAATAGTATTAAATGAGTTAGAGGTGCCATTAGTGCCAGTGTTGGCGGCGATGGAGCTGGAGGGAGTGAAATTAGATCGAGAAGTGCTGGAGAGGCTAAAGAAAAAAGTAGAAACGAGATTGCAAAAATTAGTGCAAGAGATTTGGAGTCAGGCAGGAGAAGAGTTTAATGTCAATTCAACTAAGCAATTACGTTATATTCTGTTTGACAAAATTCAGCTACCAACGACTGGAATTGCACGAAAACAGAGCGGATATTCAACTGCGGCTGCAGAATTGGCAAAATTAGAGGGACAACATCCGATTATTGGATTAATACAGGAACAACGAGAATTGAGTAAATTACTCAGTACTTATATCGTGACATTGCCAGAATTAGCAGATAAAGAAACAGGGCGGGTATATACTTCTTTTAATCAAACAGTTACGGCGACGGGGCGTTTAAGTTCATCAGATCCGAATTTACAAAATATTCCGGCGAGAACTGAATTAGGCCAGGAAATTAGAGCTGCTTTTATTGCGCCGGAAGGTAAGGTTTTAATAAAGGCGGATTATTCTCAGTTGGAATTACGGATTGCGGCTCATGTGTCAGGTGATGAAAAAATGAAAGAAGCGTTTCGACAAGGAGAAGATATTCATCGAGCTACAGCGGCTTGGGTGCATGGGATTGAACTCCAAGAGGTTACAGACCAACAGCGTAGGGCAGCGAAAACTTTAAATTTTGGAGTGTTGTATGGTATGGGACCAATGAAGTTTGCGCGCGAAACGGGTTTATCGGTTGAAGAGGCGCGATCATTTATTGAGCGATATCATAAGCAGTATTCGGGAATTACAATGATGATTGAGAGAATGATTGAACAGGCGCAGGCAATGGGATACACGGAGACTATTTTTGGGAGGCGAAGATATTTTCCAGAAATGCAATCGAGTAGACCAGGAATACGCGCGCAAGCAGAACGAGCGGCTTATAATTTTCCATTACAAGGAACGGCCGCGGATATTTTAAAGAAAGCCATGATTAAATTAGCGACGGAATTAGACCAACAGTTTTCGGGGCAAGCACAAATGGTATTAACGGTTCATGATGAATTGGTAGTTGAGGCGGAACAAAACATAGCGGATCAGGTTAAGCAAACTATGAAAGAAGTTATGGAGAATGTCGTAGTGTTAGATGTACCGTTGGAAGTTGACGTAGGGAGTGGAAAAAATTGGCAAAAGGCAAAAGGTTAGATTGAAATACAATTGTTATAAGCGTTAATTTGTTCGTTGAGTTGCTCGGTTAAGGAACGCAAATTAGCAGCGGTGCTGTTGTAAGTATCAACTAATTGATTGTATTCATCTTGATAGGTTGAATAGGTGGTATTGAGATGATTAATCTGTAAGCGAATTTCATCGGCTTGTGTTTGGAGCTGTTGACTTTCAGATTGGAGGGCGGCGCCGGCATCCCAGTCATCTTGAGCGCGATCAGGATCGTAAGTTGATTGCATGATTTGATTGCCTTGATCGATACGTTCATTGCCGGCAGTTAATTTCTGATTAGCAGAAGCGACAAAAGTGTTAAATTGATCGGTTAAATCTTGGAGTTGGGTTTGATAATTTTCTAGGTTAGTTCGACGAGCAACAAGATCGTTTTGTTGAGTAGTAGCGGTTTGAGTAAGTGTTTCTACTTGAGTGTGTAAATCAGGAGAGACCGTGGGGCAGGCTGAAGTAGGTAAAGCGAAGGTTTGAACGGCGACCCAAGCAAATTGATTTTCGTAAGTTCCAGCGACAGCGGCAATACCGATTTCACTGAAATTAGGAGCGAGAATGTTGGCGCGATGACCAGGACTATTCATCCAAGCTGACACTAAATCATTGTCGGTAGTAAAATTACCAAGAGCGAGATTCTCTCCAACGCGTAAATAGGCATAACCAGTCGCAGTGACTAGATCGGCCGGCTGAGTGCCATCGGGGGCAACATGATCAAAATATTGTTTGGCTAAAATATCGTTAGCTTTAGTGATGGCAGCTTGATTAAGTTGAGAGTTAAGAGTAAGCGGCGATAAACCTTGCTCTTGGCGGTAATTATTAGTGGCAGCCAAGATTCCATCTAAAGTTAATTGGCCGGTGTCATTTCCGGTAAAGTCTTGTAATGGTTGAGGCAGTGAAGATGAGTCGGTTGAGTTGGCAGACGACAAATTATGGAACAGAGAAGAAAGCTGAGGCTGAAATAATACGATAGCAGCACTTAAAATTAGCGTGCTAAAAAGAGAAAAAATGAGTTTAGGATGAGGCATGGAGTATTTATAAATTTAACAAGAAAAGTCGAAATAGTGATAGTGTGATGAAAAATTGAGTGATATATTGAAAATATGAAGATAGAAGTAAATCCACACAGTGGTACTGGTGTTAGCGTGGAGGAGAGAGTAGGGAAATTATTGACGGTTGATAGGTCTAGTGAGGATAGGGATACAAATGAAAAGGTGAGAGTGGCTGTAGATGGAATATTAACAGGAGAATCATCGTTATCAGGAAAATTATTTGGCTTACTTAATGATCGTGTGTTTGAGGGCGAGGGTGAGGGGGTGAACGAGGCTTATAAAAAAATTACGGGGGCAATGCTTAGAGATGGTGGGAGATTTAATTTTGAGGATGTGATAAAGAAGGTAGGTAGTGACCGTAATCAAGCTCGGGCACTGGTTTTATTAGCTAAACTTTGTGTAAGTAGTGCACCAAAGGTTGCTAACGAGACAGATAAAGTGGAAGCGGCAGGACGTAAATCATATCTGTTGGGACAATCAATAACATTGTTATTACGTGGTCAAAGATGGCTGCGAGAAGCAAACGATTTTCAAAATTTGAGTCTAGATGAAAAACGAAAAAAACGGGCCGAAATTAGAGCAGGGGTATCGAGGGAATATGGAGACATACGACAAATAGAAGACCTGCCGACTTTAGTTAGGAGTATGCTAGAAAGGCTTAATCAGGCTTATGAAATCAAAAGACCGGCGGAAGAGATGAACCCAAAACCTGAAGATACGAGGCCTGAAGGAGCTGAGCCGGAGGCGGTTGGTGAGGCTGAGGATGATAAAAAAGAAGGCCGTGAAGGTGCTAGGGTTGTGAATGAAAGTGAACCGTCAAAGGAAAAAAATAATGAAGTTACTCCGGCGGCAGGATCAGCGCGAGAAGATATAAAAATTGAGGACATTGATCCTAAATTATTGTCACTTTATGCTGAAATGGCATTTTTAAATATAGCTAAGCAATGTGGAAATAAGACTGAATTATGGGAAGTAATAGATCAGATGCCAGTTAAAGATAGAAAAGATGAGGTGATGCAAGGTTTAATGAAAGGATTCACGCGAAGGGGTAGTAGATATGATAGGCATTTGTATAGTAATAAAAAAGGTTTGTTGATACGAATGATTGAAAAGACTAGATTGTACAAATTTAAAGAGAGAAGTACGCAAGAAAAAATCGATGATCGTAAATTGCAGATAGGGCGTATGATTGATCAGAGGAAAGAAGAATTAAAAAGGCAAGGAAAAGAAACAGTGAGGAGTAAAGAAGAGAGACGAGCGCGAGATACTGATTTAACTGAAATGGCTGAATTGGAAGGCTATCTAAAAGCAGAAGGAGAATCGTTGGCGGGCGGGGACTGGGAGAGACTAGCGGAAGATAATCGCGTGGTGGAAAAGTTACAGAGCAGTAGTTTGCCAGACAGTAAAAAAGGACAAATTATAAAATATTTAAATAATGGGTTGTATTGGGATATTGTTGATTATGACACTTTGCAATACGGTGATAATGCTCAGGCTAAATTTCAACGGACAATGGTGAGTATTAAAAATGTTTTAAGGAGAGTGCCGGGGTGGAATTATTTACATCAAAGACGACAAAGCGCGAGAGAGGAAGCAATAAAAATAATAGCAGAATCTAATCCGGTGATAGCAAAGAAATTGCGTCATTTAACGTTGATTGAGCAGAGGGAATACGGATTGAAGTAGATAGGCGTGGTATGATGTAAGCATGGAGAAAAGACGTGAACGGACAGATTGGGAACGTGAGACTTTAGTTTTTCCGGATCAAGAAAGAGCGGAATCTTTTCGGCAAGAAGTAGGTGAAAGACTGCAAACTCAGAATGAAGTAAAGGGAGTAGATCGAACTAAAGAAAAAATAGGCGAGATTGTGGCGGAGCAAATTGCGGCTGCAGGAGAGGCAGTGGATTCGATTAAGTCTCCGTGGGAGCATACTAAAGAAGAGCATGAAGAAGCGCAGATATTAGTTAATACCGCGTTTGCAAAAGATTTGACTGCAGCTATCAAACAAGCGCAAAGCAGCCCTAACTACCCTCGTAATTTAGATCTTTTTCATGATGTATTAACAAGTGAGATGTACGATTTAGTGGTAACTTCTAAGTTAAATAAGCAACCGTTAGCTGGCTGGGTGTTGCTGATAGGAGGAATGGTATTAGGAATTGGGCTAGCAATTTTGGTAATTTTGGCGGAGTAGAAAAATGGAGCCATTTATTACAATTAGTTTAATAATTGGTCTAGTAGGACTAGGTGTAATTACTATTATGATTGTTTGGCAGGTTGTGAAAGAACAGGCGATAGTGCGTCGTACCTTGGATATTGAAATGTTGCAAGTGGCGTTGCCAAAAGATTTAACTCGGGAAGAACGAGAAGAAGGAGTCGGAGATGCAATTAAAGAAAGAATTGCGGTGGCAGAGCAGTGGTTATCGACCTTATCAAATTTACCAACGGCAGGATGGAATAAGTGGTTATATGGACGGCCAGTTATAGTGTTAGAAATTGTAGCGCGGGAGGATGGGGTGATTGTTTTCTATGCGGGAACGGAGCGTAAATATTTAGATCATCTGGAGAAGCAAATATATGCCTTTTATCCAGAAGCAGAGGTGAAGAGGATGGATGAACATACTATTTTCGAGTTGGGAGATACAATCAGGACAGCAAATTTAAAATTGAAGAAAGATGGTCATTTGCCGTTGGCGACATATAAAGAGTTGGAAGCTGATCCGATGCAATCAATTACAGGGGCGTTAGCAAAAATACAGAGACTAGACGCGGCGGTAGTTCAGTTAGTGTTAAGAGCGGGTGGAGAGAAGGCGCGGCGACGAGGCCGACAGGCGGCAATGAAAACTATGCGTGGTCGACAGATGGATGTGGCGAATAAACAATCATTGATAGGTGCGGCACGAGATTCGTTGCGAAAGACAGAGGAAAAACAACGAGAACGGGAAGAATGGTCAAGATTAACTCCACGAGCGCAACAGAGAGTTGAATTGGTAGAGCAAAAATTATCGCAACAACAGTTTGACGTGAATATTAGAGTCGGAGTTTCTACTAGAGCGCCAGAAGATGCTGATCGAGTGTTTAATGCTTTGTTAGGAAGTTTTGCGCAATACGATTTACCAGATTTGAATTCTCTGAAAATAATTAAGACCAAAAACTCAAAAGCATGGTTACGCGACTTAATTTTTCGTGTGCCGCGACAAAAAAAATCCAGTTCTTTGAGTACAACTGAGTTAGCATCGTTATTTCATTTTCCGCTGGAAACTACAGCAACACCAAATATTTTGTGGAGAGGCGCGAAGATAGCGCCAATACCGGCTAATTTACCAGAAGAAGGCATACTGCTAGGGCATAATGTTTATCGAGGAGTGAGTCAACCGGTACATTTACAAGCGGATGATCGGCGGCGACATTTGTATTTAATTGGGCAGACAGGAACTGGTAAAACGACATTATTTTTAAATATGGTGGTTCAAGATATTTTAGCGGGACATGGGGTTGGGGTGGTTGATCCGCACGGAGATTTAATTGAGGATATTTTGCAATTAATCCCGCCGGAAAGAATGCAGGATGTTATTTTGTTTGATCCGAGAGACACGGAAAAGCCATTAGGTTTTAATATTTTAGAAGCAAAAGATCCTGGTCAGAAAGACCTGGTTGTAAATGAAGTAGTGCAGATATTGCAAAAATTAGCGGCGCGTTTGAATCCGGAATCGATTGGTCCCATGTTTGAACATTATTTAAGGAATTCGTTATTAGCTTTAGTTGAAGATGAAGCCTCGACTCTATTAGATGTGCCAAGAATGTTTGTGGATGAAGAGTTTAGAGCGAACATATTAAAACATCAGGTTGATCCAACGGTGCGCCAGTTCTGGGAAAAAGAGTTTGTGCAGTCGCAGCGAGGACAGATGTCAGCGGATATGCTGAGCTATGTTATTAGTAAACTAGGGCGTTTCTTGGGTAACCGAGTGATGCGAAATATGATTGGCCAACCGCGATCGTCATTTGATGTAAGAGAAGTTATGGATCAACGCAAAATTTTACTATGTAACTTATCTAAAGGTCAGTTAGGTGATATTAATTCTGACTTGTTAGGATTTATTTTGGTTTCGAAAATTCAAATTGCAGCATTGGGACGAGCAAATAAACCGAGTGATCAACGACCTGATTTCTATCTGTACTTAGATGAGTTTCAGAATTTTACGACAGATAGTATAGTGACAATTCTGTCGGAAGCCCGGAAATATAATTTGGATTTAAACCTCACGCATCAATTTATTCAGCAATTAGAGGATGGCATTAGAGAAGCGGTGTTTGGGAACGTAGGAACGGTGGTCAGCTATCGGGTAGGAGTCGAGGACGCTGAATTTTTGGAGAAACAATTTGATCCAGTATTTAAGCAATATGATTTAGTCAATTTGGAGAGATTTACGGCAGCAGTGCGTTTGTTGGTAGATGGCACGCCGACACGACCCTTTAGTTTGAAAATTTCTCCGCCGCCAGCGGGTGGGGATAGTCAAAGACGAGAGGAGATTAGAGAATTATCTCGCCAAAAATATGGTCGATCACGAGAAATAATTGAGGAGCAAATTTTAGAAAGATTTAGCTTAGGTGGGCCACGAGATAATAATAAAGGAGGTAGCCAGGATTATTTGAGCGAATCTTTATTTGATATTAGTTAGAATGTGATTGGCGTAAATGAGAGTGAATTGGGTATACTACCGTCATATATTAATTTTTTAGTTCAATTTCCTTATGAATGATGGGCGTGAAGAAGATAATGAAATGCCGTCAAGACCGATGGCAACGGTGGAGTTAAAGTCGGATTTATTTCACGAAGGACCAAAGCGGTCGAAGCGAAAAGGGAATAAAAAAATCATGGCAATTGTTGGAGTAGTGGTGGCATTAGTTTTAGTGGCAGCTTTAGCTTGGGTAGCTGCTCGTAGTGGGCAACGAAATGGTGGAGACGATAGTTTAACCGGAGGGGATTTGCCTATGGCCGGAGAGAGAGAGGAAAAAGTTACAATTAGTTCGGAAGTAAGCGGGTTGTCAGGAATGAGTTGTGAAAACGCTAATAGACGTCCAGTTGCTGTAATGCTAGCTTCTGATCCGATTAATCGGCCAGTATCTGGATTTGCTAAGGCGGATATGGTGTGGGAATTACCGGTTTTGGTGAGTAATGTGACGCGATTAATGGCGGTTTATCAATGCGGTGAACCAACTGAAATTGGTTCAGTTCGATCCGCTCGACATGATTATTTATTCTTAGCAGATGGGATAGATGCAATATTAGCACACTGGGGAGGTAGTTTTCACGCTTTGAATCGAATTACGGCGGGTGAATTTCAAACAATGAATGCTTTAACTAATCCGTATGATGCTTTTTATAGAAAAGATACTTTACCGGCTCCATATAATGGATTTACTAGTTACAAAAGACTGTGGGAAGCATTGCAAAAATTAGGTTATCGCACTGAGACGCAGTTTGCTGGGTACGAATTTAAAGATGACGCACCAATGTCAGAACGTCCGGCTGGGGGTACACTTTCGGTGGATTGGCCGGGTCAATTTCGAGTGAGTTATGAATATGATCCAGAGACTAATCGCTATGTGAGATATTGGGGAGGGGTAGAACAAACTGATCCCGAAAGTGGGACGGGAGTAGCTCCAAGTGTTGTGGTAATTATGCGAGCAACCAATCAGTCAGCAGTGCCGGCGGATGGAGGGTATAATGATGTGTCAATTGAAGGAACAGGTGAGTTAATGGTTTATCAGGATGGCCAAGAAATAAAAGGCACTTGGCGCAAGGATGAATTAAACAAAAAAGACCCGGTACATTTCATGGACGAAACAGGAGAAGAAATTACATTTACTCGAGGCCAGGTGTGGGTTATGGCTCCAGATCCATCAATTCCCGTAACGTGGGTACCGGAATCTTCAGTGGCTAGTCCAACAGGAGCAGCGGAGTAAGATTTAAGAAAGGGGGAGGAATGGCCGAATATTATTGGGGTGAAGATACTTATGCTGCTTGGCATGAAATTCAAGATTTGGCACAAGAGAAGAAGGCGATAGTACGCTGGCTTAATCAGGAGGATTTGGAACAAAAAGGGCTAGGTTCCTGGTTAGATAGTGGTCAAAGTTTATGGGGGTCCGAGTTGGTAGTGGTAAATAATCCGTTGCGACTATTAATAAAAGAGCAAGACCAAGTACGACGAGTAATAGCAACAGATAGGGATACGAGTCGTCTAATTTTATGGGAACAAGGAAAGCCTGATTTGCGCTTAAAATTGCATAAAGAATTAGTAAAATTGAAGTCTCGAGAATACAAGGCGTTAGAATGGTCTAAGTTAGAGGATTGGGTGCGTCAACTGGTGCAGATGAATGGAGCGGAAATAGAGAAAAAAGCGATTCACTGGTTAGTCTCGGCATATAAAGGGAATCGATGGAGGATTGAGAATGAAATACAGAAGCTAGCGATTATACATAAACAAATATCGTTAGACTTGGTTCAGCAAGATAATGAAACTCAAATAGAAGCAGAAATATTTAAGGTTATGGATGCAATCGTAGCGAGGCATGCGCAGCAGGCTGTAGAAGGCATAACGAAGCTTTTGGATCAAGGTGAGCCTGAATTAAGAATTATGGCAACATTAAACAGCCAGTTTCGATCGTTATGGATAATTAGCCAAGGGAAGGATCAAGGTAAGAGGCCGACAGATATTTCACGAGAAGCAAAAATACATCCTTATGTCGTGGAAAAAAATTGGGGTAGAGCGAGTAAATTAAATTCTCAGGAGTGGTGGATGGCGATGCGCAAAATTGCAGCAAGTAATCTGGCGATTAAACAAGGCCGCGTACAAGAACGGACGGCCTTATTAATGTTAATAGCTGGTTTAGTGGAACCGGCTATTTAGCAACGATTTTTTGAATAGCCAATTGAAGGCGAGATTTTTTGCGAGCAGCGTTTGTAGGATGAATAATGTTTCTGCGGGCAGCACGATCAATGATGCGTTGAGCTTTTGTGAACGCCTGGGTGGCTGTTTGAGAATCACCGGCTTGAATTGCATCACGAACGGTTCGAATGTTAGCACGCATAATATGACGCCAGCGGTTGTTGATCACGCGCTTACGCTCACTGCTACGTAGGGCCTTTTTGGCTGAACTTGTTTGAGGCATGGGGTGAGTATGAGATGCTGAGCGAATAAAGTCAAATATTAATAGGATGGGCGGGTTAAGAGGATATTGGCGCAGAGGGGTGGGAGAGAATAGTTTTGGGACGTAACAAATTGGTGTCAGGGTCAAATGTACTAATACCAATGAGGCGTTTTTGGGGAGAAAAGATAGCGTAGTAAGGGGATAGATTGGGTGGAGTCAAAGTTGGTACTGCTCTACCCTGTTGTAATTGTGCGACGCTGTTTTGATCAAGATACAGTTTAGGTAAGTGGTCAATAAGGGTTTCTGGAGGCAAAATATTATTGTGGATAACTTCTGTGGATAAATTGTGGATAACTTCATTATCAGAAATGTGGAACTTACCTGTAGTTACACGAGTTAAAGCGCTGACGTAGGCAGTAGTACTCAGGGCGTTACCGATGTCGCGAACAAGACTGCGAATATATGTGCCGGTACCGCAATTAATATGGAGATGCAGTTCAGGGTATGAAAACTCAGTAATTTGAATATCATATATCGTAACGATGCGTCCCCTCTCCCCTGCTTTGCGCTGAGCTTCAGTGAGATTTCCATGACGAGCAAGTTTGTATAGAGGCTGGCCGTTAATCTTAACTGCAGAGTAGGCGGGAGGAGTCTGAGCAATTTTGCCGGTAAATTGCGGTAAAACTTTTTGAATATCAGCTAATGTAATTAAGGGCGCGTTGGTGAGCGGAGAAAGTGTGCCGGTAAGATCGTCGGTAGAACTGGAAGTGCCTAGAATAGCTGTCGCTGAATATGATTTAGGTAATGTGTGTGAATATTGGATGAGTCGAGTGGCTGATCCAAGGGCGATGATTAAGAGGCCGCGGGCAAATGGGTCTAAAGTGCCAGTATGTCCGACCTTAATGCGTGATGGTTTTAAGAGGTAACGAACTTTATTAACGATGTCGTGTGAACTTGGACCGGACGGCTTGTCGATTAAGACAATGCCATTTAAGTTTGCGATAGAGGCCATGGATGGTTAATCTAAGAGAATAGGGTTAATTGATAAAGCATTAATATGGCAAAACGAGCATTAATAACAGGTATAACCGGGCAAGATGGATCATATTTAGCGGAATTATTATTAGAAAAAGAATATCAAGTATTCGGGATAGTGCAGCGTTCGGCAACTGATCCTTTTGATAACATACGTCATATTCTGGATAAAATCGAAGTGATGCCGGCAGATTTGAGCGATTCATCATCCTTGATTAGGGCGATTGAAATAGCGCAACCGGATGAAGTATATAATCTGGCCGCTCAATCTTTTGTGAAAACAAGTTTTGATGTGCCAGAGATGACAGGAGATGTAACTGGGGTGGGGGTAACTCGGGTATTGGAGGCGATTAGAAAAACGAAACCAGACGCACGTTTTTATCAGGCCTCAAGTTCAGAAATGTTTGGCAAGGTAGTTGAAACTCCACAAAAGGAAACAACACCCTTCCATCCGCGCAGTCCATACGGGGTAGCTAAAGTGTATGGCCATTGGATTACTGTGAATTATCGGGAAAGTTATAACATGTTTGCTTGTTCGGGAATTTTGTTTAATCACGAAGGTCCTCGTCGTGGATTTGAATTTGTAACTCAAAAGATCGCGAGTACCGCAGCGTATATTAAGGAAGGATTGGCCAAGGAATTGCGTTTAGGAAATTTAGATTCGAAACGAGATTGGGGGCATGCTAAAGATTATGTCCGAGCAATGTGGTTAATGTTGCAGCAGGATGAAGCGGATGATTATGTGATTGGAACTGGTGAAACTCATTCAATTAAAGAATTCTGTGAGTTAGCGTTTAGTCATGTTGGACTTAAATGGGAGGACTATGTGGTGCAAGATGAGAAATTTATGCGTCCGGCGGAAGTAGATTTATTATTGTCGGATGCGACAAAGGCGCGGGAAAAATTAGGGTGGGAACCGGAAGTAAAGTTTGAAGCATTAGTAACTGGAATGGTGGATGCGGCTTTAGAAAAAATTGCGCGAGCGCGATCTGGTGAGGTGCCTCGTTTGCCTATTGCCTAATGAAAACAGTTGTTATTACTGGTGGCCAAGGATTTGTTGGTTCTTATCTAAAAAAAGAGCTGGAACAATCGTGGCCAGAAGTAAAAGTTTTAAGCTGGGATCGACCAGAAGTTGATATAACAAGCAAGGATTCGTATGTTGAAAATTTAGCGACAGAACAGCCAGATTGGTTAGTGCACTTAGCGGCGTTCAGCGCGCCAGGAGAAAGTTTTAAGCAAAAAGATTTAGTGTGGCGAGTGAACGTTGAAGCAACCCAGGTTTTGCTAGAAACGATTGAGCAAGTTAGTCCGCAGACTAAAATCATGGTAGCGAGTAGCGCGGATATTTATGGGACAGCTGAGATAGGGAAAGAAGGTAAGCCGATCCCAGAGTTGGATTTAGAAGTGGCACGTCCTAAGAATCCATATGCAGAGAGTAAGTTGGCAATGGAAAAAATGATAATAGATAAATTTCAGGAGAAGGTAGTGAGGGTGCGTCCATTCCCCCATATCGGTCCGGGGCAAAAAGAAGGATTTGTGACAGCTGATTTTGCTATGCAAATAGCGCGGATTGAAGCACATAAACAAGATCCGCAGATAAAAGTCGGAAATTTAGAGGCTCGGCGAGATTTCACTGATGTTCGAGATGTGGTGAGAGCTTATCGATTATTAATGGAAGCAGGCAAAATGGGCGAAGTGTATCATGTCGCTTCGGGTCAAGGGACGGCGATTAGTGAGATTCTAAGTATGTTGTTAGAGCAGACAAAGGTTAAAATTACAGTAGAGCAAGATCCGGAAAGGATGCGACCGAGCGACGTGCCGGTTTTAGTAGGTGATGCAAGTAAATTAAAAAATGAGACCGGATGGCAGCCGCAGATTAAGTTGCAGGATTCATTGATTGATATTTTGAACTATTGGAGAGAAGAGGTTAATTAGACGAAGTATTAACTTGGTAAAGTTGGTAGGAATTGCTTTGAGCAACTAGCTGCCAATTAGGTGCGATTTTAAGGGATCGATAGCGATAGTTTTCGGCTGGTCCAATGAGAACATAATCCACGGCGATGTCAGGCAGAGTGTTTAAGAATCCCTGGTAAAATAGTTTTAGGGATTGTTCGCGTTCCCAAGGGTTACCTCCATGGCTCCAAATGTGCGCGGTGTAGCCGAGATAACGAGCACGGCCAGCTAAAACAACGGGTGAATTATGGATAGCAGCAGTTGCAATAACAGCATCGGCTGGGGTGGTTTGAGTGATCATGGCAGCAGCCGCAATGTCGTTTTGGCTCCACTCTTCCCAAGTAGTGGCGGTTGGTAATAGGAGTTTCCATATATCTAAGGTGGCAGCGGAAATTTGGAACAAGACAATTAATCCAAGCACGATATGTAAGGGTGCGTAGGTATATTTACGCCAGATCCAAGCAAGAGTCCATGTAAATAAGGGTAATGAAAAAATAAAGAAATAGATGAGTAATTTAAAATTATCCCAAGCCCATGGCGCAAATAAGAAAAGATTGGAGGCGATAAAAAGAATTAATCCCGCGAGGGTAAGTTTTTTGATTAATTTTGGAGCAGGTAAGAAAAGTCCGGATAAAATGACAGGAAACAAAAAACCAGTGTTCTTAAACCAATACCAGATAAAATTTCCGGTTGACATCCAGCCGGGATCCCAACGAAAGAAAGATGATCCGCTGCTCATGAAGGTGTAGTAATACCAGATACCAGGAGCTCCAACACAGAGAGAGGTTAAAGCAAAAATAAAGAGACCAAAACGATGAGAGCGATGCCATCCGACGGGTAAACTAAAAATAATAATAGCGGGTATAAGAGCGATAATAGTATGAGCGTGGAAAAGAGGCAGGGTGCCGGCAAGTAAACCAGCAAAGAAATAGTGAGGGCGAGAAGAGGTGGTCGTGCCGATGATAAACAGATAGAGAATAAGTAAGGCTAACGGTAAACCAAAGAGAAAAGCGCGTTGAGGAAGCAGGAGCGAGGTACTGGGGTTAAGAAAATGAAAACCATCTGTGCTGGTGCCAACCCCGGAATAATCGGCTTGTGGCAAATGCCATAAAAATGATCCAAGAGATAAATTGCTTTGTTGAAAGTCAGCAGGAAGGCGCGTAAAGCCAAGAGTGGCGCCGCCACAAAGAAACAAAAGAATAATTAAAACAGAAATGCGTGGTGAAGATGAGCGCAAGAGGGCACGGGAAAAAATATATAAACAAGCAAAAAGCAGAGGAATAAGAATAATAGCTGGGACAGTGAGGCTCTGGTGAAGAGGAAGTCCGCTAATCATAAGAGCAGAACTGAAAAAGTTGGTTAGGAAAGGATAGACTAAGGGGTGTCCAGCAAAGATAGCGTCTTCAGGAGGGAAAGCGTGATTATTAACGAAATAAGTAATATTAGAGGCATGCCAAGCGACGTCGCCATAAGCATTGATAATACCAGTGGAAAGTCCGCCGTTTTCATTAACGAGTAAGAGTTTGGGCGAAATAATAGAAAAGATGAGGCTAATAAATAAGATGACGCCAAGAAGCCAGTAATCAAAATCAAGATGATGCCAACGTTCGGCTAAATCAATCTGGCGCCGAGAAGCGATTAAAATTAAAGACAGTCCAATGCACAAGAAAAATGAAAGAAGACTAAGAATTAAAGTGGATGAGAGTGGAAAAAAAACATAAAGTCCAAAAAGAGACAGAGTAAAAACAGAAAGCCCAGTAAATGTTCCGCCGATTAAGATAGTGATTTTTTCGTGAGCTAAATTCCAGAGTAACCAAGTGATAGATCCGGTGAAAGCAGGGATGATAAATAAGAGGATCGCTAAAATAGCCATAGGTGTGTTCTTAGCTTACCATGGCAGATGGTTAAGAACCGAGGCGTAAAGTGCGAATAGTGTCTCGAAGAGTAGCGGCTTGTTCAAATTCTAGATTGCGGGCAGCAAGTTCCATCTTATTGGTTAGCTCTTTAAGAACGCGTCTTTTTTCGGATGCAGGGAGATCGTGTGTGTTTGGCACATGTATTTGGTCGGATTTAGCGGAGAAACCACTGTCCCCTACTGCTTTAATGATTGATTGAGGTGTAATGTGGTGAGTTTGATTGTAGGCGGATTGGATTTGGCGACGACGATCTGTTTCTTTAATAGCTTGGCGCATGGAGCCTGTAATTTTGTCGGCGTACATAATAACATGTCCGTCAGCGTGTCGAGCGGCGCGTCCCATGACCTGAATTAAAGATGGGGCAGAACGTAAATATCCTTCTTTATCAGCATCCATAATGGCAACTAAAGAAACTTCCGGTAAATCTAACCCCTCGCGCAGGAGATTAATACCGATAAGGATGTCATAAGTGCCAAGGCGTAAATTACGAAGGATATCGATACGTTCAATGGTATCAATGTCACCGTGAATATAGGCAGATTTTAAACCCATTTCGACCAGGTAAGCGGAAAGTTCCTCGGCCATGCGTTTAGTGAGCGTGGTAACAATTACGCGTTGTCTATTTTGAATGCGAGTTTGGATTTGAGAAATAACATCATCAATTTGATGAGTGGTTGGTTTAATTTCGATATCGGGGTCAAGCAAGCCGGTGGGACGAACAATTTGTTCGATGATTTGATGGCTGGTGTTTAGTTCGTAGTCGCCAGGAGTGGCGGAAACGAAAATTACTTGATTAACACGATCTTCAAACTCGCTGAAAGTAAGCGGTCGATTATCGCGAGCTGAGGGCAGGCGAAAGCCGTATTGAATTAAAGTATCTTTACGAGCTTTATCGCCAGCGTGCATGCCGCCAATTTGTGGGATAGTAATATGAGATTCGTCGATGAAGGTTAGAAATCCGTCTGATCCATAAGCATGATGGAAATAATCTAAAAGAGTAGAGGGAGGTTCACCGGAAGTACGGCCATCCATGTGACGAGAATAATTTTCAATTCCAGAAACGTAGCCTAGTTCCTGCAGCATTTCTAAATCGTAGGTGGTGCGTTGGAGAAGGCGCTGAGCTTCTATTTCTTTGCCAATTTTTTTCAATTGAAGAATGCGCTCATCTAATTCGTGTCGGATTGAGTCAATGGCGAGTTTGGTTTGCGGAGAGTCGGCGAGGAAAAATTTTGCAGGAAAGACAAGCGCAGTGTTAGTGGCCTTAATCACTTCGCCAGTGAGACTATCAAGATATGTTAAGCGATCGATTTTAGGGCCGAAAATTTCAATACGTAAGACAGACTCTTCGCCGGCGGGATGAATATCAATAACATCACCACGCACTCGATAAGCGCCGCGTGTGAGATCAGTGTCATTGCGTTGGTACTGGAGGCGGGTGAGGTGAGCAAGAATATCGCGACGATTGGCTGGCTGGTTAACTTCAAGGTGAAGACGTTGGTTGAGATAAGAGGTTGGTCTGCCAAGTCCGTAAATACAAGAAACGGAGGCAACAACAATAGCGTCGGGACGAGTAAGGATAGCTTCCATGGTGGCGTGACGAAGACGATCAATCTCATCGTTAATATTGGCGTCTTTGGCAATATAGGTATCAGTGCGTGGTAAATAGGCTTCTGGCTGATAATAGTCGTAATAGGAAACGAAATAAGAGACGGAGTTGTGAGGAAAATATTCTCGAAATTCTTGAGAAAGTTGAGCAGCAAGAGTTTTATTGTGGCTGATAATTAGGGCGGGTTTTTGAGTTTGCTCAATAACGGAAGCCATGGTCATGGTTTTGCCGGAACCAGTAACACCTAAAAGTGTTTGACGTTTAAAATCTTGAGCTAGGCCGCGAGTAAGTTTTTTAATAGCCTGAGGTTGGTCACCAGCTGGTTTGTAGGGAGCGATGAGTGAAAAGGGGTGAGTAGTAGTTTGGGAGGTCATACGGAAAGCATAGGATTACTTGACAAAATTATAAAGCATGAGCGTGATAATGGATTGTGTCCTGAGGAAGGGTGATATACTTTAGGGGCAGTATGATTGCCAGATTAAAGGGAGAAATTTTAGAGCTTGAAAAACGGGGGGTGGTTTTAGACGTGCAAGGAGTGGGGTATCGGGTGGCAGTGCCAGCTTCTTTGATGGCACGAGCGAAAATAGGGGAAGAGCTAGAATTGCGAATTCATCACCAAGTAAGTGATGAGGCGGAAAATCTGTATGGATTTGATGATCCTGAGCTTCTACAATATTTTGAGCTCTTGATTACGGTGCCGTCCGTAGGTCCACGCACAGCTTTAAATGTGCTGGATATTGCGCCACCGCGGACATTAGAGCAGGCGGTAGCGAATAAAGATGTGAAGTTGTTAACCAAAGTTTCTGGCGTAGGCAAGAAAACAGCGGAAAGAATTTTGGTTGAGCTAACCGGTAAAGTTGGTAGTGTTCAGACAGCTAATTCAGTGACGGATATTCAAGAAGAAACTTTATTAGTGCTAGAAAGTTTGGGATATACAAAATCGCAGGCCAGATTGGCAGTACAGAAGTTGCCGGATGAAATTAAAACTGTTGAGCAAGCTGTGCGTCAGGTGTTACAAGGGAAATAAACTATGGAAATAGTTGAAGATAAAAAAGAATGGCAGGAATTAACCCAACACTCCCCTTTTTTACAATCTTGGGAATGGGGTGATTTTCAGGAGGCAGCTGGATTTAAGGTTTGGCGCATAGGTGTGCGTCAAGAAAATAAATTAATTGCGGGAGCTGTAGTGATACAGCGTAATTTGCCGATGGGATTGAATTGGATTTATGTACCAAGGGGCTTTGTGTGTGCAGAGGAGATATGGCCAGAATTAGAGCGGGCATTGATTGAGTTAGCGCATAAAGAAAGGGCGATATTTATAAAAATAGAACCAAGCTGGAAGGTACCGGGCTGGAAAACAGCGCGAACAGTACAGCCACAACACACAGTTGTTTTAGATTTGCATAAAAGAGAAGAGGAATTATTAAATGGGATGCATCAAAAAACAAGATATAATATTAGACTGGCGGAACGAAAAGGAGTGCGAACAGAGTTTGCGGCGGGTGAGAAGATGGTGGATGTTTTTTTGCAATTAAGTCGAGAGGTAGAAGAACGCAGTGAGTTTAAATTTCATCCAGATGATTATTACCGCAAAATGCAGAGTGTGCTCTCCCCTGCTGGATTATGCGAAATTGGAGTGGCGTATTTAAACGATCAACCATTAGCGGCTCATGTCTTGGTTAACTATGGCGGGGTGACAACTTATGTTCATGGAGCGAGCTCTTCCCTATCACGTTCGGTAATGGCGCCAGTTTTATTGCAATGGAATTCGATTAAACGAGCTCAGGAACAGGGAATGAGGCAGTACGATTTTTATGGAGTGGCTCCGGAAAATGCGGATAAAACACATCCCTGGGCTGGAATTACACGATTTAAGTTGGGGTTTGGCGGGCAAAGAATAGATTATCCAGATGCGCTGGATTATCCGGTCAAGAAGGGATGGTATGAGTTATATAAATTAGGACGACGGTTAGTATGATACGAGCCTGGCAAAAAATTAAAAATTTGTTGCATTGGGTGCGAGCGCAATGGTGGCGGGCTTATTATCGTTGGCCAGATAAAAAATTGGTTCTGCATGGGGTGACAGGAACAAACGGAAAGACAACTACTTGCTATATTTTAACGAGTGTTTTGGAGGAAGCGTTTGGTGCGGATAAAGTTGGTATGCTGACAACGGTGTCTTTTCGAGTGGGAGAGAAAACGGAAGTTAATGAAAGTAAAATGACGACATTAAAAAGTGCGGTGGTGATGAAATATTTGCGCAAAATGGTGAACGCGGGAGTGGAGAAAGCTGTATTAGAAGTGACTTCACATGCGTTGGATCAGCATAGATTAGCGGGATTACGTTTTCGGGTTGCGATTATAACTAATATTGCGCGAGAGCACTTAGACTATCATGGGACGATGAAAGAATATGCGCTCGCAAAAGCTAAAATTGTAAACATGCTAGAAGCGGATGGAATTTTAGTGGGGAAGGGGGATGATAAGTTGGTAAAGGAAATTTTATTACAGGCAAAAGAGAAAGGGATAAAAACAGAGCAATGGACAAGTGAGCAGGCAAAAAATGTTGAGACACATTTATTAGGGTCTTTTAATCAGGAGAACGCAGCGGCTGTTAAGTTAGCGGCGGAAGCCGTTGGTATTACCGCGGATAAAATAAAAGCGGGGATTAATTACGTAAAGGTGGTGCCGGGAAGAATGGAGTGGATTAGACAAGGAAATAAGCCAGCTATTTTAATTGACTATGCAGTAACACCGGATGCGTTGGAGCGATTATACGATGATGTCAGAGTAAAGACCGAAGGAAAAGTATGGGGAATATTAGGGGCTTGTGGTTTGCGAGATCGAGGAAAAAGACCGTTAATGTCGGCAGCGGTGGCGGAACGAGCCGATGAGTTAGTGTTGACGCGAGAAGATCCTTGGACAGAAGACGAAGAGCAAATTTTTCAGGATTTAGAAGAAGGTCTAAAAGAAGCCAAGATTCCGTGGCAGAGGATTACAGATCGACGAGAAGCGATTCAATATTGTATTGAGCAAGCCCAGGCAGGAGACACTATAGTGGTGACTGGTAAGGGGGCGGAAACAGGGATGGCAATAGGACATAAGATAGTGCCTTGGAATGAGAAGCAGGTCGTATTAGATGTATTAAATCGTAAAATATGACAGGAGTTTTAATTGATACCTCGGGAGAGGAGATTACAGTGGTATTAGTTAAAGATACAGAAGTTTTGGCTCAAGAAAGAGGAAAAAATAATAAAGTGACAACGAAGTTAGTTTTAGAAATTTTAAAAAATGCTTTAAATAAGCTAAATATTGAAGGAGCGGAATTAGACCGAATTGGGGTGGTGGCAACAGCGAGAAATCGAACTATGGGAGTTAGGACCGGAGTAACAATAGCAAATGCGTTGGCGTTGGGATGGAGAATTCCGGTGGTGGAATTAGAAGCCGGCGAGATTGATTCTTTAATTATACAATTAAATCAAGAAAAAGTCAAAGAGGTGGCTCAAGTAAGGTATTATTTGGACAAAAACTCTTGACAAGTGATTTTTTTTACGCATATACTCAAGTAATCGTCGTAAGACGAGTGTTATTTGTGTGCATGTAGTCAAAAAATAATAGTGGAGTGCGAATAATGGGCGCAAGGTATTAGTTACACCTTGAAGAGCAAATTGCTTCGCCCGGTAGGTAGCTCCGCAAGCCGTAACTTTTCTTGGGGTTTTTACGATAAATGATGTAGTCGAGAAGGGAGTTGGTTGACTGTAAGGCATAACTCAAGAGGCATCTAGTAGTGAGATTAATTTTTTTAGTTCTAACGCCTCATTTAACTATTTATGCTAAAAACCAATTCCTCTCCCCATGGTTCCGCAGTGCGTAAGCGGGAATCATTTACAAGCCAGCCAGTAAGCGCAATCAATTTTAATTATTTACTTCAGGCTCAATTAGAGTCTTACGATTGGTTTTTCCAGCAGGGTCTAGGTGAACTGTTTGCCGAAATTTCACCGATTACTGATTACGCTGGTAATTTAGAATTACAATTTTTGGATCATTATTTAGATGCACCGAAGCATACGGAAGAAACAGCACGTGATCGAAATGCAACCTATGAAGCTCCGCTACGTTCAGCGGTGCGTTTGGTTAATAAGAAGACGGGAGAGGTGAAAGAACAAGAGGTTTATTTAGGAGAATTTCCAGTAATGACACCGCGCGGCACCTTTATTATTAATGGTGTTGAAAGAGTTGTGGTTTCACAGTTAATACGCTCACCGGGCGTATTTTTCACGTCAGCAAGTGCGCGAGGACGAAATTGGTATGGGGCAAAAATTATTCCTAACCGGGGAGCGTGGTTAGAGGTAGAAACGGCGATGGACGGGGCAATTTACGTGAAGATTGATCGCAAACGTAAATTAGCTGCATCAGCATTATTCCGAGCACTAGGGTTAACAACAAATGAAGAAATTAAAAAAGCGCTGCAAGATGTAGACGTTGATAAGGAAATTTCATATGTGGATGCAACGTTAGCACGTGATACAACTAAAACTCAGGATGAAGGATTAAAAGAAGTATACCGACGTTTGCGTCCGGGAGATTTAGCGACGGCAGATAATGCGCGACAGATGGTGCATGATATGTTTTTCAGATTTGATCGATATGACTTTGGCCGAGTGGGACGCTATCGCATGAATCAGCGGTTAGAAATGAGCGTATCAGAAGATCCGGAAAGTCGTATTTTCCGATTAGAAGATTTGATTGCAACAGTACGCGAAGTAATTCGATTAAACGTAACACAAGAAGCAGCGGACGATATTGATCATTTAGGTAATCGACGAGTGCGAGCCGTGGGAGAGTTAATTCAGAATAAGTTTCGAGTCGGATTGATGCGAATGGAGCGGATTGCCAAAGATCGAATGAGTACTTTAGATTTGGAAACAGTGACACCAGCACAACTGATTAACGCACGACCGATTATTGCGGCCATTAAAGAATTTTTCACAAGTTCTCAGTTGTCGCAATTTATGGATCAGACCAATTTGTTGTCTGAAGTAGAAAATAAGCGTCGTTTGTCAGCGATGGGTCCAGGGGGCTTGGATCGGCATCGAGCAGGATTCGAGGTTCGAGACGTACACCGAAGTCATTATGGTCGAATCTGTCCGATTCAGTCGCCAGAAGGTCCAAATATTGGATTGGTGGGACATATGGCTTTATATGCCAGAATCAATGAATACGGATTTTTAGAGACGCCATATCGTAAGGTGACTAACGGAAAAGTAACGGAAGAAGTGGAATATTTAGACGCATATCGGGAAGATAAAATGGTGATTGCACATGCCGGTGAACCAATAAAAAATAACGGCGAGTTTGTGAATGAGATGGTAGAAGTGCGCGCACGTGGCCAGTTCTCAGCCGTTGACCCGAAAGAAATTAATTACATGGATGTTTCGACTAGCCAGATGGTGTCATTGGCTAGTAGTTTAATTCCGTTTATTGAGCATGATGATGCCCAGCGGGCGTTGATGGGATCGAATATGCAACGTCAGGCGGTTCCATCAATTATGCCGCAGGCGCCGCGAATTGGAACGGGAATGGAGCATCGAGCTGCGGTTGATTCTGGTCAAGTAGTTGTTTCAACAGTGAACGGAACAGTGGTGGAAGCGGATGGAAAACACATCACGGTAATTGACGATGAAAAGAAGGAGAAACATATCTTCCGGTTGTATAATTTCTTGAGAAGTAATCAATCAACGGCATTGCTGCAGAGAGTATTAGTTGAACCGGGACAAAAGGTAAAGAAGGGGGATGTAATTGCGGATGGATCATCCACGGAAAAAGGAGAACTAGCCTTAGGACAAAACTTATTAGTTGCCTTTATTCCGTGGTATGGCGGTAATTTTGAAGATGCTATCGTGGTGTCGGAGCGAGTAGTGAGTGATGACCGATATAGCTCGATTCATATTGAGGATTTTGTAGTAGATGTGCGGGATACAAAGTTAGGTCCAGAAGTTGTAACACGTGATATTCCAAATGTAAGTGAGGAAAAGCTGCGTAATTTAGATGAAGAAGGAATTGTGCGGATCGGAGCGGAAGTGCGATCAGGTGATATTTTGGTTGGAAAAGTGACTAATAAAGGTGAGACTGATTTAACGGCTGAAGAGCGGTTATTGCGAGCGATCTTTGGTGAAAAAGCAAAAGATGTTAAAGATACATCATTGTATTTGCGTCACGGCCAAGAAGGAAAAGTTGTGGACGTAAAGATATTTTCACGAGAAGACGGAGATAAATTGCCGAGTGGAGTTATCAAGCAGGTTCAAGTAAGTGTTGCGCAAATTAGAAAGTTGCAAGTAGGAGATAAATTTGCCGGACGGCACGGTAATAAAGGTGTTATTTCTAAAGTGGTGCCAGTAGAAGATATGCCGTTCTTAGAGGATGGAACACCAGTTGATATCGTGTTGAATCCAATGGGAGTCGCAAGTCGTATGAATATTGGTCAGATTTTGGAAACACATTTAGGTATTGCAGCAGAACGCTTGGATTATTACGTGGCCTCAGCGCCGTTTGCCGGGGTTGCGGAAGAAACAATTAAAGAAGAACTAAAGAAAGCGGGTTTACCTGAGAACGGAAAAGTTGAATTGTACGATGGTTTATCCGGTGAAAAGTTTGATAACCCAGTAACAGTAGGGGTGATGTATATTCTAAAGTTGCATCACTTAGTTGAGGACAAGATTCATATGCGTTCAACAGGACCGTACTCATTAGTAACGCAGCAGCCATTAGGAGGAAAAGCACAGTTTGGTGGCCAGCGGTTTGGAGAGATGGAAGTATGGGCATTGGAAGCGTACGGAGCAGCTTACACTTTACAAGAAATGTTAACAATTAAGTCAGATGATGTAGTTGGGCGCAGTAAAACATATGAGGCAATTGTGAAAGGAGAGCCAATTCGAACGCCGCATGCACCAGCTGCATTTGATGTCTTAGTACAAGAACTTAAAGGATTGGCGCTAGATGTTGAATTAGTAGGAAAACGCGCTGAAGAACAAGAGATCCAAACCGAACATGTCGGAGTCGACCGAGATGCGGCGCGGACGGCCAGATCTAAACAACCGCGCATACGTTAATTTAGGAGGAAAGACTTATGGAACCTATACAACAACAAGAAACAATGTTCGATTCAGTTCGATTAACCTTAGCCTCGCCCGACCGTATTTTAGAGTGGTCACACGGAGAGGTGACAAAACCGGAAACAATTAACTATCGAACCCAAAAACCAGAAAAAGAAGGTTTATTTGATGAGCGAATTTTTGGGCCAGTGAAAGACTGGGAATGCTCGTGTGGAAAATACCGTCGTATTCGGTACAAGGGAATCATTTGTGATAAATGCGGAGTGGAAGTAACGCGGTCAATTGTTCGTCGTGAGCGAATGGGACATATTAAATTGGCGACTCCAGTGTCTCATATTTGGTTCTTACGAGGTGTGCCGTCTAAGATGGGACTGCTGCTGGATATTAACGTGTCACAATTAGAAAAGGTGATTTATTTTGCATCATATATTGTTACGGATGTTGATGAGAATGCACGACAAGAAGTACTGGATCGATTAGGACGAGAAGCGGAGTCAAAGCGCGCAGCGGTGAAACAAGGATATAGACAATTGCGAGGACAGTTACCAAAAGATGCTTCAGACAGAGAGGAGCGCAAGGAGAAATTAGTTAAAGAAGAGCGCGAACAATTACAGAAGTTAGATGAAGCTATTACTGCTGCAAAAGAACAATTAGAAAGTTTGCATCGCTATCAAATCATTTCAGAAGGAGAGTTTCGAGATCTGTCCTTGAAGTACGGGCATGTGTTTAAAGCAGGAATTGGTTCAGAAGCGATCAGAACTATTTTTGAGGGAATTGATTTAAAACAGATGACAGAAGATCTGACTAAGCGGATGGAGGATGCGTCGGCGGCGGAGAGAAAAAGAATTGTGCGACGTTTGTCGTTAATCCAATCTATGGATAAGGTTGGAATTCGACCAGAATGGATGTTAATGACGGTTTTGCCGGTTATTCCGCCTGATTTGCGACCAATGGTTCAATTAGATGGAGGTAGATTTGCTGCATCAGATTTAAATGACTTATACCGCAGAGTAATTAATAGAAATAATCGGTTAAAGCGATTATTGGAATTAGGGGCACCGGAAGTAATCACGCGCAATGAAAAAAGAATGTTACAGGAAGCAGTTGATGCCTTGATTGATAATTCGGCTCGACGCGGTTCAACGACAATGAGCGCAACAGGGCAACGGCGTCAATTGAAGTCCTTGGCGGATATGTTAAAGGGTAAGCAAGGACGATTCCGACAAAACTTATTGGGTAAGCGGGTGGATTACTCAGGACGATCGGTAATTGTTATTGGTCCGGAATTGGAATTGCACCAGTGTGGTTTACCGAAAACAATGGCTTTGGAGCTATTTAAGCCGTTTGTGATTCATGAATTAATTGAACGTGAGTTAGCCCATAATATTCGTTCGGCTGGTCGCTTGATTGAACAGGCAATTCCAGAAGTGTGGGATTCGTTGGAAGAGGTAACTAAGAAGCACACGGTTATGTTAAACCGGGCACCGACTTTGCACCGGTTGGGGATTCAAGCTTTTCAACCAATTTTAATTGAAGGAAAAGCAATCCAGATTCATCCGATGGTGACGGTACCGTTTAACGCTGATTTCGATGGTGAC
Organism: uncultured Candidatus Saccharibacteria bacterium; assembly: GCA_964610055.1. Taxonomy (GTDB): domain Bacteria; phylum Patescibacteriota; class Andersenbacteria; order UBA10190; family UBA10190; genus CAZSUC01. The sequence goes on along the minus strand of CAZSUC010000001.1, from coordinate 45,635 downwards.
CAAATGGCGGTACACGTACCATTGTCGGCTCAGGCGCAATACGAAGCTAAAAACGTCATGTTAGCGAGTCATAATTTGTTAAAGCCGGCTGATGGTCGTCCCTCAACAGCAGCAACTCAAGACGTTGTCTTAGGGGTATACCATATGACATGTCCAGTGCCAGAAATGAAAGGCGAAGGACGTTATTTCTCATCAGTTGAAGAAGCGTTAGCTGCGTTTGAGCTAGATGATTTAGCGGTAAATGCACTAATTAAAGTGCCACATCCGGATCAACCTAGTGAATCGGCCGAGATTATCGAAACAACTGTTGGTCGTTTGATCTTCGCGGAGATTTTGCCGAGAGATTATAAGTTTATTAACGAAACGTTTGATAAGGGACGATTAAAGCGTGTGATTGCTGACGTGTTAAATCATTATGGGTCTGAGCAAGCGGCAGCGTTAATTGACCGGATGAAAGACTTAGGATTCAAGTTTGCAACTTTGAGTGGTCTGTCATGGGGGATGTTAGATCTTAAAACTCCGGAAGCAAAGGAAGAAATTATTGTGAGAGCCGAAAAAGAAGTAGCGACAATTCGAGAGCAGTATGACAACGGATTATTGACAAACGATGAGCGATATAAAATGACAGTGGCGGTATGGGATCGAGCTCGAGAAGAAATGGGCAAGCAGACTCAAGCTGCGTTGGATCCAAGAGGATCAGTATTCGCGATGGTAAGTTCAGGAGCGAGAGGAAGCTGGGGACAGACTTTGCAGATGACTGGTATGAAAGGAACAGTTGCTGGTCCGACTGGTCGGGTTGAAGAATTACCGATTAAAAGTAGCTTTAAAGAAGGATTCACAGCGCTGGAATACTTCTTGTCAACTCACGGTACTCGTAAGGGTATGGCTGACACTGCTTTGAGAACAGCCTCGGCTGGATATTTGACGCGGCGGTTAGTAAACGTAGCGCAGGATGTTGTAATTCGAGAAGAGGATTGTCAGGACACGGAAGGAGCAGTCATTACGAAACAAGATAGCGAAGAAGTAGGTATTAGCTTAGGACAGCGAGTAACGGGACGAGTTTTAGCGGAAGGTATTAAAGATCCAAAGACAGGGAAAACAGTGTTGTCACGAGGAACAATGATTGGTGAAAAAGAAGCAGCTGAAATTGATAAATTAGATGTAGACGAAGTGACGATTCGTTCAGTGGTAACATGTAAGTCGCCACGAGGAATTTGTCAGCAATGTTATGGCTGGGATTTGGGGAAGAATAAGGCGGTTGAGATCGGAGAAGCGGTTGGGGTGGTTGCAGCCCAAGCTATTGGTGAGCCAGGAACCCAGTTGACTATGAGAACGTTCCATTCTGGTGGTGTCGGAGGAGATGATATTACTCAGGGGTTACCGCGGGTAGAAGAACTTTTTGAAGCGCGTCAGCCTAAAGGTGAGGCGATTATGAGTCCGATTGATGGAGTGGTAACGGTTAAAGCTGAGGGCAAAGAAATAGTTGTAACCGTAACAAGCAAAGGGACGAAAAATCGAAAGTTTGATACGGTGGGGGCACAATTAGCCAAAGATATAGAATCAGGCAAGAGTGTTAAAGAAGGAGAGTTGTTGTTTACTAGCGTAGAAGCTGAGAAGATTACAGCTCCTTTTAGTGGAACCGTAACTATCAAAGATAATGTGTTGTCGATTCGTGGACGGGATAAAGATGTTGTGGAGTTTAGAGTGCCGGGTAATGTATCGTTAGAAGTAGAAGATGGAAGTGAAGTTGTTTCTGGGCAGCAGTTAACTGAAGGACACTTGAATGTGCAAGAATTATTTAATAATGCCGGTGTGCGATCCGTGCAGCATTACATCTTGAAAGAAGTACAACAAGTGTATGGTATTCAAGGTGAAACAATTAACGATAAGCACTTGGAAATAATTGTGCGACAGATGCTGTCTCGAATTCGAATTAAAGACGCTGGAGACACACAATTGCCACCAGGGAGAGTAGTAGAGATTCAAGCTTTCTTGCAGGCTAATGCAGAGGCAGAAGCCGAAGGAAAACAGCCTGCGGTGGGAGAGCGTTTATTACTCGGAATCACGAAAGTATCTTTGACGACAAATAGTTTCTTGGCGGCGGCTTCATTTATGGAAACGGCAAGAACTTTGATTGATGCGGCTGTGACAGGGCGCGAGGACATGTTGCTTGGCTTGAAAGAGAACGTAATTATCGGACGTTTGATTCCGGTCGGTACAGGTTATCGTGGCGCGACGCGATTAGTAGAGGAAGCTCAGGCAGCTGCTCGTCAGCAAGAAGTAGTACGAGATGAAAATGTTGTGGTGACCGCAGAAGAACCTGCTACTGTTGCAGAAACTGAAACAGAAAAAGGAGAGTAGAACTCAGTAAAAGTCAGTGATACGAAGTTAAGCGGCTAAGTTAAATAGCCGCTTAACTTTTAGGAGAAAAACAGGCTATAATGGCATAACACTCATTGATTTTGGGCAAGCAGCATGAAATTAAATCCTTTTGGGGGAAAGAAACAACGACGTCATAACCGGCGGCCGCAGGCGGCTCCTTCGCCAGTGAGTTGGCTGAAACCAGAGACAAAACGGGCTGTTACCGGTGTTTTACTGATTACGCTGGCAATAATTACGGTATTTAGCTTTTTTGGACAGTCAGGTAAGTTAGGGGACGGATTGTTATTGGTTTGGCAAAAAATATTTGGATGGTTAGCTTATGTGATGCCGGTGGTGGTGATGTGGATAGGCTATCGATTAGTGAGGCCAGCTCAAGAAGCGTTAACTCGCACTCGTTTAGCCGGTTTTATTTTAGTATTTGTAGGACTGTTGGGTGGGTTACATTTAATTGGGGGACCGGTAGATGAGTCGTTGCAGGTGGCTTACGAGGGCGGTGGCGGAGGTTTTCTGGGCTTTTTGTTGAGCTATCCGTTAAGTTTAGCGCTTTCGCCGTTAATGTCCGGACTGATATTTATAGCCGCGAGTTTGATTGGTGTATGCATTGGCTTTGATGTTTCTCCGTCTGATGTAGGGAGATGGATTAAAGGATTAGTTCCTGGTTCAGCTTCGGCAGATAGTGAAGACGAAAGCGAGGAAGACGGAGATCGCGAGGAGACGGAGTCAAGGCCGGCAGGAGGAGTTTTGCCAAGATTCCATTTAACGCCGATTGCGAAACCAGTAACCCCAGATCCTGATCAGGCAAAATTAGAGCAGCAGGCGCAACAAGAAAAACAACAAGAAGAAATGCGGCGTAAACAATTAAAGCAGGCGAATAGAGAATATCATCCGCCTTCTTTGGACTTATTATTATCAACGAGTCGACAACCAGAAGGTGGGGATGTGGAAGGTAATAAAGAGATTATTGCGAAAACTCTGGAAAATTTTGGTATTACGGTGACAATGGGAAAGGCGAAAGTGGGGCCAACAGTAACTCAATATACGTTGCGTCCGGATGAGGGAGTACGGCTGTCACAAATTACGGCGTTGCAAAATGATTTAGCACGAGCTTTACGGGCACATCCAGTACGTATTGAAGCGCCGATACCAAATACTGATTTAGTAGGGATTGAGATACCGAATAAGGAAGTAGCTTTGGTTAGATTGCACAGCTTATTGTCATCTAAAGAAGTTAAGCGTTCCGAGTCTCCACTGATGTTGGCGCTTGGTAAAGATGTAACTGGTTCGGCAGTAACTGCGGAACTGGATCGGATGCCTCACTTGTTGATTGCGGGGGCAACTAATTCAGGAAAATCGGTGTGTATTCATACGATCTTAATGTCATTAATTTTTCGTAATTCGCCATCCTTGTTGCGATTAGTACTAGTTGATCCGAAACGAGTCGAGTTAACGGCGTATAATGGGATACCGCATTTGTGGGGGCAAAATGTCATTACTGATCCCGGAAAGACTCTAAATGCTTTGAAATGGGCAATTAGTGAGATGGATAAACGATATCGGATGTTAGAGGAGACTGGGTCGCGAAATTTGGTCTCGTATAATTTCAATCATCCGGATAATGCACAGCCATTTATTGTAATTGTGATTGATGAGTTAGCTGATTTGATGGCAAAACATGGAAGAGAAGTTGAGGGGCCAATTGTAAGATTGGCGCAGTTAGCGCGAGCGGTTGGGATTCATTTGATTTTAGCGACGCAGCGACCGTCAGTGAATGTTATTACTGGGTTAATTAAAGCGAACGTACCGGCTCGAATTGCATTTAAGGTGGCGTCGCAAGTGGATTCTCGTACTATTTTAGATATGGGTGGGGCAGAAAAATTATTAGGGACTGGTGATATGTTATTTTTAGCAACAGATAACACTAAGCCGCGACGCTTACAAGGAGGATATATTTCCGAAGAAGAAGTTAGGGCAGTAGTACAGTTTGTGGAGGAGAATAATGAGGCTGATCAATATGTTGCAGCTGAATCAATTACCGCAGTGCATGAGGTAGGAGGGGAATCGAGTGGTACAGGAGAGTCAGCCGATGATCCCTTGTTTGAAGAGGCCAAGCGAGTGGCTTACGATGCGGGTAAAGTAAGCGCGAGTTTGTTGCAGCGCAGATTACGAGTGGGGTATGCACGAGCAGCGCGGATTTTAGATATGTTGGAAGAAGAAGGAATCATTGGGCCGGCTAAAGGCAATAAGCCCCGAGAAGTTATTGGTAATTTAGAAGCAGGTTTTGATCGGCAAGAGCAATTGTCGCCAGATGAAACGGAGCCTGGCAAACAGGAGACAGGGCAACCATGGTAGGAGCTCGACCGTGCCGGACGCGTCCGGATAGAACAGTCGGGCGTGTTTTAGAAGAAGCTCGATGTCGGCAAGGTTTGCTGTTAGAGGACGCAGCAACTCAGTTGCATATTCCGGCTAAGCATTTACGAGCGTTAGAGGAAGGTAATTTAAGTGTTTTTCCGGCGGAAATTTATGCGCGAGGAGCGTTTCGAAAGTACGCGACTTTTTTAGGAGTGGCAGCGGAATCATATAATCGAGCGTTTCAACGTACTCTGTCAGGGGCAAGAGAATTAGTGCCGTTACGGGTACATACTCCAAGACCGTGGTTGGAAGCAGTGGCAACGCCGCGGTTGTTTTTAGCGCTTGGGTTAGGAGCGTTAGCTTTTGTAGTTGGTGGGTATGTGGCGTGGCAGGTAGCATCGTTTGTGCGATTGCCGGCTTTAGCGGTTAATTCGCCAGAAAGCGTGGTGTTAAGCGATGACGTGGTTAGGGTTGCTGGCACGGCGGCTGAAGACGCAGAGATTACAGTTAACGGAGAACAAGTCTTATTAACGCAAGCAGGAACGTTTGAAACGAATCTATATGTGCACGAAGGAGTAAATGTTGTAAGAGTGCAAGCGACTAATGCGGCCGGGCGGTCAAAAGTTATTCAAAAAGATGTATTGGTGCCGCGATAAAGCATTGATGTACGTTTCTAAGCGAGGTATGGTAAAGCGATGGGTTATTTAACACATATTTTTCTCTATGGCTAAACAAAACGTGAAAACAGAAAAAAATGATATGAGTCAAGAAGCAGTAATGGCGGCGGTGGATTCGATTAAGGAGAGATTTGGAGAGGGTGCTATTATGATGTTAGGACAAGCACGAAAGGTGGATATTGATTCCATTGCAACTGGCTCGGTATCATTAGATTTGGCATTAGGAATTAAAGGGGTGCCGCGCGGTAGAATTATTGAAGTTTACGGACCGGAATCAAGTGGTAAATCTACGTTAGCGCTGCATATTTCGGCAAATGCGCAGAAAAAAGGTGGTACAGTAGCATATGTTGACGCTGAACATGCGTTGGATCCGCAGTATGCTCGTCGAGTTGGGGTGGACATTGATAAATTATTAATTAGTCAGCCCGATAACGGAGAGCAGGCGTTAGAGATTGTCGAGACGTTGGTACAATCCGGGGCAGTTAGTCTGATTGTGGTTGATTCAGTGGCGGCATTGACGCCACGAGCGGAAATTGAGGGTGACATGGGGGATTCTCACATGGGGTTACAAGCGCGATTAATGTCGCAAGCGTTACGTAAATTAACCGGAATTACAGCTAAAACTAATACGACAGTTATTTTTATTAACCAGATTCGGATGCAAATTGGGGTAATGTTTGGTAATCCGGAAACGACGACGGGTGGAAAAGCATTGAAGTTTTATGCTTCAGTACGGATTGAGGTGCGACGACGGGCGAATATCAAGATAGGGGAAAAAATTATTGGAAACCGAGTGTATGCGAAAGTTGTGAAAAATAAAGTAGCGCCGCCATTCAAGGTGGCTGAGTTTGATATTATGTATAACGAGGGAATTAGCTACGAAGGTGATTTGGTTGATCAAGGAATAAAATATAAGATTGTTGAGAAGTCGGGGAGTTGGCTGGCATATAAAGATAAAAAATTAGGACAAGGCCGGGAAGCGGCAAAAGCAGCTTTGCGAGAAGATAAAAAGTTGGCAGCTGAGATTGATAAAGAAATTTGGAAAGCGGCTGAAGAAGAAGAGAAAGCTGATTAATATAAATATGTTTGATCAGTCAGAACGAAATACTGTAGCTGCTCCAAAGAGTAAGTGGTGGCCAAAAGTAGCCGGCGTGATCTTGTTGGTAATCGGAGTGGTGTTGTTAACGTATGCTTGGTGGGGATGGGGAAAGCTGCATAATTTGAGCGAGGTTGTCATCGAGGGCGATACGGTTGCGTATGGTCTTGCCGCAAATGCAGCAGCGATGAATTAAATCAAGCTTGGCGGTGTCGGTGCCTTCATAGCTAATGGCTGGCATTAGGCCGTGGCAGTGAGAGGCGCGATCGCCAGGAATTAAGTCGTCAACGTGTTTTGAGGCGAGGCATTGAGGGCAGTGATTCCGAAATGTTCCGGTGGCGGGAGGAACTAAAAAGCCGCAGGCTTCACAGAGGAAGCCTTCGTTACGGGGGATAAAATTTTTCCGTTTATCGGTCAACTATTGGCCGCGATAAGCCAAGAGCCCCATTTCACGGGCACGTTTGATTTCGCGAGCAATTTGACGTTGGTGCTTGGCACAAGAACCAGTTTTTTTGCGAGGCAAGATTTTGTTTTGGCTGCTGGTGAAGCGGCGCAGAACTTCGGTGTCTCGTAAGGTGACTTGCTTAACGCCTTCGGCGCAAAACAGGCAAACGGTGTTAGATTGTTTCTTGATAGGCATGATTAAGTAGTTAAAAAGGAATATCTTCAATTCTAATTTCTTCGTCACTGGCGGGAGCGGAAGGAGCTGATTCTTGAGGAGGCAAAGGTGTTTCAGAAGGAGAAGATGGAGCTGCTTGAGGGGCAGGAGCAGAATAGGTAGGGGCACTATTATCAGAGCGGCTACCAAGCATAATCATGTTGTCAGCAACTACTTCAGTGCGATAATTTTTCTTACCGTCCTGTCCATCCCAAGAACGAGTTTGCAAATGGCCTTCGATATAAATTTGACGGCCTTTGGATAAATACTGAGCACAAATTTCACCTAGTTTACGCCAGGCAACAATGTTGTGATATTCAGTCATGTCGCGTTGATTACCTTGATCATCTTTCCAAACGCGATTAGTGGCGAGACCAAAATTAACAACAGTAACTCCTTGAGGAGTGGTTCTTGACTCTGGGTCTCGAGTCAAGCGGCCAATTAACATAACTTTATTTAGATCCATAAGTTTACTTTACCTCTTCTTCTAAGGCTTTTTCAATTTGGCTTTCAACTTCGCTCATGGTGACTTCTTTGGCTGATTCTTGGTTCTTGGAAACTTTTTTAGGAGCGGTTTGTTCTTTAGCGGTGCGGTCAAGAATGGCAGGCGAGACTTCTTCGCGGCGAGAGGTTTGTAAAATACTAAAGCGAATAACGCCCTTATTCTTCTTGAGTTCATTGCGTAAATTTTCAATTTGATTGGGCTCTAAAGAGGCTTGGACGGTGCGTAAAAAGCCAATAGCTTGCTTCTTGACCGGATAAGCGAGACGACGACGAGTCGGGGTTGAGTTGTAGCTGATTCGACCCTCAAGATGATCAATTGTAGTATCGATGGCTAAATCGACGGCTCCGCGATCGTCTTCGGAGAGGCTAGGGCTGGAAATATAGGTGATTTCGTATTCATTCATGGTGCCGGAATTGTACTGGATTATGTTCGATTATGCAAATATTAAACGGAGAATTTGAAGATCATGACGTCCCCGTCTTGGACGAGGTAATTTTTGCCTTCATCGCGGATTTTACCGGCGGCGCGAGCAGCGGCATAGGAGCCGGCTGTCACAAGGTCGGTGTAGGCTACAGTTTCGGCTCGAATGAATCCGCGTTCCATATCAGTGTGGATTTTACCGGCGGCTTGGGGAGCAGTGCTGCCTTTGGTAATAGTCCAAGCACGACTCTCAGTCTCTCCAGTGGTTAGGAAAGTAATCAGGCCTAAAAGCTCGTAACCGGCTTTAATAAGGCGGTTGAGACCGGTTTCATGTAGTCCATATTCTTGGAGGAAAGTATCTCTTTCGGTGTCGGGCAGTCCGATTAGCTCTTGTTCAATTTTAACAGAAAGAGGAAGGACAGGAGCGTATTGCTGGGAAAAATCGGCAATGAGCTGGTCGGTTTGAGATATTTGCGATTCGTTGACATTAGCGACGTAAAGGGTGGGTTTGAGCGTTAATAAAGGGAGAGAGCCGACAGTCTCGGCTTCCGTTTCAGTTAGGGTAACGGTGCGAGCTTGCTGACCCTGGCTGAGCGCCGCATGAAAGCGAGTGAGAGCTTGGAGACGGAGCGGGGCGGTTTTGTCTTGTCGTTTAACATCTTCCTCGGCTTTTTTAATAAGCCGGTCAATAGTTTCCAGGTCGGCTAAAGCTAGTTCGGTTTCAATGGTGGCAGCGTCGGCGATAGGATCGATTTTATTATCGACATGAGTGACATTGGGATCGTCAAAAAAGCGGATGACATGGACGATGGCGTCAACTTCGCGAATATGGGAGAGAAATTTATTACCCAATCCTTCGCCGGCATGAGCGTTTTTAACTAAGCCGGCAATGTCGACAAATTCAATGGTGGTTGGAGTGATTTTGGCGGATTGAGAAAGATCGGAAAGAGCTTGAAGACGTTCATCAGGGACGGGAACAATACCGACGTTAGGTTCAATAGTAGTGAACGGAAAATTAGCGCTAGCGGCTGCTTGCTTAGTAAGAGCATTAAAGAGGGTTGATTTGCCAACGTTAGGAAGGCCGACGATGCCAATCTGGAGTGACATAGAGGCTAATTAAGACTGTTAAGGGCGTATATCATGGTTTTGAACATATCATGTGTTAATTAATTTGACAATAAAGTAATTTTGGAGTGATATGTTGTTTGTTGTTTTTATTTATTCGGTATCGAAGCTTTCGATATTGCCTCGGTTACGGCTTGGGCAAGGAGCTTTGAACCGATTGGTCACCAGAGTTGCGTCGGTCATGGCTTACGCAAGCGTGTGGTCAGGTGAGTCCTTTAAAAACGAAAGCACTCATTCTCATCAACTCGACTTTGCGTCTCGTTTCTTTCTAGTGCGACAGGTTGACATAACATTGTAATCACAGTACTGTGCGAGAAGTTCCCTAAGGTACGTGTTGGTATCGTAAACTTGTTGTTTTCTCATACACTGCTCGCAAATTTAAAGGAGATGGTAACGTGCACGGGACTTACACTCTATCGCGGGATTCGTGTGATGCAGAGATTCGTGCTGGGTTGCCCGTGGGGCACGTGTTTCAAGCTGGGGCCGACTTTTATGCTTTTCTGTATGACATGATGAAACGTCGGTCAGGCGACACGGAAGGTGATTTACTCAACGACGGTCGTGTTAACATATTCTATGTTAATATCACTGGTGGCCGGGTCGTTCCTCTCTGCGTCATCTGTGTCACACTGAACCCTGATCTTTGCAAATGGGTTTTGATTATGCGGCTTCGCGAAGGTGCGCAGAATGCTGGGAGCCGTGTCTTCTCTGCGACTGCTGTCGCTTAGAGGTTTGTGCTTTTGCCCTTCGACCCTTTGCCTCTTTGATTCTTTGCATCATTGCATCAAATCAGAGAGGCTTTTTTGTTGTTTTTATTTATTCGGTATCGAAGGTTTCGTTACCGCCGGCGATGTCGTAAAAGGTTTTATTCTCTAATCTAATAATGCGATAAAGATAATTGCGGCCAGCTTCTTCATCAAAATCAATTTTGGTGGAATAAGAGTTTTCTAAAGGGGTGCGGATAAACCAGCTGATGGCACTGATGCCGTTTTCTTCGGTAATAATGTATTGAAAAGATGTATCAGGATAGTTAAGCGGATACATTTCGTATTTATTATTATATTGTTCAAGTGATGTTTTTAGTTCGGCTAATTGTTGGATGCGTATGTCGTCGCGATATTTTCGACGAGAGTATTGCGCGGCTGGTAATAACAAGCAGATAAAAAGTGCCAATAATAGGCTTAATACCAAAAATTCCCATAATGCCGTACGCTGCATGTTATAGATAGTAATATAATTTAGGTTTATATGCAGAGAATTGTTTGGTATGGACTAATAATCGGCTTAGTGATCCTGGCGGTTGTGCCGAGAGTTTTGCAATTAGATGCTTTTCGGGCGGCAGATGAAAAAATATGGATTAGCCATACGGAATATTTTACGACTAAATTAGCGACGGGCGATTGGGGGCATTTGGTAAGCGAAGCGCATCCGGCGATTACAATGCAATGGCTGGGCATGTTAGCGGTTCGTTTTGATGATTGGGGCATAAAAAAAGTGCCATTGGTCTGGGGACAAATAATTATTTTGTTGTTTATTTGGTATGTTTTGTACAGATTATGGGGGAGAGCGGGGGGATTAATGAGTATGTTTTTTCTAATTGTTGATCCGCTGCTGTATGCGCATATGCGTATCTATGAGATGGAAGCATTATTGGCTTTGTTTTTTGTGTTGTCGTTAAGCCTGCTTTTGCTTTGGCATAAGACACGAGAGAACAGATATCTTTTATTGGCGGGAGCAACGGCTGCGGCTGCGGTTTTATCAAAAATGCCTGGAATTTTACTGGTTCCGATAACGGGCCTGTTTTTGGTATTTCATAATTATTCTTTATCGGAACTAAAAAGTGCCAAATATTGGCGTGATTTTATAAAGCAAATTGCATTATGGTTGGTTGCTTTTGTTGTGAGTTCGGTATTAATTTTGCCATCAATTGGGGTGAATTTTGGGGGAGTGGTTGATAAAGTGCGTGAATTCTTTGGCGGAGATGCTTTTAATTTGATGCATAATATGGGGCCGTATTATTACCTAAGAACGCTAGTTTTCTTTTCCACGCCAGTGCAGTTGATTGGTTTAATTTTAGTAATGGCGATGTTGGTGACCACTGTGTATAAGAAGAAATATTTAAATTATTTGCAGCACATTGCTTTGTGGCTGTTATCGGCAATTGCTCTAGTTTTAATAATGTCTTGGTCGGTAAAGAAGGGGGATCGATATATATTATCTGCGTTTTTATTGATGGATCTGATAGCGGCAGCGGGTGCAGTATGGTTGTTGGAAATTATTAAGCAATATAAGAAATCAATTGGGCCGAGAACTGTGGTTGGGTTGTTACTGATAGCAGCGATTTGGCAAGAATGTATGATTGTGCAATTACATCCACATGTGTTGGCATACGTAAATCCGGTGACAAAACAATGGTTTGGGGAGAGGCGAGCTGGTTGGGGGGAGGGACTTGATTTAGCGGCGGCGTATTTAAATCAGAAACAAGACGCTGCAAATTTGGTAGCTGCTTCATATTATCCTCATGAATTTGAGGCAAAGTTTGACGGCGATACCGTGTCGGCAAATAGGTACGATGAGGCAGAAGTTGATTATGTTGTGGTTTACAGGGCAATGATGGAGCGTGGACCGGATGCCTGGGAGACAGATGTGTTGAACTATTTCCAGGATAAAAAACCAGAGAAAGTTATTTCTTTTAACGGAGTAGATTTTGTTTGGATTTATAAAACAGGTGTGCAGTAGCTAAAACTGCCGAATCAGGTTTGAAGAGAGTACACTATAAGAAAGATTATTAAATGAGAAACATGACAACAGAACATGAGCCAAATATGTTGGTGAATATACCAATAAGCGAAAATCCAAATGAGCAGTTGTTTTTAGAACAAACAGCTCAAGAGCTTACGTCTGAGCAAAGACCAGAATTTTTAGGGTATTTACGTAAATATCAATTAACAGTAGATGAGGCGCGGCAGTTTTTGATTTATTTCAAAAATAACCAAATTAGCGAGTTTTTTGAGAAAAGGAATAAGCAAGGTCGAAACGATATACAGCAAGGTCGGTGGGCAGCTTAAGGGGGATATAGTTTATGAAGCGTTGGCTGAGTGTGGGGTTATTGATGATAGGATTATGGCTAACGCTGGTAGTAATAATAGGAATAGGATTGGTTGGGTGGGAAATGAAAAAACAGCCAGGACTAACGGTTAAGGAGGCGGCGGTGACAAGGTTTTTGCCGATAGCTCAGAATGTGACACGCTTGAGTGAGCCGGAAGAAGAAGTAACGGAAGCACCGTCTGATTTTGAGCTGATTTGGTATTCGGATTTTGAAGGAGATGCAATTGGGGCGGTGGATCGAACTGGGAAAGAGATATGGTATCAACAAATGGGAAGTCCGCCGATACCAACGGCAAGTTATGCAACTAATACTGAATATGTAACTGTGGCGCCGAATGGAAATTTGATTGTGGCGGACGGAGACGGAATGATGGTGCAAGAAATTAGCCGAGAAAAACACGAGTTGGTTTGGCAGTACGGAGTAAAAGACAAGCAAGATTATGCCGGAGGACAACTGCATCAGCCGGATAAATCGTGGAAATTAAATGACCATGAGGTGTTAATTAACGATGGCAATAATCGGCGAGTGATTATAGTAGATCAAAATACAAATGAAATTGTTTGGCAGTATGGCGTGACGAAAAAAATGGGAAGCGGGCCGGGATTGCTGCGCGGAAATACGTCAGTGCGGCCGATTGAAAATAACACTAAATTTTTAATAACTGATACTTTAGAAGAGAAGGTATTTTTAGTTGATCGAGAAAGTAATCAATTGGAATATACGTGGGAAGTACCGGACGTGAAATGGATTCAGCATGTGTGGTATACGCCGGAAGGCACATTAGTTATGGAAGACAGGCAAAAACATGAGATTTTTGAGTTAGATCAAAATAGTCAGAGATTATGGACTTGGAATACGTTTGCGGATGGCAGTACAGTGAAATATCCATCAGACGTAATTAAATTAGCGACAGGGAATTTATTGGTGGCGGAGGCGGGACGTGGGCGGATTATTGAAGTTAATCCAAAAACCGGCGAGATCGTATGGGAATATGATCATGCCGGCTTTGTAACAACAATTGATATTGATCCGGTGGAGTAATCCGGTATTAAACAACGACTAAGCTATTGACGCCAACGTAAACGGTAATGGCGATTAAGGCGGAAACAAAACAGATTAATGACCAGGCGATAACCGGTGATGGTTGATGCGTGGTTGTGCCTTTGGCGTTCGGTTTACAGCGAGTCTTCTTGGGCATAAAGTTAGTGTGGATTAAAAATGGTAAGCTAATTATAGCACGGCTTGAACTTTTGGGTGAGGAAAGCTATTTTGCAAAGTGGTCTATGAGAACCAGAATTACAGTAACAATTAGACGTGATCTATTGCGCTCGTTGGACGAGATGATTGATGGTGAGAAATTGCGCAATCGTTCACACGCGCTGGAATACGTGTTATCGAAATCGTTTCGGTCGAATAGTACTCAAGCGGTGATTTTGGCGAGTGGACGCGGCGTGTCATTACGTCCATTTACGTATGAAGTGCCAAAGCCGTTGATTCCGGTTCATGGGAAGCCGTTGTTGGAATATACAATTGAAAATTTACGCACACATGGATTTCAGGAGATTATCATTACGGTTAGTCATTTGGCGAATAAAATTCAAGAATATTTTGGGGATGGGACGCGGTTTGGGGTTAGGATTAAGTATATTAAAGAGAAAAGATTAACGGGGACAGCAGGGGCGTTACGGAGTGCAGCGGCTTACATTAAAAAGTCGCCGTTTTTGTTAATGTACGGGGATGTGTTAATGGATGTAGACGTGACGGATTTATTAGAATCGCATCAGGCAATGGGAGGAAGCTGGGCGACACTAGCTTTGTCGTCAGTGGCAGATCCGTCAGCGTATGGTGCCGTTAAGATGCGTGGTAGTCGAGTGGTGGAGTTCAAAGAAAAACCGGAATTAAAACCCGGGGTGTCACATTTAGTGTTTGCGGGATGTGCGGTGGTTGATAAAAAAGTGATAGGGCTAATTCCAAAAGGTGAGGGTGAGAAAAAGCGCTATGCTTTAGAGAAAGACGTTTTTCCTAAATTGGCAGAGCGAAATGTACTATCAGGATATCCGTTTGCTGGGCAATGGTTTGATGTGTCGACACCGGAAATTTACGATCAGGTGCTGAAAAGTTGGGAATAGGGAAATAAAGAAGCGCATCCGAGGATGCGCTGTGTGTGGCTTACGGCTGGAGGTCAGTGTCTTGTTGCGCAGCACGAAGGTTTTCGCGCTGAATCGCTTCATAGATTTCCCGGCGGTGTACCGGGATTTCTGCGGGGGCAGTGATGCCGAGGCGAACTTTGTCGCCTCGGATGTCCACTACGGTGATGATGATACCATCACCGATGATGATGCATTCATCCTTTTTGCGAGACAAAACCAACATGGACGCCTCCTTTCGCCAGTGGTGGCGTAATCAGGGGGGGGGAGAAAAATGAACAACGAGTGCTGCTGACTGTATCAGGGTTTAAGAGATAGGTCAAGGGCTAGTTAGCCAGTTGTGTGATGTTATAGCGCATTAGATCGGCGAAGCTGGAACGATCCTCAATGCCACCAAGAGGATCAAGAGTTTTGATTGAAAGGCCAAGTTCTTGCTCAATGAGGCGGATACCAGCGGAGGATTGTTTTTGGGGCTCAGTGTAGAAAGTTTTGAGACCGTATTGGTTGATAGAAGCTTGAAGGTGCTGGAGGTCAGCGAGAGTTGGCGATTGACCTTCTTCGGGTTCGTAAGTATCAACAAGTTCAAAGTGATATTGGTTGGCTAAATATGACCAGGCGTTATGAATGGTCATGAAATGAGGTTGAGTGGCTGAAGAAGTAATGTCTTGCAGTTCGTTTTCCAGGGTGTCTAACTGTTGGAGATAAGATGATAAGTTAGCGGCGTAGATATCAGCATGAACGGGATCGAGTTCTTGAAGACGAGCGGCAATGTTGCGGGCAATTTGCTGTCCGTTAGGAACGGTAAGCCAATAGTGTGGATCTAAGCCATCAGAAGATTCTTCTTCGTCTTCATCTTCGTGTTCGGTATCAGTGTCGTGATCGTGGTCATGGCCACCGATAAAGGGTAATAGGGTAATGTCGGTATCGACAGTGGTAATAGGGATACCAGCGGCAGTTGCAGGTTTAGAAGCCCAATCATCCAGGCTATGACCAATGATAAACAGGGTTTGAGCGGAGCCTAAATCGGCAACTTGTTGAGGGGTTAAGGTGTAAGAGTGAGGAGAGGCCCCGCTAGGTAGGAGTTGAGTAATGGCAATGTTGTCGCCGCCGATTTGCTGAGCGATGTCAGTCAAAGGGAAGATAGTGGTGGCAATTTGCAATTGACCGGAATTGCTCTGGTTTGAAGAAGTGGAGAAGTGGTTAGCGGCGAATAGGGCTAAGCCAAGCAAGAGGATAGCAGTGAGGATGAATAAAAGGGTAGAACGAGAGGCGTTCATAGAAAATATTTAACGAATTATATTGGCAGAATAGCCGAAGATAACGATCGGGACAAGAAAATCAAGCAAGTTAGCGATGATGTACGTGACCAACGGTATCAGTGTGACGTGGATTGGCCCAACCACGGAGCAACATAGTTTCTTGCAGCCGTTCTAAGGCGACTCGATAGGCCGCTTCACGTAAGGTGCAGTGATATTGTTGAGTTAAATGAATAACTTGTTGGGTAGCGGTAGTTAGAGTGTGATGAAGTTTTTGGTTAACTTCTGTTTCAGTCCAGTAAAGATTTTGTAGATTTTGAGTCCATTCGTAATAACTAACCGTAACTCCACCGGCATTAGCCAGAACGTCTGGAATGACAGGAATGTGACGGCGATTAAGAACAATATCGGCGTCTGGTGTGATGGGTCCGTTTGCAAGTTCAAGAATTAAACGAGCTTTGATTTGATTGACATTAGCAGCAGTAATTTGATTTTCAATTGCGGCCGGGACAAGAATATCGACATCTAATTCAAGCAATTCTTGGTTGGTAATAGGGCGACATGCGGCGTTAGATTGGCTTGCTTCGTTTAAGCTGAGTTTGGGATAACAAATATTACGAGTTAGTTTTCCGCCGGCTGCTTGAGCGGTGATGGTAGCGGAAATATCAAGACCATCAGGATGATAAATACCGCCATCGACATCGGAGATAGCAATAACTTTGAAGCCAGCTTCGTCAGCGAGGCGAGCAAAATGAGAACCGACATTACCAAAACCTTGAACGGCCACAGTTAGGGGACGATGTTTAAACTGAGACTGATGACTGGAGAGATAAGTTTGTAAGGCGAAAAGTCCACCGCGGCCAGTTGCGGCATCGCGGCCTAAACTACCGCCGAGCGAAATAGGTTTGCCGGTGAAAGTTGCGAGGGCGGACTGATGATCCGCATTAAGACGAGAATATTCATCCGTGAACCAGGCCATGATTTGGTCGTTGGTGTTCATATCAGGGGCGGGAATATCAGTATGTGGACCAATGTTAGTGCCGAGGCGTTCGATAAAGCGACGAGAAAGTTGTTGTAGTTCTCGGTCGCTAAGAGTACGAGGATCGACAGCGATTCCGCCTTTAGCACCGCCATAGGGAATATTGACGACAGCGGTTTTGATGGTCATCCAAGCAGCTAACATTCTAATTTCGTTTTCGTCGACATTCGGATGAAAGCGAATACCGCCTTTAAAAGGTCCGCGGGCATTGTTATGTTGGACGCGATAGCCATGAAAGATTTCAAGGTGGCCGTTATCGCGTAGTAAAGGGATTTCTAACTGAATCACTTTTTGAGGACGAGAGAGAAGGGTCAGGATGTCAGGGTGAGCCTGCATTTTACGGCCAACCTGATGCAGAGTCCGTTCGAACGGACTAGAAATAGACGCAGACATTTATGTAATTATACGGACAGGGCTTGAATGAGGCGGACTTGATCAAAACCAATAATGATTTGACCGTTAACATCAATCACAGGGACTCCCATTTGTCCGCTTTTAGTCATCATTTCTTGGACAGCGGCTTGATCTTGAGACACATCTTTTTCCGTGAAAGCGATATTATGTGAGTTCAAAAATTCTTTGGCCATGTGGCAATAACCGCAAGTAGGCGTGGTGTAGATAGTAACGTTGTTCATAATGATTTAGTTAAGGTTTATATTCTTTAATTAACTTAGTTAAAGCGCGCACGAGGGCAGTATTAGTATGTGTGCAGTAGCATACTTTTTGACCCTGGCGTTGGCGGGTAATAAATCCAGCTCGTTCTAAAATTTGGAGATGCTGGGAAGCAGCGGGAACAGAAATGCCGGCAGTGACAGCTAAATCACTGACACAGATATTACGTTGACGTAAAAGACGGCGATAAATTTGAAGTCTGGTAGTGTCAGCTAAGGCAGCAAAAATGTCGGCTAAAGGTGGTTGTGAGGGTGACATGAATGTTTAATAGTTTAACTAATTACTTAAATATATATTTGAAGAATGAAGGTGTCAAGAGTAAAGGAATGGAATTTTTGAGGCAAGTATGGGAAGGTATATGGGTATGGAGCCAAGAGTACGGAAAGCAAGCGGAGTTGAAGAAAATTTTAATGCTAACAAAATCGTCTCTTCTTTGGAGCGGGCGGGGGTAAGCGAGGCTTTAGCACGGAGTACGGCGAAAAAAGTAGAGAAAGCTCTAGGGGCAAGTGTGACTTCGAGTGAAGTATATGAGGCGACATTTGCGGAATTAAAGCGAGAACAACCGGTTTTAGCCGCTCGATATTCTTTAAAGAAAGCAATGATGAGAATGGGTCCGAGTGGCTATCCGTTTGAGCAGTATATTGGAGCAGTATTACGGTTTTATGGGTATAAGGTGAAAGTGAGCCAATTGGTAGCAGGTGAATGTGTGCAGCACGAAGTTGATGTGGTGGCGGATAAAGGCGATAGACGTAATTTAATTGAATGTAAATATCACAACCAATCCGGAACGCGTTCGGATGTAAAGGTAACTTTAGCGGCTTACGCGCGGTATTTAGATATTGCGCAGACGGACGGAAGGAATTACCGAGCATGGGTGGTGACAAATACAAAAGTGACGTCTGATGCGGCGGCGTATGGTAAATGTGTGGGGATGAAAATTATTGCTTGGCGATATCCGGATCGAGGAAATTTAGCGCAAATTATTGAAACAAAAGGGTTGTATCCGGTAACGGTGTTGGAGGCAGTTGGTAGTGCGGAATGGCAAGCAATGAGCGCTCAAGGGATTGTTTTAGTAACGCAGGCAGCAGAAATGCCGGCAGATAAGCTGAAACAAAAGGCAGAGTTCAGCGATCAAGTTGTGGCTAAAATTCAGGCTGAAGCGCAGCGACTAGTAACTGAGATGCAATTAAAGTAAGAAAACCCGCCGTGATTGGCGGGTGAATTGACGAGCAGGCACATGAGCGTGTTATTTCAGGTAGAACCTGATGAGAAATAACAAGCTGATTGCGAAGCAGGCGAATCCGGAAAAGAGGCAATTAAGCTTGATTTCCCGGGTATAGGTGCGATGAACTGCCTCGGTGGATAAAACGAAACGATGTGGCCGTTTTCGGATCTTGGCCCAGGAGAAAAAGTAAGAGGCCATGGCTCCGAGGAGGCCAATGCAGAGAGCGGTAACCATGAGCTTGGCCAGGACAAAAGATACGGACATGATTTCAGCCAGTTCTGCTTGCATCGGTCTCTCTCCTTGAGAAAGTAAAGAACCAGGATGGGTTTAGCTTAGGCTTTTAAGCTTATTCGTCAAGTTGAGATTAAGAGCGACCGAGATGGTGCTTAAGAGAATAAATCCATGTTTCAGTGTCGGGATCGTTGGGGTCACCGTCAGCCATTTTTTGCTGAAGTAGCCATTCGAGGTAGCCGGGGTCTTGTTGAGCAATGTCAGCGATTTTAGCACCGCGATATTTGCCAAATTTGAAGGTACGGCGCAGGAAAGGTTGTTGTGAAATTTGAATCATTTGGGCCAAGGCCTCATTTGGATCAGAAACTCGAGAGAGCATTTTTGTCATTAAGTGTTGAAAAAGGGCGGTTAACACAAGAACATCACCTTCAGCATCATGCGCGTGAGCGTTAGCAACATTTAGATTAAGGAAATAGCGTAGGTATTGCAGGTTATATTCTGGGATTTCGCCGTCTTCATCTAGGAAAGAAACGAGGCGCAGAGTGCAGATATAAGTTGGGATGCGTAGTCCTTCAGCGGTAAGCATGGCAACATCAAACGGAGCATTATGAGCAACGAGAATATGATCAGTGAGCAACTGTTCAAGTTCAGAGTACATGGGGCTGTGAGCAAAAGATGGTTTGTCAGCAACCATATCGTTTGTAATATGGGTGATGCTCATTGCTTTAACTGAGATTGGCAGAGGCGGTTGGAATAGTTCTGTTCTAATGCCGGCTTGAGTCTGATAACTGACCTGGCATAAACGATCATTCTTAATATCGTTGCCGGTGGTTTCGGTATCGAGAAAAAGCAGTTCCATGTTAGGCGCGTTTTTTGAGAGTAACGGCAGTACCGTAAACAAGTAATTCGGCTGCGCCGGTCATAACTTGGGAAGTGGTGTAATGGACGCTGACGATAGCATCGGCATGCAATGTTTCTGCTTCGGCTATCATGCGTTGTGTAGCTTGATCCCGCGCTTCTTGCATAGCTTCGGTGTACTCGACTATTTCACCGCCAATAATTGTGCGCAGTCCGGCGATAATATCTTTGCCAATGTGTTTAGCGCGAATAGTACTGCCACGAACAAGTCCTAGCGTTGCGGTAATGTCATGATTAGCGACGGTAGGGGTGGATGTGATAAGCATAGGGGAAATATACTGCAGGGAGACTAGTTTGAACAGTTGTAATTTCAGATAAAATAGGGTAGTTTAAGAAAATTGTTGTTTTACAAGTTGTTCTTTTTGGTGCGTTCAACGCACAGGAGGGTTGTGTGAGTGAACACGGATGTGTTGGCGAAGAAGATCGTGTTTGGGTGGTGCCAGGTGTGCAAGGTCTGAAAACGGCAGTTGAAGTTGACGAGTGGTTGGAGAAACAACTGGAGGAAGAAGTTCCTGGCTTTTGTTATGCGGATCTCATTGATCAAATTGTTCATTGTGGAGATCCGGTGACATTTCGGGAAGCACATATGGGTTAGTGAGGGAATGGCCGCTGGTGCTGGTTAGCACTAGCGGCTTCTTTTATGTTTCTGGAGTTTTGTTGTTATCTGAATGCGAGACGATAGAAGCAGGAGCAGCGGGAACTTGAGCGGGAGCAGGCGAGGTGACGGGATTGGTAGTTGACTGAGGGATAATACAGTATTGAGTAGGTTCGGTGCCGGAGACAAAATATTCGATATAGCCAGACGAGCTGGTGGCGGGTAAGAGCAGGCCACTGGAAGAACAAACACGAACAGCAACTAAAGTATCAGGCGGATCGGACCGAGTAGGCGCGGGTATACCGGTAAAACGTTGCATGAGATCACGCCAAAGCGGAGCAGCACCGGTGGCTCCGGGGAGATTTATCATAGAAGAGTTGTCATTGTTTCCAATCCAGATACCAACTGCAAGTTCCGAGGTGTAACCGACCGTCCAAGCGTCGCGAAAGTCTTGAGTAGTGCCGGTTTTCGCCGCAGCAGAAAAAGGCAAAACTAAAGTGTTACCAAAGGTTATTTGCCGAGTAGTGTTGTCAGATAAGATGTCGGTGATTTGATAGGCGACAGCGGGATCAATAACTTCTTGAGGGACGGCGGTCTCCCAGGGGACAGTTTGCCCTTTTTTGTTAATTATTTGAGTGATTAATTGTGGGGAATTAAAACTGCCGTTATTCGCAAAGGCTGAGTAAGCTCCGGTTAATTCAAGGAGGCTAATTTGTTCAGTACCAAGAGCGATAGAAAGATTATGAGAAGCGTCTGCACTAAAAGAGGTAATGCCAAGTTTTTGACTGAGAGCGATGATAGCAGACGGGCCAGTTTGCTGGGTTACTTC
Source organism: uncultured Candidatus Saccharibacteria bacterium (assembly GCA_964610055.1). GTDB lineage: Bacteria > Patescibacteriota > Andersenbacteria > UBA10190 > UBA10190 > CAZSUC01. The sequence continues at coordinate 24,402 of CAZSUC010000001.1, read as the reverse complement.
AATTGAAGGAATGTTAAGAGAATTACCTAAAGCAAAGCGAGCTGTAACGGTACCGCGGAAACGTCCGTCATAATTTTGCGGAGTCCAATTAGGAGCGTAGGTTTTGGGGCGGTCGGCGATAACGCTGGCAGGAGTGATGACGTGTTGTTGAAGCGCGGTGGCGTAGACAAGCGGTTTGAAAGCGGAACCGGTTTGGCGTGGCGATGTTGCCATATTAACTGTACCCCAATTAGGTTCAAACCAACTGATACTACCGGCTAAGGCGCGAACGGCACCGGTACGCGGATCAAGCACGACAACGGCTCCGTTAGAGGCGTTGACATGATTGAGAGTTGCTATATATTCAGGTAATTTTTCTTCGAGATATTTTTGCCATTCTAAATTCAGAGTAGTGGTAACTTTGAAGCCAGAGCGCATCACATACTCTTCACCGTAAGTATTGATGAGCTGATCGCGAACCATAAGAGCAAAATGAGGGGCATAGTGATTAAGACCGGTGCCGTGTTGATTAAAGGATAGAATAGTAGTAAGAGCATCGGCGCGATCAGTGGCAGTGATAAAATTATTTTCCACCATACGATCAAGGACATAGCGCTGCCGGCTTTGGCTTTCAGTGATCTCTCCGGATAAGGGAGAAAGAACAGCCGGGGCAGGCAAGAGGCCGGCAAGCATGCTGGATTCAGCGAGATTAAGATTAGGTGCGGATTTGTCGAAATAGACTTGAGCGGCTTGTTCGATACCAAAAATACCCTCGCCGAAATAGGCAGAATTAAGATACATTTCTAAGATTTGGTTTTTAGAAAAGTTGCGTTCTAATTTGAGAGCCAAAATAAGTTCGTAATATTTGCGTTGTAGGCTTTTATCGGGGGTTAAGAAGGAGTTTTTAACTAATTGTTGGGAAATAGTAGAGCCGCCGTAAGATAGGTCGTGAGTGCGGTAATTTAAATAAATTGAACGGAAAAGACCGCTGGGAGAAAAGCCGTGATGGGAGTAAAAGTTCTTATCTTCGGCAGCAATGACAGCAGTCTGAGTGAATAAAGGAATATCGCTAAGCGGAACGAACGTACTAAAGTGATCTTGGTCAAAGGCGAAAAAAACTTGTCCGGATTGATCGGCAATTTCAATGCCGGTATCCTTACGATTCATGATTGACTCAGCTGTGCCAAGTTCGTAAGTGCGATAAATGCGAATGGAATAAGCGAGGAGTAAAAGAGCGAAAAGAGCAAAAGGTAACGAAGTGATTAAGCAAAGGTTAAAGAGTTGGCGAAAAATACGCATGTAAGAAATGCTCTGATATGAAGGAAACGTACGCGAATCTATATTTAATATCGCAGAAGTTGAGTGAAGTTGCTAGTGAATAACTGAAATAATTTTGTAAAAAGAACCCCCGAGAGCTGTGCTCTTAGGGGTGTGTGATTCGTGCCACCAATCTAATCTTCGCCGATTCCGAGCGGTTGCTCGAAGACAGCGATTCTGAGTAAAGCGAGCACTGTGTTTGCCCGCGAATACCAAGCTTCTCTGGGAATGCCGTAGGCTTGGTAAGTTTCCGTGAGTTCTTCGGGGCTCATGTTCAAGATTCCTCTTGAATGTAAGCGTCCAAGTGAAGAACAATGAGAAGGAAGATTGGCGGTTGACATGGCGTTGCTCTCCATGCGGGGCCAAAAGGAAAAGAACGGGAGACTGTTGCGAGTGTTTTCATATGGTATCATACTTTTACCAAGATCAAAATAAAGTTGAGGTAATAAAACGTAGACGGCATGATAAAAGCATTAAGCAAAAATCATGAATCGAAAAAATAGTAAAACAAAAATAGATACAGAAGGGCAAGAATGTTTAGAACAGTTTCAATTGCAGTGGGAGTTAGGGGATTTGGGGGACAAATTACGAAGGATATTTGAGTTTAACAGCTTTGCGGAAGCGATGTTGTTTGCTAATGATGTAGCAGCGATAGCGGAGGAAGTGGGGCAATATCCTGGGCTGGAGATTGGCAGTCGTCAGGTTATAGTAGAAGTCGGAACAGAAGGTCGGGGAAAGTTAACGGAAAAAGATTTTCGGTTAGCAGCCAAAATTGATTTGGTTGGAGGGATTTAATCAGTTTTGTATTATAAAACTATGTTTAATCAAAGTATTTTTCATTCGTATGACATCCGGGGGGTCGTGCCGGATGAATTTGATCCAAGTGAAGCCTATCATATTGGGCGAGCATATGCGGTGCATACAGGCGCCAAGCGCGTAGTGGTGGGTTATGATATGCGGACAAGTACACCGGAAGTGGTGAAATATTTACACCAAGGACTAACTGAAGCTGGGGTGGATGTGATAGATATTGGTTTGTGTACGTCTCCGTTATTGTATTTTGCGGTGCATTATCTAAAAACTGATGGTGGATTGATGGTGACGGCTTCCCATAATCCAGGGCAATATAATGGGATAAAAATGACGCGAGCGGAAGCAGTGCCAATTGGAGGCGATTCTGGTTTAACGGAAATTAGAGATTTAACCGAGAAACGAGAGTGGAGCGAACCGGTGAAAGTAGGGGTGGTAACGTCGGATCAATCGGTGCGAGAGGCATATCTAAAAGAAGTGTGTGAAGAGGGGATAGCGAATGGCTTGAAGATAGTGGTTGATGCTGGTAATGGGATGGCAGGAGTGTTATTAGCGGAGGTATTTGAACGTATTGGCGGAGAAGTTGTGCCATTGTACTGGGACCCGGACGGATCATTCCCTCATCATGAAGCTAACCCGTTGGAAGAAAAGAACATGGTGGATTTGAACGCAGCGGTAAAAGAACACGGAGCAGATTTGGGAGTAGCGTTTGATGGGGATGGGGATCGAGTATTTTTCAGCACCGAGCAAGGAGTAACAGTGCCGGGAGATTTAACCACAGCTTTAATTGCGCAGGAATTGCTCAAGAAAAATCCGGGCGCACATATTTTGTATGATTTGCGATCTTCGCGGACAGTAAAAGAAGTAATTGAAGAGGCAGGAGGAACGAGTAATATGTCGAAAGTTGGACATTCAAATATTAAAGCGCAGATGCGTAAAGAAAATGCTATTTTTGCGGGAGAAGTATCTGGGCACTTCTATTTCGCGCCGTGGTATGCGGAATCAGGAATGTTGGCTATGGCGTATGTTATTCGCATGCTGAAAGAATCAGGCCAAAAAATGTCAGCGATAGTGAAGCCCTTAGAAAGATATGCTAAAACTCCAGAGCTTAATTATGAAGTTAAAGATAAAGGAGTGATATTGGAAAAAATTAAGAGTTTGTTTACGGACGCTGAAATTCTAGAGTTAGACGGACTAACAATTAGTTATCCAGAATGGTGGGCGAATGTGCGCGGAAGTAATACTGAGCCGTTATTGCGATTGAATATGGAAGCGAAAACTCAGGAGCTGTTAGCGGAAAAGAAAAAGGAGATTGAGGCGGTAATTACAGCGTGACAGGAGCAAATTACAGTAATCCCATTTTTGTTTTGACGCGGGAGAGGGTTTGTTGAGCGTAAGCTTGGGCCTGGTGCATGCCGCGACCAAGTAAGATACGAAGTTTGTCGTCTTCGGTGCGCAGGGTTTGGTATTTGGTTTGCAGAGGAGAGAGTGATGCAATAATGAGATCAGCTAACGCGGTTTTAAAATCTTTGTAGGTGCTGCCGGCGAATTTTTCTTCGATTGCAGTTACGGATTCATCGCTAAAGGCTTGGTAAATATTCAAGAGGTTTGTGACGGCGGGACCACTGTTTTTAAAAGAGAAAACTGGTTCGGTTTCAGTGACGGCAGACATAATTTTTTTGCGAATAGTGTTAGCGTCGTCGTTGAGAGCAATGTAACTTTTAGGCTGATCACTCTTGCTCATCTTTTTAGTTGGGTCAGTGAGGGACATAATGCGGGCGGCCTGAGAGGTGAGATGAGTGCGTGGAATTTTAAAAGTTTCACCGAAGCGTTTGTTGAATAAGGTGGCTAAATCGCGCGTGAGTTCTAGGTGCTGAACTTGATCCTCGCCAACAGGAACAGTGTCGGTATCGTATAACAGAATATCAGCGGCCATTAAAACAGGATAATTAAAGAGAGCAGCGGAGGTATGATCGGCTTGTTTGAGAGACTTGTCTTTGAATTGAGTCATGCGGGAGAGTTCGCCGAAAGGCGTAACGGACATGAGGAGCCAAGCTAACTCAGTGTGAGCGGGGACGTGCGATTGGACAAAAATGATGCTGTGGTCAGGATTGATACCAGCGGCTAAATACCAGGCGGCGGTTTGGAGAACACGATCAGGTAAATCCTTGGGTTCATAAGGAACGGTAATAGCGTGTTCGTCGACAATGCAGAAGAAAGCGTCCGAGTTTTGAGATAGTCGAACCCATTCTTTCATGGCGCCTAAATAGTTACCGATGTGGAGTGATCCTGAGGGTTGAATGCCGGAAAAAATTCGGCCAAAGTCTTGAGTCATATTGTCACGATAAAGGCAGCTTGCCTGTTAGGCAAGCTGCCAAGATGACAATTCAGAGTTTAGACTTCAACGATAACAGGCAAAACCATGGGGCGACGTTCGGTTTTCTGGAAGAGGAATTGACCAATATCGTCGCGTAGGTTGGCTTTCAAGTGAGTCCAATTCGGTTCACCGCGTTTGCCGGTTTGTTTGCGAATAATGTCTTTAATCTTAGTGCGGGTATCTTTGACCAACTGTTGATGTTCTTTGATATAGATGAAACCACGCGTGATTAAATCAGGTTCGCCAATGACTTCTCCGGTGCGACCGTCAACGGTGGCAATTAAAACAACCATACCGTCAGCGGCAAGGATTTGGCGGTCACGTAGAACTACGTTACCGACATCACCGACACCGAGACCGTCAACCATGACGTGACTAATTTCATATTTTTCACCGTTGAGACGGACTTTGTGTGGAGTAATTTCAATGACTTCACCGTTGCTGGGCAAAAGAATGTGATCGCGAGGGATGCCGTGAGCAACCGCTAATTTAGCGTGTTCGGCACGGAAACTGAAATAGCCGTGAGCAGGAATAACGTACTGAGGTTGCATCAGTTCCATCATGTGAACCAAGTCGTCGCGATGACCATGACCACCGGAATGAATATCCATCATCTTGTAGTGATACACTTCGGCGCCTTGTTTGTAGATCTGATCTTTAACAATTTGCACGGAAGCTTCGTTGCCAGGGATGACTGACGAGGAGAAGATAACAACGTCGCCGGCTTGTAACTCAAGACTACGATGTTCTTTGTTAACCAAACGCATAAGAACAGCGTTGTCTTCACCTTGAGCACCGGTGCAAAGAATAAGGACTTTGCCTGGCGGAAGCTTGTTGCTTTCTTCAGGGGTGATAATAGTTTCTTTCTTAACTTTCATGAAACCGATTTCACGTGCGATTTCGACGTTGGTTTTCATGGAGTAGCCGTCAATCGCAACTTTCCGACCATGTTTTTCGGCGACCGAAATCATTTGTTGCAGACGATCGATCATGGTGGAGAAGGTAGCGGTGATGATGCGCTGGTTAGGATGAGCGTCGAAAATTTTATCGAGATTAGTTTCGATAATTGACTCGGAAATTGAGTGACCTTCTTTTTCGGCGCCGGTCGAATCAGTGTAAAGGACGCTAATGCCTTTAGCAGCTAATTCTTTAATACGTTCTTCGTCGGCGGGTTTGTCGTTAACGGGGTTGTGGTCGAATTTGAAATCACCAGTGAAGGCGATAGATCCGGCCGGGGAACGAACAACGACACCAAAAGCGTTAGGAACGGAATGATTAACGTGAAAAGTTTCAATCTCAAAATCACCTAAGCGGAAACTTTGGTTAGGTTGGACAACGTGAATTTGCGGTTTAGCATAATCCGGGAATTCAGCGTGGCGTTTTTGAAAAATACGTGTAGTGAATTCAGAACCGTAAACGGGAGGATTGCCAAGTTTAGGCAAGATATGAGGAGCGCCGCCAAAGTGATCGTAGTGAGCATGGGTGATAATCACACCTTTGATTTTTTTCTCTTTGCCATACAGAGGAGAAATATCAGGGATGATATAGTCAATGCCGTGCATATTCTCGGTCGGGAACATGAGACCGATGTCGATAATAACGATGCTGTCTTTGTATTCAACGGCAGCGGAATTACGGCCAATTTCTTCTAAGCCACCTAAAGGCAAAAGATGCATGGCATCAGGATTGCGAGGTGGTTGTTTAATATCTTGAGTAGAGGCGCTGCGGGATGGGCCAAAATGGACACCAACATTGCGACCTCCACGGCCACGCGGAGCGCGGCCGCCAGGACGGCGATTATTAGGACGACGATTGTTGTCAGAAGGACGGCGTCGTTTGGAGTCGGGACGAGCTTTTGGAGCCGCGGTGACTGTAGATTGAGGACGACGAATAGCCGCTGGCCGCTGAGGGATCGGCGGAGGAGTTGGAATAGTACGCTTAACAGCCGTACCGGAATTAGATTGATTCATTACTGAGAATTAAATTTTAATAAATAAATTAAAGTCAAAAACTATTAGCTAAATATAGCTAGGACACACGGGTATTCGTTTGTCTGGTTATTACAGCAGTAGGGTGGTAACAACCAAGTTTAATTACAGAAAACGATTGCCGTGGGACGCGAAAAGGAATGTCAGAAATAAACACGCGTTTTCGTGCATCACGGAAGTACCTGTATGAAGCTTAGCAGAAGGGAGTGTATTTGTCAAACTTTGAGCTAATGAGCGTAGTAATCTTCGTCGTAATCAGCGCCGTGCTCGCCGTCGGTGCAGTCGCAAGGAGTGAGCTCTTGCTCTTGTTTCAGGCAGTCGGGGTCTTGGCAAACGCCAGGGGTGTCTGAGACGCCATGGCATTCGGTGCAGGTATAGTGAGTCATAACGGTGTTTTATAAAGGTACTGGAAATTAGCAAGAATTAGTCTTTATCTTTTATTAGAGCAAATAACAAATCTTCTATTGCTTATATCTCTGACTTCTAGACAGGTATAGACAGTGATACTGGTTCAGAAGACGGTAAGAATTATTAAATTTAATATTAGTATAGTGTTTCGAGTAAAATCTAATTTTTAGATTAGGAACTATGGAGAAATAGGGAACTGTAAATAAAAAATAAGTAATTCTTGTGCCGAGAGCGGGACTTGAACCCGCAAGCCCTTGCGAGCACTACGACCTGAACGTAGCGTGTTTACCAATTTCACCACCTCGGCATTGATTGATTATGCGTATAGAATTTTGAATTTTCAAATATTTTCTTTTTAAAAAGTAGATACTGTTTTTCTTGTACATGTATTGACAAATTGCCACGGCTTCACGCTTTGAGTATTTAAGTTGGAAATAGTTATTGTTGGGATAATTGAAAATATGTCCTTTTACGTGTACTAGATCTTTGATTTTCTTTCTTAACCAATGGACAAACTTAGGGCTGGCAGTCGTAAATCCAATGTAGAATCTATAACTTTTTGGAAATATAGAATCATAGAAAGAATAACTAGTTCCATCTCCGTCAAAATAGCCTCGAAGAAAGTCAGGGAAATATTGGTTGGGCACAGAAACACCCGATATTGTTTTTGATTTTGCTGTAGATAGTCCGATTTGTATAAGAAACTTGTAAAATAGTACGTCCCCAAATTGTATGCGGTAAGATTTTTTGCCTGTTCCTGATATTTTTGTACCGATTTTTACTTTGAGTCCCAAGCATTTTTTAAATGTTTGTATCTGTCCTAAATCTTTGGATGTAAAATCAATGTGTCGTTCATCATTGAGTAAGCAGCCATCTGCTACAAGAAGACCAATTGCATAAGCGAATTTTGATGACCATTGAATAGATACGCAGCCCTTTGGTTTTGGACCAGGCCTCATATTTAGTATTTAGTATAATGTTTAATATTGCAGTACGTTTACCAATTCTGCGTGATTAATAGGCCATATTAAGAGGCTTTTTTAAGGCGGGACTTAAAGTCTTCAACTCCAGCGACGGGGATAGGGTCGATGCCGTATTTTTCGGCTAAAGCTAAGGTGGTGGTGAGACCAAAGGCGATGGCATAAAAGATTTGATCAAGGCGAGAAGTACCAGCCAAAACCAGGTCAGTTGTTGTAATGCCCCATTGTTCGTACAGGTCACGAGTAATCTTAAGGCGAGTTTGAGTGCGGGGGTAATCGAGACTGCTGTGCAGGAAGACAGCGTGAAATTGCGGGGCGTGAGTTGGATCAGAGAAAATTGTTTTCAAGGAACTGAAACTGACCAGTTCGTTGTGATTGGCTTCCGGCAGCTTATTCCAAAATGCGGGCGCTTTAGTATTTTCGTTAGTTTGGATTTTGAAATTCCAAGCGGCATAGGCCATTTCATCAGAAGCGATGTATAGCGGGATTTTACCGACGAGAGTGTCGGCTACAGCTTGGGCTGGAGTTTCGATGTCGGCTAAAACTGTGCGCAGGGTAGCGGCGGCAGTAACTAAATCGTTAGTAATATCTTTAACTAAACCAGCGTTGCGCAAGGCGGTATACAGACCAGTGAAGCTGGCTAAGGTGGTGTGGCGTGGCTGCATGCCGGGGTAGTCGATTTTAGCAAAGGGGAAATTATCACGCGCAGCCCATTCGGCTAAAGTACCACCGGCGGAATTAACTAAGATGGGGTAACCGGCGGTGTGAGCCGCTTCATAAGCGGAGATTGTTTCTTCGGTATTACCGGAGTATGAGCTCGCGATGAGCAGTGGTTTTTGAGAAAAAATGTGGGGTAGTCCGTAATTGCGGTGAATGTATAGGGGAACGGTGGGGAGGTCTAAGAGATTAAGCAGTTCACCTGGTTGCCAGCTGCCGCCGAGGCCGGCCAGGATGAGACTGTCGGCTTGAGAGTCAGCCGTAACTGCGGCGTTGACTTCTAAAGAATGAAGAATTTGATCGGGTAATTGAGAAATGATGTTGTGCATACAGGTATTGTAGGCACTGACTTACAGAAACGGCAATGGATAATTATTTCCAAACGCGTTTAGTGCGGACGTGCCATTCTTCAATATTATTAAAGCGACCGGAAGTTAAAGCGGCGTTATTAGCGTTAATACCGCGCACAGAGTTTTTGGCAGCAAAAAGATAATACGGACGATACAGAATTAGAGCAGGTTTGAGGTCTAAGATGATACCTTGAAACTCTTCATATTTTTCTCGGCGAACAGAGTCATCCATGGTTTTGCGGGCTTCTTCCAAGAGCTTATCGACTTGTTCGTTTTTGAAGAGGGAGAAATTAAGGCCGGGGCTGCGGGTTTGAGTGGAATGCCAGAAAGGATAAGGGTCGGGGATGGCTGGTAAAATTTGACCGAAGAGTAAAATTTCATAGTCGCGGGGACGAATAACAGTTTGTTGGATAGTGCCGGCACCGTAGTGCTGGATTTCAGTTTCAATGCCAATTTTTTGCCATTGGGCTTGAATAATTTCAGCCGTGCGAACGTAATCAGGCCAATCGGTTGTGGTAATAGTTAAGTGTAAACGTGTGTCATCTTTTTCACGAATACCATCGCCGTCAATGTCAGTCCAACCAGATTCTTCGAGATTTTGTTTGGCTTTTTCCTCGTCGTAACTGGAGCCGCCTAATTCATTATTAAAAGCAAAAATACCAGGCGGAATAGGAAGCTGAAGAGGTTCACCCATACCTTGCAAGGCTTCTTGAACGATTTCTTCGCGATTAGTACCGAGAGCAAGGGCGTTACGAATACCGGAGTCGTTCAGAATATCATTGCGTTGTTGATTAAAGAAGAGGGCAAAATACTGAGGTAACTTAAGTTCGTGAATGGTAAGAGATTTATGTTTTTCAATATCTTCTAAATATTGAAGTGGTAGGAAACTGACGCCGTCGACTTGGCCGGAGACAAGAGCTTGGGTGGCTTCGTCATAACTGTTGTAAAAAGCAAAGATAATATCATCGATATATTGGTGCTGGCCATAATATTTGTCGTTGCGTTCGAGGTGAATTTCAGTAATTTCACCGGTTTTACGACGAGTTTTTCGTTCTGCAAATTGGTAAGGGCCGGTACCGACTGGTTTAAGAATTTGTTCCGCTAAAGGAGCGTTGTTAGGAGCGATATCTTCCCAAACATGTTCAGGAACAATACCGACAGTCAGGCTGGAGAGAAAAGGAGCGTAAGGATTACTGAGTTTGAAGGTAATGGTGTAGTCATCAATTTTTTCGATCACAATGCCTTGAAAATCGCTCTCGAGGGGGGAGCCGTAATCAGGAGTTTGGATACTGCGGATAGTGAAAAGAACGTCGTCAGCATCAAAATGTTCGCCGTCGTGCCATTGGACATCGTTGCGTAAGTGAACGGTGTAAAGAGTGTCGTTTTCGGAGAGCTCGTAAGTTGTGGCTAAATCAGGAACTAAGTTTAAATCAGAGTCGAATTTGAAGAGAGACGAGTAGACGAGCTGAGAAATATCGACATCAATGTCGTTACCACTGCGGATGGCGAGGATAGGGTTGAGATAACGCGGTTGACCAACGGCGGCTTCGGTGTAAGTACCGCCGGTTTGAGCAATGAGTTCGGTATGGCGGCCGATATATCCAACTAAGCTCCAAATTCCAGAAACGAAAACTAAAAGAATGAGCCAGCCGAGCAAGGCTTGTTCGGTACGCGAAAGATGAGTGCGAATACGTTCAGTAAAAGCGGGCCACTGTAATTTAGGGAAACGTAAACGCGAAAAATTAGACGGAAGCTTAAACATGAGGACTAGGGTTGTTCGCGTAAAATGGAATTGATGCCGTAGTCGTAAGCAGTACTATCGTCGGCTTCAGTGCAAGCAGTGACAGTGCGATTGTTATTGTCATCCGCTTCTAAAATGGAAAAAAGTTCAAAGGAAGCAGGACTGTGTTTCCAGTAAAAATAGTCTTGATTGGTGCCGGCATAGCTAGGGTCGCTTGGGAAAGGTTTATCAGGATTAGCGTATTTTTCAATTTTTTGGCGTAGGCTGGTTTCAATTTGGGCGCGGATTTCTGCGTTAGCTGGATCATTAAGACGACCGCACCAAGAAGAAACTCCATAAGGCGGATATTCACCGTGAGTCGAATAGGCTAAATACAATGAGTCTTCTATATCTTGTAGATGATGCTTGCGAATAGTGTCGCGAGCTTGGCGGTCAGCGCGAGTGAGTAAGAAAATACCACCGACAGAGAGGAGAACAAGCGCTAGGATAACAGGTAAACGCCGAGTGAATAGGGATAGATTGAGGGGCTGATTAAAGGCCAAGGTTTTAGTTTACGAAAAGGTGGGAAGCGACAATAACGAGGAAAATAACGGCTAGGATAACAGTGATTTGGAAAAGCCGTTTTTCGCTACCGCGCCGGACATAAAAGCCTTCACCGCCGCCAAAAGCGCCGCCGAGTCCGGCTGAGCGGTTTTGCAATAGTATGGCAGAGATAAGGCCAAGTGAGACGATAATAAGGGCGATGTCTGAGAAAGTCATAGGTAGATGAAGTGTCAATCCTCTACGTTACGGAAGGATGAGGAAGGCGTCAAGGTTGACAATGTTTTATAAATTTGTCTTTATATTTTACCACAATTACTATAAAAATTCTTTTAGGACAGCAGCTTTGCTACCGATGACGGCTTCCAACTCAGCCAGGGAGCTGGAGCGGAGACGTTGGATGGAACCAAAGTGGCGGAGCAACTTACGTTTGGTCTTGGGGCCGATGCCAGGAATGTCATCAAGGACAGAACGGGTGGAGCGGCGGCTGCGAAGTAAGCGATGGTATTGAATAGTAAAACGATGAGCTTCGTCGCGCATACGCTGAACGAGATAAAGAGCGTCGGAATCATAAGGTAGTCGGACTGGTTCGGATTGGTTAGGAAGGAATAACAGCTCTTCTTGTTTGGCGAGAGACACAACTGGGATTTGAGGAGCAAGTTCGCGCATGATTTTGAGAGCAGAAGACAGTTGGCCTTTACCGCCGTCAATGATAACGAGGTCGGGTTGAGTCCAGTCGGAGTGTTTAACACTAAAACGTCGGGAGAGGACTTGTTGGAGCATGCGATAGTCATTAGCTTGTCCGGCAGGAAGATCCGGCTCTGGTTTGAGGCGGAATTTGCGGTATTCGCCCGGACGAGGGTGACCGTCGATGAAGACAACCATAGAGCCGGTGGCGTTAGTGCCCTGAGTATTCGAAATATCATAAGTTTCAATCCGATGTAGTGGACGGGAAGAGAGATGCAAAGCCTGGGTTAATTCACTGAGAGCTTGTTTGAGGCGAGCGTCTTGTTCAAAGTGAGTGCGTTCATGAGTAAGTAATTGTTGGGCGTTAGCGATGCCCATGGTAAGCAGTTTCTTTTTGGATCCCCGCTGAGGAATGGTAAAGCGAGGCGGATGATGAGGATTAATCCAGCGACGAATCACGGAACTATCGGCAGGGAGTTCAGGTAAAAAGACGCGTTGAGGAATGTCTTGGGCATCGCGATAATATTGAAGTAGAAATTGGCGGAGGATATCAGAAGTAGTTGTGCCGGGAGAATGTTTCAGTAAGAAAGTATTTTTGGCTAAAAGTTTTCCTTTACGAATAGAAAAAATATTAGCAGCGGTGCGAGTTTTTTCATGAGCAAGACTGAAGACGTCAAATGGTTCGGGGCGAGACAAATATACTTTTTGATTACCTTCAAGGCGTTCGATAGCTGTGATTTGATCACGAAAAAGAGCGGCACGTTCATATTCGTGCGCTTGTGAAGCAAGGCGCATGCCAGAAGTAAGGGTCTGTAAAATTTCGTCCCGATCACCCTGAAGAAAACGAGTGATTTGAGCAATATTGGTCTGATATTCGGCGGGAGTAATATGAGCAGGGTGATTGGAATTAGTATGGAAAAGGGAATGAGGAAAGATGCGATCACGAGGATGATCTTTTTCGCCATGATAAGGGAAGATGCGACGAAGTAATTGCAGAGTATCGCGGACTGACTTGGCGGAGGAGTAGGGACCAAAATATTTTGCGCCGTCTGGCGAAATACGTCGTACAGGGTAGATGCGGGGGAGGGGTTCGTTGGTTATTTTTATGAAGAGGTAAAATTTATCGTCGGTGAGCAGGACGTTATATGGAGGTTTGTGTTGGCGGATGAGGTTGGCTTCTAAAACTAGGGCTTCTATCTCAGTGTCGCACAATATAGTGTCGAGAGAGGAGATTTTAGGAACCATGCGGGCTTTGGCGGGGTCTAAATTGGCGCGAGGGCGAAAATAGCTGGGGACCCGAGAACGCAGTTTTTTGGCTTTGCCAACATAAAGCACTTCTCCGGCGGAATTTTTAAAAATGTAAACTCCGGGTTGGGCTGGTAAACTTTTTAATTGCTGAGCCAAATTTTCCGACATATATTATGTATGTTACCGAGATAAAGCGAAATTGTCTTTTAAGCGAGGTTGCTCTGAGTTGACAAACAGCCTATACTAATTCTTTGCTATGGCCGATGAAATTGTAATCAAAGGAGCGCGGGTGCATAATCTGCGAAATATTACGGTGAAAATTCCACGGAATAAGCTGGTGGTTTTAACCGGATTGTCTGGCTCGGGGAAGTCCTCTTTGGCGTTTGATACGTTGTATGCGGAAGGCCAGCGTAGATATGTGGAATCGTTGTCGGCTTACGCGCGGCAATTTTTAGGCTTGATGGATAAACCTGATGTTGATCAGATTGATGGTCTCTCCCCTGCTATTTCAATTGATCAAAAAACGTCTTCCAGGAATCCGCGTTCGACGGTTGGAACAGTAACGGAAATATATGATTATTTACGCTTGTTGTATTCACGCACTGGGACAGCACATTGTCCACAATGCGGACGTTTGATTGAGCGTCAATCAGTTAAGCAAATGGCGGATCAGGTAGTGAAGTTACCGCACGGAAGTAAGTTGTTGATTTTAGCGCCGATTGTGCGAGATCGGAAAGGAGAGCATCGGCAAGTATTGGAAGATGTGCGCAATTTAGGTTATGCCAGAGTTAGATTGGACGGAACAGCGTATGAATTAGATGAAGCGTTAGGAATAAAATTGGATAAACAAAAGAGACACACGATTGAAATCGTGGTGGATCGATATTTCTTGGAAGACAAACCAGATAAGCCGCGGTTAATTGATTCTTTGGAAACAGCAGTGAAACATGGTGGTGGTTTAGTGGTGGTGGCGGAGGCTGAGGGGGATCAGGAATGGAATTTTTCGGAAGATTTTGCTTGTTCGGAATGTGGGGTAAGTTTACCGTCGATTGAGCCACGGGATTTTTCATTTAATTCTCCGCATGGAGCATGTCCGGAATGTACGGGATTAGGAACGAAACAAGAAATTTCTGAAGATTTAGTGGTGCCAAATCGACGATTAAGTTTAGCGGAAGGGGCAATTAAGCCCTGGAGTAAATCGGGACGTAGTCGATGGTATGATAAGTTGCTACGAACATTTGCCCGGGCGGAAGGAATTGATATGCAAGTGCCAGTGCAGGATTTGCCGGCGCAGGATTTAGAAAAAATATTATATGGTTCAGATATAGCGATTACAGTGCGCACTCAGCGCGGGACTTGGGAAACGGTGTATGAAGGGGTAATTCCGCAATTAATGCGTCGTTATCGCGAGTCTAGCAGTGAAGCGATGAAGCTGGAGATTGAGCAATATATGATAGAGCAGGAATGTCCGGTATGTCAGGGGAAGAAATTAAAACCAGGTCCTTTAGCAGTGACGGTGGGTGGGAAAAATATCAATGAAATTGTGACGATGCCGGTAGATAAGCTGTTAGATTTTTTCCGGACAATGCGTGCGGGTAAAAATCTGGAATTTGGTGAGCAAAAACAAAAGATTGCTAAACAGATTTTAAAGGAAGTTTGTGATCGGTTGCAGTTTTTAGAGAATGTGGGATTATCTTATCTGACTTTGGATCGACGAGCTTCAACTTTAGCTGGCGGAGAAGCGCAACGGATTCGGTTGGCGACTCAAATTGGATCAGGCTTGGTGGGTGTGCTGTATATTTTAGATGAACCATCGATTGGATTACACCAACGTGACAATAGTCGGTTAATTAAGACATTGATTAACTTGCGTGATCTAGGTAACAGCGTGGTGGTAGTTGAACATGATGAGGAAACTATTCGGATGGCGGATCAGGTAATTGATATTGGTCCGGGTGCGGGTAAGCATGGCGGCGTGGTGGTTTTTCAAGGAACACCGAAGCAGTTAGAGCGCAGCGCGACTTTAACCGGAAAATATTTAGCTGGTAAATTAGAAATTGAAGCGCCGAAAGAATATCGCCACGGTTCGGGGAAGGTGTTGAGTATAAAAAATGCGAGCGAGCATAATTTGAAAAACGTAACAGTCGATATTCCATTGGGTGTATTTACGTGTGTGACAGGGGTGTCGGGGTCGGGAAAATCAACTTTGATCAATGATATTTTGGCGAAAGTGTTGGCGCGAGAATTTCATCGCGCTCGCACGCAACCGGGAAGATACGAAAAGATTACTGGATTAAGTAATTTAGATAAGGTAATTACGATTGATCAGTCTCCGATTGGTCGAACGCCGAGAAGTAATCCAGCCACGTACACCGGTGTGTTTACGTCTATTAGAGATTTGTTTGCCGCAACCGAAGAAGCGCGAGTGCGGGGGTATCAGGCGGGGCGGTTCTCATTTAATGTGAAGGGTGGACGATGTGAGACGTGTCAGGGCGATGGAGTGCTAAAGATTGAGATGCATTTCTTGCCGGATGTTTATGTTGAGTGTGATGAGTGTCATGGGAAGCGGTATAACGCGGAGGCGTTGGAGGTGGAATATAAAGGGAAGACGATTGCAGATGTATTGGATATGACGGTGGAACAGGCGTTGGAATTTTTCAAACCAGTGCCGACAATTAGAGATAAAATGCAAACTTTGAACGATGTGGGGCTAGGATATATTCACTTGGGTCAGCCAGCGACAACCTTGTCGGGTGGAGAAGCGCAGCGGATTAAATTAGCGACTGAATTATCGCGACGGGCGACAGGTAAAACTTTGTATATTTTAGACGAGCCAACGACTGGTTTGCATTTTGATGATGTGCGGCGATTGTTGGCGGTGTTACAGCGGTTGGTTGATAAGGGTAATTCAGTGTTAGTGATTGAACATAATTTAGATGTCATTAAGTCGGCCGATCATATTATTGATATGGGGCCGGATGGCGGTGATCATGGCGGGACGGTGGTGGCGGTAGGTACACCGCGAGAAGTGGCACAGGTTAAACAAAGTTATACCGGGCAATATTTAAAGAAGATGCTGGGATAAAGTTAAATTAGCTTTGCTTCGCTAGAACAATTTTATTAAATTTAAGA
This sequence comes from uncultured Candidatus Saccharibacteria bacterium, assembly GCA_964610055.1. Lineage (GTDB taxonomy): Bacteria > Patescibacteriota > Andersenbacteria > UBA10190 > UBA10190 > CAZSUC01. The sequence continues at coordinate 8,128 of CAZSUC010000001.1, read as the reverse complement.
CACGTTTTTTGTTCTCTGACAATTGCATAAGGAGTGATTGTGATGCGTATCAAGGTTTGCGCGGTGGCGTTGGTAGTGTGCGTGGTGAATGTTGTAACTGAGGCACAGATAATGGTTGCGCCAGTAATGGCTCCAAAAAACGCATAGATTGTTTTGCGACGGGATAGACCGTTGAACATGTAGATTAGTATGAGAGAAGATGAGTCAGCACGACGAATGATATATACAAAAAGATAGTTACCAATGTAATACCTGGAATAACTAAAGCGAGTTTGAATCGGCGATGGTTATTAGCTATAGTCGCAACGTATAAAGAATAGTTAATCGCGATAGCCATTGGGATAACTACTAACAAAATTGAGGCGAGAGGATATTGAGTAGTAAAAAGAAATTCTTCTTCCCCTAGTCCAATAGCAATTGAATTAAAAAACCAAATCCAGATTAATCCAGGAATTGCGCCAGTAATGGCTCCAAAAAACGCATAGATTGTTTTGCGACGGGATAGACCGTTGAACATGTAGATTAGTATAACATTTATTAAATTTGTGGGGTTTTTTGCTACAATGTGTGCATGAGTAAACGGGCGTGGATAACCGGCTTGATGGTAATAGGGATTGTGGTCTTGGCGATGTGGTTTCGACTGTATGATATTAAAAACTATCCCCCCGGATTATTTCCAGATGAAGCGGCTAATGGGGAAGATGCGTTATTGATCTTAGACGGGGATATGCGACCCTTTTATCCGCGCGGTAATGGGCGAGAAGCGTTGTTCTATTATTTAGAAGCGGCGTCGATTGCATTGTTTGGTGTGGGTGTTTGGCAATTGCATGCGGTAGCAGCAGTAGTTGGTATTCTCACGGTCTTCTCAATATATTTTGCGACGCGAGTCTGGTTTGGTCGGTTAAGCGGAGTGTTGGCAGCTTTTTTGCTGGCGACAAGCTATTGGCATACAACTTTATCGCGGACTGGATTTAGGGCGATTCTCATTCCCCTATTTTTAGCTTTGTTTACGGCGTGGGTTGGATATGTGGTGCAATCAGTTAAAAAAGGCCAAATTAAACGATCGTATATTTATGCGGTGTTGGCAGGCGCAGCTTTTGCCGGTGGATTTTACACTTATATCGCCTTTCGCATTATGGTGGGGGTGGTGGCGGGAATAGCAGTGATATTATTGTTAGCGGCTTTGCATAAAAAGGTCGGGTTAGAACATTGGAAGCGTTATGGTTGGCAAATGTTAGCGGGGCTGGCAGCAGCAGTGATAGTATTTGCCCCGTTGGGTTGGTATTTTGTGCAAAATCCGGAGGATTTTGTGGGGAGAGCAGGACAGGTATCAGTATTTAGTGCAGATTTGCAACGTGAGTATGGAGGTGGAACTTTAATGGGGACATTATGGTATTCAACTAGAGAAACGCTCATGTCGTTTTTTGCAGGGAGCGGCGATTTAAATTGGAGACATAACGTGGCGGGGTTTCCCCTACTGAATCCGCTAGTTGGAATTTTAGGTTTATTGGGTTTGGCATGGGTGATCAACGGAACCGTGGAATGTGTTTATAAGATTTTTAAAGGAGAAGAACTGCATTTGGATATGATATTCCCCTATTTGTTGTTATTACTGGGTGGGATGTTGGCGCCAGTGGTGACGACAGCGGAAGGAATACCGCATGGATTAAGATCAATTGGAATGTTGGTGCCGATATTTATGATGGCAGGAACGGCGGGATCAGTTAGTTTGTATTGGTTAAAGAGAAAGATGACATGGCAACAGGTACAAGCGGCAGTACTGGGCGGAGCGGGAGGATTATTAATGTTAAGCGGGTTGTATGACGGGACATTATATTTCTTAATTTCCCGCAATGACGCGGAAGCGCATTATGCGTATCGGGGCGATTTAACGGTGGTATCAAATTATATTAATCAGTTGGCTGAAGAGGGTGAGATGCGGCCATATTTGGTTTTGGATGCTTTCTCATTGCAGACAGTCCATTTTTTAACGAGCGTCGCGGCACATGAGCACACGGTGGGAGATGAAGTGCATCCCGATGAAGCTTTGCATAAGTGGGTGCAGCTAAATCCCGAGCAAAGTCATTTAACTGAATTGGAAGCAGGGCAGCAAATTATTTTCACCCAATCAACTTTACCGGATGCTGATCGATACGTTCAGTTTCATCAAGTTAAATTAGTGAAGCAAGAATTTAATCGGTTTGGGGAAGAAGTGATGCGGGTATATACATTGGATACAGGGGATGATAGTCAGACGGAGGAAGCAGAAAGTTTGGACGCATAAAAGGAATGAGTGTCAGTTTTTTAGAAGAAGCGCTGTACCACACGGTGAGGTATTACGATATTTTCGATCAAGCAGTGACGCCGGTACAGATGTGGCGCTGTTTAATCATGCCGCCAGGCAAACAAGAGGAACGATGGGGAGGGCATCGAACGTTTGGTTTAAAAGAAATAAGGGAGATGTTACAGAGTTCCAGTTGGCTGAAGGAACGATTGGATACTCGAGACGGGTTTTATGTTTTGAAAGGCAAATTAGGTAATGTAATAGAGACGAGAAAACGGATGACAGAAGCGCAAATGAAATGGAAGCAGGCGCGGCGATTGGCGCGATGGTTAATGTGGGTGCCGGGGGTGCAGATGTTAGCAGTTTCCGGTTCGTTGGCAGCGAATCATACACGTAAACGAAGTGACATTGATTTGTTAGTCGTAACGGCGAAAGGCAGGATTTGGTTAACGAGATTGCTGTTATTATGCGCGGCGCAAATAACAGGTAAACGGCGAAAATATTGGCATAAAGATGCGCCGGGAAAGTTGTGTTTAAATCATTATTTAGCGGAGGATGCGTTAGTAATTAATCCGGAGATTAGAAACATATATACGGCTATGATGTATCACAATTTAACAGCGATAACGGGGTTAGAAAAGTTAAGAAAATTTCGCCAAGTTAATCGCAAATGGGCGGAGCAGTTTATTATGCGACCCACAAGTTTAGCAATGATCAGTCCAGTGCAGGCGGTTAAAGCGGGAAGTATAACCAGAGGAGTGCGGCGGATTGGTGAGTTAATGATAGCGGGAAAAATAGGAGAAATGGCGGAACGGGGAGCGGAGTGGATGCAGCGCCAAACGATTAAGTGGCACAATCAGCCACATGTCGGCGGACGGGTGGCAGTATCGGCGTGGGAATTAGCGTTTCATCCGGGGAGTAAATCCGAGCGAGTGGCGGCAGTATTTAACGGCGACTCAGGACAAGAACGATTGATATAAACTCTTGACTGATTAGCACTCGGCTTGTTAGAGTGCTAATTGGAAGATATTCCTTTTAATCATTAAGTAAAAGAATTACTTATGAAGATTGAACCATTACATGACAAGGTGGTCGTAAAACCCCTCTCAAAAGAAGAGGTAACGGCATCCGGAATTGTTTTACCGGATACAGTTGATCAAGAGAAACCAATGCAAGGCGAAGTAGTCGCGGTTGGTCCAGGTAAATTAATGGAAAGCGGCGCGCGAGCAGAAATGAGTGTTAAGGTAGGTGATAAGGTGTTGTTTACAAAGTACGCTCCCGATGAAGTTGAAATTGATGAAGAAGAGTACTTGGTGATTGACGAAGAAAAAATCCTCGCAATTTTGCGCGGGTAATTTGGTATTGTTAACTAACTTATTTATATATGGCAAAACAAATCTTTTTTGACGACAAAGCGCGGGAGGGATTGCGCCGAGGCGTCGACCAATTAGCGAATGCAGTAAAAGTAACCCTAGGGCCGAGAGGTCGCAACGTAGTGTTGGACAAGGGTTTTGGTTCCCCGGTGATTACAAATGACGGAGTAACGATTGCAAAGGAAATCGAGCTAGAAGACAAGTTCGAGAATGTGGGAGCAGAATTAGTGAAGCAAGTTGCGGAAAAAACGAATGATATCGCGGGTGATGGAACAACAACTGCGACAGTCTTAGCTCAACAAATGTTTAATGAAGGCCTGAAGAATTTGGCAGCCGGAGCAAACCCAATGGTGTTGCGACGCGGGATTGAAGCAGCAACTAAGGTGGCGGTGGAATCGTTAGACAAGCAGAAGAAAGAAGTTTCAGGTAAGGGGGAGATTGAACAAGTTGCGACAATTTCTGCCCAGGATCCGGAGGTTGGAAAACTTATTTCCGAAGTCATGGAAAAAGTGACCAAAGACGGGGTGATTACCGTGGAAGAATCCCAGTCCTTAGGCTTGGAATCGGAAGTGGTGGAAGGTTTAAAGTTTGATAAAGGATATGTCAGTGCGTATTTGGTAACGAATTCCGAAAAAATGGAGGCGGAAATGAAAGATCCTTATGTCTTAATTACCGACAAAAAGATTTCAGCGATTGCTGATATTTTGCCGTTACTGGAAAAATTGATGCAGGCCGGAAAGAAAGAATTAGTGATTATTGCAGAAGACGTTGATGGAGAAGCGTTAGCGACTTTGATTGTGAATAAGATTCGCGGGATTTTTCAAACAGTGGCGGTGAAGGCGCCGGGATTCGGCGATCGACGCAAAGAAATGCTGCAGGATATTGCGGTGGTGACTGGCGGACAAGTGATTAGCGAAGAAGTTGGTCTGAAGTTAGAAAATGTTGAAGTTAACATGTTGGGTCGAGCGGATCGGATCTTGGCCAGCAAAGACGAAACCGTGATCGTAGGCGGTAAGGGCGAGCAAAAAGAAATTGATGCACGGGTTGCCCAAATTCGCCAAGCGATTGAACGTGAAACATCTGATTTTGATCGCGAAAAGCTGCAAGAACGTTTAGGCAAATTAGCCAGTGGGGTAGCAGTGATTCGAGTCGGAGCAGCAACTGAAACTGAACAAAAAGAAAAGCAACATCGCGTGGAAGATGCTGTATCGGCTACAAAAGCGGCGGTGGAAGAAGGCATTGTGCCAGGAGGAGGATTAGCATTATTGGAAGCAGCCGATGCCGTCTCAAAAGAAGTGACAAAGTTGGATAAAGACGGCGGCTTGGATCCGGATTACTTAACCGGAATGCGGTTAGTGATGCGATCGTTAGAAGAGCCGGTGCGTCAGATTGCAGCGAATGCAGGTAAAGAAGGCTCAGTGATCGTGGAAGAGATTCGCAAGCAAAACTTTAAGTTGGGTTATAACGCGGAGAATCACACGTATGTGAATATGTTTGAAGCTGGAATTGTGGATCCAAAGATGGTGACACGCTCAGCGTTACAAAACGCCTCTTCGATTGCTTCAATCATGTTAACAACGGAAGCAGTAGTGACAGATAAGCCAGAACCAAAGAAGGATATGCCAGCTCCGGATATGAGCGGCATGGGTGGCATGGGCGGAATGATGTAAGGACGCTGTGAGGCAGCAAACAAGCCCCGGTTTTATCCGGGGCTTGTTTTATTGACCCAAGGACGGATAATGAGAAGATGAATAATGATCAAACAGGTATAACGGATGTAGATGAAATTCGATTATACGCGGCGATGGCGTATTTGTTTGTGTTAGTGATTGCGCCGTTGGCGCGGTATAAGAAAGATAGCTTTGTGAATTTTCACATTCGCCAAGGTTTGCTTTTATCGGTTGGGTTTGTGTTAGCGGGGATAGCGGTGGCTTGGTGGAGTGCGGGTGGTAGTCTATTATTCGTGATTTTACTGATGGCAGATGTAGTCGGAATGATAATGGCTTTGCAGGGACGGAAGTGGAAAGTACCGATAATTGGTAATTGGGCCGAGAAAATCTCGATTTAAGTCAGGAATTTTAGTAGCATGAAGAAGATATGAAACAAAGAAGTATATATATAGGAATAGCAGGAGTGTTGTTAATAGGGGGGACTGCTTTGTGGTGGACGACAGCAGCGGGTCAGGTTAATGGTCCGGTAGTGTGTCCAGATGTGTTATGTGATGATGTAATGTCAGAAGGGTGTGTGCCAGCTCCAGTTGAATTAGGAGCAGATGGTTGTCCACTTAATCCGTGCGAAGTGGTGTGTGATGAAGGAACAGGAACGAATAAGAATGAGCAAAAAGTAGAGCAACAACAGAATGTTATTTCAGTTTCAATTTTACCAAGCCCAAGTCCAATTGTGCCAACGGAAACGCGGCGAGGTTTTTGGCAAATAGTCGCTAGTTTTTTTCGATCATTGATTGGTCGATAAATTTCTAACAGCACAATATGGAGGCGCCTATAAAAAACTTAAAGCGGACACGGATTGTGGCGACGATTGGACCGGCGTCGTCTTCGAAAGGGATGTTACGCAGTATGATGGGTGCGGGCATGGATATAGTGAGAATGAATTTTTCCCATAGCGATTATGATGCTTTTTTGGAGACGCTGGAGAAAATTAGAGCAGTTGCGAAAGAGCAGGAGAAGCACGTGGGGATTTTAGTTGATTTACAGGGACCTAAAATTAGAGTAGGAAAATTAGGAGATGAAGGATTGAATTTGGTGGAAGATAAGATTGTCACGATGCAGGCGGGAGTCATGAGCGCGGGTCCGGGAGTGATACCAGTGCCGTACGAACGAATGGCGTACGATGTACGCCGGGGCGATCGGATTTTAATTGATGATGGTACGAAGGAATTGGAAGTTTTAAGTACGGACGGGCCGATAATTAAGGCGAAAGTGCTGGCGGGCGGACGATTAAAGTCGTTTAAAGGAATTAATGTGCCGACGGTGACATTGTCAGTGGAGGCTTTAACGCCGAAGGATGAACAGGACTTAAGATTTGCGTTACAGCATGACATTGATTTTGTGGCGTTGTCGTTTGTGCGGCGAGTAGATGATGTGCAGGCTTTACGGCAAGCGATAAATCGTTTTTTGCCGAAGAATATGGCGCCACCGGCGATAATCGCAAAGATTGAAAAGCATGAAGCGTTACATCATTTTGATGAGATTTTAGAGGAAGCGGATGGGATTATGATTGCGCGAGGTGATTTGGGATTAGAAACACCGGCAACGCGAGTGCCGTTACGTCAAAAAGAATTGATTGCTAAATGTGTGGTGGCAGCTAAGCCAGTAATTACAGCGACGCATATGTTGGATTCAATGCAATATAACGCGCGGCCGACACGAGCTGAGGTGTCGGATGTGGCGAATGCAGTGATTGATCATTCAGACGCGGTGATGTTGTCAGGAGAAACGGCGGTGGGTATGTATCCAGCGAAGACAGTAGAGATAATGTCTCAAATTATTCAAGACACGGAAGCAGGGCCGTTGGATGATTTGATGCCGCATCGAGAAGCTATCGGAGAACCGGTGCCGACAGCGGTGGCGGCGGTGGCGGTGGAATTGGCGCGACACATTAACGCGGCGGCAATTTTGGTGACGACTCATTCCGGGTATTCGGCGCGGGCAGTGTCGCGATTCAGACCAGAGCGACCAGTGTTTGCGGCGACGGATGAACCGCGCACACGGCAACAAATGTTGTTGTCGTGGGGATTGATTCCATTAGATGTTGGTTATTACCGTCAGTCACAAGAGATGGTGGAGCGGGCATTAAAGATGATTGAGAAGAAAGGGTTTGTGAAATCGGGGGACGCAGTGGTGGTGGTGTCAGGTTTGAAAAGAAAAACAGGCGGATACGACAGCGCAGTGCGAGTAGTACAGATATGAAAAACCCGCGCGAGATGCGCGGGTAAAAGTGAGCGGGGACTGTTCTGCTAGCGGATGGGCACGAGCAGGAGTTTGACGTCCCTGACGGTTTGGCCAGGTACAGTGAGCGAAAACACGAACAAACCGTCGTTGCGTTCTGTGTAAGAAGTGTTAAGTACTTGGGCGACTTTGTCGGCTACGCTTCGGGCGGCGGCATAGATCAGGATTTGATTTTTTGCCTGGAAAATAGACACTCCGCCAGGAGGAATGAGGTTTTTAGCCCCGTCGACTGAGTGAAATTCAACGACTTTCATGTTAGCTCCGTGCTGTATGGGAGTAGTGAAAGGGCAAAAATATTGCGACAACTTACTTTAATTATATACCTTTTGACTAATCTTGTCAAGTTGAGGTAGAGTAATGTGGTTGGAGAGGTCGCATAGTTGGTCTAGTGCGGCGGTCTTGAAAACCGCTAGGGATGCAAGTCTCTCGTGGGTTCGAATCCCACCCTCTCCGCCAATTTTCACTTTTTGTGAAATCGTAAGAAACAGCCTCGGCGCAAAGCG